>JBGPQP010000006.1:0-67164 GCA_041489155.1 Candidatus Aenigmatarchaeota archaeon
AAATCATTTCCATCAAGACAAACTTCCCCTCTTTTCCACCGTTCTGCCAGCAAAAGACCATAGTCACCAGGCCAGTCTTTTTGAGCAACTAAAGTGTCACAACCACCGCCGACTTTAATTTTAAGATGCCCATCAGAATGAGCAGGCCTTTCAGAAAGCCTTAATATCCTTAAACGCCCGTCATAAATAAAATCGGGCCTGGGTATCAATATCGTATCCCCTTCCTTGAGTTTTTCTTTTTCCTCCCAAGAAATCGGTTCCACTAGTCCTTCTCCCCATAATCGTTCAAGGCGTTGCATAGAAACGAGACAGCTTATTTCTGACATTTTATGTTGTTAGAAGAAAAAGGGATTTAAACGCATGTTGTAACAGCTTTTGTGGTTAGCGGAACACAAGTGGAGCGCGCAGGCTTGCGTCTGTCTTTGCCTAAGCTTTCCGGATAGAAAGTTTACGGAATCGGTACTTTTTCGAGGACTTCCTTCACGATGTCATCCGTCTTTATACCCTCTGCCATGCCCTCGTAGTTCAGGATTATCCTGTGGCGAAGGATGAGGGGAGCGATTTCCTTTACGAAATCCGGGATCACGAAGTTCTTGCCGTGGACCAGCGCGTTCGCCTTCGACGTGATGAAAAGGCCTATCGATGCCCTCGGAGAAGAGCCGAATTCTATGTATTTGCCCAGCTTGATGTTGTATTTTTTGTGCCTCCTAGTCGCGTCGACGAGGTTGACGCAGTACTGCTCGACCTTCTGGCTCATGTATATCTTCTTTACATCATCCTGCATCTGTGTGATATCCTGCGGGCTTATCGCCGCCTTTATGTTGAATTCATCGAACTGGTACAGGTTGATGTTCTTCTTGAGAATCTTGATTTCCTCTTCGCTCGTCGGATAATCCATGTGAAGCTTGAGAAGGAACCTGTCTATCTGCGCTTCCGGAAGTGAGTATGTTCCGGCTGATTCTATGGGGTTCTGCGTCGCCATCACGAAGAACGGGTTGGGAAGGATGAACGTCTCCTTGCCTATGGTAACCTGCCTCTCTCCCATCGCCTCGAGCAGGGCGGACTGCGTTTTCGGAGGCGCGCGGTTTATCTCGTCTGCAAGTATGAAATTGGTGAAAACCGGGCCCTTCACTATGTAGAAACCCTTTATCTTGTCGTACGCCGTTATACCGGTTATATCTGTGGGAAGCAAATCGACAGTGAACTGTATCCTCTTGAAATCGCATCCCGTCGCCTTAGCCAATGCGCGGATGAGAAGCGTTTTAGCAATGCCGGGCACTCCTTCAACAAGGACGTGGCCGTTGCAGAGCAGGCCGAGAAACAGGCCGTCGATGACTTCCTTCTGGCCGACTATAAGTTTGGATATCTCCTTCCTTATCTGATCGAGCCTTTCTCTGTGCTCATCTATAGTTCTCTCCTCTATCCCCTCAACCTCAGCCATGATAAAATATTGTCGCAGCCAATATAAATTTTGAACGCGTGCATCAAGCCATGCTTAAGCTGCGTTTTCTTATTTAATTGTTTATCAACAATTATTAGTTATAGAGGGTACGCTCTATGAAGGGTAATGCGGGTTTATACGTAGCCGTGGTAATATTGGTCGCTTTAGCCCTTCTTATTTTGCGGCCCATCAGCCAGATAACCGGCTTCTTCATAGCTACGACCAGCGGCACCACCAGCCTCGGTACATGGGACATCACAGACCCTCTTGCGGGAGCGTATTACGTTTACGCAGACGGCAGCCAGTTGGGAAGCGGGCCGGGAGCGACGACTCTCGCCGTCTTCTATGCCAACTATAGCAACATCACGACAGGAGAAGCGATCAACGGGTCGAACATCGAATGCAACATAACCTTCAACCTTTCAGGCAGCTGGACCTCGCCTGCGCGGATGTGGTTCAACGCCTCAGCTAAGCTTTACACTTACAACAGGACCTTCGCTTCGAGGAGCAATTACTACTGGAACACCACGTGCTACGGCTCTGCGCAGGGTTATGACAACCTGAATGTCATCAACAACATAACCGTCACCAACACACCTGCAGGCATATATGTCCCTCTGCCTTCAACCAACTGCACTGAAGATGAAATCTGCAGATACAACTTCAGCCAGAGGTGCTATGACATAGACGACATCGATGAAAACAACCTGACATACGGCTACATAGCAGGCACTGAATTCGCCGGTTTCAGCATAAATACGATCAGCGGCAACGTGACCATCAACATAACGACGGATGCCGGCTGCGGCAGCTTCAAGGTTGCGCTCACGGTTCAGGATCCTATAGCCGAGGGCGGTAACGCCAACAAAAGCTTCGTGGTCAACGCCGTAAACGACAGGCCGATCATGGGCAGCGTGCCCAACGCTTCGTACCAGAACGCCACGCTCACGTACGACATTAACGCGACCGACGAGGAAACACCTGGCAATCTTACTTTCAACTTCACCGTCCTATCCTGTTACCGGCCTTTCAACAACCAGCACTGGAGCGCTGGGAACTGTTCGGACATAATTATCATAAATCAGACGACAGGCATAGTCAGCAGGGGCAGCGTCTTCCAGAATCACGAGGTGGGGAATTACACCGTTAATTTCACGGCCACCGACGCCGGAGACAACCTTACCGGAACTAACATCCCACCCTACAGCTTCCTTGCCAACCAGACTGACTCAAGAACGGTTAATCTCACGATAATCGACATAAACGACCGGCCTCTCATAAGCACTGTTCCTAATCAGTTATGGACGCAGAACCAGAGCGTTTCACTGGTCATATATGCAAGCGACATCGACAACGGCACGCTTGTGTTCAGCGCTGCCACGCTGTACAGAAACCTCTCTGCCTATTTTAACACCAGCCTTTTCCCCATATCGCTTAACGAGACTATTTACCTGGACAACGGGACCAGCCTCGGGAACGCGACCATGAATTTCACACCCGTACTGAACGGCCAAGTCGGCAATTACACGGTCAACATTTCCGTCTACGACGGCAGGGCGAACGGGACGTATTCGTTGCTCGTTAATTTCACGGTAACGAACATAAACGACCCGCCTAACATAAGCTTCAGCTGCGGTAATTATGCGGTAGAGGGCCTTGAATACGCGTGCAGCATAGGCCAGAACACGACCGACCCCGACAACTTCCCGTCCTATGTCCCATATACGGACAGCGTAAACTCCACGCTGGCTTACAGCCTCAACTTCACCTACTGCAACAAGACCTTCAACGCCAGCGACACCAACTGCTCGCTTTTCGCCATAAATTCCACCACCGGCCTGATAAATTACACCGGACCGCTCAGGAGCGATTCAGGCAACTACACCCTTAACATATCCGTGACTGACGGCGGAGGCCTGACGACATCCATGCTTTTCAACCTTACCTTAGTCCCTGACTACATGCCCAACATAACTACCGGCGTTTCCAGCCAGATAACGACGCAGGGCCAGGCGTTCCTACTGGAGATAAATGCCACAGACCTGGACAACGCAACAGACACGCTGACCTTCAGGACGCAGACTTACTACACCAACGGCACGCTTATCAGCCCGACCAAATTTAACATCACCACTAACCTCACTTCGTGGCCGCCTGGACCTGCGACAGGAGTTATGAACTACACGAACGTAAGCAACTCCATGGTCGGCAACTACACCACCCGCGTTATCGTTAACGACACGTGGGGCAGGGAAGATTACGTTACCTTCAACCTGAGCGTTTACAATGTTAACGACCCGCCGGTTTTGAATTTCTCATGCCTCAACTACACATACGAAGCCACGTATTATGCAGCCAGCCGCTATGAATGCTACGCAGGGCAAAACACGAGCGACCCGGACCAGCAAACGCCTTATGGAGATAACCTGACGTACAGCATGACCTTCATCACCGGCCCGCAGCTTTTCTCCATAAACTCTACGATCGGCATCATAAATTTCAGCGCCGCGAACGATTCGTGGGCCAACAATACGCTGAACTTTACGTACGTTGTGAACATAACCGTAAACGATTCAGGCGGGCTCACGAACTCGCAGACACTGAACATAACCGTTTTCGCGGTCAACGACCCGCCTGTCATGAACATGAGCAACACCAGCATAACCGCAAATTCGACGTTTTTCGAAAACCTGAGCGCTGGCATCACCGACGAGGAGAACAACGCTCCTTTCATTTTCAACGTGACCTTTGTGAACTGCTCGAAGACTAACACGAGCGATACGAACTGCTCGCTTTTCACAATAAACCAGACGACAGGCGTCATAAGCTTCTACGCCCTTGAAAAAGACATGGGCAATTACACCCTGAACGTGACCGCAAGGGACAGCGGCAACACGACGCAGCCGTACAACGCAACTGGCTCCAGACTTGTCACTTTCAGACTCCTGCCGCTGAATCACGCACCCGTTGCTGACATAATGCTTCTTTTCGACCAGAACTGGAATTGGATACCAAGCTCGATCTTCAGCGAAAACCAGACTGTTATTTTTTCGTTTGACGCATCAGATGCTGACAGCGACACGCTTTATTGCACGTGGTTCAGGAACACAACTCAGATAGGCAGCGTCAGCGGCTGCCAGGATGACAGCACATGGTATTACACACCTATCTTCAATGAATCCGGATCGTGGACCATAAGGCTCGAGGTTTCTGACTCGTATGCCACCTCTTACGACGAGATGACCGTAACCATACTCAACACCAACAGGCCGCCCGAGCAGATATACCCGATACAGAACCAGACATGGAACATGAACACGGTCGACAGAAACATAATCCTTTCCTACAACTTCCGCGACCTGGATAATGAAAACAGCGTTACTAACGACGACAACAACCTGACGATAAATTACATCGGGTCGCAGCATGTTACAGTTCTTATAGACAACCAGGTGCCTCCTGTGACGATATCGTCTTCTGTCTGGACAGGGAAAGCCATCGTTACTCTAACGCCGCAGAGTGACTGGTACGGCATCGACACCATAGTCTTCAACGTAAGTGATTCCCAGTATGCCGTGAGCAGCAACAACATAACGCTCAACGTCAGCTACACGGAAACCCAGACGCAGACGATCGTCCAGCAGACCGGCGGAGGTGGTGGAGGTGGCGGTGCGATGGGAACGAAAATCGCCTCTCTTACGATTACCGTTTCCCCGATGAAGAGGGTAACCTCGTATAACGCGACGCTTGCAAACGTGACTTTCAGGAACTCGGGCGAAGTCCCGCTTAATGGCATTTATCTTGAAGCGTATGTGAAGGAAAGCGACGAGATTTCAGCCAGCCTTGACAGAAGCTACATAAGCCAGCTTGGTCTGGAGAACAGCGTCAATGCCACGCTCAAACTGACCACATACGAGCTGAAGAAGGACGAATACGAAATAAAGCTTACGGGCCGCGTGACCGATCCGAAATTCAACCAGTCGAGCACAATATACATAAGGCCCGTCTTCAACGAGACGAAACTCGAGGAGAGGATACAGCTTGCCAGAGACCTCTTCGAGGACAATCCCGAATGCCTCGACCTCATGGAGCTGATACTGCAGGCAGAGAAGGAGCTCGGCAAGGCCAACCTCGAGACGGCGAAGGACCTGACGGAGACTGCGCTTGAAAACTGTCGAGACATAATAAAATACGCCAACACGACTGCAAGGAAGGTCACGCCGGAAGGCGAGAAATTGCCGCTGAACGAAATACTGATAGTTATGCTTACGATCTCACTTTTCACTATACTTGCTTATCTCTGGCTCGAGAGGAGAGCCGAGACTAATAAGGGCAAGGCGAAAGCATGATAGGCGTATGTTCAGTGTGCAAGAAGGAGACCAGAGCGCCTCATGCGTGCCTTTCATGCGGAGCCACGCTCTGCGCTGAGCACTACGATTTCTCTTCCGGATTCTGCCCAAGCTGCAAAATCAGGCTCAGGAAAATTGAACGCGGGTAACCGCTTGTCTCAAACTTAAAAATAACACCACTGAATATAATATCACGCTGGGATGGCGGAATGGTAACGCGCTAGCCTGGAATAAGCCTTTTGACCAAAAGGCTTAAGCGAAAACCAGCAGCTCACGCTTGCATTTGGTTTGCCAGACAGCTAGTCTCCTTACGGGGTCCTGGGTTCGAATCCCAGTCCCAGCGTTTCAAGACCAGAAGCATAAAATTACGGATAATTATGAAAACAATTAACGCAGAAAAAATCCCGCTGCCAGAACCTTTCCATTCCCTGACAGGCGGCGTAGAGAGAGGAACGATTACGAATTTCTACGGCCCGCCGGGCGTGGGAAAAACGAATATCTGCATCCTCGCCGCACTGGAATGCATAAAGAAGGGCGGCAAGGTCATTTACATCGACAGCGAGGGCGGGCTGTCGCCGGAACGCATAATGCAGATAAGCGGCGACCAGAGCGTCCTAGAGCGCATAATCCTGATCGAGCCCAAAACCTTTGAGGAGCAGGGCGTGGCTATAAAGAACCTGGAGGGCAGCGAGTTCGACATGCTGGTCCTCGACTCCGCCGTCGCTTTGTACAGGCTGAAATGCGCCGATCCCGGCAGCGAGACGCTCGAGGCGAACAAGGATCTGTCCGTGCAGCTTTCCGTCCTCTCCAACATCGCCAGGAAAAGGAACATTCCCGTCATCATCACAGCGCACGTCTTCAAGAACTGGGACACGGGCGAGAACCAGATGATAGGCGGCGACGCCATCAGATACTGGTCCAAATCAATCATCTTCGTCGAGCACACTGGCAGGATGAGCGAGCGCAAGGCAACAATCGTAAAACACCGCTCGATTCCGGAGGGCAAATTCGTTAAATTCGAGCTCGTTCAGAACGGCATACGCCCGTCGGGCTTCAGGATATTCTGATTATAATGTAAAGAAAATAAACCACCGAAAAGTCGTTAATTTAAAGCTTGTTTTTAACACTAAAACATGAGCAAAGGCCTCATCACCGTAAGCACGGACTGGCACGTGATAAGGGAAGGCGACAGGGCCCAGAACTCCACGGACCCGAGGCTGCTGAGGGAGTATCTGAAATGGGGCTATCTGGATACGGACAAGGTAATACTCGGGGGAGACATATTTGACCTTGGCAAATCCACCATTGATAAAATAATGTACGGTGACGGCGCATATGTCGATCTGATAAAACTTATTCAAAACTATATGAAATACAAAAAGCTGGAATACATCGCCGGCAACCATGACTGGGAAATGACCAAAGAATGGAAACTGAATGACAGGTTGTATATCCCTGAACAGAAGGTTATGGTGATGCACGGCCATCAGCTTGATGCCAACCCGGGCTTTTCAGGCAAATGCATAGAAAGGACTCTGCTTAAAGTTCTGGCCTTTCTGGAAAGAACTGTGTGGGAAGACATAGACCAGATTCCTTCTTTCATGGAGAAAAATTTTCACATCGACGCCGAGAGCAGGGAGAAATTTTTCACCAACTGTCAAAACTACATGAACGCAAGAGGCAGAACAATTCCGAGAAAGAAACATCCGGTCGATACCCTTTTCGTGGGACACATACACGGAAACCCTGAAACAAGGGCTCTGGAAGATGGCAGAAAAATAGTCAATTGTGGCTGCAACGTCAAAGTTTGCCTGACCAACAAGAAACCTGAAGATGAGCCTGGCAGTTACAGGTCCGATTATGTGGTACTTGACACCAGAACAGGAGAAATAACCGCGAAGGACATGAGGGACGGTTTTTAATTATTTTTCCTTAATGTGGGAAGGTTTCGATGCCGCCTGCTGAGCCTTTTCTTTTCCCGCTGGGGCTTTCTCTTCCTTTGTCGCAGCTGTCTTTGCACCTTCTTTTGTCGCGTCACCCTTCCTGTTCACGAAGCCGCATTTGACGCAGAGCTTCCATGGACGGCGCTTGAACTGCTTCACCTGGATGATGTTGAGGCCGCAAGTGGGGCATTTCTCGTCCGTCGCGGATACGTAGCCTTTCTGCGGCAGCGGGAAGCTCTGCCTGCACTTCGGGTAATTGGAGCAGCCGACGAAATGCTTCTTGGTAATGTGCGAGCGGATTATGCGCAGCTCGCCCTTGCATGCGGGGCATACGCCGACAAAATGAGCCATCTCCTGGAATTCCTTCACGCCTTCCTTGAGTTCGGAGCCTATGTGCATCTCGTGCTCCTTGAACTTCTGGAGCGTTTTCTCCAGCTCTTTCCTCGCGTTCCCGACGATTTCATCCCTCTTCCTTTTACCCTCCTGGATGAGCTCGATCTCATGGTCAAAAGTCTTGGTCAGCTCTTCGGAGATTATCTCAGGGCAGTGCTTCTCGAGCGCTTCGATTACCGCAGAGCCAAGCGCAGTCACCCTTATCGACTTGTCCTTTATGTATTCCCTGTCGTAAAGCGTCTGGAGTATTTGCGCGCGCGTCGCTTTCGTGCCCAGGTTCTTGTCCTCCATGGTCTTGAGGATCGAGGCCTGAGAGTAGCGGTCGGGCGGCGTTGTCTCCTTCTCGTTGAGCTTTACATCAGGCTTGTCGACGTTCTGGCCTTGCGTCATCTCGGGCAGAAGCTGCTCCTTGAACTTCGCGTACCTGCCGTAGAATTCCATCCACTCGGGTTTTATGGTTGTTGCGCCGAAGGCCTTGAATTTCTCGCCATTGACGTCTATCGCCACGGTCACCCTTTCGCGTAGCGCGGGATCGGCGAACGTCGAGAGGAATCTCCTGACTATGATGTCGTAGATGTTCTGCTGGTACTTGCCGAGCTTCGCAGGCTTAAGGCCGGTCGGGAAAACGCTTGGGTGGGCAGGGTCGTCCTTGTCTCCCTCGATCGGGATGAACTTGCCCTTCTTGATCAGCCTGCCGCAGAGCGCGGCGTATTCGCCCTGCTCCGCCAGCTTTTCAATTATTGCCCTGAGGCCCAGCTTCTGGGGCAGCTTCTGGCTAGACGTCCTCGGATAGGAAATAAGCGCATGCTCGTAGAGATTCTGGGCTATGTCCAGCGTCATCTTCGGGGAATAGCCGAAGTTGTTGAACGCCTCGCGCTGCAGCGTGGTGAGGTCGAAAGGCGTCGGCGGGAGCTGCTTTACAATCTTCTTTTCGATCTCGTGAACGGCTGCTTTCTTGCCGGTGCATCTCTTTAGGATGGTCTCGGCCTGCCCCTTTTCCCAGAATTTATCGGCTTCATGGAGCGCGGTTATCTTCTTGCCGTTCACCAGGCCATGGAGCTCGAGCGTCCAGAACAGCTCTGGCACGAATCTCTCGATTTCCCGTTCGCGATCCTCCAGGATCTTCAGCGTCGGGCCCTGAACTCTTCCGATGGACAATGTCCAGTAGCCATTCGCCTTTTCCAGCGCCAGCGTAAGGGCGCGGGAAAGGTTGATGCCCCACAGGAAATCAAGCATGTGCCTTGTCAGGCCTGCCTCTATCTGGGGGAAATCGAGATGAGGCGTTGCGTTGGCATAAGATTCAAGTATGTCCTTGTCCGTAAGCGTGGAGAATTTCATGCGCCTGCCGTCTTTCGCGTTGCATATGAAGCGAATGATGTTGTAGGCGATGGTCGAGCCTTCGATGTCGTAGTCGCATGCAGAAACGAAATCAGTCGCGCCCTTCGCGAGTTTGGCTATGTTCGCGTAGTATTTCTGGGCCCATAAATTGTCCTTGTCGTCGAATGTCGGCCGCCATTCGACGTCGAAGACGGGATACGTCCATTTCGCCTTCTTTCCTTTCTCGTCCAGAACGAAAAGATGTCCGACAGCAGGGACGACAACTATGTCCTTGCCGCCATGCCTCAGCCTGAAGTATATCACGCTCTTGCCACTCTTTTCTACCTTGCCTTCGGCAAGCGCGTAAGCAATTCTTTCCGCTGCGCTGGGCTTTTCCGCTATGACGAGCGTATAGGACATAATACTATTAAAACCAGCTCATGTTTAAAAGTTTTCGCTGCTTTTTCACTGCTCAGGGCCTAAAATCACGTTAAATCTTGAAGACAAGGTCCCCTTCTCTTACCCTGTCGTTCACCTTCATGCCGACCGCTTCGCCCTTCTTGGCCTCACTCACGTTCTTGTGCTCGACCTGCATCGACTCTATCCTCTGCTGCACGTTCGTCGACGTCCCTTCGATCGAGATCTCGTCGCCGACCTTTATGGTGTGCTCGACGTCAATGACGGCGACGCCTATCTTCGTGAAGTAATGCCTTACCTTGCCTACGAGCTTCTTTTCCCCTTCCATGCTTTATTCCTTGGAAAAGGGGCTTAAAAATAAATATGATGCGGGAGCAGGGATTCGAACCCTGGAACACATGCCTCGCGCTTCGCTAAGCGAATGCTTCGCAAAGGCGCCCTAAGTGAGCAGGTCTTGAGCATCGACATCATCTTGAATCAGAGTTCAAGACCATTCTACCGCCTTTGACCACTTGGCTACCCCCGCATTATAGAAATTGCAGAAACAGCTTATTAACCTATCGCCCTCAGCTGCGCCCTGAGCTTCTCCAGCTGGCCGTACACGTTTTTCATGTGGTCCTCGACCTCGCCCCTTTCTTCCGGTTCGAGGTCCTCTTCCTCGTAATCCTCCGGCCTTTCCATTGCCTGGGGCTTCATGAAGAACGCATCGAGGTTCGATGTTAGCTCGTTGAGTTCGTCGAGGGTTTTTTGCGCGATTTCTATGCCATTTGCCACTTCCCTCTGCATGTCCCTCAGAACGTCAAGCGCATCCCTGAGGTTGAGGATGTAAGAGCGCAGATCGCGTATATTTTTAACGATGGCCCTGTACTTGTCGACTTTTATGAAAAGCGGCGGAGATTGCGTCGAAGGCGTTGGTCTTGGCGCGGGCGCTCTGGGAGCAGGAGCCCTCTTTATCTCTGGCAGTTGTACAGAGGGAGAGTAGTTTTCCTCTGCCGGTTGCTGTTCAGAATCAGCTTCTTTCTCTTCCTCTGGCTGCAGCTCCTTTATCTCCTTTGCCTTGCTTTTAAAGAGCTTCATAGTAATTATTTCCCGCGCGTCAATAAATATATTAATTTCGCCACTGTTCCGCATGCGTCGGCCGGGAGCTTCAGACGGAAACAGACGAAGTCTGCTTCATGCGCCTTTTGAACCCGGGCTACAGGCTTGGCAAGCCTGTGTCCTATTGCCCATTCGCTCTCGCGAAGCGAGCACCAGGCTAGACTACCGACGCACAATTTCGATGGACGACCTGAAATATAGAGTCAAATCGTCAATCGCTGTTTGGTAATAATTTTTGCTTTGCTGGATTTAAAGCTTAGCCGAACAGGGCCCCGAAACCTTCGGCAGCGGAGTCTTCCTGCTCCTTTATCTTCTTCAGCACCTCGTCCTTCTCATGGCCGGCGACTTCCTTCCCCTTGTCGCCGATAAGATGCTTCGCCTTCTCTATCGCCTCGTGGGAGCCGTCAATCTCAAGGTAATAGCCGTCCTTGTTGAAACCGAGCGCTCGGGCTTCCCTGAAATTTATCGTATGCCTCGACACAGTATCGTCTGCGTAAAGCAGGTTCTTGACTCCTGAATAATGCTCCATGGTTATGAAGAAAACCGTCTTCATGCTCTTACCTCCTGAACATAACATTCGTTTTATTATCTGAAATATTTCGCGCAAGAATTAATATTTATTCCCTGCCGGTTTTTCAGGTTAATCCTGTCCCCCGTAATATTTCTGGCCCTGATAGCCTCCATAACCATAATCCTGGCCTGGCGAAGTTTTCGCTTTCTTGAAGGCGAAGATTATCAGGACCACGGCGACTATTATTATTACCGGTATTGCCACCAGCATCCAGTTGAATCCCGCCGGTTCAGAAGGTTCAGGTTCGTTATTGCCGTTGCCATTGCCGTCTCCGCCGTTATTCACCTTAAGGTCGTCGAGCGTCTCGATAAACTTCTCCGCTTCAAGGATGTCTTCCCCGTATGAGGTCTGGTTGTATTTTTGCTCATAGGCGTTTTTCTCTTCTGTTATTTTGTCCTTGAGGCTCGGGTTAGAGCTCGCGGCGTCTTCAGCGTACCTGACCGCGTCCGTGAGCAGCTCGCCTATCGAAAGGTAGGCGGTCGCAATCTTTTCGTTGTTGTTATTCATCACTTTGAACTCAAGCCTGTAGAGCTTCTCGCTGCCAGGCGTGACGCTGAACACCGCGGTTACTTCGTCTCCCTTCTCCACCATAAAGGTCTTTTTCTTCGGGTCTATGGTAAGCTCCTTGTCTGAGCTGGCTTCTACGGTGAAGTTTTGTGTAGCCTCCTGGTTGGAAACCACCACCCTGAACAAGACCTCATTCGGAGTCTTCAGGTTTATGTTCTGCGGTATGACGCGAGCGTCAAAGCCAAGCCTTTCCGTGTCGCTGACCCTTACTATGACGTCCTGCTGCTTCTTGCAGGCCTTCATGTCGCAGCCGTCGACCTGCGCCATTATAGTCATGGTGTAGTTGCCCTCGCTGTCAGGCGCCTTTATCTTGAAGGCCTTGCTGATCATCGGCTTCGAGGACGATGTCGTCACGACCGGCGTTCCGAAATCGTTCTGTAGATTAGTCGCTATAGACAGCCTTATCCTTATGTTCGCATAGGAGGTTATGTAAAGGGTCTTCGAGAGAAGCTCGCCTCTCTTCGCGATAATCGGGTCTTCTGTGAAGCTCAGGTCGATGATATCGGCGTTTTCGCTGAGCAGCTTGCACACATCGGACCTGTTGCTCAACTCGAGTCCTGTGTCAACATCGTCGTAATTCGAGACGCATATGCCGCCGGAAATAGAATTGGAAACGCCAAGTTCAAGGGAGGAAAGGCGGATGTTGTAGAAGGAGAAGTCGCCCTCCTTCTTTTCTGAATAATAGAAGCACACGGGGTTCTTGTTCATCATGCCCGGACTCAAAATCACCTTGTTGTACGTCGTCTCCGCCCAAGGGCTTGCATCCTTGCTGACCTCGATTATAGTCTCAGTCTCGCTGTCAATGCTGCTCATGCCGAGGTCCTGCGGCAGGCTGACATAAACGCACTTGTAGCCTGTTCCCGGCTGCACTGAGAAAATCGTACCGGTGTCAAGTGCCTGCACAGATGAAACAAAAATAAATACAGAAAACACGAGCAGCATCCCAAGGGCCAAGGACAAAGACGGTTTCATATAATTTAATTTGTCTTCTGTGTAATATATATTCTCTGGAAAAGCCGGAACTCTATTTCTTGCTTTTGCTTCCCTTCATTTTCCAGAAGGCCAGCAGGCCAGCGATTACGATGACCGCAGCAAGGAAAACGATGATTAATAAATTATTATCCAAAATGCTCGTTGGGCTGCCGCCTGCCATCTCACCGGTCACCGTTATTTCTTTTTGGATAGTTTTTTCAGCGAAACCTTCTTTTGAAAGAACCACTCTAATGTTCATGATGTCAGGGTCAGCCTTGAAACTTGCCAGGCCTGTTGTGAAGTAAAGGTCTTTGAAAGTATCATCGTAGACAAGATAGCCTTTTATTTCCGAGTTTTGAGGGCATTCTACCTTCACGTAGACAGTTTCTCCTGCATCAAAAACGAGGCCCACATCATCACATGCTGTGTCGTAGCAAATAACCGCTTCGCAATCGCTGAAGCTGTCTAATGCCCCTGCGACATAGAACGTCGTCGTTTTTTCACCTATAACATTGTCTGATTCGTAAATTCTGACAGAATGTACGTATGTCCCTGATTTTGAATACTCACTAACATCAAAACTTAAGTCGGAAATCATGGTATTGTTGTTAGGTTCAATAACGAATGTCTCATAAAGCGGCATTGGCTCTATTCCCGGGTAAATCAGATATTGTTCAACGGTTATGTTCACCTGTGTGCTTTCATTATTTACTAACACGGTTCCCAAATCTACGGAATCTCCCGAATAAAAGGTCTCGCCATTTACATCTTGGAAGTTTACGATTTCCAGAGAATAGGCTGATGAGGTTAAAAGGATAAATATCATCATTGAGAACAGCATAAAGTCTTTAAATGACATTTATTCACCTCTGCTTTATTTACATATACATCCGGTTCTATGAGTCATATCGTAAGGGTCTTTCGGAATGCATTCCTTTTCCGGTGGTATTGGCTTTCTGCAATCTTTGCAGTAACACTGGCCACCAGATATTCCCGTTACTACATTCTTGTAACTGCCATCTCTTTGTTCGCAAGAATCTCCAAGCTTTTTCTTTTCGCCATAAGGTCCTTGGCAATCGATCAGTGAACATTTTTCAGTAATAGGGTCTTCTTGATAGCCATATACACACATGCATCTACAATCATTGCCGTAATTTTGCCAAATCGGGCAGCAATCTTTTTCGCAATTTTTTTGTGAATTGCATGTGAATGTTGATGTTGGCTTACATGGCTGATTTACCTGTTTGTCGCTGTTCTTTCCAACTCCACATCTGTTATCAGTTACCGCCGGGATTGTTGGTTGTTGTTGTGTCGGTTGTGTTGGCTTTGGTTTTGTAATGTCTTCAGTGACGCAACACTTTCCTTTAATGCGATCATTACAGCATTTTTCAACTTCTTCGTTTGTAGTCTTTAAGTTGCAATCAGAACAATATTTAGCTGACGTAGCTGTGCATCCTTCAGCTATTTCTTCTACGAATGTGCATTTTTTTGTCTTCCTTTCACAGTTTGTTTTGCCTTGCGAATCTGCATAGCAGTAATAATCGCCCTTTATCTTTTTCTCGCTGTAGGTAAGGTCGACTTTCTGCGGCAGGGCGAGCTGTATGGTCGGGTCGCCAAGCAGCATGTAGTTCGGCTTGTAGCCTTTTTCGGCAAATCTTGATTTTATCACGTTGCTGTTAATCGATGAAATAAGGGCATTGCCGAGGTCATATCCTAGGCCATCGGCTTTGCTTCCCAGTATGCGCGAGCTTATCTCTGGCCCCGCATGGCTGTAACGAGTGGGACTGACTGCCCCATAAAAGGCTAGCACGCCATGTCTTATGAAGTCTGTTCCCAAGAGATTGTTGTTTGTTGATGAATAATAATCAAGGCTTGAACATGTAGCTGCGACTACGACCGATGAGTTGAACTCCTGCTCGAGCGGGGTTTCTATTTTGGCTGCTGACCAGCTGTTGGCATTGCCGTCATCATCGTATATTATGATATCCTGCTCTGTCAGGACATTTTTGTCGGCATAGCTAAGAATGTCATAATAAGATTTGAGCGGGCTGCAGGCAGGCGACTGCAAAGATGAATAAAGTTTATCATCAAAGAAGCATTTGACATCGTATAAATTGTGATTGTTGCTATCCTTCAAAGCAATTAATTTTTTGGCAAACTCATCAACGTAGCCTTGGTAGTCAACAAAGTTGGCAGCCAGCATACCGATGTTTTTATATTCGCTGGTTTGGCCTGCTTCTGATACATAAGAAAAACCATTTCTGGAAAAAGTTATAACCCTGCTCACATACACCGATGTGTCTGTAACCGTTGTGCCGAATATTCTGCCAACGGCTTTGCCTTTCGAATATTCTATGTCAAGCGGCTCCCTTATCTCCAAAATCTTTCCCTTTTCGCTGCCTTCGTATTCTTTGCAGTCTTTGTATTTGCTGAAGGGGATCGCTCTCGGCGAGGCAAGCACAGTGAGGTACATGTTTTGGTTACTTGACATGTCCACTTGTTTTTTCATGTCCTTCTTAACGCTTTCTGAAGCACTTAGTATAGAGTCTTCGAATTTCTTCTTTTCAGGGCTCAGCTGTTCGTATTTGACGCATTTATCTTCCGCTTCTGTTTCGCTTGTCTTGACGCCTTTTTCAAGAGGCTCCACGTCAGTGAAAACTATCAACTCGTTTTTGATGCTGGCGAGAATGGGCGCAACAAGGGAGTCCTTGCAGTGGGATTTTGAAAGTTTGCCGAAATCGGTATAGTATTTGAAACTCTCGCAGCTGCTGTCCTCTATGTCCTTCGGGTTCACCAGAATGGCTTTGTTTGGTTCCATTACTCTCGTGTAATATTGCTGCAATTCCGATAAGGTAAGATTCATGGAGCACTTGTCGTACTGGACGTTTCCTATGCAGTAAACGTGGAAGCCTTCGTTTGGCTCCGAGCCTCCTTTTTGGAAGCCTCCCAACTTATTTACTGCATCTCTGTATTCTTTGACTTCAGCGGCATCAAAAAAGAGCGGGGAATTGATGGATGACGCGAAAAGGCTTGATATGAGGCCGGTTTTATAGTCCTTTTCTGAAAAAACAATTCTTTCTATATTGTTGTTATAATAATAGTCTGCCTGCATCTCGCCAAAATTAAACCTATTTTCGGCAGTATCACTGTTATCATTTTTCATTGAAAGTAGCATTAGAGATGTATTATACCCGTATTTTTCAAGCGCAGATAGTAATTTTTGCGAAACAGGGCCGTTATGATATATGGCAACAGATCTATGTCCATATTGTCTCAGAAAAATGGGAATCTGTTCAAAATCGATTTGCTCGCCTTCCCTGTGATATATGATGGTTGGACCGTAAAGTATATGTTTTTTCATCTCTTTCATCCACGCGTCTGATGGCGGCTGTAATTTTGTTTCAAGGGCTTTGGGCACATAATGCCGTGTCGTAATCGGAATGATTTTAAGGACATCCATCCAGTTGGTATCGTCTATTAAATTGACCCAGCCATCGTCTGCAATGTCCATGCCTCCGGTTTCCTCTGTTTCAGTGCCCGTAGAACATGAATTTCCATGCTCACTTATCAGTTTTTTTATGCCATCTGACAATTTTGTGAGTATGTTGATAATATCCTGAGGCGAAGGCTCGCTGTTTATTTCGATTGGCTTTATTTCGTTCTCAAGGAAACTGATGAAAGGGCCGCACGATGACACGTGGAAATAGCCAAAGCGCATCTTGCCGCCTACCTTCGCGTAGTAGACCAAGACATTATAGGCAGCGTTTCCGCTTGTTCTCATGCCGAGCGTCGCATAGGACTTGTTGCCCGTAGTTTCAAAGGAAGCATCATCAGCCTGAGGCGTGTCGATTATCAATCTTATCAAAACACTGTTGTTCTGCTCGAGGCCTGTGATTATGCTATTTGCCTGGTCCCTGTATGAACCAAGCATGCCGAGGTTATCCGTTATCTTATCTTCGCTCTGCGCCGCAACAAGAAACGGCGCGATGAGAAGCAAGATGAGCAGCGGTGTTGTGATCAAAAACAAGGCGCGGATAGCTTTTGATTTCATATTCATATTTATTCATATTTAGACACATATTATTAAATAATTATTTATGAAGGCGATGAAGGCGCAGGTAGAATTCATAGTCATCTTCGCCCTGATAGCCGTCGCAGCCGTGGTGATTCTGGTTTCTTCGAGGCTATTCGTCATCGGCGACACGAATCCAGCGATAACCGGAACCGAGCAGGAGAAAAAGTTAGTGAGCGATTCCATCCTTAACGCGATAAGAAACGCGGCTAAAGACGAACTGAAAGAGATATACCAAACCGGCGCCTCCGAGGCAGCAACTAGGAAAATCAAGTACAGCATGAAAGACATCGGCGTATGGCAGGACTGCGATCTTACGCAGACGCCGAACGTCGAACGGCTACTCCGGAACAAAATAGAAGAAAGTTTAACGACGATATTCAAGCCTGAGATGGAGTTTTTCGGCAAGAAAGTTTACTTCGATGTCAGGAACATAGACGTCATTGTAAAGCTGCAGGACGGCGGCGTAAATATAGACGTGAACATGCCGACCGTTGTCGAGAATTCGAGCATAGCGCAGCCTTATAGCATAGTCGTTCCCTCGAAGCTGAAGAAGATACTTGAGACCAGCAAGGAGATAACCGACAGGAACAACGCATCGAGCTTCTTCGAAGTGGCGACTATCAATTCAATTCTGCATTCGAACCCCGAAATCGTGGACGAGTGGCTGCCGACCATCGATTTGAAGACCGGCTGCTGGAACGCGCTTTTCAAAACCGAGCAGGAAGCAGCCAATACACTGGAGACCTTTGCCAAATACACCGCAAGCCACACGGTATACAACAGGCAGGTTATGGAAATACCGGACAATCCCTTTTACGTCTTCGGGGTTTCCGATTCTGACATTAACGTATCATTCATATACCCGGATGAATGGGACATGACAAGCAACATCGAAATCACGCCCAATCCTCTTGTTTTCTATCCGAAACCCATTCTCTCTTTTTCATCGGTGTGCATTGAAACGACCGACGTCCGCTATTCGATGAGATATCCTGTGATCGTCTCAATAAAGGACGATGCGATGGGAGAGCTGTTCAATTTTGTACTCATGGTGAACATAGATGATAACCAGCCGGGCTGCGGTTTTGTCAAAGGGACTAAAGCGCCTTATTATGAAAAATGCTTTTTGGAAAGCGGTTGCCCGGTCACCATAAATGTAAAGGATGCGAACGGCCTTCCGCTTCCGAATGCGCTGGTTACATTTGGCGAATGCTCGCTGGGATGGACCGACTATGCTGGCGCCCTTAGCTCGCTGGCTCCATGTATGATAGGCGAGCTTGCTGCGCACAAGGAAGGCTACAAAGAATACAGGAAACTGATGAAGGCATCTGACCTGCGCGATTATGCGATAGCGATGGAGGCAGAAGGCAAGGAGATGACAGTCCACTTTTACGGCGTCCCGCTCAAGTCAGGGGAATACATGGGCGGCGGCAGATACGTTGACTATGCTGTTTCCGGTCAGGGAAGGGAGATGAAGCTTTTCGATGAGGAGTATTTTGTCCTCGTGTACATGAAGCCCAGGGAAGGCGAAAACGTGATGCTTTACAACCTTGACGCCAGCGGTTTCACGTCGGCGTCAAAGGCGATGATAAATAGCGGTTCGTACGACATGTTCGGCGCCGTGGTGAACAACATGACAGGCGATACAGTCGGCTACATAGAATCAGCCTACCTTTCCAGCGGCAATGAAAACGAGCTTTATGTCTATCTGCCTCTTGTGGAAAACCTCCATGAGGCGCTACAGCCGAGCGAAATATACAAAATGAAAGCTGCGTTTGGCGAATGCAATCTAAACGTCGTGAGCGCCAGCCAGCAGAACGTGAGCGTGCCATGTGGTTGAGATGAAAGAGAGATACGTAATCTTGATAGCAGCGGTGATTTTTTCAGCCATGCTAAGCACTGGCGCTTTTGCAGAAGAGTTCAAGGTACTAGAAGTCTCGAAAAACGATGTTTATTGCCAGCTGCTGAATTACGACCTCGAATGCCAGCTGCTTGATAACCAGATTTCAGTGGTCATAAGAAGCGACGCAAAAGACATGGACGCAGATTTGCAGCTCAGTTGCGGCAGCAAACAGATTAAAGCATACGCCGGCAGGTGCAACCACACAGGCAATGTTTACAAGTGCTATTTCAGTCTCGAGCCTCTGATCGACCTCGACAAGGCGTCTGCGCTCGAATGCTCGATGAACTTCTATTTTTACAAGAAGCTTTCAAACGAGTCTATAGGCAGCGACAAGTACGAAGGGAAGTTCGTGATAACGCCGCTTTCCGAGACCTCGCTGCTCAGCCTCTCCAAGCAGAAAACCAAGCTGCGCAATGATTTCATCGCCGTCAAGAGCTTTGACATGGAAGCGATCTACAACTCGGGCATCTGCTCCTATCTGGGAACAGGCATATTTTTCAGTCGGATTGGAGACTACGAAAACGCCTTCAAAACCCTAGGCGGCTTCGTCGCATCAGCGCAGACAACTTCAGCAAGGTCTGTAAACCTCCTGAGCAATTCGAGCGTGCTAGCGTCCGTTTATGCTGAAAACGGCGACTTCTTGTTTGAGATGCTGCTGGAAAACTTCCTGCTCCATGGCCTGCACACGGGCAGCTTCATAAGCGATATTCTCTACCATCTTGAGGAAGGCTACATAACAGGCAGCGTGTTCGAAAACATGCAGAGCGATGTCGACGCAAGCTGCATGAAAATACAGAACAACTTCGACCAACTGCTTAACCCGAACTTCCTTGTGATGCAAAAGATGAAACTGCTCGACTGCCTGGAGAAAAGGGATTTCAAGAACTGCTGGAAGAAGCTTGCTGAGATGGAGAATTATGTGAACCCGGGCAACTCGCCCCAGAGGGCGGAACTCAGGTTTTACGTCGGCAACAGGCTGATGAGGGACAATTCTAATTTGTGCAACGGCAGCACTATAAGCATTGCCTACAGCGAGCTCGAACGGTATGGCGTCGATAAGATAACTGTGAAGGGCGATGGCAGGTACAAGCCATGCGACAACACGATAAACCTCGACTTCACCATGAAAGACGAATACACCGTCAGCGAATTCCTCTGTGAAGAAGGGAATGAGCCGGCTGATGGCAAAAGGTATGCGATAGAGATCGACCCGGGTGCAGCGGGGAGCAAGATAGCCTACAACGTTAACTATTACGCCGACCCTGAGAACTGCAGGGTGCAGCAGGAAATAATTCCCGTTTGAAATGCAAAAATGAGTTCTTAGCAAAACCAAAGCTTATAAATTTTATTTATAAATTGAAATAATGCCTGAAACTCTTGAGGGGTTCGTTTCTCCGAGAAGGATGCCGGCTTATGAAAAGAAAATCGCTGAAATAAGCAAGAACGACATCCGCGTCCGCCTGCTGGGAACGGTGATAGACAGCAGGGAGAACATAGTCGTGATCGACGACGGCACGGGCAAGATAAACGTGGCATTCGCCGATCCTGTCGAAGTGAAAGCGAACAAGCTGATAAGGGTCATCGGCAGGGTAATGCCCAGCGAGGACGGCTTCGAGATCGAGGGCGAAATCCTTCAGGACATGAGCGGCATCGACGTCGCTCTCTACAGGAAAACCGTGGACCTGGAGAGAGGCGGCTGATAGTTAGCAGGAGTTAAGGTCGGAGGTGTTTGAGATGTTCAAGATAACGTTGTCGAATGCGGATTTGCTGAAGAATTCGATACCCATAATAGCGGAGATAATAGACGAAGGGGTTTTCAAGGTTGACGCCAAGGGGATGTCACTGGTGTCGCCTGACAGGAGCATGATAGCGATGGTAGACTTCCATCTGTTCTCAACCGCCTTCGAAGACTTCAAGGTCACGGGCGAGAACCTGCTTGGCCTGAACCTGGCGAACCTTGTGGCGGTCGTGAAGAGGGTAAAAACAGGGGACAAGGTCGTCCTTACGAAGGAAGACGCCTCCAACACCCTGCAGGTGATGATTAAGGGCGCGGGTGGTACTAGGAAATTCGAAATCCCGCTGCTCAACATCACGAGCGAGAAGCCGCCGCTGGACCAGCTGAAGTTCACGGGCAAGATCGAGGTCGATTCCGGCATACTTGAAGAGGGCATAACGGACGCCGATATCGTGGACGATTCCGTCGTCTTTGAGACTGACCACCACTGCTTCAAGATATGGGCGAAGGGCGACATAAACTCGTCTGAGTTCGAGATAAAGAAGGGCGAAACGGGCCTTGATAAAATCGAGGTCACAGAGCCTATACGTGCGAGATACCCGCTCGAATACCTGAAGAAAATGATAAAGGCAGCGAAGTTCTCCGACAAGGTGATGGTGGAATTCGCAAACGACTACCCGCTCAAGATGGTCTTCAGGGACATAGACAAAATCCACCTCTCATTCGTGCTGGCGCCCAGGGTGGAAGAATAAGCCTCGCCTGTTTTTTGCCGGCCGGGGATTTTATGACAGCACGAAGGCTATGAACATCATGCCGATGCCCACGATGGCGAGAATTATCCCTGACCAGAGGCCTATCGCGCTGGCGAAGAACGTGATGGCCACATAGGCGCCCAATATGAAAAATATGAAACCGATTATCGCGGTCGCCCAGAGAGGCATCAGACCCTTCTTTTTCATATTTAACCTATGTCGGGGAAACTAATAAAAATACCAAATCCATCTCTTCTTCATGGACTTTTCCCGTATTCTGAAGACAGGCGCGGTTTCTGGCGCCATATACGGCGTTTTGCAGGGCATAGTTTCAGTCCTGTCTTACGTGTTTTACAGGCAGGATATAATAGACCTGATACGCGCTTCCATCCCGTCCGGCGTCGATATTCCCATGACCATGGACCAGCTCGCCGACATAGGCATGATTACAGCGATACCGGGATCGATAATCGGCGGCATAATAGCAGGCATAATCGTGGCCTTCATATTCTCGCTCATGCACGAAGACTTGTGGGGCAAGAACGATAAAATAAAAGGCGTCTTCCTTTGCGTCCTCCTAACCATAGCCATACTGCTGGGCGAGGCGCTCTACCCCAACGGCATCGTTGCAGGTCTTTTCATGGTGCAGACGCGCTTCCTCATGCTTACCCCGCTTAGCGTAGCCTTTTTCATATTTAGCGGCTACTTGACAGGCATGTTTTACGAGAGGTTTGGAGGGGGTAAGAGGAAAAAATGAACGATTTCATAAATATGCTAAAGGACAGGAGAAGCGTAAGGGCATATGCCAGCAAGCCGATAGACAAAACCGTTCTCCAGGAACTAGTCGACTGTGCTAGACTCGCGCCGACGGCGAGGAACATACAGCCGTGGAAGTTCATCATTGTCACCGACAGGGCAAATCTTTCCGAGATTTCCAGGATAGTCGAGTACGGGCATTTCATAAAGGACGCTGCCGCCTGCATCGTCGTATGCGGCGAGAAGGAAGCGAACCGCCATGTCGAGGACTGCTGCATCGCAGCGGAGAACATAATGCTTTCTGCCAAGTCGCTCGGGATAGGGTCATGCTACGTCGCTGCCCTGGAGAAAAACATGAAAGATGCAAGGAAGCTGCTGAAACTCCCTGAAAAATACCAGATAGTCTGTTTCATCTCACTGGGCTATATTACGACCAACCCCCAAACGCCGAAGAAGAAGCATATAAAAGACGTCATCCACTGGGAGAAGTTCTAGACAGCGAGCGGCTAGACTATGCTTTTAAAAACAGGTGACATCATACATTATAGCACAGCGGGGTGGAGCAGCCTGGAGTGCTCGCTGGGCCCATAACCCAGAGGTCGATGGTTCAAAACCTTAATGAAAAGGTGAAAATCCATCCCCCGCTATTATGAAGGTTGCCTTGCTTCTTCTTTTGATTACGGCATCGCTTATTATTTCTGGCTGCGTGCAGCAGCAGGGCACCGGGCAGACGGCGAGCGCTGAAGAACAGGCAAAGCAGAAATGCATCGAAACATGCATGATGATAAGCTGGGATCTGACAAACAGAAGCCCGTGCCTGTCTGACAACAATACTGCATGGAACATAAGCGACTGGGTCTGCGATGTTGCCCATTCGCCGAGGCAGCCTGTCGATAATCTGCCTGAAAACCAGTGCGCTGCCTTCAGGGAAGGCAAGGCCCGCCATTTCGTTGAAGTGGGCCCGGACTGCAAGCTCATAAGGGCAGTCTGACCCTAAAACCTGCCGGCGTATTCTGTTGCGAGCTGGAAATAGAGTTTGGCAGTGTTCTTCGCCTCTTCTTTTTCGAAGTCTAGCATTTGCGGGTCGTTCAGCCTGAAACCCATGACTTTGCCGCGGACATACGCCCTGTAACATTTGTAGAAATCGAGCAACCTAAGGATTTCCTCGTCGCTGCTTTTCTGGATGTATTTTTTCACGAAGAAATCGGAAAGGAATGTCTTGCGCTGGAAGTCGAGATCCATCGAGAGGAAGGCGATATCGCTCGTGACATCGGAGCATGCGAAGCGCTCGTTGAACTCGATGGCGTCGAAAATGTAAACCTTGTCATCCACGATGAAGATGTTGCCCGAGTGCAGGTCGCCGTGGCACCACTTTACTCGTCCTTCCATCAGGCGCTTGTCGAAGAGGCTCCTGTTCTTCTCCATGAAAGCCTTCACCTTCGCTTTTAACGCGTCGTATCTTTTCTGATCTATAGTTCTCCCGATGAAGTTCTCGGTCTGCCTGAAGTTCTCGTTCCAGTTGAATTTCACCGTGTCGAGCGAGCCGACAGAACCCGGGAGGCGGTATGTCTCGGTCTTTGCATAGAACTTCAGCATCATGTCGGCGATCCTGTTCATGACGTCGGTCTTGATCTCGTTTTTCGCGAGCAGCGTGCTCATGAGCTTTTCCTGGGGCAGCTCTCTCATCTTGATGGCGTATTCTATGGTCTTTCCCTTGCCTCCTATCTTTATTCTTTCATCGTTCTCATTCTTGTTCAAAGGGATGACGCCCAGGTAAATCTCGGGCGAAAACTTGCGATTTATTTCGAGTTCCCGGTTGCACAGCCTCTTGCGCTTTTCGAGCGTCGTGAAATCGAGGAAGCCGAAGTCAACTGGCTTCTTTATCTTGTAGGCGAATCTGCCCGTCAGGAAAATCCATGAAATGTGCGTCTGTAGCATCCGGATGTCATCGACTTTCTCGTCGTACGTTTTCGGGTCCTGCATGGCTTCCAGAAGCTCGTTTACCTGCTCGGGCATACTATTAACTTTTATATTAGCAATATAAAATGAGAAATTGACGTGACATAAGGTGATGTTATGAGCAAGGTAAAGGACGCGAGCCTGGCGGAGGACGGGAAGATGAAAATCACATGGGCCGAAGACCACATGCCGGTTCTGATGAGCATAAAGAAGAGATTCGAGAAGGAAAAGCCGCTGAAAGGCCTGGCAATAGCGTGCTGCCTTCATGTTACCAAGGAAACCGCTGTCTTGGCAAAGACGCTGAAAGCAGGGGGAGCGAATGTCTTCCTTTGCGGCTCCAATCCGCTGAGCACGCAGGACGACGTCGCTGCAGCTCTCGCAAGCGACGATATAAACGTGTTCGCGTGGAGAGGTGTTAACAACGAGGAATATTACTGGTGCATTGACCAGGTGCTTGATGCCAAGCCAAACATCACGATGGACGACGGCGGAGATCTTGTAACTAGAATACTCTCGAAAAGAACCGATCTAATTCAGAACATTATTGCCGGCACCGAGGAAACGACAACAGGCGTGGTAAGATTTCGCGCTATGGAGAAGGATGGCGTTTTGAAATACCCCATAATCGCTGTCAACGACGCATACACCAAGCACCTGTTTGACAACCGCTACGGCACAGGTCAGTCAACCATCGACGGCATCATGCGCGCGACATCCGTCCTTATTTCCGGCAAGAGCTTCGTAGTCTCAGGCTACGGATGGTGCGCGAGAGGGATAGCGATGCGCGCGAAGGGTATGGGAGCGAACGTGATAGTCACAGAAGTCGACCCGCTAAAAGCGTTAGAAGCTGTGATGGACGGCTTCTGCGTCATGACGCTTGCCGAAGCTTCGCCAGTCGGGGACATATTCGTCACGGCAACGGGCTGCAAGAACGTCGTCAGGAAGGAGCACATAGAAAGGATGAAAACAGGCGCGATCCTTGCGAACTCAGGGCATTTCGACGCCGAGATAAACAAGAAGGATCTCGATGCACTCACAAAATCCAAGAAGACGATAAGACCGAATGTCGAGGAGCATATGCTTAGGAACGGCAGGAAAATCTATCTCCTTGCCGAGGGCAGGCTCGTCAACCTCGCCGCAGCGGAGGGGCATCCGAGCGAAGTCATGGACATGAGCTTCGCCAACCAGGCGCTTTCGGCTGAGTACATAGTTAAGAGCAAAGGCAGACTGCAATCAAAGGTATACAAGGTTCCCGACGATATTGACAAAGACGTTGCAAAGCTCAAACTGGCCTCAATGGACATAAAAATCGACGCGCTCACCAAGGAGCAGATAGATTACCTTTCCGGCTGGAAAGAAGGCACATAATAAATATCAAATTACCAGATGCCCGAGTAGAGTTCTATAAGCTTTCTTGTATCTTGTTCGTTGTTTGGTGATTCCGCCTCAAGTCTCTCTTTTACAAGGCCAAAAAGCCAAGCTGTATAATCTGCTGCTGCCTTGAGCCACTTCGGGCTTTTGAGCGTGATTTCCATGGCTTTTTGTGGATCTCCCAAGCCCACTGTTCTGAGCAACTGGGCTTGCATTTCAGCTATTTTTTCATGGAGTGTTTTTTCATCATAGGCTGTCAACGCTTTCAAATTCAAGATGCCTGAGGCCCTAAGCTCACCTTGATCAAGTTTTAAAGAAAGCAGCTCTCCGAAATTATCCAAGGCTGCAAAATCTTTATCTCCCTTAATCCCAACAATCTCTCTGGCATCCTCAAGGTCTAAAATGCATCTTGATGCGTAGTCGAGGCCAGAAATGTGGTTTTTGCTGGCAGCGGCGTAAAGTGATCTTACGCCATCAGGCGTTCTGCCGCAAATCTTGAGATTGGCAAAGGCTTTACCGTAATCGACAGGCAGCTTAAAATGCACAAAACCGTCAAGATGCACCAATGGTTCAACTCTCATGTCCAGTTTTTCTATTAGGCCTTGCTCTCCCTGCAGAAGAGACTTTGCCGTTTCTCCTCCTACGGCTGTCCTGAACATCTTAAACAGATTATATTTTTGTGCAAAGGAATATTCTTGAGCATTTGAATTCATGACTACCTATAAATAGTAAAAATTATGTATTTAAAAAGCTATTTAACGTACAGTTCTTTCGCAACCTTTCCCAGCATATCCAGTCCTTTCACCTCGTTCTTGTAAAGCTGGACCTGCAGGACTTCAGGGCCCTTGAACTTCGAGCGTATCTCCTTGAGCCTCTCCTGCTGCATCTTGCGCCTTTCCGTGCAAAAGGAGCATTTTATGTTCTCAGGTATGAGCTGGTTGACCACGACCTTGCTCACTGGAATGCCGTACTCGCCCAGTATCTTCACGGAGCGCTCTGATTCGCTTATGCTCATGGTTTCAGGAATAAGCACCAGGTTGAAATGGGTTTTCTTCTTGTTCGAGAGCATTTTCCTCGCTTCGGAAATCCTTTTTTTTATCAGTTCAAGCTCCTCGGTGCCGAGCTTGGTGCCGCCTTCTTCGCTTTCGCCGAAAGGCATCACTTTCTTGAACATGTTTATCAGGCCTGCTATTTTCAGGCGTATGCTTATCATCTTGCCGACCCATGAGTCAAGGACATCGGGTAGGGAAAGGAATCTCAGCGTGTGGCCGAAGGGAGCGGTGTCGAATATGATGATGTCGTAATCCTTAGACTGCATGTAAAGCAGGAACTTGTCAAACGCTGCAAGCTCGTCTATGCCAGGCACGGTGCCTGCGAAGTCGAAGACGTCTTCAAGGCCAAGGCCCTTGAGGAATCCGACCTTCCCTATCTTGGGGGCCAGCTTTTCCTTGTATTCGGCCATGGACTTCTTCGGGTCGATTTCAACGCCATAAAGGTTATCGGCTATTTGCATCATCTCGCCGCTTATTTTCTTTTCGAACGAGTCTGCTAGTGAATGGGCAGGGTCTGTTGAAATTATCAAAGTCTTTTTGCCTTGTCTGGCGAAATACAGCGCTGTCGCTGCCGCCATGCTCGTCTTGCCTACGCCGCCCTTGCCCGCGAAAAGGTAGAATTGCGTTTCCTTCTTCCCCAAGACCATAATTCCGACACCTACATGTTGAAAATGAAAATCCAGCTTACCAGCCAGACCAGAATGTAAAGCAGACCGCCGTTTGACATCCACCACTTTATGCCTTTCTTCTTAAGCACTAACTCAGTAAAATAACCGACTGCAAAAAGTATGATCAGCATCGCGCCGATAGAATAAAGCTTGCTGGTGGCGGCAAGCACCTGTGAAACGTAGCCTGCGGCTATGCCGGCTATGGTGTGTATTCCTAGAGAAATTCTTGTCTCCTTAAGTTCGTTCATCTTATATTTTTTGTTCCCCGGGGTTTAAATGTTTAAAAGAGTGGTAAAAATCTTTGCCTGTTTCTACCAGTATCACTCATGCTCCATCTCAAATCTCTCGTGATATAATCTTCATTGTGCCTGGGTATCTCTTCTTCAGGGACATGGAGCAGGCGTGCCGTAACCCTGTTCGCAGCATATCTCTTTATCATTCTTACGCGATCAGGGATTCTGCCCACATCTATTTCATCTCCTGCAGGATTATCAATTAAATGAATCATCAGTTTTCTTAACTTGGCATAAAGTTCTTCTGTATTCACGTTCCATCTGAGCTTGTCTGGATGAAACTTTTGGAAGTGCGGAGGTAGTCTGAAGCCTATGTCCATAACCTGCATCCTCTGGTCACCTCTCTTTCTGTAGATTTCTGCTTGTTCTTCCCTGCACGGATCACAGCAAAACAAGCTCAAAAGAGGATATGTCTGATTTATCCATTCCGGGCCTCCGCTTCTTATTTTTTCATCAAAATTATGTTCAACTCCGTAAGGCAAAACCCATGCAGTTGCCTCGTCTCTGCAAGTGTTATCTCTGCCCTCACATTTTACATGTACACCCAATTTTCTTCCCAAAGAAACGGCAATCGCTTGCGTATTTGCCAAATCCGTGCTCTCTATTACAATAGGCGCTGTTTTTTCAGGATTAGACAAATATCCATCAACATATGAGAAGCCTTTAAACCCCTCCAGTAAAGGCATTTGCGCCAAAGAGTGCAGTCTTGAACTCGGCAAATACCTGCCTTCACTATCCTTCGCATAAGCACCGAAATTTATCAAAACTATGGTCCTTGGATCGAATGTCATGCTTAAACCTTCATTGGAGTATTTAAATACTTTTTACCCTTAAAAAGTAGTGATTCGCTGGCGTTACTTTTTCCTGTGCCGCATCTTCTTGCGTCTCTTCTTCAGCTTGTGCTTCTTGATTTTCTTCCTTTTTCTTTTCCTGCCACACGGAATACAAATCACCTTTAATTATTATTTGGCATGTCCTACTAATATTTTTGAAAGCCCCGGGCGAGGATTGAACTCGCGACCTTTCGCTTTTTGTCGGCAGAATATTCGTTTTCTGCCTAAGCTCTTTCCTAAAGAGCTTATACCAAGCGAACGCTCTGTAGGGATTGAAGCAGGTTTCACCTGCTTCGCTCGAAATTACCACTGAGCTACCGAGGCGGATAATATACAATAAATTATCTTCTTTTTATTTATGAAAGCTTAAAACAGGAAAACCCTTTCCGTCTTTATCTTGTCTCCGGCTTGTTTTCCAAGTGCTATTATAGAGCCGCCTTTGTCGAATATCCCAACTGTTCCATCGGTGTCTGTTTTCTCTCTCCTGAAAATGAAATCCGGAAAAACAGGGCTGCCGTTCCTTATTTTTACAATCGCTTCATCGTTCACGATAACTTTTTTGAGGCCAACCCTTTCGAGGATCTCTTCAAGCGGCACGACGTCTTTTTCGCTGAGCTTTGAAAGAGTAACGGCTTCATCAATAACGAAGGGCCCAATTTTGGTCCTGCGAAGCTCTGTCATGTGGGCGCCGCAGCCAAGTGCCTGGCCGATGTCATGGACCAGCTTGCGGATGTACGTGCCCGCCTCGCAGCTCACAGAGAAAGCGACTTCCCTTCTCTGCATTCTAAGTATTCTAAGCCAGTTGACTCTCCGCTTTCTCTCGACCCTCGCGACTCGTGATTTTACAGGAGGCTTCTGGATGATTTCGCCGGTGAATTTCTTGAAGGCGTTTTCAACCGCTTCGCGTTCGGCATCTGCATGTATAAGCATCATGCCTTCGTATTCCTTGTCCATACCCATGAGGACAGGCATCGCCTTCCTCGCTTCTTCCAGGGCGATGAGCATGAGGCCTGTGACGTTGGGGTCGAGCGTTCCCGCATGGCCGCCGCGCTCTGCGCCTAGGATTTTGCATGTTTTCTCCACGACGTCGAAACTCGTCATCCCGCTGGGCTTGTCGACAAGAACGACGCCTTTACATAGAGTTGGATTTTTCATGCAGCATCAATTAGTTTTATAATTTCAGATACATCGTCGATGACGCGTATAAGATTGAAATCGATTTTGTTCATGTAATTATTTTTCAGGGCACTGGCCTTCAGCCAGCTGAAAAGACCTTTCCAGTAGTTTTTACCGACGCATATGAGCGGGATTCTGTCTACAATGTCGTTCTGCATCAGCATCGCATTCTCCAGCAATTCGTTGAGCGTCCCGAAGCCGCCGGGATAATAAACGATTGCCTCTGTCTTTATCAGCATTATGAACCTGCGCACGAAAAAGAAATGGAAATGCAGCGTGTCGGTGTACAGCTTGTCTATGATTTTTTCGTTTTCAAGCAGCTCGGACTTGCAGCCTATTGATCTAGTTTTGGCTTCCATCGCTCCAAGATTGGCGGCGTGCATTATGCCGGGCCCTCCGCCGGTCATTATGGCGTATTTTTTCCTGCCCAGCTCAAAGGCGAGCTTTTTCGCGTGCTCGTAGTATTTGTTGCCGGGCCTGATCCTGGCAGAACCCTGGAACACGACGATCCTGGAATTTATCTTTTTTAACAGATCCAGGCCGGCCTTTATCTCGCTGCCTGCCTTTCCGGCCGTCCAGTCGTCGTGGTAAAGCCTGTTCTTGTGGAATCTGACCATAATAATAATTGTGATTATTTTAAAAAGAAAAAATTTATACGGCTTCCTCTTTTTTCTTGTTTTCCTTCGCCTCAGCCTTCTCTTTTCTGGCCGCTTTTTTCTTTTCCTTCTTCGGCTCCGCTGCCTTTTCGGCCGGCTTTGCCTCTTCTTCCTCTGGCGTCTCTGCCTTCTCCGGCCTTCCTGCATGGAATTCCGGGGACTTCAGAACCTTTATCTTCGCGATTTCCGAGAACCTGACAGGATAAATCTTGCTGCCGGATTTCTTTATCATCATCTGCAATTCGGTCGTGAGGATTTTCCTGACGATCTCGCCCATGTCGTTCTTTTTCGCAAAGTCGTTGAAGAAACCGGAAACCATGTGCCTCATCTTTGTCTCGACGGTCGCGACGGGCTTGCCGTTGAGTATGGTCCAGGGCTTTATCCTGAGGACCCAGCCGTCCTTGGTGGCGACATCGACGACGCTTTCGACCTTCTGGTTCCTCTTCCTGACCATCCTCATCAGATGGTCCCTCGTGCAGTCCAGACCGTTGAAGGCCGTAAGGCACGTCTTGCCCTCGATTTGGGTTATCTTTACGCTCAGCTTCATGTAGTATTTGTTGTTATCCCCTGTTATGTCCGGCACGCCGACTTCCATGTTCCTGCCGATAAGCGATTTGGGATCAGTCGCCGGCGTCTGGCCTAGGACCTTCGCGCCGAATTCCCTAGGAGCCAAGATATTGAACCAGTCCTTGCCTTTCCATTTTTTGACCAGTATTTTCTCTTCTACCTGGTCCGGCATGGCTTCCTTCTCCAGCTTCGCCTCTTTCTTCTTCTCTTCTGGCTGCTGCTCTTCTTTCAGCCTCGGTTTGTTCTTCATGCCCATGTTTTACACCAACAATATTTGTAAGTATTAGTTCAGTCATATTTATAAATTCCTCCTGCCTTTCTTTCGGTATCACGCCCGCCGCCGCTCCGACGTGGCCGCCTCCGTCGCCGCCCAGTTTTGTGGAAACCTCGCTCATTATCTCGTTGAGTTTAATGCCGTTAACCAAAAGCGAGTCGCTTGCCCTTGCCGATATCTTTATGCCGTCTTCAGCGTCGACTATGCCGAAAAGCGGTTTCTCGGGAAAAATGCCGGAATGGTTGATGACCGAGATTACGTTGGAAATTATGTGCTCCGATATGTTCGAATCGGCGAGGACATAGATGCCGTTCATGACCCTGACCAGGTCGGCGTTTTTGGTGTTCGAGTTTACCCAGCTGACGCCCCTTCCTATCTCTCTCCTGTAGTCATCGAAGGTCGCTCTCGCCTTTTCATACGCTTTTTTGACGTTGAAGCAGAGAGCAATGCCGAGATTCGCACGGCCCATCTTGCCGCAGGCATTCAGCAGCGTGGCAAATTCATTCGCGTCGCGGAATTCGCCTTCGTTCGCCGGCAGCTCGTAAATGTCGCCGAAAATGAAATCCGGATTCTCGTGGTTCGCCATTATCCTTTCCTTGATTATCCCGTCAGCAAGGCTTCTCTGCTCCTCGGGCGTGAGGTCAGCTATGGTGCGCCATTCTTCGCCTTTCTTGGCAGGTATGCCTAGGTCATGCAAAAACTGGAGGCTCGCCGACTCAGAATTGGTTATGCCGGGGATGAAGGGGTCGATTGAATAGGCCAGAGCTTTGTGGAGAGGACGAGTGTATCTGCCCCAGAGATGCAGGCCCTTCGAAACCTTTATCATGCCGTGCGTTTCTGCGTCCTTTAGTATCTCCCTGTTCATGCCGCTCAGGCCCCAGTCCCTGCCTATCGCGTCTATCTGCGAGTCGCCTATCGCCCCTATCACGGCTATATGCGCGAGGTCTGAATTTTTGGTATCAAGGGTTTTTGAAAATATATACGTCACGCCCGAGCCCGAGATGGCGTCTTCCATGCCTTTTTCGGTCGGATTTATGTGTACGATGTTCTCGCTCGCATCGCCGCCGACCTGATGGTGGTCGCATATTATCACGCGCGAGGCATGGAGGTGTTTTTTGATGAGCTCGATCTGGCCCGAGCCCATGTCAAGGAAAATGACAAGCTTCCGCTTTTCGCCAGCGACGCTCTCGAGGATTTTATTGCTCAACTGTTTTACAATGGAGAGGTGGAAATCCTTGCCGAGCCTTTCCAGCGTCCTAGCCATTATAGCGGCGGAGGTTATACCATCGGCGTCGTAATGCGAAAAAACGCGGATCTGGTCTCTTGTATCAAGCAGCCATTCCTTCCCCCGTTCCGCCTGTCTTGTCATACGATCGAATCTTTCCTGCATGCTGACCAGTTTTATAATAAAGTTACCAGTTATTTATTGTTGGCGGTTGCCATAAGCAAACCAAGTCCATGAAAAATTGACTATTCAATTATTTAAAGTAACAATTAGAACTAATTTTCAATGACCTCTATGACCCACAAAACTCTCATAACAGCGGCCCTGATATACGCGAACGGTCCGGTCCATGTAGGACATCTGGTGGAATACATTCAGACTGACATATACACCCGCTTCCTTAAGCAGAGGGGCTTTGACGCAATATACTGCTGCGCGGACGACACGCACGGCACTCCCATCGAAGTCTCAGCGCTTAGGGCAGGTCTCGCTCCAGAGGAATTCATAAAGACATGGTTCGAAGAGCACAAGAAAGACTTCGCCGACTTCCACATCCATTTCGACAGCTATTATACCACGCATTCGGATGAGAACAGGAATTTCACAAACCTCATATTCAAGAACCTCAAGGAAAACGGCCACATCTACAAAAAAAACGTGAAACAGCTTTACTGCGAAAAATGCAAGCGCTTCCTTCCGGACAGATTCGTGAAAGGCGCCTGTCCCAAATGTGGCGCAGAGGACCAGTACGGCGACGTGTGTGAAGCGTGCGGCTCGACTTACAAACCAAGCGATCTGAAACATCCTTGCTGCAGCATCTGCAGGAACCCGCCAGTGTTCAAGGATTCCGACCATTACTTCTTCAGGCTCAGCGCCTTTTCAGACCGCTTACGCGAATGGCTGAAAACGAACGAGAACCTGCAGAGCGACATAAAGAACTACGTGCTTTCATGGATCGACAAGGGCCTCGAGGACTGGTGCATTTCGAGGGACGCTCCTTACTTCGGCTTCAAGATCCCCGGCGAGAAGGACAAGTATTTCTACGTCTGGCTTGACGCGCCGATAGGCTACATCGCCTCGACGGAGAATTACTGCCAGCACCGCGGCTGCTCTGCGACGGGGGATTACTGGAAATCCAAGCATTCGACCATCGTACATTTCATCGGCAAGGACATCGCCTACTTCCATCTCATTTTCTGGCCTGCTGTCCTCATGGGCTCGGGCTTCAAGACGCCGGACAACGTCGTGGTCCACGGCTTCCTGACCGTGAACGGGGAGAAAATGTCCAAGTCGAGAGGCACGTTCATCACGGCGAGGGAATTCGTGCAGGCAGCAAATCCCGAATTCCTGCGCTATCATTACGCTTCCAATCTTACGCACACGACCAGCGACATAGACCTGAACTTCGACGACTTCAGGAGCAGGATAAACAACGAGCTGATAGGCAACATAGCGAACTTCTGTTATCGCACGCTGAGCTTCATCTCGAAGAATGCTGAAGGCAAAATAGGCAAGATCGGCAAGAAGAACAGGGACCACATGGTGCTCGAAAGGGTCAATGATCTGCTGCATGCCGCGGAAAAAAATTACCAAGAAATCGCCCTCAGGGAAGTGGTCAAAAACGCTGTTGAGATAAGCAACATGGGCAACCGCTATTTCCAGGAGAACGAGCCGTGGAAGCTCACCAAGAAAGAGGACCAGGAGCGTCTGGAAGAGGTGCTCGCGGTTTCGGCAAACATCGTGAAGAAGCTCGCCATCGTGCTTCATCCGATACTGCCGCAGTTTTCAGAGAAGCTCGCGCACCAGCTGAACATCAAAAGCCTTGAATGGAAGGACACGCACGCGTATCTTGAGGACCATAAGATGGGAAAGCCGGAGATAATCTTCAGGAGAATCGAGCGCATAGAGTTCTCCGACCCGTTCTCAGCGCTCGACCTGCGGGTCGCGAAGGTCGAGAACGTCGAAGACGTCCCCGATTCCGACAAGCTTTACGTCGTGCACCTCGACCTCGGCGCGGAAAAGCGGAAGATAGTCGCCGGCCTCAAGGACATCTATTCGAAGAAGGATCTGAAGGGCAAACACATCGTCGTCATATGCAATCTCAAGAAGGCGAAGCTCCGAGGCATCGAGTCGGAGGGCATGCTGCTCGCCGCTGATGACGGCAAGAAAATCGGCCTTTTGCTTTCGAAGGACAAGCCTGGCGCGAGCGTCATAATCGAAGGCGTTGAAAAAAGGCCGGCGAAGGAGCTCGATATGAAAGAGTTCGCGAAGCTCAGCCTGAAGAGCAAAGGTGGCAAAGCGTATTACAAGGACAAAGCGCTGAAAACAGTAGCTGGAGAAATAGCAGTGGATAGAGGTATAGAAGGCGCCGTCAAGTAAAAACGGCTTAAACTGTTTTTAATCCCGCAATCCGATTATTCAAGGTGATTTCATGCTCATAGGCATCGTAGGGAAAACCAATACCGGAAAATCAACATTCCTTAAGGCGCTGACGCTCGCGGACGTGGAAATCTCGAACCGCGTTTTCACGACGATTGATCCGAATCACGCGGTCGGCTATGTCAAGGCGAAATGCCCTGCTGTGAAGGTCGGAACGCCGTGCAAGCCGAACGTCGGCTACTGCAAACACGGGATAAGATTCATCCCTGTCGAACTTCTCGACGTCGCCGGCCTAGTGCCGGGGGCGCATATGGGAAAAGGCCTCGGTCTCAAATTCCTGGATGATCTGCGGCAGGCCGATGCTTTCATTCATGTCATCGATGTGTCGGGCTCGACGAACGAGAACGGCGAACCGGTCGCTTCCGGCAGCTACGACCCAGCCAGAGACGTGCGCTTTTTGGAAGAGGAAATAGGCTACTGGTTCTTCGGCATGATGAAGAAGAACTGGGCCAAGTTCTCGAAGGAAGTCGAGATGAACAAGAAAAACATCACCGAATCTCTTGTCCAGCAGTTTTCCGGCCTCAAGGTAACCGAAGACCAGATAAAGAAGGTGCTGGAAAAAATAGACCTTCACGGAATGTCGCCGATGAAATGGAGCGACAACGAACTCTGTCGCTTCGCCTTCGAGCTGCGCAAGCTTTCGAAGCGTATGATAATCGCGGCGAATAAAATCGACGTGCCCGGCGCGGAGAAAAATGTCGAGCGGCTGAGAGAAGAATTCCCCAATTACACGATTATCCCATGCTCCGCAGAGAGCGAGCTCGCACTGAAGGAAGCTGAGAAGCACGGCCTCATAAAATACATTCCAGGCAGCGACACATTTGAAGTCGACGAACCGGAAAAACTCAGCGAAAAGCAGAAGCACGCGCTCGAATTCATAAGGAAAAACGTCCTCGAAAAATACGGCTCTACCGGCGCGCAGGAATGCCTGGACAAGGTCATATTCAGTGTGATGGATTACATCGTGGCTTATCCGGTCGCCAACCTGAGCAGAATGACGGACAAAAAAGGCAACGTCCTGCCTGATGCGCTGCTCGTGCCAAAGGGAACGAAGCTGAAGGAATTCGCAGCGAAAGTCCACACAGAAATGGCGGACAAGTTCATCGGCGGCATCGACTTCGAGACGAAGCGTAAGCTGGGAGCGGAACACGAGGTCAGGGACGGCGACGTGATAGAGATTCTGTTCGGCAAATAATTAAAAATTATTTGTACTCCTTCCCCGCCGAAGAATAATGCACGTCTATCTGGTATTCGCTCTTTGCCTTGTATGTGTCGCCTACTATAATTTCCGTCTTGACCTCATATCTGTCGGATTCCTCTTCTTTTGTTTCCTCGACCTGCGGCGCCTTGAATTCGAAGATCGTCTGCTCCTCGTATTTGAATGCAGTCTGCTTGTTGGTGGAGGTGCGGAACCTCCATATCAGTTTGCCATCGGTATCGATGCAATATAGATGGCAATCATATGACGGTACATAGATTCGACCTTTTTCAATAACGGTTTCGCCATAGATATGACCGTAGGTTTTGAACCGCCATATCTCCTTTCCTGTCATGCAATCAAGGCAATAGACGTTGTTGTCCGCGGAGCCGAATATCACATGACCATTTAGAACAACGGGTTTTGCCCCTCCGGAACGGTAGCTAGTCCTGAATTTCCAGAGCAATTCCGATTTGGTCAAGTCAACTGCGTAAAAATTCTCGTCATCCGATAAAAAGTAGATGATGCCTTCATGCACCAGAGGGACAACATCGACATAGCTGCCCGTCCTGAATCGCCAAACCTCCTTCCCGTCCGAGAGCCTGACGCCGTAAACGTTGAAATCATCGGAACCGAAATACACAACCCCTTCATGAACGCAGAACCTGTTCTGATTGAAGATGTTACCTCCCGTCTTGAATCTCCATATCTCCTTTCCATATTTGCTCAGGTAGTAAAGATTGCCGTCGGACGAACTTATGATTATGTTGCCTTCATGTTCGGTCGGGCATGACCACGACCAGCCGCCTGTCCTAAAAGCCCAAATCATCTTGCCTGTTTTGCGATTGATGGAATAGACAAAAAAATCATCTGATGAAAATATCGCCATTTCGCCAAGGATGAGCACGGACGAGCCGTCTATTTTTCCTCCTGTCCTGAAACGCCACACCTCTTCTCCGGTATTCTCATCTAATGCATACATGTTATGGTCGTAACAGCCGAGGTAGATTATGCCGTCTTTTATGACTGGCCATGCATCGCTGAATATGCCACCTCCCTTGAATTTCCAAACGAGTCTTCCGCTCGCCTTTTCAAGCTTGTATAGGTAGCCGTCGAGAGCGGCTATGTATAAATGCGGCCCTTTTATGACAGGTGACGAATTTATGCTGCCTCCGCCCTCTTGCAGGTGCCACGTAAAATAAGCGACCTTGCTGCTTTTTCTGGCGAAGTCGCCGAGATCGAAACCGGCGTCGTTATCAAGTGTTGCCATGAAGATGTCGTTTCGTGAAACCATAACAAAAATTTTCGTTCAAAGGTTTAAAAATCACGAATGAAATTTTATTCATGCTTTCGCTTGTCGGTATTGGCCTGTGGGACGAGAAGGACATTCTGGTCAGCGGCATCGAGGCATGCAAGCTTGCTGACAGGGTTTACTGCGAGCTTTACACAGCTGCTTGGGGAGGCAACCTGAAAAAACTCGGGAAAATAATAGGAAAGGAGATCGAAGTTCTCAAGAGGGAAGACCTCGAGGAGAACTCGGACAGGCTGATCGAGGAAGCGAAAAGGCAGGATATCGTCATCCTGGTTCCCGGCGACCCGCTGACAGCGACCACGCACATCCACCTTGTGATGGAGTGCAAGAAAAGGTGCATAGACTTCAAAATCATACACTCGTCGTCCATATACACCGCTGTCGCCAAGACCGGCCTGCAGCTCTACAAGTTCGGCCGCACGACGACCATCCCTGCAGCCAGCGGCAAATACGCAGCGACGTCGTTTTTTGACGCGATTGCTGAAAACGCGAAAGCAGGCCTGCATACTCTGGTGCTGTTAGACCGTGACATGGGCACCAGGCAGGGGCTGAAAATTCTGAAAGACGTCGAACGCAAAAAGAGGAAGAAAATACTGAAATATGCGGTCCTATGCTCAAAGATCGGATCAAAGGCTGAAAAAATAGTTTACGGCAAGGTCAGCGACCTGCTGGAAACCGACCTCCCCCCGCCCGCTGTCATAATAATACCCGGCAGGCTGCATTTCGTAGAGAAGGAATTTCTGGAAACCCTGGACTCATGCAGGCGTTAGCTGCCGTAAAACGGAAAAGCTGCGCCTCAACTGACTTCCCTGTACAGGCCGATGTCCACCACGAAGATGATTATGCCAACTACCACCAGGGTCGCGATGAAGAGCACTATGGTTATGAGTGGGTGGAGATTGAAGAATGAATAGACCACCAGGTATACGAGCAGCAGAATGGCAACGATGCAGAGTATTGTGATCAGCAACTTCAGCTTTCTGCTGAACTCCTTCACATGGACTTCGTCGGGCTTGAACGCCATATATATCGCTTTTTTCTGCTTAGGCTCTTTCCTAAAGAGCTTATTGGAAGCAAATGCAGCGGAGCGGAGTGAAGCTCCTTTCTGATTAAGCTCTTTCCTGAAAAGAGCTTAAGCTTATTATATATTTAAATTAGTTTAACATAAATAATTGTCATCTCAACGTATGTCAAACTATATAAATTAGAAATGTCAAAGAGGCTGTATATGCATTCGCTACCTGTATTTGATCTGGAGGGGAATGAAAAGGAGAAGATTACGTTACCCGCCAGTTTCTCGGAAAGGGTCAGGCAGGACATAATACAGAAGGCGGTTGTCGCCGAGCAGAGCAAGCTCAGGCAGCCTTACGGAACAGACCCGCTTGCGGGCCACAGGACTTCCGCCCATTACTGGGGCCTGAGAGGCGCAAGGGATTCGCAAATGAACAGGGAAATGGCGAGGATGAAGAGGATCCACAATCAAGGCAACCTGAACATGACTGCGAGGTTCAACCCGCGAACCGTGAAAGGGCGAAGGACGCATCCGCCGAAGGTCGAAAAGATATGGGCGCTCAAAATCAACAAGAAAGAACACATCAAGGCGCTTAAAGCCGCGCTGGCCGCGACGCTTGCAAAAGATCTTGTTGTAAAAAGGGGCCATTATATTGACGATGTGAAGCATGTCCCTCTCGTTCTCGAGGATGATTTCCAGAAGATAAGCAGGACTTCTGAAGCGATAAAGATTCTCGAGAAGTTTGGCTTCGCGAAGGAAATCGAGAGATGCAAGGAGAAGAAGGTCCGCGCGGGCAGGGGCAAGATGAGGGGAAGGAGATACAAAACGAAGAAAGGGCCCATTGTTGTGATAGCGAAGGATGAGGGCATACGCAAGGCCATAGAGAACCTGCTGGGTTTTGATGTTTATCTCGCAAAAGAACTCAATGTCAGTTCGCTGGCGCCGGGCACGCAGCCGGGAAGGCTGGCGATATTCACCAAGTCAGCGATAAAGGAGCTGGGTTTCGATGGAAAAGCAAAGTAAGGGTAACGCTGTTAAAGCTGCTCCGGCAGCGAAGGAAGCGAAAGCCAGGGAGGAGAAGAGCGCCTGGGACGTCCTCGTTTACCCGCACCTTACCGAAAAGTCGATGAACATGGTCGAGCTGGAAAACAAGCTCGTTTTCATAGTCAGAAAGAAGGCGAACAAAGGGGAGATCAAAGAAGCGATTGAAAAGGAATTTGAAGTGAAGGTCGAATGGGTAAAGACGGAGATAACGACCCGCGGCCAGAAAAAGGCGTATGTGAAGATAAGCCCGGAGTTCTCGGCGGCGGACATCGCCTCGAAACTCGGGATGATATAAAACTGATATCATGGTGATGCGATGGGAAAAAGGATAAGGGCGCAAAGGGTCGGGAAGGGAAGCAATGCTTACCGCGTCCCGCCAAGAGGAAGGATGCTTTTTGTCACTTACAAGAACGTCGATGGCGACGTGGTTGACATAGTAGACGACCCGGGGAGGAATGCGCCGCTTGCCAAGGTGAAATACTCGGACGGAACGATAAGCTATCTTATAGCTCCGAACGGAGTAAAGGTCGGGGACAAGAGCGATTTTGTCGTACCCCTTTCGAACATCCCGGTCGGCGCCGAGATTTTCGGCATAGAGATTTACCCCCATTCCGGCCCCAAGATGTGCAACACTCCTGGTTCTTTCGCAATCCTTGTTTCAAAAACAAAGGACAACTGCGTCGTCCAGCTCCCTTCGAAAAAAACGAAGGAGGTCAACCAGCAGTGCAGGGCAAGCCTCGGCAGGCCGGCTGGCGATGGTCTCAGGGAAAAACCGTGGATGAAGGCAGGCAAGAGATTTTACGCCATGCGCAGGAGAGGCAAGATATACCCGAGAACCTCCGGCGTGGCGATGAACGCGGTCTGCCACCCGTTCGGCGGCCCGACAAAGCCCGGCACGCCCAAGACCGTGAGCAGGCATGCACCGCCTGGCGCGAAGGTAGGCGCATGGGGTGCCAGAAGAACCGGCAGGAGGAGAGGCAAGACATAAAAATAGGGGAAACAAGCTAATGGTGATTAAATGGCGAAGTTCGAGTTCCGCGGGAAAAGCATCGAGGAAATAAAGGCCATGAACCTAGAGGAATTCAGCCTTATGATTCCCTCGCGTCAGAGGAGAAGCCTTAAGCGCGGCCTCCCGGAAAAGCAGAAGAAGCTGCTGGAGAAGATAAGGAAGAACCCGAAGAAATACCACCGCACGCACTCGAGGGAGATGGTCATACTGCCCGAGATGGTTGGCGTCAAAATAGGCGTTTACAACGGTAAGGAATACCTGGCGCTTGAAATCAAGCCGGAGATGCTCGGCCACAGGCTCGGCGAATTCGTGCTCACCAGGAAGAATGTGAAACATTCCGCCCCTGGTTTCGGCGCAACCAGATCTTCGAAGTTCGTGCCATTGAAGTGATGTCTATGCCCAAATACGCCCTTAACCTTGACCAGAAAAAATCTGCAAAAGCATATGGCAGGTCTCTTAACATATCCACCAAGAGCTCTGTCCTTATGTGCAGGAAGGTTTCAGGCATGAACGTGCAGAAAGCGAAGCAGCTGCTCGAAGGCATGACCGAGGGCAAGAGGGACGTAGACGGCAAGTATTATTCCAACGTTTCGAGTGAGATGCTGAGGCTGCTGAAAGCCGCGGAAGCCAACGCCGAGTTCAAGGGCCTCGACACCAGCAGGCTCGTTGTTTTCGCCTCGGCCCACAAAGGCTTCACGTTTTTCCGGCCGAGGAGAACCAAGCTGAAGAGGACGCAGAGGAAAATCACGAACCTGCAGATAGTGCTGCAGCAGAAATGATGCGGAGGAAATTATGTTGCTCAAAAAATTCTTCGTTGACTATTCCGTAAGGAAGATGAAGATAGAGGACTTCGTAAAGAAGTACTTCCCTGACGAGAGCTATTCCAGGGTCGACCTGGAAAGGACGCCGCTTGGCGTCAAGGTCGTGATATACACGGACAAACCAGGGAGAATAATCGGAGCGGGCGGGAGAAAGATAAACGAGATGACCGACAGGCTGAAGATGGAATTCAAGCTTGAGAACCCGCAGGTCGACGTGAAGTCGATAGACCATCCGGACCTAGACCCCAAGATAATGGCCAAGAGGATAAAGGCCGCACTGGAGAAGGGCTACAATTACAAGAAGATAGGCAACATCATGATGAAGAGGATCATGGACGCAGGAGCGGTCGGAGTCGAAATCGTTATAGCCGGCAAGCTCGGCGGCTCAAAGGGGAGGACGGGCAAGTTCATACAAGGTTACATGAAGCACTGCGGGCAGCCCGCGAAGGAGCTCGTTGACTACGGCTTCGAGGAGGCCGAAACAAAGCCTGGCAAGATAGGCATAAAGGTGAAGATAATGAAGTCCGTCCCGGTAATAGCGTACGACAAGCCGGTGGTTGAAGCGGCTGAAACCAAGGAAAAGGGGGAAAAGGTTAAAAGCAGGGAAACCAAGAATAAAGAGGAATAGGTTCTGATTATGGCGATTCTCAGGTCAAAAGACATAAGGAAAATGGACGACAAGGAGCTCGAAAAGCAGATAAGAGACCTGAATCTTGAGCTTGCCAAGGAAAGGGCGAACATACACATCGGGGCTTCTGTGACTTCTCCTGGCAGAATCAAAGAGGTCAGAAGGACCATAGCCAGGATAAAGACCATTAAAAACGAGAAAAGGAAAAAATGAAAGCGGATACGCAATATTCGCAAGGGTCTGGAAATGCTGTTTTTTCACGAGGCATAGTGTTTCAAATAGAGGAGGTTGGAATCAGGGGATGACTGAAATCTGCCCTAACTGCGGCCTTCCGAATGACATCTGCGCCTGCGAAACCATCGCCAAAGAGGAGCAGAAGGTGCGGGTGAGTTCGATAAAGAAGAGGTTCGGCAAGACCGTGACGCTGATAGAAGGCATAAGCAACGACGTTGACATAAAAAACGTTGTGAAAGAGCTCAAGACGAAGCTTGCCTGCGGCGGCACCATGAAGGACGGCATAATCGAACTGCAGGGAGACCACAGGAAGAAGATAAGGGACATTCTTGTGAAAATAGGCTTCCCGGGCGAGAAAATCGAGGTTTCCTAAATCCGGAAACCGCATCCGGGGATAGCGAGATTTTTACAATCTTGAGTTTCCATATTCTTTATGAGAACCCCAGAAAACCTCGTCAGGCACGAACTGATCGGCCTGAAAGCGAAGGTCGTGGAGAGCTCCAACCCGAAAAACATCGGCGTCGCGGGCAGGGTCGTTGACGAGACCAGGAACATGCTAATCATAGAAAAAGCGGATGGCAAAGAGGCAAGGCTCGTCAAGGAGCAGAACGTTTTTTCTTTCGAACTGGGCCAGACGAGGGTCAGGGTGGACGGGAAAATCCTCGTGGCAAGGCCCGAGGACAGGATAAAGAAGAAGTTCAAGAGATGGTAATAGCGAAATTACACTTTTATAAATATTGTTATTAGTATTATCTCCATACTACCTCTCCATATATATTTAAATAATAGATTCATCAATTATTGGATTACAGGCGAAGATTATGAAAGCTGCAAAAGCGAAGGCGAAGGACATTGGCCTGGGTTTGCCCGAGCCGAAGGAAGCCTGCTCTGACCATAAGTGCGCGTGGCACGGCAAGCTGCCGGTGCGCGGCAGGGTCTTCAGAGGCACGGTGAAATCGGCGAAGTCGAAAAATACCGTAATTGTCGAATGGGGCTATCACAGGTTCATAAACAAGTACGAAAGGTTCGAGAGGCGCAAGTCCCGCATCGTGGCGCACAATCCTCCCTGCATGAAGGCGAAGGAAGGCGACAAGGTTACCATCGCCGAAACCAGACCGCTTTCAAAGACGAAGCATTTTGTCGTGGTTAATGTTGAGAGGGGAATGAAATGAGAGGCTTATCCTCAAAGATCACGTATGGCTTGATGACCAAGTCCCAGCTCAGGTGCGCAGACAACAGCGGGGCAAAGATACTCGAGATAATAGCGGTCATGGGCGCAAAAGGAAGGAAAAGGATGCTCCCGAAAGCGGGAGTGGGAAGCCTTGTCTCCTGCCGCGTGTACAGCGGCGAGGAGAAGGTAAGGCACCAAGTCTTCCGCGCTGTCATAATAAGGCAGAAAAGGGAGTTTCGAAGGGTCGACGGCATCAGAATCCAGTTCGAAGACAACGCAGCCGTCATAGTCGACGAGAAAGGCGACCCCAAGGGGACGCAGATAAAAGGGCCTGTCGCGAAGGAGGCAGTCGAGAGGTTCCCGACTGTCGGCAAAATCGCAACGATAGTGGTATGATATGAAAACATGGTCAAAAAAATGGGTTTCAAGCTCGCAACCCCGCAAGCAGAGGAAATACAGGTACAATGCTCCAATGCATGTGAGGCAGAAATTCGTTTCAGCCCACCTTGCCGAAGCCCTGAGGAACAGATTCGGCAAACGCTCGCTTTCTTTGAGAAAGGGCGATGAGGTCAAGGTAATGCGCGGCCACAAAAGGGGCTACAGGGGAAAGATTGACCACGTTGACCTTAAAAAAAGCAAAGTATACATAGAAGGTTATAATTTCAAAAAGGTCGACGGCTCTGAAATCATGAAATCTATCCATCCGTCTAACCTTATCATTATCGAGCCCAAGATGGACGACAAGAGAAGGCAGATGATTATAGAAAGGTCGAGGGGCTCGAGAAAGAGCGAAAAGGCAGAGAAAACGCAGGCAGAAACCAAGGAGAAGAAAGGTGAATGATCATGCACGTAAAGCGTTACACGATACCCAAATACTGGAAGGTGAAGAAGAAGGCAAACAAATTCGTGGTGGCTCCGAGACCAGGACCTCACAAAAAATACGAGTCCATCCCTCTTCTCGTCGTTCTCAGGGACGTTTTGAAGGTATGCGCCGATGCAGGCGAAGCGAGAAGCGTAATCAAGAAAGGCGAAATTCTTGTTGATAAAAGGGCAAGGAAGGACACGAACTATCCCGTCGGCTTCATGGACGTCATCGAGATACAGAAGATGCACAAGTTCTACAGGGTCATTGTAGACAAGCACGGCCTTGCGCTTCATGAGATAAAAAACGAAGAAGCAGGCAAGAAGCTGTGCAGGATACAGCAAAAAAGAAAGGTGAAGGGAGGCATGATACAGCTCAACCTTCATGACGGCAGGAACGTTCTGACGGACAAGAATGATTACAGGCCGAATGACTCGGTGCTCATCGAGCTTCCGGACCAGAAAATACTGCAGCACTTCAGTTTCGACAAGGATGTACCTGCAATCATAATCGCAGGCAAAAACATCGGGGTACACGGCAAGGTGAAGGAAATATTCCAGAGGAAGACCATGCTTGAAAGCAGCAGGGTCATTCTGCAGACCAAGGACGGAGACATAGAAACCGTAAAGGAATACGTGCTGGTCGGTGAAATCAAATGAATCCCATGAGAGAGATACGCCTTGAGAAGGTTACCATCAACATAGGTGCAGGAGAAGCAGGGCCCAAACTCGAAATGGCCAAGAAGCTGCTTGAAAAACTGAGCGGCACGAAGGTCGTTGTTACTTCGACCCGCAAGCGCTCGACCTTCGGCGTCGCCAAGAACAGGCCGATCGGCGTGAAGGTAACGCTGCGCGGCGAGAAGGCGAAGACGTTTCTCGCCAGCGCGCTGAAAGCGAACGAGAACAGGCTGAAGCCGAACCAGTTCGACAGCAGCGGCAATTTCTCGCTGGGCATAAGGGAATACATAGACCTGCCCGGGATTAAATACGACCCGGAGATAGGGATAATGGGCATGGATGTCTGCGTAACGCTCATAAGGCCGGGCTACAGCATAAGCCGGAAGAAAATAAGGCCGAAAAGCATAGGCAAGGCCCACAGGATAACGGCGGAGGAAGCGAAAGAGTGGGTGCAGAAGGAATTCAGCGTAAGGATTGCTGAAGAATGAGCGAAAGGTGTTGAACATGAGTTTCGAAAATGCCAAAAAGCAGATTGAAGGCAAACCGATAAAATTAGCAAGATTCATGAAGTTCAACAAAGCGAAGGGCAGAAAATTCGGGCGGGGAGCGAAGCCATGCAGGAGATGCGGCAAAACCGAGGGAGTGATACACAAATACGGCCTCTGCTACTGCAGGCAGTGCTTCAGGGAAGTGGCGAGGGAACTGGGCTTTGAAAAATATGAATGAGGTTTATGTTTATGAAACACGACAATCTATCCGACATGTTCACGGTAATAAAAAACTCCGAGCAGAACGGCGGTAAGGAATGCGTGGTTCCTAGCTCGAGCATAATAAAGGAAGTGCTCAAAATCATGCAGAAGAACAAATACATAGGCTCGTTCGAGTTCATAGACGACGGCAGGAGCGGGAAGTTCAAGGTGGAACTGCTCGGCAGGATAAACAACTGCGGGCCGATAAGGCCGAGGACGTACATCACAAAAGACGAATTCATCAGGTGGGAGAAAAGATTCCTGCCTTCTGTTAACGTGGGAATCCTGTTCATAACGACGCCGAAAGGCATAACCGACCACAGAAACGCCAAGAAAGAGAAGACCGGGGGCGCTTTGCTCGGCTACATATATTAGGTGGAAACATGACGCTGGAAAATGAAATCAAAGACGCCATGAAGGATAAGAAACTGGTGATGGGCAGCAACAGGATTTTCGGCGGCATCAAGCAGGAAGCAATAAAATACGTCATATGCTCAAGCAACTGCAGGGAGGATGCGCTTAACGACCTTAACTATTACAGCAGGAACTTCGGCATCGAGATAAAGAAGTTCGCTGGCAACTCGAGGCAGCTCGGAGAAATATGCGGAAAACCTTTCAACATCATGCTGCTGGGCGTAAAGAAATAAGCTGGTATGGATGACCATAAAGCTGACGACCGAACATGTGCGCCTCGTCGGGACGTTCGAAAGAATCGCCGGCGTCCACGTGAAGGACTGCGTTATGGACGAGGACACGGTTTACTTCCTGATCGAACCCGGGAGGATGGGCAGGGCGATAGGAAGGGACGGCAGCAACATCCGCAGCGTCTCGAATGCGCTCGGCAAGAAGGTAAAGGTATTCGAATACGCGGACACGCCTGAAAAACTTGTCCGCAACATAGTACCGACCATAAACTCGTTCGAGATGAGCAACGAGGCCATAACGATCTCGGTGCCTGTGTCCGACAGGTCGATTGTCATAGGCAAGAACGGCAAGAACATAAAAATGATGAGGCAGTTCCTCGACAGGCACTTCAATATCAAGAATTTAAGGCTGAAATAGTATAAAATGATAATCCGGCAGCCTATGTCATTAATAGGCTGTCTTGCGAAATAAGGACTGTGTTGACCATGGGCGGAGCATTCTCTGCAAGGAACCTGAAGAAGAAAAGGAGAAAGTTCAGGTGGAGCTCCGACAAGAAGAAAAGGAAGCTCATGAAGCTCTGGAAAAAGAGCCCGCTGAAGGGCGCTCCCATGGGAAGGGCGCTGGTGCTCAAGAAAAAGGGCATCGAGCAAAAGCAGCCCCACTCAGGCATAATCAAGGCCGTCAGATGCCAGCTCATAAAGAACGGCATCCAGATTACTGCCTTCGTTCCGAAGACCGGCGCCATAAAGCATATAGACGAGCACGATGAGGTCCTTGTCGAGGGCCTCGGCGCTTCCCAAGGAGGAGCGGTAGGCTCGATGCACGGCGTGCAGTACAGGGTCGTTTCTGTAAACGGCGTCCCCTTGTCCGAGATACTCAAAGGCAAGAAAGAGAAAGGCAAAGGAAGCGGATAAGCATGGCTATTCTTCTTTTCAACAGGTGGGACTTCGCAGGCGTTGAGGTAAGAGACGCCGGTCTCAAGAAGTACATGACTCTCAGACCTGTGGTTGTGCCGAAAACCTGCGGCAGATACGGAAGCGTTTCGATTCACAAAATAAAGATGAACATAGTCGAGAGGTTCATCACCAAGCTTTTCGTGCCCGGCCACAGGGGCAAGAAGCACAAGCTGACGTCCGGCCAGGTTGTCGGCGGTTACCAGAGGATTTTCAACGCCATGAACGACGCGTTTGACATAATAGAGAAGAGGACCAATAAAAATCCCATCCAGATACTTGTGACCGCGATAGAGAACGGCGCGCTTTACGAAGAGGTAATGGGCTACAGGCTCGGAGGCGTGATCGCGAGGAAGGCGGTCGTCGTCGCTCCGCAGCGAAGGCTTGACGTGTCGCTGAGGCTTATAGCGCAGGACATATTTTCAAGATCATTCCACAGCAAGAAAACGTTCCCGGAAACAATCGCCGATGAACTCATTGAACTTGCAAGCAACGACCAGAGGAACAACGTAATCCGCGAGAGGCAAAGGATAGAAAAGGAAGCGGAAAGCGCGAGGTAAGCCTGATTCTGGCAAATCATGCTTAAAAGTGATGTTTGTATGATAACCAAGGATTTGACATTAGTCATAAAGGACCTTATGCTCAAGCCGGAGAAGATCCGCAACATCGGCATAGTCGCCCACATAGACCACGGCAAGACGACGTTCAGCGACAATCTCCTTGCAGGGGCGGGCATGATATCACAGGAACTCGCGGGCAAACAGCTGGCGATGGACTTCGACAAGCAGGAGCAGGAAAGGGGCATAACGATATTCGCCGCAAATGCCAGCATGGTGCACGAATACCACAACGAAAGCTATCTCATCAACCTTATAGACACTCCCGGGCACGTGGACTTCGGAGGCGACGTCACGCGGGCGATGAGGGCCGTGGACGGCGTCATCGTGCTGATAGACGCGGTGGAGATGGTGATGCCGCAGACCGAGACCGTCATCCGCCAGGCGCTTAGGGAACGCGTCAAACCAATTCTTTTCATCAACAAGGTCGACAGGCTTATCAAGGAGCTCAAACTCACGCCGGAGCAGATGCAGGAAAGGCTGAAGAGGATAATCACGGACGTCAACGCCCTTACACAGAAATACGCAGAGAAGGAATTCGCGGAGAGGTGCGTTACAAATGTCGCCGACGGCAGCGTTGCCTTCGGCTCGGCAGTGAAGAACTGGGCAATTTCGATTCCCTACATGCAGAAGACAGGCATAACCTTCAAGGACGTCATTGACCTGACCAACAAGGGCCCTGAAGGCGAGAAGGAGCTTGCGAAGCGAGCGCCTCTTCACACCATCGTTCTCGACATGATAATCAAACACCTGCCCAACCCGCTTGTTGCGCAGAAATACCGCATACCAAAGATATGGCCCGGAGAGGCCGACTCGGAAGTAGGGAAGGACATGGCCTCGTGCAACCCGAACGGCAAGCTGGCGGCAGTCGTGACAAAGCTTTACCCTGACCCTCACGCAGGATATGTCGCTACGGTGCGCATATTCTCCGGCAAGATAAGGACAGGACAGGAAGTCTATCTAGTTGGCATGGCAAAGCCGCAGAAGGTGCAGCAGGTTTCTGTTTACAAGGGAGCGCAAAGGATAACGATGGACGAAGTCGATGCCGGCAACATCGTGGGCGTCGTCGGGCTGAAGGAATCTTATTCAGGCGAGACGCTTTGCGATCCGGAAAACATAATCCCGAGTTTCGAGCTGATAACCCACATCTTTGAGCCTGTTGTGGTGAAGGCGATAGAACCGAAGAAGCCACAGCAGCTTGCGAAGCTCATCGACTTCCTCAGGAAGGTCGCCAAGGAAGACCCGACGCTGAGGGTAAAAATCAACGAGGAGACCGGAGAATATCTTGTTTCCGGCCTCGGCGAACTGCATATAGATGCCAAGATAGAGCGCCCGCTAAAGGACGCGGAAATAGAAGTCGACGTTTCTCCGCCCATCGTAATTTACAGGGAATCCGTGCGCGGCCCGACGCCGCAGGCGATAGAAGGCAAATCTCCCAACAAGCACAACAGGTTCTACATAATCACCGAACCCCTTAACGAAAAGATACACCAGGCCATGGTGAGGGGCGACATACCGTCGAGCTCCGAGCTGAAGAAGAAGGATCTCGAGCTGCAGGACAAGCTGATAAACCTTGGCCTCGACAAGGAAGAGGCGAAGAAGGTCAGGTTAGTACACAACCGCAACATCTTCCTTGACATGACGAGGGGCGTGCACGCGATACTGGAAGTCATGGAGATGCTGAAGGAATCGTTCACGGAGGCGATGGACGAAGGCCCTCTTGCGAGGGAGCCGTGCGACGCGATAAAGGTGAAGCTCGTTGACGCGAAGCTGCACGAGGACGCGATACACAGGGGCCCTGCGCAGGTTATACCGGCTGTCCGTTCAGCAATACGTGACGCGATGGTCTCGAGCAGGGCCTTCATCCTAGAGCCGAAACAGATAATCAGGATAGACGTCCCGAGCGAGCAGATGAGCGGCGCCATGAAGGAAGTGCAGAACAGGAGAGGCCAGATAATTGAAATGGGAGAGGAAAGAGGCACTTCGACCATCACGGCCAAGCTGCCTGTCGCAGAGATGTTCGGCTTCAACTCCGCACTTAAATCATCGACTGGCGGCAAGGGCTTTTACTGGCTAATAGACGTAGTTTACGAGCCGCTGCCCAGGGACCTTGAGCCGAGGATTTTGAGCCAGATAAAGCAGAGGAAGGGGATAACCGAATAGGCTCCTTCCATTTAACTCTTTTTGGTTTTTGCTAAACTTTTAATATATTCACGATAATTATTCTTACCTATAGGGGCCGTGGTGTAGCTAAGCCCTTTCACGGCAGCTTTCGCTTGCACGAAAGCGCTTGCGGAAAACGTGAATGGCTCTGCAATGGTCTAGCATTCAAGCTTCGGGAGCTTGCGACCTGAGTTCGAATCTCAGCGGCCCCATCGGATATTCAATAATTTATATTTTGAGGACGACAATAGTTATTATGCTCGGTTTCGTGTTTCTTGCGATAGGCATAGTCGGTTTTGGCCTTGCCGCGTACTGGGACCTTCGCTATACCGAGTTCCCTGACTGGCTTCCTTATTCGATAATCATTCTGACCATCGCGGCGAAGGCTGTGTTTTCATATGCCGCGGATAACTGGCTGATACTAGGCACATCGGTGTTTTACGGATGCGTGTTCCTTGGCCTAGGTCTGCTTCTCTATTTCGCGAAACAGTGGGGCGACGGCGACGCGTGGCTGCTTGGAGCGCTGGGATTCGTGCTGCCCGACCAGCTCGAATTCGGCGTTTCGACGAATCTCCCGTTCCCAATGACCCTGCTTTTCAATTTCCTTCTGGTCTCACTAGTATACCTAATCGCCTATTCGCTGGTGCTCGGACTAAGAAACAGAACTGTCAACAAGAGATACGCAGAACATCTCTACAAAGAAAGATACAAGCTGATGGGCATGACTGCGTTTTTCTTTGCCTTTTGCTGGGGCTTCGCGTTTTTCATGCATTACATGGGCTTTAACGCTATGAATGTTATGCAAATGGCCATGCTCCCCTTCCTTCTTACGTTCATCCTCCTGTTCTCATACTATGCAAAAATAGTCGAAAAAAACCTGTTCAAGAGAAAAGTAAAGACATCTGAACTGAGAGAGGGTGACGTCATCCTGGATGGAAGATGGAGGGGCCTGACCAAGAAGGAAATAGCTGAAATCAGGAGAAAAGGCAAATACGCCTGGATAAAGGAGGGGGTGAGATTCGCGCCTGTTTTCATAATAACCATGCTGATAAGCATTTTTTACGGGGATTTAATATTAATATTGGTTTAAAATGCTTATTTTTTAATTTAAACGGTTTAAAATTGTTTTGGAACAATTAAAATCGATTTTTAGTGTTAATGGAACGATAAAAAGCACTAAAACCACATGTTTCAGTGTTCACGCGACTGTTTCACACAACTTATATATACCTCATCCGAACAACTATTGAATAAGCATCAAACTCTTACCGCTGGGCATACTGGCGGTAAAAAGGTTTGGGATGTTCAAAATAGGAGGTTAAAATATGAAAATAAAGAGACTTATTGCAGGAGGTTTAGCAGCAGCAGCAATAGGAGCTACATTAATAGCAGGAGGTTTAGCAGCGACTACATTTGACAAGGGCATGGGAGAATTCGTAACTATTTCCAGCGGAGCACTTAGCTCTCCGGTAATAGTTGTCGGAGCAGGCGTGGACACGACAGACGTCCTTGGAGCAACTGACATTGCCGCAAGCTTGGTCTCGAACTATGCCGTAGTGGCAAAGACCATTCCATCAGCAGCGGCGACAACTGGCGTGACCGACGGTATTCTTATAAAGAGTGAAAAGGATTACCCATGGCTCAACACATCAGCAACCTTTAGCAACATAAAAGCGACAATAACAGAGTCTGATCTCGGCACTTTGCTAGCAAAGGGAAGCGTAGACACAACGAGCGGAACCCCGGTGAAATACGAGCAGCTTATCAACCTAGGCGGCCACTACGTTGAGTACAACGAAGACCCCGAGGACGTGGATGAGCCCGTGCTTAACGTAGAGTTCGGCACAGGAACGACATACGACCTTAAAGTGATCTTCCTAGGAGGGCTGGACACCGCATACGTTGACACGACAACCGAAATAAAGCTCTTCGGCAAGAACTACAAATTCGGTCCGAACCCGACCAACGCGAGCCTTGTGCTGTACTCGCAAACAGGCTCACAAACAATAACAATAGGCAACGCTGCAGGTGTTTCAGATTCAGCAACCGTAAGGGTAGAGGGAGTTGACTACGTGATAAAGTTCCTTGGCTGGGACCCGGCGAACACGAACATTGCCACCGTCAGCATAGAACATGGCGGCAACAGCGTAACAAAATCCTGGACGGAAAGCAACACCTACACGCTGCCCGGCTCGACGACACAAGTATTCGTAAACAGGGTTGATGTCGTTGCTTTGGGAGCTGATGCGCAAGCGGCTTCGGTCGAACTTTTCGTGGGAACCGACAAGCTAGAACTTGATGACGGAGACACCGTAGTGAAGAACGACGAGACTATGGACTACACGACAGTCGCCTTCGATGCAAGCGGAACCAAGATAAACATACTGACGTTCACCGTCGCGCCGGATGACGATGCATACATGGTCGATGGCGGAACGTTCACGGACCCGATGTTCGGAAGCTTTAAGTTCGCCTTGGGCGGCATGACGCCAGGTGTGACGGACACTTCCAGAGACACAGTAAAGATAGCAAAGAGCGGGACAGAGAAGGTGAAACTAACCTACACCAACGATGACGGAACCAAATACACCATGGATGTTATGTATTACAACAGCGGATGGCAACTCGGAGATGGAACAAGGGCTCTTCACGTACTTGAACCAAACACGACTGTCCCGTCAGACACCGATTGGATAGCAAAGAACGAGTACTTCGTCCTGGCAAGCGGTGAAAAGTCATACATAGTGAAGTACACGGGCTACGACGACGACGACGATATCCTGTCATTCCAGGATGCCGGAAGCTTGACCGAGTACGATGCATCATACAGCGGGAGCGGTCTCAGAGATGCGAATTTGATAATAGGGGCAGCCCAGTTTAGCATCAAGTACAACGTGACATCGCACGAGATTGCAGTTGACCTTGACGACAGCAACTCCATAGTCAGTAACGAGGTAGGATACCTGAGGACAAAGGGCGACGGTCAGATAGATCTTTCAGCAGGAGGTTCAGGAACAGAAATAGGCAACATAACCTTCACAGAAAATGCGCTCTACACGATAGGTGACTATGAACCGAATGTAGCGTCGCTGAAGTTTGTGGTAACATACGACGCGAGCGCAGGTGAGGTGAGCACGATATCAGTTCCGAGCAGCCTTCTTGGAGGCCAGGTTGGCTCTGAAAAGCTGTACCACTACCTTAGCTACTACGGAACATACGTTGTCCACGACTCAGACGCAGATTCGGTAACACTCTACTACCCGGGCAACAGACCAGCATATGCAAACGTGGCCATCGGAATCGACCCCAAGTTCACAACGACGAGCGGAACCGGAGGCGGAACATACAACGAGGCGGTTCCAGTAACGAACCCGATAGCCAAGTTCCCAAGCGAGGTAGCGCAAACCGCTTCGCTCGACAAGGACCTAATATTAGTTGGTGGTCCATGCGCGAACGGACTTGTGAAGACTTTGCTTAACGAGGCTTGGAACTCAACGGACTCTTGCGCTGCCTGGCTGGCAGATGCGACCCTGAAAGACAACGGAAAAGGTCTCATCCAGGTAGTCGAAAACATTTTCGGCTCAGGCAAGAAGGCGTTGATCGTTGCGGGTACGAGCGCTCAGGACACCAGAAACTTGATAGCCAACAAGGTTATCAAGCCAACGGAGTTCAAGGCACTTGGAGCAGTCGCACAGTACAAGGGTGCTGCGTAAGATCGATAGCTATTGGGGTTAAAACAATAACCCCCTCTTTTTCTTTTTTATTTTAAACCTTTTTCAGAAAAAGGTTTATCAAAAAATGAATTTATGTCACAAAGGCTTCAGCGAAACATGTATTTATCTATATTTTGACTCTGTATATCACGGCCGCGTTCTCGTCGCCCCACTGCTCGAATTTCTTTACAGGCAGGAATCCGCTTTTTTCATCGAAATAATAATCTACGTAATCTGGATTTCCCGGCTCGAATTTGTAGACGAGGATGAATTTAATGCCATTCTCTCCGATGACGCTGCCCATGCCCTCATATTTATCGGGAAATCTTATTGTCTTCCTTTCAGAGAAATAGTATACGTAGGGGTATGATTCCGTCATCACCGCGTCCCTCTCGCCGGTGATGTTCTTGAGGTAAACGGACGCCTCGACAAGACTCTTACCTGAAAAGCGATCGTTCCAGGCAAACGCCAGTCCTGTTAGCAAGCTTGCGACGCATATAAGAACGGCGATTAAAGGCAGATATTTCGCAAACGCGGGCTTTTTGTTTTCTAACCTTAGCACCAGCCCGGCGAATATCGCGTATATTGGCATGTAGGAAAGCAGGTACCGAGGTTCGCGGTGGAAAGCAAAGGAAAAGAACGCCAGCGGCAGCAGGAAAAACGCAAAAAGCAAAAAATTGTGACCGGACTTATCCTGCCTGGCCAGGACGTAAAGGCCAATAGCCACGAATATTATTTGCATGCCGAAGATGCCGAATATGTCTGCGAAGTAAGAAGAAAAACCGGATGGCAGCGACTCCGAATAAACGGCCAAATTCGTCAAATACGCACCGAAAATGCTGCCGTAATAAGCGTAGCTCAGCAGCAACCACGGCGAGAGCACGGCAAGAAAGCCGAGCAGCAAAAATGCGGCTTCGCTGAAGACGCGCTTGGTCTTTTTCCTGTAAAAAATGTATATGAAGTAAAGCGCGTAGGAAAGGATGATTATTGTGCCGAGATATCTGGTTATTAACGCGAGACCTGTAAAAACGCCTGATGCAAGCGCATTGGCCGGTTTTTTCCTCCTAAGGAAAAACAGCAATGACAATGAGAGGAAAGACATGAACAAAGGTTCTGACAGGATTTTTGTGCTGAAGAAAACGAAGAGCTGGTTGGTCGAAAGAAAAAGAGAGGAGAGAAGGGCGATGTCCTTGCCGAAAAGCTCCTTTGACAGATAGTATGTCGTCACAACCGAAATCGCAGAAATAAGCACTACAACTATTCTGGCCCAAAGTATGTTGTCTGATACCGGGGAAATGAACAGAGGGAAAACAGGGGGCCTGAAGGTTTCCAGCGCTGTTCCGCTTTCAAGAGAATACAAGCCTTTCTGGACGTTTCTTCCGAGGCCGAGATAGACCGCTTCATCCCACCACATGCCTTCATTGCAGAAAAGCAAGGCGAATTTTGCCAGAATCGAGAATATTATCAAAGAAATCAGGACGTGTTTAAGGCGCTTTTCCATATTATTAGATTGCATCCGGTATTAATTACTGAAAGGCTCTGTAATTTTCGCGGGCAGGATCGAAGGTGGAAGGCTGTAAATTTTGTTCCCGTTCTTCTGTATCATATACCAGTCCATGGGCCTCTTCAGGACTGATTTGAATATGGCCAAGGAAACCGAAAAGGAAACCAGGACTCCTACGGTAAATGAGGATACGAACAGCTTTGGGAACATGAGCAGGCGTCTGTTTTTCTTGAGGGCGACGAGGCTGGCCGCTATGAAGCCTGACGTGAGAATGACGTTTCTGCCGACTGACCTCGTGAATTCGAGGAGATTGACTGGACCGGGGACATTGGTTATGAAAGACATGGTTCCCGAAACCAGAAGCAATGTCAGTATCGGGGCAGTAAGGTAGCCTAACAGAACGAAAGCAAGCATGAGCTTCTGTTTGATGTTAAAATTTCTGTTGAAAAGTATCTGTTTCTTGTGGTCCATGAACGCGCGTATCGTGCCGTAAGCCCAGCGCATCTGCTGGCGCTTGAAGCCCTTGAACGTGAACGGGCTCTCTCCGGGCGTGACAAGGTCTGGAAGATAAACGTTCTTGTATCCCATCTCCATTATCCTTATCGAAAACTCCGTGTCTTCGGTCAAGCTCCCGTTCTGCCAGCCTCCGAGCTTTATCAGCACGTCCTTCCTCACTGCCTCGGCAGAGCCGCATATGAACGAAACGCCGAACCTGTTTATCAGGGGAAGCGTGAGATGGTGGTAGACTATAAGTATCGAGGAAGACAGGCGAGACACAAGATTCTGGTCGGCGTTGATGAACTCCCATCGCGCCTGCACGCCTGCGACTTTTTTGTCTTCGATAAAAGGTCTGACTATCCTGCTCAGGAAATCTTTAGATGGGATGAAATCCGAGTCGAATATCGCTATTATCTCTCCTTTCGAGTGATGTAGCATGTTGTTGAGGTTGCCTGCCTTGAAGCCTGTGTTGGTCGGTCTTCTTATGATTTTAATTCTGTCCTTATGCTTCTCTGCGAACTCGTCTATCGTCCTGGCTACGCTTTCTTCATTGCTGTCGTCGCCGATTATTATCTCATACTTGTTTTTCGGGTAATCGAACTCCAGGCATTTTTCAGCGCAGCGGATGGCAACAGGTTCGTTGTAGGTTGGGATCTGGATCGTGACAAAAGGCAGTTTCTCTGGCGGGGTTTTGACTGTCTCTTTGTAGCTTCTCGGCTTTGAAAACATGCCATTGATCGCAAGTATGTAAAAGAGCACCGAAAACATCGTCGCCACTATCAGGATGTTGTTGAATACCAGGTCGCTTGCCTGATATAGCGGCGGCTTTATGAAGGTATCCAATATTCTCGCTGCTTCAACGTATATCTGGTAAAAAAATCCCAAGTCAAGCATTAACACACCTATTTAATAAAAGTTCCCTTCCCTCTTTTAAAAGCATAGGCCACTGCGCCAGATATTATCATGAGGTTCATCAGCAGCGTGTATGGGAAAAAGAAGAACACGCCTATGGACTTCCTGATGTCTATCTTCTCCCTGAACGTCCTGAATGACAGCAGTATCATAAAAAGCGTTATGAAGCCGGACATGATGCCGAAAATCGAGACTATCGATATGCCCCATTGCGGAAGCATGTAGATTGCGTAAAACGGCCCTATGAGGTTGAACCACCTGAAAAGGTAGAAGAACAGGTCAAAAAGCGTGGAGGAGTTGTAGGGTATCCAGTAGAATATCTGGTAAGTTATTATCGGGATCGCGATGAAAGAGTAAACCAGCCAGAAAAGCTGGATGAAGAATATCATCATTATCACTATGCCGTATTTCGGCCTCATCATGTCAGAGTTTTTCCTCAGGCTCTGCAGAATCCCGTTCCACCATCTCGCTCTCTGCCTGAAGAGCGGGACTATCTCGTGCGGCACGATGGTCCTGCCCACTGCGCTCTTCATGCTCAAGGTTTTGTAGCCCGCCCGTTTGACCTGCAGTATTATGTCGAAATCCTCGGCCTCTGTCCTTTTGTTGAAGCCGCCTATGGCAGCAAGAACCTCCTTCCTGAAGGCCGCGAAGGCGCCGCAGAAGAGGAACGAAGTCCCGAAAACCGTTGAGAAGCTGTCCATGATGAGCGAAAGGTAAGCGTATTCTATCGCCTGGAAGGCTGAAAGCATGTTGCGATTGCCGTTTTTAACATTTGCAACCCCGCTTACCGCCCCTATTTTGGGGTCGCTGAACGGTGAAACCATGTTCTTAAGCGCGTTGCCGTCTATAAGGACATCCGAGTCCAGGGTAACTACTATTTCGCCTATCGCCTTCGAAGCGCCGAAATTAAGGGCTTCAACCTTGCCTTTGTGCTTTTGTTCGATTACCCTTACGCCGCCGAAACCTTTGGCGATTGCAACGCTCCTGTCTGAGGAGCCGTCGTCGACCACTATGACTTCCAATTTTTCTTTGGGGTAATCCGCATTATTCACTGCTTCGAGGCAGGCGCCTATGTTTTTTTCCTCGTTATAACACGGAATTACTATGCTCACCTTTGGTTCATTTCCCATCGTCCATGTACGTTTTTTAAAAAATGCCGCAAGCGTTACCAGGAAGATGAAAGTCAGCACTGCAAAAAGGACCATGAATACAAGACCTGAAAAAAGCATTATTGGGTCTTCCATATTAATATTTGGAAATTACGGCATTTAAACCATAAAAATGAATGAAGTCGGTCTTTGTCTGGTTGCATGATGACATGTAAAATTAAATCTCATAGATTGACCATGCAGAATTCGTATATATCAAACTGAGATCACTTTTCTCATTGGTTATTACGTATTTTAATCCCGCCTGCTCCGCAAGGTCTCTTATGCTTTCCCCTGCTTTGAGCCCTTCCTTTATTTTTTGGTTGGTCTCGCGTTGCTTCATGTAAGCATCAGAAAACTTTTCCAGATATGAAATCTCGGGTTCCAGCGGTATTTTGCCTGACAAAACCCCGAACCATGCCGGAGCCCGGTCGACATAGACTTTTACATTATTCTTGTCATGTTCTCCGAGCCAAAGCGCTGCCTCTTGCAAAGAAGGCTCTGCCGAAATCTCCGGGTCAAACCAGACGTTTTTCGCATAGCTGAAATGGTACAGCTGGAAAGCTAACAGCATGGCTACGAAAAATATTATTACAAGCGGACCGCGATTCCTGAAATATTTTGAAACCTCAATCACGCCGAACGACGCCAGGAGAGCGGCAGGTATGGTAAGCACGTCGAAAATCTTTAGCTGGGTATAGGGGACGTGGAAAACCGAGAAGGCAAAGCATGCTATGAAGAAAATTTTAATGAACCTGTCCTTTGTAACGGACAGGCCGATGAATGACAGCACAAGAATGAGAGGGGTGAAATAGTCCAAGCCGAAAAGGTATTTAGAGAGTGTTTCTGCAGGCCAGAACCAGAAAACAGGCTGGTATGCGTTGTAAACGACGTTCTGCCAGTCTCCCGAAAACATGTTCATCGCTATCATCACGTATTTGGGAAGCCACGCTGCCGAGATCGCGAATGGCAGTAGCAACAGCAAAGGGTAAAGCGGTTTCTTTTCGCTGAAAAGAGGCGGCAGAACGAAATAAAGATAAACGAGGAAGGAAACTATCGGCATAAAGGGGTGCGAAAGGAAAACGAGGCCCGTCATTATCCCGGCCATGAGGTATCTGCCTTTTTTCAGATAATAAAGTTCCAGCATCAGCAGTTCCATCGCCAGCAGCTGCGGGAACTCGCCGAAAATGAAGACATTCGAGAGGAACGGCAGCAGCACAAATACCGCTGCCGAAAGCAGTGCCACTTTCCTGTCATAAAGTGAGCCGAGCAGGTACGCGCATAAGGGTATCATGGCCCATAAAATTATCCCCACCATTATCACTGCATCAGCCAGCGGAAAGCCAACAAGGCTGAACAAAAGGACAATGTAGTGGAAAAGCGGCGGGTAGGTGAAGTCGTTGGAGGCATAGGGCTCCCATGAATTCGGATAACCCTGCTGGCGCAGGATATTGACAATCTCGCTGTGTATCGCGGGGTCATGCGTTATCGAAACGGGGTAATGCGCATAAACGCCCATGATTATTGACAATGCAACGAGGGATGCGAGTAAAATCCTTTCCTTGTCTTTTAGCAGCCCGAAAATTTTAACTTTATTTCTGGTTTCCACTTTCCTGATTTTTTTACTGGCCTTTTTCATATTATCTGTTTATTTTATACCAATATAATCTGAACAGATGTTTTAGGTAACGAATCTCTTCGGCCAGGCCCAGCTTGCTCTTGCCGTGTTTTCTGTCGACGAAGGTGTAAGGTACTTCAGTGACCTTCGCCTCGCTCTTTACGAAAATCTCAAGCCCTATCTTGTAGCCTGTGGGGTTCAGCTTCCTGCCTTCTATCGCTTCTTTCTTGAAGAAAAAGAAACCTGACATGGGGTCCTTGACTTTTGTCAGCGGCCTTGCCAGCAAGCCTGCTCCCCTAGAAATTATTTTCCTTCTGGCAGGCCAGCCGCTTATTTTTCCGCCACGGACATATCTGCTGCCCACGCTTATGTCCGCTTCATCCGCAATCAAAGGTCTGAGCACATCCGGGATGATTGCCGGCGGATGCGACATATCGGCGTCCATCACCCCGATTATCTCCCCTTCCGCGCTCCTGATGCCGTCAAGCACCGCCGTCGAAAGGCCCATCTTGCCTGGCCTGCGGATCACTTTAATGCGATAATCTTTCTTCAGTTTTTCCGCGATTTCCCCGGTTCCATCCGGCGAATTGTCGTCGACTATTACGACTTCTCCTCTCACCCCGCTCTTTTCCAGCGCCTGGAAAATCCCGGGCACAAGCATTCCTATGTTCTCCTTTTCGTTGTAAGTCGGTATGATTATGGAAACCAGCGGGTTCATGCCCACGCGGAAGGTTTTGGCTGGTTCTTCGTAAACCCACGTAAATTTCAGGTTAATGAAATAGTTCCAGTAGAAAACAATGCCTATTGCGAGCAGATTGGACATGAGATAATACAGGCCAAAAAGGACCGTGAAGGCATAGAGCAGCACAACATTCAGCAGCATGCCTCCGACGCAGATAACGTTGTATTTGCCGAGCCTTTTCCATACGCTTTCCCTTTTCTCCCGGTCGCGGAAGGTCCATTTCTCGTTTATGGCGAAATTGGTTAACAATGCTATTTCGACGGCGATAACGCTTGAGATCAAAAAATATATTCCAAACACGTCAGTGAAAACGAAAAGCAGCACTTCGTTTATCAGAAGACCATTGAGCCCGACCAGCATGAATTTGCCAATTCTCATTCTCCCGCCTTCAGAACTTCGCTCAAAACGACAGTCGCATAAGAACCTTTCGGAATCTCGAAATACAGAAGGCATTTGATTTTGCCTTCGTTTAGCTCGTCCTTCTCGAATTCCCACCTCAGCTTGTCCGCCCTGGCAAGCCTTTCGCGCTCGCTGCCCTCGCATGAGAGCTCGGGCATTGATTTAATGCTAAAATCTTCGGCAGCGATGCCTTCCATTTCAAGGATTTTTTCCATTGCCTTACTTGTTTTGTATTCTGATAAATCTGTATTGAAGCCTGTGAGAGGCAACTTTTCCTCGTCGCATGCCTTTGCCATCTCGTTCCATAGATACGACTGATATGCGTGAACCAGCATCATGCGAAACTTCTTCGGCAGCCTGCGCAGAGCGCCTGCATAATCGGTCGGCTTTTGCACCAGATGGTTCATCAGGATTATTTCGTTCCTCAGCATCCTCGGGCATTCTCTCAGGCCTTGTCTGACATCGCCGCTTTCCCTCAGGCGCTTCCTGAACTCGGTTATTGCGTCGCTCCCGCTGCCTTCATGCGCTAGGTAAAGCCAGACAGCTTCCTTCAGGTTGTTCTTCAGGACTGCCTTGCCGACCAGATGCGTGTCGCCGCGCATGCCGAATCTCTGCTCGCCGAAATAGTTGACGAAGCCGTTTTTCTTTATCCTCTCCAGGTTTTTCTCGATTTTTTGTCTTTCTTTCGGGTCAACATCCCTTACCGTTATCTCGAACTCATTCGCCTTAAGGTCGCCGAGGTTTATTCTCTCGCGCTTCTCCTCGAAATTCGAAAGCTCGATGTCTTTGAGCCTTATCTCCCTGAGCTTTTCAACAGGCACGTTCCACACGGAAATCTTCTGCGTCGTAATCGCCCGCTTGTCCTTCGTGCCGGCGTAGCCGAAGCGCTTAGGTGAAACGCCGAGCCTTGATGCAAGAATCTTGATGCAGCGGAAAAGGTCGTAATTGCATTTAGTCAGGTCACACCAGACATACGCTCCGTCTTCGCTTTTCCATCCATCCTTCTGCGGCTGCTTCTCGAATATTTCGCGTACGACGAAGTCCTCCGGAAACTGCTTTATTCTCGGCATAAAGTGTTTTTATTTCAGGTATTTTTAATACACATATGGAGTTCGAGAGGGATTTTGACATCGAGATGGCCGATTTCGGTGTCCAGAAAATGTATTCGCTCACGTGGGACCATGGCTATGGTGGAACGGTGGCCTGCCTGCCGGCAATAGATGAAGGCATCGTTTACTTCGGCTGCGATAATTATTTCCTTTACGCCCTTGATGTCGAAACCGGAAAAGAGATATGGAAGTTCAGGGCCGGCGACTGCGCCGGCAATTATCCTCCTGTTGTCGCTGGCGAGTTTGTTTTTTTCGGTTCCTATGATGGATACCTTTACATGCTGAAAAAGAAGAGCGGGGAGCTTGTCTGGAGGTTCAAGACTGGTGGCAAGGTCGTTTCGGGCGTGACCTGTTCTGAAGGGAGAGTAGTCTTTGGCTCAAGGGATTGTTATGTTTATTGCTTGGACATTAACGGGAACGAGATGTGGAGATTCAGGACAGGTAATCAGATATTATCCACGCCCGCCATAATCGGCGGGAAGGTTTACATCGGCAGTTATGATGGCTGTATGTATTGTCTGGACTTTGAAACCGGAAAGGAAATCTGGAGGTTCAGGACAGGAGGTGCAGTCGGCAGCTTGGCTCCTATGAACATAAAAGATGATAAGATATTTTTCGGCTCATGGGACTTCAACATGTATTGCCTGAACAGGCATACAGGAAAGGAAATCTGGAGGTTCCGAGCTGGAAGGGGGACTATGAACTGCGGAGAGGTGCATGACGGCGTGTTGTATTTCGGCGCCAAGGACGGATTCCATGCAATCGATGTCTCTGACGGAAAGGAATTGTGGATGATTAAGCTCGGCTATCTTCCACACTCTTCACACGTCTGTGTTTATGAGGACAGGATATATTTCGGCGGGGGTGAAGACAGCTACGAAAGAGGCGTTTTAATGTGCGTCAATAAGCAGGGGAAAATTTTATGGGAATTCGTTACGAATGGCCCCTGCTGGCTGGGACCTCAAATCAAAGACGACAAGCTGGTCACAGGCTCCTGGAATTGTTATTTCTACAGACTTGACCCTAAAACAGGAAAAGTGATCTGGCAATTCAAAACGGGAGGAACACCGTCGAAAGAAAAAGTCATCGACTTCAGCGAGGTCGCGCTGGTGACAATCATAACGGGGAAGGGCGTGTTCAAGGAGGAAGTGAAAGAGGAAAAATACGAAACCGTTCCGGAAATAGAAATGCATGACAACGTTTACGTCACAAAGAGCGAATATTCGATCGGCTCGAAAATTTATAAATCCGAAACAGGTTATAGATAAACTCATAAACGCTGTTCGAGAACATAGCCAGGAGTGTTTTTATGGACCTTGAGAAAGAGCTTAGTTCACTGCTGAGAAAGCACGGCGACGTGCGTAGGAACCATGCAATAGAGAAGGTGGTCCAGGACGTTGTCAGGCGGAAAGAAGCGGTGGTCTCGGCGAATGGCGCGCTGGCCAAATGGACGCCGCCCGAATCGACGGGTCGGAGCCCGAAGGACACGTACATAGTCAGGAACGAGGAAACCCTTGAAACCGTGGACTGGGACTCGCCGAACAGCAACGCGATGGAGCCGAAGACTTTTGAAATGCTTCTCGAGGATGCGCTGAATACGCTCGCCGGCAAGAAAACGCTTTACGTCACTCACAGAGTCCTGGGAGCGGATGTTTCGTATGCGCTGCCGGCGACCATCGTCACTGACAGCGCGCTGACGACGCTTTTCGTCTACCACATGTTCAGGCCGATACACGAGGACATGCACAAAAGCGTCTTCCACGGCAAAGACTTCATTCTGCTTGCACTGCCGTACGACAAGCTCGACCCGAAGAGATACGAGGGCCGCCTGCGAATCGTGCCGGAAAAGAAGCAGACTTCTGACATGGCAATCGCTATCGACTTCGTCAACAGGATCGGCGTTGTTTTCGGCTCATCATACTGCGGCAGCGTGAAGAAGCTCATGTTCACAGTCATGAATTACATGCTACCTGCGAAAGGCGTCCTCCCTTTGCACTGCTCGGCGAACGAGGGGAAGAAGGGCGACATGGCGCTGTTCCTTGGCCTTTCAGGGACAGGGAAGACGACGCTTTCCGCTGATCCTGACCGGGCGCTGCTCGGAGACGATGAGCACGGATGGGACGAAAGGGGTATAGCGAACTTCGAGAACGGTTGCTACGCGAAGCTTATCAATCTTAACCCTGCGAAGGAGCCTGAAATTTACAATGCGATAATGCACAAGGACAAATACACGAAGCACGGCGCAATCGTCGAGAACGCGATGATTTATCCGGACGGGAGGTTCGACTTCAGCGACAACCGCTTCACGGAAAATTCGAGGGGTTCGTACCCGCTGCGCTACCTGAAGAACACGAAGAAATCCTCGACCAGCGGCCATCCGAAGACCATCGTATTCCTTACCGCCGATGCGAACGGCGTCCTGCCGCCTATTTCTAAACTCAACGAACGGCAGGCGATGCTCTGGTTTCTGATGGGCTACACGAGCAAGCTCGCAGGGACGGAGACAGGCATCATCGAGCCGAAGACTACGTTCTCGCGCTTCTTCGGAGAACCGTTCATGCCGAGGAATCCGGATATCTATGCAAAGATGCTCGGGCAGAAGATGATGAAGCACAAGGCCAACGTTTACCTGATAAACACAGGCTGGAGCGGAGGGCCTTACGGAGTGGGCAAGAGGATAGATATAATCATGACGAGGAAGATGGTCACCGCAGCGCTCAATGGCAACCTTGAAGAAACCGAATATCAGGAAAACGAAACCTTCCATCTCTCCGTCCCGAAGAGCTGCCAAGGCGTCCCGAGCGAGATGCTCGACCCGAGAAACACGTGGCAGGATAAAGCCGCTTACGACGAACGCGCGAGAAAGCTCGCAAAAGAGTTCGCGGACAAGTTCGACCAGACATACGGCAAAAAAGACATGGATAAGACGATAGAGGCTCAGTGCCCTGGAAAATAATTTTGAAAAACTTAGGAAGGCCCAAGCTTTGGCCACATTGGTTTTTTTGTTCCTAAAGCAATTCCGGCAGCAACAACAACTATCACAACAGCCGCTATCAGCCACGCATAAGGATTGGCAGCAGAGAATTCTGCGGCTTCCTCTTTGCATTTCCCGTCTCCGCAGCCGTGCTCGCAGCTCTCCTTCGTCGTCCAGCTCTTACCGTCAGCAGCGCATTCCTGCAATTCATTTCCTTCGCATCTTTTCTCCATCGGAGCGCAAGCCGTGGCCTCTTGCACCTCGCCGGTAATCGAGAATATCGAGAAGCCGGGGGTTTCGACCTGATATTCGAAATAGTTGGATTCCTCATTTTTTAGTTCCGTATTTAATTTCTGCCAGTTGTCGTTGTAATATCTATTTAGAACAACAGTAGCTTTGTTTATCGAATTATCATTCAGCCAAAATTTATCCACCTTGAATCTTATTTTGCCGGATTCGATATTCGAATCGTTGAGATTGTAATAAGTTATGTTCAGGTACTGGTAAACACTTCCTTCCGGTTCTTTTAGAATAAATGACGGCCTGTTTGCCAGTTTCTTTATGTCTATTGCCACATTCTCAATTTCGTTCTTTACTTTTACCCATACCTGATGTACGGGCAAACCAGTATCGTTAATGATGAATCCTGTATCCACTCCTGCGTCTATTTTCTCGAAATACCACGTCACATTCTCGAAAACTCTGCTCTTGTTCTGGACAGTAATACTTGGCGGCAGAGAAGAGCCTGATGGGCTCCCGCCGGAGGGCGCCGACGAGCAGGTCTGGACGACTGCGCTCCTGTTAACAGTCGTCCTGCAACCGTTCAAATCGGTCGCCGTCCTTGTCTGCTGACTGTTGATGCATGAAGACCATCCCCCGTAAGCCCAGTTTTCTGTGCACTGTTGAGTTATATGATAAACCTGTTCAGTCGACCATGCAGATTTCGCAAGGCCGGTGTCTATAATCTGCACGGCCCAGTATATTGTTTTATTTTCAAGGTCAGGTCTGTTCAGCACAATCCGCTTGCGCTGCATCATGTTACCGAAGTAGCCGTTGTCGTCTCCTCCGCCATAGACGCCTGAAACAACATTATGACAGCTGGAACAAGTACCTACGCGGAGATTGTAATACAGGCCAAGCGTTGTCGTCTCCGCATCGGAGCCGTTGCCCCATGAAAGAGTTAATTTACCATTTAAGAAGTTGAAACTTGAATTTAGATCGCTGTTAGGAGCAACTGGAGCGTTATTTATACTGGTTCCGTTATTGATATAGATATTTGCTATATAATCACTTCCATCAAGTCCAGTTATACCAATATCCAAACGACCGTCATTATTCACATCATTCCAAGCTAGGGATCCTTGAATAATTTGATTTGATATGTTTAAATGAGCGGTATCATCATTAGCAAATGGACAACCCCATGGATTTGTTATACCTTGTTCAATAATTTTTGCACGTCCAGGTTCTTTTCCAATCACCGCTAAATCCAAATCACCGTCATTGTCGTAATCCCCCAAATGAATGGAACCATCGAAATAGCCGGGGAAACAAGCACTACCGAAAGAATCATCTGTTGTATTAACAGAGAATTGGGTCCCGTTATTTTGATATATATATAAATGATCACCAGACCTTGTTCCCATACATGCTAAATCCATTTTATTATCGGAATTGAAATCACCTATTGTGAGTGATGGCCATCCGAATATATTATTAAGACTTTGTTCCCATGATGAGTCTTCGACTAAAGATGTACCATTATTGATATAAATTCCCCGATAGAAATTGGTGCTTCGACTACCTAAAAATATTAAATCTAGATCATTATCGTTATCTATATCTGTTAAACCAATAGCACCCATTCCAAGACCGTGCCCAACATAAGGTAAACTGCTTAACCATTCGGTTTTTTTAACAAATGTTGTTCCGTTATTTATGTAAACTCCGTTATCCGATGACTGCGAAGCGCCAACTAAAACTAAATCCAAATTGCCGTCGTTATCTATATCACCGAGCGCAAGAGAACCCGCATATGCATCAACACCTATTAAATTTTGCTGCCATGTATAATTCTCAATAAATGTTGTTCCGTTGTTAGTGTAAATTTTTACGACTCCATTACCTCCTCCAGTATCTCCCATTACCACTAAATCTAAATCACCGTCATTGTCTATATCACCAAGAGCAAGAGAACCATAACCAATTGATGTTAAGTTATTTTTCCATATGTAATTTTCTACAAAAGAAGAACCATTATTGATATAAACTTTAATTTTATCTGCGGTTGCGCAAGTGTCAACAGTACCCGCATTGCAACCCATTATTATTAAATCGTCATCATTGTCGTTGTCTATATCACCAAATACGAGAGAGCTATGAAACACTCCTGTCAAATTACTTCCCCATATCGAATTTTCTATTAATGCAACATTACTAGCGTTTACATTATTCTGTAACACAAATAAGCAAGAAATCATTGTAAGCAAAACATATAACAATTTCATATTTATAATATCGGTAAATTACAAAATAAACCTATGTTTATACATTTTTTCGGCAAGTGCAGGAATTATTCTGCAATAATAAGTTCAAGAACCCCAAGGAGTTCGCTTTCTTGAGTTCTTGTACATCAGACCGACCAGTATCA
>JBGPQP010000007.1:0-62550 GCA_041489155.1 Candidatus Aenigmatarchaeota archaeon
AGGTAAAGGATTTTCGCTTTCTTTACAAGCGGAAATATCTTCAGCCCGTTCTCTATCGCCGCAGCGGGTTTCGAACGCCAAGGATTCCATTCCCTGACTTCGCCGATTTTCTGGACAGTGATCGGCTTGGAATATGTGCTGTCACCTGGGACGAGGTTTTTCGTGAAAATGTGCTCACCCTTCTTCCACACACCTGGGAAGATCTGTTCCATTTTTTCCATAGTTTTATTTCAGACGTGGGCTTAAAATGTTTTGATTTTTTGCTTGCCTGAGAATTTGTAGCACAGCAGGGAAATGATGAGTTTCGCAGCAAGAGCGTCCGGCGCGCGGTTCGCAGGCGAAGGGCAGAGCTCGACGACGTCAAAGCCGACTATGTTTTTGTTTTTAGAGACGAGCTTCAGGAACTCGAGAACCTGGTACCAGCCTAGACCGCCGGGCTCGGGCGTGCCGGTTGATGGCATTATACCGCTGTCGAAAACGTCTAGATCAAGCGTCACGTAAACGTTCTTCGAGAGCTTTCCCAAAGCCTTCTTCATCCATTTGCTTGAACTGTGGATTTCGTGCGCGTAGAAAATCGCGTCTTTTTTTATGTTCATGAGCTCGGATGAATCCATGCTGCGCACGCCCACGGAAACGGTTTTATCGACCATCTCCTGCACTCTCGCCATCACGCAGGCATGGCTGTACCTGTTATTCTGGTAGGAGTCACGCCTGTCGCTGTGCGCGTCAAGATGGAGGACGCTCAAGTTGCGGAAGAAATCTGCATGCGCCTTTATCGCTCCTATCGAGACTGAATGCTCCCCGCCGAGTGTCACCACGAATTTCCTGTCCTTCAGCAGGTGGGTGATTTTGTCGTAAACCTTTTTGAACAGCTCCTCTGAATTTTTCGCCAGCAGCTCTTCTTCGGTGTATATGCCTTTTCTGTGTATCTCCGAGCCAGTTTCTATGTCGTAATATTCGAGGTTTGCAGAGGCTTCGAGTATCGCTTTAGGTCCTTTGTCAGCGCCTTTGATCCATGTGCTGGTCCTGTCGAAAGGGACGGGAAGAACGACGATTTTTGAAGCCTCATACGTGGCAAATTCCGCCGGCACGTCAAGAAAACCGCGAAGAATTTCTTTTTTCATATCATTTTTCCGTGGCCACCACGCTGGTCTGCGGCACAAAAACAGCTGCTACGACCACGGAGGTCCACAATCCGCATTTGTTGCCCTCGGCCGACTGGCACGTGTGGGTCGTCTTGAAAATGTGGCCGCTCGCCTTGTATTGCTGCTTTCTTTCATTCCACGCCTTCTCTGGATCGAAGGGTATGCCAAGCGTCGTCGCAAGCATTGTGGCTGCCAGATCCTCGGCATATTCGCCCGACACCTCTCCCTTTTCGCCAAAGGTGTGGTGCTCGGAAAGATAGCCGTACGTGTCCTTGTTTTTGGGAACGGCGAGGCCAAGCGCTGCTGATATGAGCCTGTTAGGCTCGTTTGTCTCGTTCCTTGCCATGACACAGAAAACGACTTCGCCCGGGTTGAGGAATTTCAGGCCTTGCTCCCTGGTGACGATTTCGCATTTTGGCGGGTAAATGCTCGAAACGTTCACAAGATTGAATTTCTCTATGCCCGCGCACCTGAGGGCCGCCTCGAAAGAAGCGAGCCTGTCCTTGTGGACGCCGACTCCCTTGACGAAAAAGACTTTCGCAGGAATCATATATCATCTTTTTGTTTTTTTAGCTAATTAAATTTTTTGCAAATTTGGAAGTTTTTTTGTTTTTTTAAAAAATTTTTAATAAATAAAATAAAGCGCATTTGTATTTAAAAAGTTTTTCTGTTTTTTCAGAAAAATTTTATGTTTTCTGTAGATTATTGAATTAAGCTTTTATTGAAAGCAAAACAAATATAAAAATGATTGTAGTTGCAATCGCCATTTTTGCGGTAGCGCTCCTTGTTCTGATTAAAGCATCGAAATGGGTAATAGACGCTTCGATAACGATATCGGAATACACCGGCATATCGCAGCTGGCGATAGGCTTCATTCTCGTCGCCTTTTCGGTTTCAGCGCCGGACCTGACCGTTTCTGTCCTTGCGACTCTCGGCGGCATGGCGCCCATGGCCATAGGAGACGCACTCGGATCAAGCATCGCGAACATATGCCTCGTACTCGGCGTCGTTACGCTTGTCAGGAGAATAAGAGTCGAAAGAATCCACACGCTCGAAAGCGCGGAGCTCCTGCTGCTGATAAGCATAATACCTGCCATAATACTGTCGAAGGGCATAGTCGGGCCGATTGAAGGCGTGATACTGCTTATAGTGTTCGTCCTCTACTGTTTTTTCGTGTTCAAGGACAAATTCACCCTGAACATAAAGGACGGCATAACCAGAAAGGAATGGAGATCTGCCCTGTTCTTCTTCTTCCTGGGAGTTGCCATGGTAATCGCAAGCGCCCATTTCGTGGTCACGTCGGCGGCTGAAATAGCGACGTTCGCCGGGATTTCGGAGGCTGTCATAGGCCTGACGCTGATATCATTCGGCACGACCCTTCCGGAGCTTGCGCTGGACTTCACCGCGATAAGAAAAGGCCAGTGCGCCCTGGCGGTCGGTGACATACTGGGCAGCACGGTCGTGAACCTGACGCTGATACTTGGCACGATTCTTCTGATGTCGCCGGCAGGCGGGCTTGTCCTCGTCTCATACACCATCCCTCTCGCCTTCATAATAATAGCGAATTCGTTCCTGTTCTACAGCCTGGTAAAGCGCGAGAGCATCAACCACAGGGAAGGCATTATATTCATACTGCTTTACGTCATCTTCCTGCTGGTGATGATAACAACAAAAGCTCTTTGAGCAACTAAACGAAATAAAAGAGAATCGGAAATTTAATTTACTTTTGCTCGAAAAGCCACGAGAAGTCCATGCCCTTTCTCCTGGTCTTCACTTTTTCGGCCAGGGCGTGCGCGACTATCGGCAACGCGATGGTGGCGTCGCAGTAGCATTGCACGAAGCCGCCTTCTTCGGTTTCCTTGCCCCAAGAAATCGCTTCCTCGAACGTCGCCCCTGAAAGGCCGCCCCACTGGGGCGAATCAGTCGTTATCTGGACCGCGTACCTGTGCGGGTAATAAGTCTCGTCGGTTCCCTTCCTCGTGAGGGCGTTTTTCCTGTTGGGTATTTTTCTCTGCGTGTAAAGGAGGTCGCTCGTGACGGCGAGCAGCTGGATGAAATCCTTCGGGACGCCGCCGCCGATGTACACTACGCCCGTGTTTTTCACCTTCTCCCCCATGCTCATGAATTCTATGTAATCCTTGACCCCATCGAGTGTCAGCGTGAAATTCTTGCTTTTTGCGATGAGGGCTGCGTCTCCGTAGGGGCTGTCTATTATGGCGGGGCAGAATATCGGGACCTTGTTTTCGGCTGCTACAGCGACTATGCTTTTTATGCCTTTTTTGGAAAGCCACTTGCCGAAGAGATAAAGAAACTCTCTAGAGGAATACTTATGATCCTCCTTGAGCGTCATTATGAAATCGGCAATCATTTCCGTCATAACCATGTAATCGTTCTCCTTGCCGTAGACGTCATAGTATCTGTTCAGGCCTTCGTTGAAAACGTGCCTGTCGTCAACCATATGGCTGCCCTGGAAATATGTGAAGCCCATGGCTTCGATTATGTCCTCTGAAATGTTGGCTCCGGTCGAAACCAGAACGTCGATGTAGTGGTTTTCTATAAGCCATTTTATTATTTTCCACTGGCCTGTCGTTGACAGCGAGCCTGCGTAGCCGAGCAGGATGGTGACGTCCTTTTCCTTTATCATCCTTTCCAGCATCTCAACTGTCTCTGCGAGCTTTTTTCCCTGGAAACCTGTTTTTGCCATGTCGTCCAAAAGGCGGGAAATTGATTTGCCAGAGCCGACTTCAATGGCTCTGACTTTTTTGTCGAAAACGAGTTTTTTTGTCATGCTTCAAATAATTCATTTCATATTTATAAAGTTTTTTATTTTTCCAAAAATTTTTCAAGAATTTTATTTTTCAAAATTTATTTTATGAAAAATTTTTTAAACATCAAAAAATTCCAGTTGAAAAAATTTCATTTCAAAATTAGTTGAATTTTTAATTGCAAAATTTCGTGCAATTTTATAATATAATTGCTATAAAATTACTTGTTAAAAATAGCGAATTGCTGGCGGCGATTTATCGAATTTATATACAAGATTTAACCTTTATATATTAATTAATTATATATAATATTAATTAATTAGACGCAATTCTGAGAGCCAGGTTTATAGCCTGGAAAATATAGGAAAACGATCACCATGCCCAGACAAAAGAGCAAGCCCAAGAAGAAGCCGAAAAAGACGAAAACCAAACCAAAAACCCTGAAGAAAATCGGACAAAAAGTAAGGTCCAAAACCAAGCAGAAAGTACACAGGAAGGCGAAAGCAATCCGTCACGGGAAAAAAGAAAAGGCCAGAGATAAGACGGGTTACAACGCGAAGCAGATAAAGGTGATGGAAGGGCTTTCCGCCGTCAGGAAAAGGCCCGGCATGTACGTCGGCTCGACAGGCACCCGCGGCCTGCACCACCTTGTTGAGGAAGTCGTGGACAACGGCATTGACGAGGCACTGGCGGGCTTCTGCAAGGTAATAAACGTCATAATCCACAGAGACAACAGCCTGAGCGTCATAGATGACGGCAGGGGCATTCCTGTTGACAGGCATCCTAAATATCCCAACAAGTCCGCGCTGGAAATCGTGCTGACCAAGCTCCATGCGGGCGGGAAGTTCGACAAGGAGAGCTACAAGATTTCGGGCGGCCTGCACGGAGTGGGCGTTTCGGTCGTCAACGCGCTCTCGGAAAAACTCATTGTCGACGTAAAGAGAGGGGGTAAGGTTTACACCCAGGAATACAGGAAAGGCGACCCGGCGACAAGGCTTCGCATAAAAAGGGACCCACAATTCCCCTACGACACAGGAACGCTGGTGAGGTTCTGGCCCGACAAGGGCATTTTCGAAACCACGGACTTCCATTACGACATTCTTGCCTCGCGGCTCCGCGAGCTCGCATTCCTGAACCCCGGCGTGTTGATCACCATAAAGGACGAGAGGAATGACAAGATCGACGAGTTCAAGTTCGAGGGAGGCATAATATCCTTCGTCAATTTCCTCAGCCAGGGAAGGCAGTCGCTCCTCGAGAAGCCCATATACTTCACCAAGAAAAAGGACGGGACCGAGATCGAGGTGGCGATGCATTACAACACGGGCTACAACGAAAACATACTCTCATTCGTGAACAACATAAACACCGAGGAAGGCGGAATGCACCTCGTAGGCTTCAAGAACGCGCTGACGCGCGCCATTAACAAGTACGCGCAGGAAAACGGCATAGTGAAGAACGACGAGGACAAGCTCTCCGGCTCGGATGTCCGCGAGGTCCTGACCGCCGTCATAAGCATAAAGATGATGGAGCCGCAGTTCGAGGGCCAGACCAAGACGAGGCTCGGCAACCCGGGGATAAAGAACCTCGTTGACGCCATCGTCTCCGAGGGCCTGAAGACGTTCCTGGAGGAAAATCCTCCTGTGGCAAGGATAATTCTTGACAAGGCTACGAACGCGGCGAAGGCGAGGGAAGCCGCGGTAAAGGCAAGAGAGCTCGTGCGGAGGAAAGGGCTTTTCGAGATTTCCGCGCTTCCGGGCAAGCTGGCCGACTGTGCAGAGCGCGACCCGGCGAAGAGCGAGATTTACATCGTGGAGGGCGATTCTGCAGGCGGCAGCGCGAAACAGGGAAGGGACAGGAAGACGCAGGCCATCCTGCCGCTGCGCGGCAAGATTCTCAATGTCGAAAAAGCCAGGCTTGTCAACGTCCTGAAGAACCAAGAAATCCAGAACATGATAACTGCGATAGGCACCGGCGCGGGCGACTTCTTCGACGTCTCCAAGCTCCGCTACCACAAAATAATAATCATGAGCGATGCAGACGTCGACGGCGCCCACATACGCACGCTGCTGCTGACGTTCTTCTACCGTTACATGAAGCCGCTCATAGAGGCCGGCTACGTGTACATCGCGCAGCCGCCGCTTTACAGGATAAAGAAGGGCAGCGACCTGCATTATGTTTACACTGACAAGGACAAGGATGCCCTTTTCGAAAAGCTCGGGGGAAGCGCTGAAATACAGAGGTTCAAGGGCCTGGGAGAGATGAACCCCGAGCAGCTATGGTCGACTACCATGGACCCGGAGAAACGCATCCTCCTGCGCGTAACGCTCGAGGACGCGGTCGAAGCGAACCGGATATTCATAATGCTCATGGGCGACGACGTCGAGCCCAGGAGGCTTTTCATCGAGCAGAACGCGAGATTCGTGAAGAACCTTGATGTTTAATTCATATGGAAAGATATCATGACGGCGAAAGAAGATTCCAACCCGAAGGAAGCTGGTGACGCGCAGAAGAAGGAAGACATCCGCGCGCGCGTCATCGAGGAGGAAATGAAAGAGAGTTATCTCGATTACTCGATGTCCGTAATTGTCGGACGCGCCTTGCCTGACGTACGCGACGGCCTGAAACCGGTGCACAGAAGAATACTGCACGCCATGAACGAGATGGGCATGCACCATTCCAAGCCCTTCAAGAAGTCCGCGAGGATCGTAGGCGAGGTCCTTGGCAAATACCACCCGCACGGCGACCAGGCCGTCTATGACACGATGGTCCGCATGGTCCAGCCATTCTCGCTGCGCTATCCGCTCATAGACGGGCAGGGCAATTTCGGAAGCGTCGACGGCGACGCGGCGGCAGCGATGCGTTACACCGAGGCGAGGATGTCGAGAGTCGCCGAGGAAATGCTCGCGGACATAGAGAAAGCGACTGTTGAGTTCAGGCCGAATTTCGACGGCTCGCTTAAGGAGCCCGCGCTCATGCCGAGCAAATTCCCAAACCTCATAGTAAACGGTTCTTCCGGCATTGCGGTCGGCATGGCGACCAACATACCGCCGCATAACCTCAACGAAGTCGCCGACGGCATAATCGCTGCGATAGAAAAGCCTGGCATAACGCTCGAAGATCTCATGCGCCACATCAGGGGGCCGGATTTCCCGACCGGCGGCATGATAATGGGGAAGACTGGTTTGATCCAGGCCTACACCACGGGCAGGGGCGGCATAACCGTCCGAGGACGAGCTGAAATCGAAGGCCGCGGCAAGGACAGGGAAAGAATTATCATCACAGAACTTCCTTATCAGGTGAACAAGGCGAGGCTCGTCGAGGAAATGGCGAGGCTCGCGAGAGACAAGGTGATAAAGGGGATAACCAACATCCGCGACGAGTCGGACAAGGAAGGCATGCGCGTGGTCATCGACGTCTCCCAGAACTTCCCTGCCGACGTCGTGCTAAGCCATCTTTACAAGCACACCCAGCTGCAGACGACCTTCGGCATAATCATGCTTTCGCTGGTCGACGGCCAGCCGCGCGTTCTCAGCCTAAAGGAGATGGTAGAGGAGTTCATCAAGCACAGGAAGGACGTCGTCATAAAGCGCACGAAATTCGAATTGAACGAGGCGAGCGAGAAAGCGCATATTCTAGAAGGCCTGCTCGTCGCGCTCAACGACATAGACAACGTAATAAAAACGATAAAGGCGTCGGACACAGTCGAGGACGCCAAAAAATATCTGATAGAGAAATTCAAGCTCAGCCCGAAGCAGGCGCAGGCGATACTTGAGATGCGCCTGCAGAAGCTCGCTTCCCTCGAACGCAAGAGAATCAAGGACGAACACGGTGAGCTGCTCAAGCTCATCGAGGAACTGAAGGACATCCTTGCAAAGGAGGAGAGAATCTACGGGATAGTAAAGAAGGAGCTGGCGGAGCTGAAGAAGAAATATGGTGATGACAGGCGGACGGAGCTGATGGACGTAACGGAGTGCATCGAAGATCTTGAAGACGACCGCCTGATAAAGCAGGAGGACGTCGTCATAACGCTTTCCGACGACGATTACGTGAAACGCATCCCTCTTGCGGAATACAAGCAGCAGAGGCGCGGCGGCAAGGGAGTCATAGCAACGAAGACGAAGGAGGGCGACATAGTGAAGGAGATTTACGTGATGAACACCCACGATTACCTGCTCTGCTTCACCAGCAAAGGCAAGGTCCACTGGATGAAGGCCTACAAGATTCCCGAGGCAGGCCGCTATGCCCGCGGCAAGCCCGTCGTCAACATCCTGAGACTCGAGGAAGGCGAGAGGCTGCGCGACTTCATACCCGTGCAGAAATTCGAGGAAGGCAAGTTCATATTCTTCGTCACGAAGAAGGGCTTGGTAAAAAAGACGTCGCTGGCCGAATACGACAATCCAAGGAGCGGCGGCATAATAGCCATAAAGCTGAACGAGGATGACGACCTTGTCACTGCATGGCTGACGGACGGCAAGGAAAACATTGTAATCGCCACGAAACAAGGCTATGCCATAAGGTTCAGCGAGGCTGATGTCAGGCCGACGGGCAGGGCGTCGCACGGCGTGCGCGGCATCCGTCTCCGAAAGAAGGACGAGGTCGTGGGCATGAGCAAGGTCGAGAGCGGGCGATCGCTTTTCACCGTCACCGAAAACGGCTTCGGCAAGAGGACGAAATTCGAGCTCTACAGGAAGCAGAGGCGCGGCGGCAAGGGCGTCAAGAACATGAAAGTCACGATCAAGAACGGCAGCGTCGTTGGTATAATCGCCCTAAAAGACAAGGACGAGATCATGTTCGTCTCCAAGGAAGGCCAGATAATACGCACGATGGCCGACCAGATTTCAGAGATAGGCCGCGCGACCCAGGGCGTTCGAGTGATGAGACTGAACCCGAAGGACTATCTCGTCTCTTTCGCGAGGATTTGTGAAGATGCCACAACGTCTCCTGTTTAAACGGGTTTCCAACTTTTTAAGCATCGAAACAACCCTTTATAGTGGAGGGTATGGTGGAAAGGCTTGAATTCCTACTCCTTGATATAGACTACGTTCTGGAAAACGACAAGCCCGTCATCAGGATGTGGGGCAAAACGAAGGATGGAAGGACGGTTCTGGCGAACGACCGGAATTTCAGGCCTTATTTTTACATAGAGATCGACGAGTCAGCCGGCTTCGACATGGGCATCTTTAGGGGCAAACTCGCTGCGTTACAGGATTTCGCCAACAAGATAAACGGGGTCGAAATCGTGGAGAAGAACCTGCTTGGCGAAGCCAAAAGGTTCGCGAAAATCGTGTTGCAGGAACCGGGCGACGTCAACAATCTCAGGCGGATTGTCGAGGGATGGACCGAGGCGAAGAAGCCTTTCGAATACGACATCCCTTTTTACAGGCGCTACCTGATAGATAAAAACCTGACCCCGTGCGAGTGGGTAGCCGCAGAAGGTAATGTTAATAAGAGCGGGGGAAGCGGCGAGGCCGCTGAGGTAATCGAGGTTGCCGGCATAGCGCCGTCTAAAGGCGAAAGCCCGAAATTCCAGACCATGGCACTGGACATCGAGGTTTACGGCGACGAGGTGATAATGGTCTCGCTGGTCGGGCCGGGCTACAGGAAAGCGCTTACTTACGGATGGAAGGGCGCGAGGCACGCTGACACGGAGATGTACGCCGGCGAGAAGGAGATGCTCGAAGAGCTTGTGAAAATCGTACAGGAGAAAGACCCGGACGTAATAGTCACCTACAACGGCGACCTTTTCGATTTCGTGAAGCTGAGGGAACGGGCGAATTTCCACAAAGTTTCCCTGAATTTCGGCAGGGACGGCAGCCACATGGAATTCGTCAAGCGCGGCAGGCTTTTCCCTGCCTCAATCCCCGGGCGGGTGCATATAGATGTCTATAATTTCATAGCGAACGTCCTTGCCGACACGATGGAGTCCGAGACGCTGACGCTGGACATGGTTTCAAAGGAGCTGCTCGGCTACGGCAAGGAGCCGCTTGACTGGAAGCAGATGGAAGACGTCTGGAAGGAAAGGAAGGATCTCGCGACCATCGCAGACTATTGTCTCCGTGATTCCGAGCTGACTTTCAAGCTTTCCGACAGACTGCTGCCGCAGATTTTCGAGCTTTCCAAGATCGTCGGACAGACGCCATTCGATACGTCACGCATGGCGTATTCGCAGCTGGTGGAGTGGATGCTCATAAGGAAGGCGAAGGAAAGAGGCGAGATCGCGCTCAACCGGCCGGACATGAAGGAGATGGGACACCGCCGCGAGGCAGCGCCTTATGAAGGAGGCTACGTGCTCATGCCCGAGCCGGGGATACACGAGAACATCGCGCTGTTCGACTTCGCGAGCCTGTACCCGACGACGATAATCACGCATAACATCTCGCCTGAGACGCTGGACAAGGACGGCAGTGACAAGAGGAACGCCGTCCCTGGCAGCGAGCATTATTTTTCGCTTAGCAAAAAGGGCTTCATACCGTCAATAATCGAGGAGCTGGTCAGGAAAAGGGCGGCGATAAAGAGGGAAATGGAAACAGCGCAGCCCGGGTCGCAGAAGTACAAGGATCTTTACAGCAGGCAGTACGCGCTGAAAATACTTGCGAACGCGAGCTACGGCTACTACGCCTACGCCGGCTCGCGCTGGTACTCGAGGATATGCGCCATGTCCATCGCAGCCTTCGGCAGGCATTACATCCAGAAGGTCATAAGCTACGCCAAGGCGAAGGGCTTCAACGTTATCTATGGCGACACCGATTCGCTGTTCATCGCGGACTGCAGCGAGGCCGGGGCGAACAAATTCCTACGCGAAATCAACGAAACGCTGCCAGGCGTCATGGAGATGGACCTGGAAGGCATATACAAGGCCGGCATATTCGTGCCCGCGAAGACGGGGATGACGGCGAAGAAGCGCTACGCGCTACTCGACGAAAACGGCAGGATAACGATACGCGGCCTGGAAAAGGTAAGAAGGGACTGGTGCAGCATCGCGAAAGACACGCAGGAAAGCGTCCTGATGGCGATACTCAGGGACAGGGACGCGAAGAAAGCTGTCAGCCTTGTCCAAGAAGTGATAAACAGAATAAACACCGGCGACATCGACCCGAAGGATCTCGTAATATACACGCAGCTCACGAAGCCTCTTGAGAAATACGAACAGATAGGCCCCCACGTCGCAGCCGCGAAGAAATACGCCGCACGCGGCCAGCCTGTGAAGGAAGGCTCGGTAATAGGCTATGTGATTACGAGGGGCGAAGGCTCGATATCGAACCGCGCCGAGCCCTTTGAATACGCGCAGAATTACGATCCGGATTATTACATAAACAACCAGATCCTGCCGGCAGCGATGCGCATCCTCAACGCCGTCGGCTTCACCGAGGACGACGTCATCAACCCTTCCGCCAAAACCCAGAGCTCGCTGGACGCCTTCGTCAGGAAGCCGAGAAAAAAGAGCGGTCACCCGGCGGGCAAGGGAAAAATCACAAGAAGTAAGAATGCCTGAATTTTCTAAAGCTTCTTCTCCATCACCAGCCTCGTCTTCCTGTAGTTCATCTTCCCGTAAAGCCTCAGGGCCGGCTCATTGGTGTGCGTGACCTTGAGCTCCATCCTGCCAGCACCTTTCGAAGCGAGGTATTTTTCAGCGTGCTTCAGCAGGCGTTCGGCCAGGCCGCCATTCCTGTGGCTTTCGTCTATGAAAAGCTGGTGCAGGCAGCCGTGCCTGCCCATGTCGCTGCGCACGAGGCCGAACCAGATGTAGCCTATTATCTTCCCTTCGCCTTCCAGGACCTGTATCCACTCCGGATGCGCTTCTGCGCATTTCAGGATGCGCTTAGCGAATCTTTCCTCGTCGAGCGAATGCCCTGGAAAGCTCGTTGGCATGCTCCTACGCTTGAAGTCCATTACGTGCGGCAGGTCCTCCTGCCTGAAATTCCTCTGTATTATCACCATAGAATCGCCCGGCAGTTATTTATTAAAATAGGAATATTAATATCATTAATCTACAGCGTCTGACGCAAGACGTTGAATGCCGATGTGGCTCAGTGGTTAGAGCACCGCGCTCATATCTTTTTGGATTATGAGATTCGAGATGCGTCTTCTGACGCATCGGTGACAGGGAAACGCGGGGGCCGGGGGTTCAATAAACCCTTTCGCACAGAGAAAACGTTTGCGGAAAGGGGTTTGAAATTCCCCCCATCGGCATTCTGATGATTAGGGGGTGGATCTGGTATGGCAAAAAGAGTCAAGACAAGAAAGCAGGTAGAAAAATTCGAGTCACTCAAGGATAAGACAGGCCACATGAAGAAGGAGAAGATAGACAAGGCCATCGAGTTAGAGGGCAAGAAGAGAATCGAGATAATCAAGGAAAGCGGTAAAAAGAAGGGCATACCCCTTGCATACGCTGTCCTTATCGTGATTGTGATAGCGGCGATCGGCGCTGTCCTGATTCTGATGACGCCTTCCACAACGGGCAAAAATGCAGTGAAGGCGGGCGATGTCGTGCAGATAGCCTACGCCCTTAAGCTGGCGAACGGCAACACGCTAGAACAAGGCAATTTCACCTTCAAGGTCGGCGCAGGCGAGGCGATAGCAGGCGTTGACGAGGCTGTGGTGGGGATGAAAACGGGCGAAAGGAAGACTGTGACAATCCCGCCGGAAAAGGCGTACGGCTACCCTGATCCTTTCAACATAATAGACGTCCCGCTTTACCAGGTGCTGAACATGACCGAGTCGCTGACCGTCGAGCAGTTCAACCAGTCGTTCGGCTTCGAACCTGAACTGAACAAGGCGTACCAGTTCGAGGGCATGAACTGGCCGATGAGGGTCATAACGATAGCGAACGGGACTGTCACGCTGAAGCACGAGCCCTATAACGGGTCACAATACGAGCTGAAAGACAGCTTCGGCAGCATCTACGGCACTGCGAAAGTCACCGTCCTCGGCGACCAGATAAGGATAGACAGCATGCCCATAAACGGCAGCGAGGTCTATACGGTAATCGGCCTTGGCAGAATAATCGGCTTCAATGAGACGCACATGAAGATGGATTTCAACCACAAACTCGCCGGACAAACACTGACGTTCGACCTGACGGTGCTCAACTTCGTTCCCTACTAAAAAGGCATTCATTTTTGCCTTTTCCTTTTGTTTTTAAGAAATTTTACTTCTTGAACTTGCCGATCTTGTCTATCATGTCCACGTGCGTCAGAAACAGCGAGCGGCAGCAGTATCTTTCCAGCCCCAGTGAGTCCAAGACTGTTTTAGGCGCGGCGCCCTTCTCCACTTCGGCCTGGTATTTTTCCCACAAATGGCCGACGGGCTTGCCGCATGTCATGCATCTTATGGGTACGATCATAATAACACCATCAATCAGGCAGTCTTCGTGAGTTTATTTATCGCTGAACGACTTTAAAAGCTTAACTGAGACAACAAAGCTCACAAACCCTCGTTGAGAAAGTCCTTGACTATCTTTCTCGTGTTCTCCGGCATCCGGGCTATCTTGTCCGTCTCCTTCGTTCTCTTTATTTCCAGCATGTCCACATTTCTCATGTCGATCCTTATGCCCTTTCTTCTCAATCGAACACCTGAAAGACATTAATTGGTTGCTATCACTTAAATACTTTGCGCGCGCTTCGCGCTTCCTTCCCGTTGCATCCAATATTAATATTATAACCCTGATTATAATATAACCAAACCAGCGATTGACACAGGCGTAACCTGTGTCCTTCGAATAACGGGGCCGTAGTGTAGTCTGGTCTAGTCAACCTCGAGCTTTTGAGCTTGACGCCATGATCATTCCAGCTTGGGGTGCTGGTGACCTGGGTTCAAATCCCAGCGGCCCCATCGAATCTTTTTAGAAAAAAGGCTCATCAAAAATAAGAATTACATGACCGCGTTCTGCAAGTAATGTGAAATGGGTCTTATGCCAGTGTGAAATATATAATCTTCTGCAACCATGTGGCCGATGCCGGCTGCTTTTCTGATGTCTATGGATTGCCCGCATTTAAGGTCGTGGATGATGCCTGCCTGCACGCCAACTGAAAATGCGTCGCCAGCGCCGGTGAAATCAGGCGGCTTGTCCTGCCTTAGCGTGCGGCCTTCATGGTTTTTCCCATTGTACCTCAAAAGCGAGCCTTCCTTTCCCAGCGTGACGCCGACTATGCCGTCCGTGTGTTCGGATAGTTTTTTGACTATCCGCAGGGGTTCTTTTTCCCCTGTCATGTAGAGGCCTTCTTTCTCATTCACAAGGAAAAGGTCCACTTCCTCCAAGACATTAAGCATATCCCTGTAAGGCAGTTTGTCATTTGTCAGGACGCTGGTCGTTGTCATAATGCCGGACTGGCGCAGCCTGTGAAAGGCCTCCTTCATCGGCTTTCCGTCAAAACCCGGCAGAAGCAGGGCGTAAATCACGTCGACAAAATAAGGCTTGTTTTTTTCGAGAAATCTCATCTCTTTCCTGCCCAGAGCAAAATAACCGGTGAGGCCGGAGTAATGCGCGATGTTCCTGTCGGTCTCAGTGTTTTCTATCAGCGAGAATTCCGTCGTCTCGCCCGGCATGAACCTGAGCAGTGCCGTGTCTACGCCCATTTTCTTGAATTCCTTCGCAAGGCCATGCCCGTATATGTCGTCTCCCAGGATTCCGGCAACCGCAGAACTGAAACCCAACTGCTGCATGATGGGAACCTTGTTGCCCAGCCCGCCTGCCGCGGGTTTTGGCACGTCTTCTCTTCCTATCAGCACGACCTGCCCCGGCTGCTCGTCAAAGCTCCTGACAATTCTTCGCAGGCTTTCTTGCGGAATCCGTGCATCAAGACATATCTTGCCGCAGCCCGCATAGTCTATTTTTCTCGGCGCTGGTTGCATGTTTTTTCTATAAAAATAAGTTTTAAATGACTATCGAGCAGAAATCACTTGTTTCTATTTCTCCACTCCTCCACCATCGCCGGGTTCTCAAGCGCTTCCTTCATTTTTGTGAGGCCTTCCTTTATGTCAGGCAGGTCGATGCCTGAATAAGCGAGGCGGATGTATTCGCGGTGCTCGCCGTCCATCGGCGTGCCGAAGTGCTTGCGGGTGCAGAAGGAGACGCCGGTCGTGTGGAGCATGTATTTCCTGAAATCCTCGACTTCGGTGAAGCCGAGGTTGCGCATTGCGTCCGTTACGTCGGGGAACAGGTAGAAGGTCGAGTTGGGCTTGAATATCTTCACGCCTTTCATCTTTTTGAGCATCCTGACGGCGAGGTTCCTGCGCCTCTTAAGGATTCTCAGTATCCTGGCGGTATCCTTCTCCGTCGCCTTCAGCGCCTCCAGCGCGCCCCACTGAATAAAATGATTGGAGCACGACTCGTCGTTGATGTTGAGGCGGTTCATCTGCTCGACCATCCATTCAGGTCCTATCGCCGCACCGAGCCTCCAGCCGGTCATGGCGAACTTCTTGGAGAATGTGTAGAGGATCATCGTCCTCTCGAACATGCCCGGGTACGAGGCGATGCTCCTGCCCTTGCCGTCGTAGTTGATGTCGAAGTACGCTTCATCACTCAGCACGAGCAGGTCGTGCTTTATGCAGATTTTCGCTAGTTCGTCCATCTCCTCGGGATGCGACTCCGCTCCCATGGGGTTGTGGTAGTTGTTGAAGATGAGGATTTTGGTTTTTGGCGTGATGAGGCTTTCGATCTGCGCCAGGTCGAGGCTGAAGCCCTTGGGGCTCATCTTGAAGCCGTAGGGCTTCGCGACCCCGCCATGGAACTGGATCTGCGATTCGTAAATCGGGTAGCCGGGATTGGGATAAAGAACTTCGTCGCCGGGATTCATGAAGGCGAGTATGAACTTCATTATCACCGGCTTGCCGCCTGGCTGTATCGAGACGTTGTCCTTTGTCAGGCTGATGCCGCGCTGCTTTCCCGTCTCTTTCGCCAGCTCTTCCCTGAGCTCGGGAATGCCTGCGCACGGGCAGTAGCCGGTCTTGCCTTCTCTCATCGCCTTCGTGGTCGCCCTGATTATCTTGGCCGGCGTCTTTATGTTCATGTCGCCGAGATGGAACGGGTAGATCTTGTTGCCCTTGGAGGCGAATTCCCTGGCCTCGAGGGAAACGGAAAACGCTGTCTCCGTCCCGAGCCTTGACATCCTTTCCGCGACTTTGCCCATCATAAAAAAACCTCCTAAAGCGTTGCGCCTTTACTTTTTCTTTCTTCTGAGCACGTCCTCGACAGCCTTTATGATATCTGTGCTCTTGAGATTGAATTCCACCATGAGCTGGTCTGGCTCGCCCGACTCGCCGAAGCGGTCCAGCACGCCGACGCGCTTCATGGGAACCGGATAATGCTCAACCACGACCTCCGCTATCGCGGAGCCGAAGCCAGCTGTGATCTGGTGCTCTTCCGCGGTCACGATCGCGCCAGTCTCCTTCGCCGCCGTGATTATCGCTTCCTCGTCTATCGGCTTGATGGTGTGGAGATTTATCACGCGCGCCTCAATGTTGCGCTTCTCCAGCTCCTTCGCCGCGATAAGCGCCTCGTAAACCATCGGGCCGCACGCGAAAATCGCGACATCGTTGCCGAAGCGGAACGTTTCCGCTTTTCCGAAACGGAACGGCGTTTCCGGCGTTGTGATGACAGGGACTTTTTCCCTGCCGAAACGTATGACCATCGGGCCGTGTATGCGGGCGGATTCAAGCGTCGCTTTTTTCGTCTCCCAGTAATCTGTCGGGACGACGACCTTCATGTTCGGCAGGACGCGCGAGAGCGCGATTTCCTCGAGCGACTGGTGCGTCGCGCCATCCGCTCCTACGGAAACTCCGCCGTGCGCGCTGGCGATCTTGACGTTGAAGTCGCCGTAGGCGACTGTCGTGCGCATCTGGTCCCATGCGCGGCCGGTGCAGAATACGCCGTACGTGCTGACGTACGGAATCTTGCCCACTGCTGCCAGCCCTGCAGCGAGACCCATCATGTCCTGCTCGGAAATCCCGACTTCTACGAAGCGGTCAGGATATTTATCAGCGAACCACTGGGCGCGCGTCGAATCGGAAAGGTCGGCGCAGAGCACGACGATCCTCTGGTTGTCTTTGCCCATTTCCACCAAGCCGTGGCCATAACCATCTCTTGTCGGTATCTTTTCCACATTATCGTAAATGTTGGCCGCCAGCTTCATGTCCGGGTTCAGGCCGGATTTCTGCGAAGTGTGCGAAGACATAAACATTACCTCTCATGCGCAGCCGTATGCCTGCGCTTCTAGCTCCTTCAGTGCCTTTTCGGCTTCCTCTTTCTTCGGCGCTTTGCCGTGCCATTCCGCCTTGTTCTCCATGAAAGAGACGCCTTTGCCTTTCACGGTGTTTGCAAGTATGACCGTCGGCCTGCCTTTTGTGTGCTCGGCTTCCCCGAAGGCGCTGAGCAACTGCTCGATGTTATGGCCGTCGACTTCGATCGCGTGCCAGCCGAAGGCCTCCCACTTCGCCTTCAGCGGATCGATGCACATCACGTCTTTTGTCCATCCGTCTATCTGGAGCTTGTTGACGTCGACGACGCCGCAGAGGTTGTCGAGCTTGTAATGAGCGCCTGACATCGCGGCTTCCCATATCTGGCCTTCCTGCAACTCGCCGTCGCCCATCAGGCAGTAGACGCGCTCGTTGCGGTGGTCCATCTTAAGACCTATCGCCATTCCCGCTGCGATGGAAAGGCCCTGGCCAAGCGAGCCTGAAGAGGTCTCGAGGCATTCGAGCTTGAGGCGATGCGGGTGGCCCTGAAGCCTTGAACCAAGCTTGCGCAGCGTGATCAGTTCGTCGACCGGGAAGTAGCCGCGCCTGGCGAGCGTCGCATAAAGCACAGGGCACACGTGCCCTTTCGAAAGAATGAACCTGTCCCTCTCGTCCCATTTTATGTTCTTGGGGTCGTGCTTCATGACGTTGAAGTAAAGGGAAACGAGGATTTCGACAGAAGAAAGCGATCCTCCCGGGTGCCCGCTGCCAGCGGCACAGGTCATCCTGATTATGTCCTTCCTGACGTCATTTGCGATTTTCTTCATGTCCTGGACGCTATGCTTCATCGGGTATCACTATTTCGGGAAGATATAATCTTTGATTCCCGTAATTTAAGCTTTACGGTTTGCCTGTTTCCATTTCTACCCCTTTATTTATGCGGCTGATGCAAAAATATTATATGAAACCTGATTTCGCAAGGAGGATCAAAGCGCTCAGGAAGGCGATGGCGGAAAAGGGCCTGGATGTAATAATGACGTCCAGCCAGGATGAAATCCTCTATTACACGGGCTACCGCGGCCTGAGGGACGACAGGCTTTTCATGCTCTTCCCCCTGAACGGCAGGCCGAAGCTCATAGTTTCCTCGCTCTCCAACGAAGCGAAGAAGTTCTATCCGGAAATAGTGTATATGAAGGAATTCAAGGACGTGCTCGCATGCATGAAGCCGTACAAGACGATAGGCTACGACGAGCGCGTCATCGACATCATGGTTTTCCATGAGATAAAAAAGCTGAAGCCAGGCATCAGGCCTGCGACATCGCTGCTTGAGGCTCAGAGAATCGTCAAAGACGCTTACGAAATAACGCAGCTGAAGAAGGCGGCACAGGCGACAGGCAAGGCCATGTCCGCCGTCAGCGGGAAGCTCGCTGGCAGGACCGAGAAGCAGATCGCCGACGCGCTGGAGATAGAATACAGGAAACTGGGAGCAGAGAGCGCCTACGAGCCTCTGGTATGCGCTGGCAAAAACACGCAGTTCATTCATCATGCCGCCGGCCCGAAGGTCATCGCTAAGAACGACGTGGTGATGATAGACGCGGGGGCGAGAGTGAACGGCTACTGCTGCGACGTGACCAGAATGTTCTTCAGGAAAATCAACGCGAAGCACAGGCAGATGTACGAGGACGTCAAGCAGATTAAAAGCGAACTGACCTCGCGCATACGAGCAGGCGTTAGCTACAAGGAGATAGAAAATCTTTACAGGAGCCTGCTCGCGCAGAAAGGGTACAAGGTGTTCCACAGCTTCGGCCACGGCGTCGGCCTCTCCGTCCACGAGCCGGCTGGCGAGGTGCTGCAGGAAAACGCGGTCATCACCGTCGAACCAGGAGTCTACATAAAGAACTTCGGCGGCGTAAGGATAGAAGATACAATAGTGGTAAAAAAAGGTAAGGCAGACGTTCTCTCAAGGTCGATAAGGCTTCTGTGAGTTCCGGCTTATTCCTCTACTGCCTCTGATTTTTCGCCGGATTTTTCCTCGTCAGCGACCGGAAGCGATATGTGCTTTATCAGGATGACATCGCCGATCGACTCGACCATGGGGAACGGGATGATTACGCCTTTCTTGCTGCCGAGCATCTTCGAGATGTAGGATTCCTTGGCTGCGCGCACTACAAGGGAGCGGATCTTGAACCTCTTGAGGTCGCATTCGACGTCCTCGACCTTGCCGCAGAACATGCCCTTGTTGGTGAACACGTCTTTGCCGTATGTTTCAGAAATGCTCGATACTTTTATCGCCATACACCCACCTCTCCGTCTCGCTTTTCAGTAAATTTTATCTGTTATATGATTTAAGCGGAGGCTTTATAAAGTTTGTGATTTTAAGGCGCTAATATTTAAACCATGAATCCAATAACAGAGCATGAGGCAGCTGTTTTCCCTCGACGTGGAAACGCTGGGCGAGGCCTGCGGCATTTTCGCAGGCGATGGCGGCATTTACAGGACGGCCAGGAGCTTTGTCGTCGAGGTCAGGGGCGGGAAGGACGAAGCGCATTACTACACCCACACCGTCAGGCCGCTCTTCGAGGAGCTTTTCTCCAAGAAACTGGAAATCACCAAAAGGAAATATGTGGGAGGGCATGTAATAGGCATACGCGTGTGCGGCGGGGAAGCGATGCGCCTCTTCCATGTCTTCCTCGAGTTCCCGGTCGGCAGCAAGACCCATGCCCTCCGCATGCCGAAGATAATCTTCAACAACATGGAATACTGGAAGCCGTACGTGCGCGGCGTTTTCGACTCGCGCGGTTCGCTCTACCTGCGGCGCACGGGGAAGGGATACATGAATCCAGTTATAGATATCTCCAGCCCGTCTATTTCGCATCTTGTGCAGCTGAGGGAGATCCTGCACGACATCGGCTTCACCTTCTGGCTCGAGAAACGCAACCGTAAAATAAGGATCGCCGGCCGGAAGAACGTGGAAAGATTTTTTAAAGAGATAAAACCACATAATATTGCGAAAACAAAAAAGTTCGCTGAAATAATGCTGAGATGACCGAGTGGTTAACCGCTTTTCCAGAAGCGAAAAAGCCGGCCAAAAGGTGCAAGGTTGCTAACCTTGTGGGCGAAAGCCCGCGCAGGTTCGAATCCTGCTCTCAGCGCTCTCTTCTTTTTTGTTTCTGGGTCTCAAGACGCGTGTTTTTTATTTATTAGGGGGTTCGCCTGAATTATATAATATGATAGACCTCAACTTCAAGGGGTTGAGCACCGAAGCGACGATAGCAAAGGTGCTTATTCTCGTGGGTCTGCTGCTGAAGATAGTCGGCGTGATAGTAATATTCGGAGGCCTCGTGCCGGTGACGAATGTCAGCATGACTCTCGGAATAGCGCCTTTCACATGGGTCTTGGCAGGAGCTTTGACCGCTTTCGGCCTGCTTGCCATAGCGGGCATAATAGTCCTCTGGAAAGGCTTGGGCAAGTTCAAGCAGAAGGACTATTCTGGAGCGGCCATATTCGCCCTCATAGCGGCATTCCTTCCGCCCATCGGCGCACCGGAGCTCATAGGAGCAGTTCTTCTCCTGATAGGCCCTGAACTCAAGGGTTCCCTAATTGCCAAGAAAAAATAAACGCAAAACATGGGGCTTGGGAGAAAAGAAAGGATGGTTTGATTTTTTTATTTTATCTTTTCCAGTCTATGCTATCCTTGTTTATTTTATTTGTAAAACAACAAAGGCTAGAGACACAACCAAAGGCAGTATGATTCTTTTTATATATGTTATTTTAAGTAACCCGGTAACAAACTTATATCGATATTGCGCCAATAGTCTAGCCTGGTAGGACACGGGCTTCCCAAGCCTGTGGCCCGGGTTCAAAGGACGCATGAAGCAGACTTCGTCTGCTTCCGTCTGAAGCTCCCGGTTGGCGCATTATTTTGTTCTAAAAACTCCGGAAGATGTTCTTGCATCCAATTACTCAGAACTGGGTTTTAGCGGAATTTTTAAAGCTAATTCCGAAGACTTTAAAGATACGCATGTCTCGGGTTGTAAGGCTTTTCGGCAAAGGGGCTGAGAAATACATCCAAGAAGAGAAACCCGCAGCCTGCCCGTATCCTTTAGACAAACTTGGAGAATACGTGGGGAAGCAGATAAAAATCAAGTATCTCAACTGTGACATTTTCAAGGAAGAAACAGAGACGCTGAAATTTTTCCCGGGCAGGGATTTTTTCTACATAGGGGATGAGATTGGTTATCACATGGTGAACTGGGACCGAGTAGACAGCAATGGGAGAACCTACAAGGTGCTGTCCATCAAAGTTCAGAAGGAAGATGGCACGTGGGAAAAGATTTACAAGGCAATCGATGTGGAGCCGCAACTTATGATAAAAGCCAAGGAAGTGACTGCAGAAGCGGAACGAAATAAGAAAGGAAAGACTGGTGGTCTTGCATCAGGCGCTCCTTCTCTGGTCATGCCGTGAAACCCCGATGCAAAAAACCTATATATTGAACAGACATTATTAATATAATATTAGCGCTCCATGAAATTCTGTTGGGGGATGGGGAGTCTTGGGGTAGGTTTTCTATGACGTTCAACCCGGACCTTCTTGAGAAAGAGGGCAAGAAGGTCGTCTTGCTGGGGAACGAGGCGATTGCGAGAGGCGCGATGGAAGCGGGCATGGGCCTGTGCGCGTGCTATCCTGGAACGCCGAGCTCCGAGGTAGGGATTGCGCTTTCTCCGCTTGCAAAACAGGTGGGCTTCTATTTTGAGTGGAGCACGAACGAGAAAGTTGCGGTCGAGGTCTGCACCGGAGCCGCGTTTTCCGGCGTGCGCTCGCTTTCCGCGATGAAGCATTTCGGCCTCAACGTAGCGAGCGACTCGCTGCTGCCGATTGCCTACACTGGCGTACCGGGGGCGATGGTGATAATGGTCGCGGACGACCCGCTCGGCCACAGCTCCGCCCAGACCGAGCAGGACACCAGATTTTACGCGAGAATGGGCAAGATACCCATGATCGAGCCGGCGAACGCGCAGGAAGCGAAGGACTACACGAAGCTCGCTTTCGAGATATCCGCGAAGTACCAGCTGCCCGTCTTGCTGCGGACGACGACTATGGTTTCCCACTCCATCGGAACTGTCAAGCTGGGCAGCATGCCTGCGACGCTGAAGACGAAAGGGAAATTCGTGAAGGACCTGGAAAGGTTCAACTGCATCCCGCCTAGGCTGCAGACGCTGCATCATGCCCTCAACAAGAAGCTCGACCAGATCGAGACCGCATACGAATACCTCAACAAAGCCGAGGGCGCGGGCAGCACAGGCATACTTACGAGCGGGGTCTCGTACCAATATGCGAAGGAGCTGGGACTCAAAGGCGTCAGGATAGGCAAGATAGGAATGACGTATCCGATATCAAGGAAATTCGTCGAGGGCTTCATCCGCGGCCTGAAGAAGCTGATTGTTCTTGAGGAACTCGAGCCAGTGGTGGAGAGCTTTGCAAGGATGGCGGCGAAGGACGTGAACCCATCGCTCGAGATCCACGGCAAGGACATCCTTTCCCGCGTGGGCGAATACAACCCCGAAATGATTCTGCAGGCCATAGCGCCGATACTGAAGATCAAGAACCCGGATTTCACCATGCATGAAATGCATCTCAAGAAGATACAGCTGCCAGTGAGGAAGGCCGTGCTATGCCCGGGCTGTCCGCACAGGTCGACCTTCTACGCGGTGAAGAAGGTGATGGGCGAGCAGACCATATGGGGCGGCGACATCGGATGCTACGTCCTCGGGATACAGGAGCCTTTCAAGATGCAGGACTACATAATTTCCATGGGATCGAGCATCGGGATCACGCACGGCATACAGATGGTGAGCGACCAGAAGGTCGCGCTGTTCATCGGCGACTCGACGTTCTTCCATGCAGGCCTATCAGGCCTCGTGAACACGAAGGCTCACGGCACGAAGCCTCTGGTAGTGATACTGGACAACGGCATCACGGCTATGACCGGCCACCAGCCGAACCCCGGAAGCGACTTCACCGGCATGGGTGACAAGAGGGAGCCGATGAAAATCGAAGATATCGTCAGGTCCTTCGGCATCAGCAACATGCGCGTCGTAAATGCTTTCAGTCAGAAAGAGCTGCAGGAGGCGGTAAAGGAACTGACATCTAAAGACGAAATCGGAGTCCTTATCTCCCGCGGGCTCTGCAGGCTTTACATGCGGCGTTTGCTGAGGCGGCAGGGCAGGGAATTCACGAAGTTCCAGATAGCTTCTGACAAGTGCAAGAAATGCCTCATGTGCGTCAAGCAGTTCGCGTGCCCTGCGATAATGCATGAGGGCGACAAGGTCTACATACGCGAAGACATATGCTGGGGCTGCGGCGTGTGCGCGCAGATATGCCCGGCTGGCGCGATAGTGCCGGCAAAAATGAAGGTGAAGAAAAAATGATGTGCAACATGCTTATTACCGGAGTGGGGGGAGAAGGCGTCCTAGTCACGTCGGTCATTGTTTCCAAGGCTGCGAACATCGAAGGCTACGAAGTTCGCGGAACGCAATTGCACGGCCTTGCACAGAGGGGCGGGGCGATACCGGCGCACGTCAGGTTCGGGACGCGCGTATATTCGCAGCTCATCCCGAGGGGGCAGGCGGATCTGCTGCTGGCGCTCGAGCCGCTTGAGGCAGCGAGGTTCTGCTACTTCGCGAGCAAGGAGAGGACGAACATCATCGTTGACAACTACCCGCTCAAGCCGGTGTATGCGAGCCTGTTCGACCAGCCATATCCGCCGGCGCAGAAGCTCACGGAAATGATTTCTCCTTTCGCCAAGAGCCTGTACTTCATAAACTCCTCTACCATATGCGAGGAGAAGCTGGGCGACCCGGTCTACGGGAACGTCATGCTACTCGGCTTCGCCATCGCGAAGGGTATGCTGCCGCTGAAGAAGGAATCGCTGGTGCAGGCCATAAAGGCGACCGTCAAAGAGCCGGAGAAGGACCTCCAGGCCCTGAGGATGGGCATGGAATACAGAGGCTGAACCGATTCTGTTTCTGAAAAAAAAGAACCTATTCTCTAAGGTAGCCCCAATTGTGCAGGCGGTCGCTGTCCTCGAACCAGCGGTCGCCAACGTCCTTCCTGTAGAACATGTTGGGTATCAGGATGTTGTTTATCCTGTTGTACATCTGCGTCTGTGCCTGCTTCATCGTCGGACCGGTTCCGACGACGATAAGGACGACTCCGGCGTGGCCTGTGATGAGCCACTCGCCATTTACCAGCCTCACATCCTCTATGTGTATGCCTTCCATGTGCGGCTTCTTGAAGACGATGACGGCGTCCTTGGAATTCGTGTTGAAGGTTTCCTCGTCGGTGAAAGGGAACGGAGGGACCACGACGCGGACACCGACCTGGAAACCGCTCTTCACCTTCAGTTTGTGGCCATTTCCCTTTGCGAGTTCGTAAAGGAACTCGCCTATCGGTGTTATCATGCCTTCCTGCTGGATGCTGATGGTCGGGTAGCCGAATCTCGAGGTGAACTCCAGCGGGTAGATGCCATAGCTGTTCACTATGCAGTTTATGTCTATGTAGCCGATGTAGCCTTCCTCGCGCAGCTTGGGTTCCATCTTCTTTAGCGTGGCGTTGAATATCTTGTTGGGCATGGACCAGAACATCGAGGTGTTGCCGCACCAGAAGGGCTTGCCGTTCCTTCTGACATACATTATATGGTTCTTCACGGTGGCGCAGTACACCTTTCCGGAATAATTTATCATTTTAATATCCCTCTTGTCAAGCCACGAGTCGAGCTTCTTCACTCTTTCGAGGACTTCGTACTGAACGCCTGAGCAGTCAGCGAAATGGTCCTTTATCCATCGCTTCCCTTCGCGCTGCCTTTTCTTTATGATGCCGACTTTCCCGGTCTTCAGCAGGAGTTCCTGGATGCCGTCCGCCATTAGCTTCGAACAGGTGTAGAATATCCTGAAGCCTTTCATCTGAGTGGCGTCGCCGAGCGCAAACCATTTCAGGAAGATGTCTATCTGCCTCGGGCTCAGCTCCCTGATGAATGAAGGGACGTGCTTGTCATGCGCCTTGCCGAAAAGCCCGAGATAAGTCGAAAGCTGCTTGCCATAGGCGTAGAATTCGCCGTCTCCCCTGGTGAAAGTGAAGGGAAGCGTTTTGAGCATGGATGATATCATCTCGGTCTTCTCCGGGGTCTTCTGGGCGATGCTTACCTTGCCGTATGACGCAGAACCCTCAGCCAGCCATACGCCCATGAAAGCTAGCCAGTCGTCCATGGGAATTTCCAGTTCTCCCGTTTCCTGGAACAGAACCTGCCTTCCGGAGTAGTGGCCAACCGGGACGGAAGGAAGGGTGAAATATTGCTGCTCCTGCCCGGTCCATGTGCCGGTCCTCTTGATGACTGACTGACATTGCAGGTCGCGGGCCTTGACGAACCCGAATTTGTTCGCCCTGTTCCTCGCATCCCATTGCTTCGCGACGTACATGTTATGGTCCGGAGTGACCATGATGTCCAGCGTCTGGTTCTGTACCGAAACGAGCTCCCTGTGGTGATCGAAGGAAACCAAAACTTCCGGCCTGTGGAATTCGATTGCGTGGCTTGAGGGACTAAGGGTGCATATCTGGTCGTTATGATCCAGATCCCTGAAAAGCTTCCACCCGTTCTGCGTCAGGACTTCCGTCTGGTCGTCATAGCAACCCATCTCGCCGGTCGAGGGGCCGATGTTGCCCGGGAAGAGCTTCTTGTGCTCGAAGTTGACGTTTATCGGGTAGATGAACTCCTTGCCGTTGAAGAAAGCGCCGACCGCCACTTCGACTCCGCTGATTTTCTTCTGCAGCTGAAAGACCTTTATCCTTTCAGACCATGCCTTCTTGTAGTGCTCCAGGACCTGAATGACATCCTTGCCGTCGTCTTCTTCACCGACGAAAAGCAGCTGCTTTATGTTCTGGGCCTCGCCGCTCGGCTTGATGACGTATTTGCCGGGATGCTCCTGGACGAAGTTTATGGCGTCGTCGAACGAGGTGAAGTTCCAGCTGGGTATGGTCGTCACTCCCGCCTTTTTTAGTTCGTCCTGGCCGAAGCCCCTGTCATCCTCGAGCATGTCCGTGTAAGGCGTTCCGCCAACAACCAGCTTGCCTTCCTGCCTGAGCTTCTGCGCAATCGTACCCTGACCGAGGACGTCATCGAATACGATGACATCCGCCCAGTCCGCATCCTTCCTCCAGTCGTCCGTCTTGGAAACGAAGCCGTCGCCTATGCTCCTTTCTGTCGGGCATTCAATAAAATATTTGGCCTCGTGGCCTTCCTTAATCACCTGCCACGCAATATCGCTAATCAGCGCATCTAAGGAGACAAAAAGAAACTTTTTCTTTTCCATGTTCTATCAGGCTGTACGCCAATTTTGACAAATTCTGACAAATTTGCTTACATTAATATTTATGTTCAAGCACATTTAAAAAACATGATGTTTTACATTCGTAAAATACTGCCGTCTGCCGGGGACGGCCGGGCAAAATCGTTGCCTGACGAACATGCCATGATATCTTTTATAAACTCCTGAGTAATATTTGAATATAATTTTCATCTGTTTTGTGGGGGTGTCTTGATGAAAGGCCAGAAAAACCGGCTGCAATTCCTCAAGGACGAGCTTGAAGGCTTGAAGAAGGAGAATCTTTTCACCACCCTGCCCGTGCTAAGCACGCCGCAGGGAGCAAGGGTTGTAATAAACGGCAAGAAAGTGCTCACGCTTTCTACGAATAATTATCTCGGTTTCGCCAACCATCCGAGGCTCGCCGCCGCTGCGAAGAAGGCGATGGACAGGTGGGGCTTCGGCTGCGGCGCCGTAAGGCAGATCGCAGGTACGATGGAAATACACAACGAGGCGGAGGAGATGCTTGCCAGGTACAAGCACACTGAGGCGTCGCTCATTTTCGTAGCAGGCATCGCCGCCAACCGCGGCACGATACAGGTGCTCATGGGCGAGGGCGATGTCATCATAAGCGACGAACTCAACCACGGCAGCATCATCGACGGAGTTCGCCTTACGAAGTCGGAGAAGAAGATCTACCCGCATCTGGACATGGCCGGGCTGGAGAAGGCGCTGAAGGAGTCGCAATCCGCGAGAAGGCGCCTGGTCGTAACGGACGGCGTGTTCAGCATGGACGGCGACATCGCTCCGCTTGACCAGATAGCCGAACTCGCGGAAAAATATGACGCGATAACAATGGTCGACGACGCGCACGGGGATGGCGTCCTCGGAAAAGACGGGAGGGGCATAGTTGACCACTTTAATCTTCACGGACGGATCGATATTGACATGGGCACGCTTTCGAAGGCGTTCGGTTGCCTGGGAGGATATATCGCGGGCCGCCAGGAGCTGCGCGATTATCTGATCAACCGCGCCCGCTCTTTCATCTTCACAACCGCGCACCCGCCCTGCGTGACCGCAGCGATAATGGAGGCGCTGAGAATCGTTCAGGACGAGCCGCAGCATCTCAAGCAGCTGTGGGACAACACGAAATTCTTCAAGGAAGGGTTGCGCGACTTGGGTTTCAATATCGGCCACAGCCAGACGCCGATCACGCCCGTGATAGTCGGCGAGAGCGCGAAGGCTCAGCAGCTGAGCAAGGCGCTGTTCGAGCACGGCGTATTCGTCAAGCCGATATTATACCCACTCGTATCGAAGGATTCCGCGCGCGTGAGGAACATCGTGACAGCGGAGCACACAAAAGACGATTTGGACTTCGCGCTCAAGACATACGAGAAGGTAGGGAAGGACCTGAAACTTATATAACTTCAACTTTCCTTATTTTATAGTCAAGCGACAGCTTGAACTATACAACGAGACTGTCTTTCGCTGGTATGGGCCGGTAGTCTAGCGGTTAAACCCTTTTGCTGACGCAAAAGCGTTTACGGAAAAGTTCCGTATATGACGTCGCGCTTACAACGCGAAGGCCGCAGGTTCGATGGGCGCATGAAGCAGGTTTCACCTGCTTCCGTTCGAGATTCCTGCCCGGCCCATTATTGCACTTATTGCGAAGAAAAGAACGAGTGGTGAAGGGATGACAAGGATTCTTGTAACAGGCGCGACGGGCCAGATAGGCACGAGCCTTGTGCCGGCCCTGAGGGAAAAATACGGCAACTCGAATGTTGTGGCTGCAGGCCACAGAAATATGCCGGAAGAAGCTTTCATAAAGGCCGGGCCTTTCGAGGTCCTTGAAGGCACCAACAGGGAAACGCTCATCGACGTGATAGAGAAATATCGTATAGACACGGTTTATCACTTGGTATCACTGCTTTCTGCGACGGGAGAAAAGAATCCGGACCTGACCTGGCAGGTCAACATGATCTCGCTGAAAAACGTGCTCGACCTAGCAAAAGAATACGAGATGTCGAGGGTTTTCTGGCCGAGCTCCATTGCAGCCTTCGGCCCGACGACTCCAAGGGACAGAACGCCCCAGGCGACCATACTGGAACCGAACACAATGTACGGGGTGACGAAAGTCGCGGGTGAACTGCTGTGCAACTACTATTTCAAGAAGTACGCTGTCGATGTCAGGAGCCTGCGCTATCCAGGCATCATAAGCTACAAGGCCTTGCCCGGCGGCGGGACGACCGATTATGCGGTCGAAATATTCTACGAGGCGCTGAAAAACAAAAGATACAAATGCTACCTGCGCGAGGATTCGACGCTGCCCATGATGTACATGGACGACGCCATCAAAGCGACGGTAAACATGATGGAAGCGCCGCCGGAGAAGATAAAGGTCCGCACGAGCTACAACCTGGCAGCGATAAGCTTCTCTCCCAAGGAAATCGCAGCCGAGATAAAGAAGCACATCCCCTCGTTCGAATGCGCATACGAGCCGGACTTCCGCCAAGCCATCGCTGATTCCTGGCCCAAGGTAATAGACGACTCACAGGCAAGGAAAGATTGGGGCTGGAAGCACGAGTACGACCTGAAGCGCATGACAAAAGACATGCTTGAAAAACTGGGCGCGAAACTGGGCATACAGTACAAGTAGGCTCGTTTCGCTTCCCGCAGGGCACAAAAACCTTTTTTAAGTCTAAATATGATTTTTTTATTTACCGCACGGGTTTCGGGGTTGGTATGGTCAAGGCAAAAATTAACAAGGAAGAGATGGCGGAGAAGTTCAACGAATTCCTAGACAAGTTCTACAAGAAAGGCCTTGCCAAGGCTTCCAACGACGGCAAGCCGCTCATCGTGGACTTCAACAACATCGACAAGTTCAATGCCGACCTTTCCGACATGCTGATAAATAACCCCAACGCTTTCATGGAGATGACAAGCGAGGCGCTGGGCCAGATGGAACTCACGAACCCTGTAAAACTCAGGTTCCAGCTCAGCGAACCGCTCAACATACGCGACCTGCGCTCTAGGCACATAGGCAAGTTCATCTGCATCGAGGGCATCGTGAGGCGCTCCAGCGAGATAAGGCCGGAGATAATAGAAACCACCTGGCAGTGCCCGGACTGCAGCGAGATATTCCAGCAGCCGAGGAAGGCGAATTTCATAATGGAGCCCTACCAGTGCCCGAAATGCAGGAACAAGAACGGGCTCAAGCAGATAGACAAGAAAATGATAGACACGCGATGGGTAACTATAGACGAGCCCTTCGAGCTGACAGAAGGCGAAAGGCCGTCGCAGCTTAATATTTTCCTTACAGAGGATCTGGTCTCGCCGGAGGGCAGGCGCATGACCGATCCTGGAAACCGCATAAGGATAAGCGGCGTCCTGCGCGAGATGCCGAAAGCGAAGTCAATGGTCAAACTTGATTTTTACCTTGACGCGAACCAAGTCGAGCCGACCGAGATTGGCTGGAGGCAGTTGGAAGTGACGAAGGAAGACGAGAAGAAGATAAAGGAAAGCTCAAAAGACCCGCTCATTTACGATAAGCTGGTCGATTCGATCGCGCCTTCGCTCTACGGCATGCGCGAGATAAAGGAGTCCATCCTTCTCCAGATGTTCGGCGGGGTCCCTCGCACGCTGAAAGACGGAACGAAGTTCAGGGGGGACATACATCTCCTGCTTATAGGTGATCCGTCCTCAGGTAAATCGCAGCTCATGAAGCTCATATCGCAGATCGTGCCGCGCGGCAAATACGTTTCAGGCAAAGGCGTGACGGGCGCAGGTCTGACGGCGACCGTAGTGAAGGACGAGCAGTTCATGGGCGGATGGGTCCTTGAAGCCGGCGCGCTCGTGCTGACTAACGGCGGCATGCTCGCCGTGGATGAGTTCGAGAAGATGTCGACGGATGACCAGGTTGCCATGCACGAGGCGCTCGAGCAGGGGACTATATCGATAGCGAAAGCATCGATAGTCGCAACGCTGCCGGCGCAGACGTCGGTTCTCGCAGGCGGCAACCCCAAGTTCTCGAGGTTCGACCCTTACATGCCCATCGCGAAGCAGATAAACATACCGGACACTCTGCTCAGCCGTTTCGACCTCAAGTTCGCCCTGCGTGACGTGCCGGACAGCGAGATGGACAAAAAAATAGTCGACCACGTCCTCAAGTCGAGGGAACATGATTTCGAGCTCAGCAAGCCCCTCATCGACCCGATGTTCATAAGGAAATACGTCGCCTACTGCAGGAAAAACTGCACCCCCGTCCTCACTTCCGAGGCGGGCAAGACCCTGAGGAAGTTCTACATAAACATGAGGAAGCGCGCCGAAGAACGCGGCGGGGGCGGGCCGATACCCATCACACTCCGTCAGTTCGAGGCGCTCATCCGTCTTTCTGAAGCTTCGGCGAGGATCCAGCTGAGCGACGAGATCCGCAGGGAAGACGCGCAGAGGGCGATGAGGCTCATGCGCTTCTCGCTCGAGCAGCTCGGCCTGGACACCAAGACCGGCGAAATAGATATCGACAGGGCTGAAGGAGCGACGACGACATCGAGCGACAGGTCAAAGATAAGGGTAGTGATGGACGTAATAAACGAGCTTACGAAGAAGGCGAAGGAAGTCGCCATCTCGGAAATCCATCAGTTGTCCAAGAAAGAAGGGCTTGAAAGCGACGACGAGGTCGATGAAGTAATAGAGAAGTTGAAGCGCGAGGGCCTGCTTTTCGAGCCGAGCCCCGGGTATGTGCAGAAGGTTTAAAAAATTTATTATCTTAATTCTATGTTATGGGCATCGAAACATCATCATCATACAATAAACTCGTTAATAAAAAAGGCTACGGGGCGGTCCTGAAGTTCTACGCGGATGCGCTAAGGCAAGGCGACGAAGCAGAAGCGCAAAGGTTTCTGGGAATCCTGCAGAGAAGCGAATTTAGCGGCAGGCTTGCAAGGGATCTGGCAAAAATACCCGTCTAATTACCGCAATTTCCTGCGCTTAAATAAGGGGAAGGATAATTTCTAAATAACTATTCGTGAATTAAGTCTAATTCGCACCCGAATTACGCTTATTTGCGTTGAGGAGTTGGTAGGATGACGGCAAAGACCGGGAAAACAGCGAAGAATGTCGCGAAAACGGGCGACAGGTGAAGCTGGAATACGAAGGCAAACTGGAGGACGGCACGGTTTTTGATTCTTCTGAGAGGCACGGGAAGCCGCTCGAATTCGTAATAGGCACGGATCAGATAATACCAGGTTTTGAAAAAGCAGTGATGAGGATGCAGAAAGGCGAGGAGAAGACCTTCAAGCTCAAGCCCCCGGAAGCGTACGGCGAACACAACCCCCAGCTCGTACAGAAATTCCCGAGAGACAGGCTCCCGAAAGGCGATGAACCGAAACCGGGCATGCTGCTGGTGCTCACGCTGCCCGACGGCAACCAGCTGCCTGCGAAGATAACCGGCGTAGAAAAGGACTGGATAACCATAGACCTCAACCATCCGCTCGCGGGGAAAACGCTGACCTTCAAAATAAAACTTGTGGAGATAAGGGCTGCGTGAAAAATTTATACGTGATGCACCAATAGTTTCTTATGAACTGCCCTAAATGCGACGGCGGGGCGTACGTGTCGGAAGAGGAAGTCGTCAACGTCCTCGAAAGCACGAGCCCGGTAAAAGCGATAGTGAAGATTGCTTACATCTGCAAATCGTGCGGAGAGCGCTTCTCAAGGGTCTACTTCGAGGACGTCGAGGGGAGGAAGAAAGCGGAAGAGAAAGAGACGAAGACGAAAACATGGAAGCCCGCTCCCGGAATGCCGACCAGCGAGTTCGCAGCCGGCGGGCCGCTGATACCCAAAGCGAAGGACAAAGAACCCATGGACACGCTCAAGTTCCTTGACGACGTCTAGACTGGTTTGAAAAATAGGATTGCCTACTCGTACTCGCCCCAGTGTTTTATTTTCAGCTCCGAGATGTTTTTGCTGGCCAGCGACTGCACGAAAAGGTCCGAAACCTGCAGGTTTGTGAACAGCGGAATGGAAAAATCTATCGCTGTCCTCCTGAGGGCGTAGTCGCTGCCGAAATTGTTTTTCCTTTCCGGGTCGGGGACGGCGATTACAAAATCTATTTTCTTTTGCATCAGGTAATCCTTTATGTTCGGCTTTTTCTTCTCATGTACCTTGTAAAGCCTCGTGTTCTCAACGCCGTTATCCCTGAGGAATGCGGACGTGTGCTCGGTGGCGAACATGCTGAAGCCCAAGTCTCTCAGCTTCTTCGCGGAGTCGAGGAATTTGAGCTTCCCGATCTCGCCGCCTATGCTTATGAGTATGTTCTTATGCGGAAGGGTATAACCGACGGAAAGGATGGATTTCAAAAACGCTTCATGGATGTCCTCCCCGAGGCACGCGACCTCGCCCGTCGATGCCATCTCCACGCCGGAGACGGGATCCGCTTCCTTAAGGCGCGAGAATGAGAACTGGGGCGCTTTCAGGCCTATGTAGTTCAGGTCGAGCGTCGATTTCGTGTTTTTCACGGGCAAGCCCATGAGCGACCTGGTGGCGAGCTCTATGAAGTTGATTTTCGATACCTTCGAGACGAAGGGAAAGGATCTCGAAGCGCGCAGATTGCATTCGATCACCTTTATGTCGTTGTCCTTTGCTATGAACTGTATGTTGAAGGGTCCTGTTATGCTGAGGGCCTTCGCTATCTTCCTTCCGGTTTCCCTGATTTTCCTTATGGTCTCGATGTAAAGTCTCTGGGGCGGAAGGACCATCGTCGCATCGCCGGAATGGACGCCTGCGTTCTCGATGTGCTCGACTATCGCCGATGCCACGACATCGCCCTTGTTCGCGACGGCGTCCATCTCGATTTCCTTCGCGTTCATTATGAACTTGCTTATAACGACGGGATATTCAGGAGAAACCATCGACGCCTTTTTCAGGTAAGCGTCAAGGTCCTTGTGGCCGAAGGCCACGCTCATCGCAGAGCCGCTGAGGACGTAGGAAGGCCTGACGAGGACCGGGTATCCTATCCTTCTCGCGAACTCCTTCGCCTTCACGACGCTGGTCAATTCCTTCCATTGCGGCTGGTCCACGCCGAGCCTGTCCAGAAGCTTGGAGAATTTGTAGCGGTTTTCCGCGATGTCTATTTTGCCCGGCGGCGTGCCGAGGATTTTCATGCCGGCCTTGAAGCATTTCATGGCCATGTTGTTGGGTATCTGGCCTCCCATCGACACTACTACGCCTTTCGGCTTTTCCTTCTCGTATATGTCCATCACTCTTTCGAAGCTCAGCTCGTCGAAATAGAGCTTGTCGCATATGTCGTAATCCGTCGAGACGGTCTCGGGATTGTAATTGACCATGATCGTCGAATAACCCATCTTCTTGAGGTTCACGACCGCCGTCACGCAGCACCAGTCGAATTCGACTGACGAGCCTATGCTGTAGGAACCTGAGCCCAGGACCATGACTGTCTTCCTGGCGGACGGGAAGTGTATATCATCCTCGCTGCCATTGTAGGTGAGATAAAGGTAATTGGTTTTTGCAGGGTATTCCGCGGCGAGCGTGTCTATCTGCTTCACGCAGGGCACTATGCCGAGCGTCTTTCTCCTGCTCCTGACCGCGGCCTCGTCTGCGCCTGTTATTATGGCTATCTGCTTGTCCGAGAAGCCTTTCTGCTTTGCCTCGAGCAGCAGTTCCTGCGGGATTTCGTGCAGCCTGTATTTTTTCAGTTTCCCTTCAAGCTCGACGATGTTCTTCAGCTTGAAGAGGAACCATCTGTCTATCTTGGTCAGGCTGTAAATTTTATCAACGGAATACCCCTTAGCTATCGCTTCGGCTATGCCGAACAGCCTTTCGTCCGTCGGGTATTTCAGCTCCCTTTCCAGATCATCGAAGGAATAATTCCTGTTGCAGACCACGCCGTACATGCCTATCTGCAGCATGCGCGCGGCCTTCTGTATGACCTCCTCGAAATTCCTGCCTATCGCCATCACTTCGCCGACCGACTTCATCTCCGAGCCTATCTTCTTCGAGACCCTTGCGAATTTTTTCAGGTCCCACCTTGGTATTTTCACGACGAGATAATCTAGCGCCGGCTCGAAGCATGCGGTCGTGGCTTTGGTTATCGAGTTCCGTATGCCGGGAAGCGTGTAGCCGAACGCAAGTTTCGCGGCAACGAACGCAAGCGGATAGCCGGTCGCCTTGCTGGCGAGGGCCGACGATCTTGAAAGCCTCGCGTTCACCTCGATAATCCTGTAGTCGCTGTTTTCAGGGTTGAGCGCGAACTGGATGTTGCATTCGCCTATTATCCCCAGGTGCCTGATCGCCTTTATGGAAATCTCCCTGAGCATGTGGTACTCGTGATTGGTGAGCGTCTGCGACGGCGCGATGACGATGCTTTCGCCGGTGTGTATCCCCATCGGATCGAAGTTCTCCATGTTGCAGACGGTTATGCAGTTGTCCTCCCTGTCGCGGACGACTTCGTATTCGACTTCCTTCCAGCCTTCAAGATACTCCTCGATCAGAACCTGTTTCGTGTGGCTGAAGGCCTTCTTCAGGGCGTACCTGAGGTCTTCCTCGCTGTAGGAAACCCCGCTCCCCCTCCCGCCGAGGGCGTACGCGACCCTCGCCATCACAGGATATCCTATTTTTTTCGCCGCTTTCAGGCCTTCTTCGATGCTGTTCACTGCCGTTCCTTCCGGGACTTTCAGGTCGCATTCATGGAGCCTCCTGCTGAACAATTCCCTGTCTTCCGTATCCTCTATCGCCTCGACCGGCGTTCCAAGAACGCTGACTTTGAATTTCTTCAGCACCCCCTTCTTCCAGAGCTCTACGCCGCAGTTGAGCGCCGTCTGCCCGCCGAAGGAAAGGACGATGCCGTCAGGCCTTTCCTTTTCTATCACCTTTTCAGCAAAGTGAGGGGTGACCGGAAGGAAATAAACTTTGTCAGCGAGATAGTCGGAGGTCTGGATGGTGGCTATGTTCGGGTTTATCAGAATGACTTCGATGCCCTCCTCTTTCAGCGCTTTTATTGCCTGGCTTCCAGAGTAGTCGAACTCGCCTGCCTCTCCTATTTTAAGCGCTCCGCTCCCGAGCACCAGGACTTTCCTTGGCTTTTTCATGTCATCTCTCCATAAGCCTGAAAAACCTGTCAAAAAGGAATTCCGTGTCCTTCGGTCCCGGACACGCCTCCGGATGGAACTGCACGCTCATGAAGGGCCTGGTCCTGTGGATTATTCCTTCGTTGGTTTTGTCGTTCGCGTTGGTGAACAGCGGTTTCCATTCTCTTGAAAGGCTTTTTACGTCGACGGCGAAGCCGTGGTTCTGGCTCGTTATGTAGCATCTTTTCGTCGCTTCTTCAACGCACGGCTGGTTCTGGCTCCTGTGGCCGAACTTCAGCTTATACGTGTCGCCGCCCGAAGCGAGGGCGAGAATCTGGTTGCCGAGGCATATGCCGAAAAGCGGGATTTCCTCTTCCATCAGCTGCCGCACTGTTTCTATCGTTTTAGCGCACTGCTTCGGATCGCCGGGGCCGTTCGAAATAACAACGCCTGAAGGCGAGTGACTCATTATGTCGCTGAAAGCCGTCTGCGCAGGGACCCTGACGACTCTCGCTTCCCTCTTAGCCAGACATCTTACTATGTTCTCCTTTGCCCCGCAGTCGATCAGGACAACAGTCTTTTGCCGGGACTTTTTTCCGGACGGTGAAGCATTATATATTCTGGTGCCTTTGATGGTGACCTCGGAGACGAGGTCCCTTTTGTTGGGGTCAGGTATGCGCTTTGCCTCATCCAAAAGCGCTTTGACGTCTATCTCGTCCCTGTATGTCTGCAATATCCCCAGCATGACACCGCGGACCCTTAATCTTTTGGTCAGCGCCCTCGTGTCTATGCCGCAGATGCCGGGGATCCCGTTTTCTGCCAGCCACTGATCGAGCGATTTTTCAGAGGTGGAATGCGAAGGCTTTTCGCAGAGTTCGCTGACTATGTAGCCTTCTATCATCGGCCTCCCAGATTCGAAGCTTTTCGAGGAGACGCCGTAATTCCCTATGAGCGGGTATGTCTGGCAGAGAATCTGGCCGTTGTAAGAAGGATCCGTTATGGATTCCGGATAGCCGACCATGCCCGTGTTGAAAACCACTTCGCCTGAGCTTTTTCCAAGCGCACCGAAGCCTTTACCCTTCCAAACGCTCCCGTCTTCAAGAACCAGTATCGCTTTCGTCTCTTTTTCCATTGTTGTAAGACTTGTGCAAACATTTATAAATAGTTTACCCGCTATCGATTTGAATAGAAAAGCCTGCCCTTGGTTTCAGCCTTTGCTATGTTCCCTCGCCTGGATGGAGGCAGCAAAAGAAACCCTTCAATAATTGGTTGCAGAAGTTTAAATTGATTTCTATGCTGCAGGAGACATTACGAAAATTTGCGGCTGGAAGCGAAACAACGGTGGTCATGCGACTTTGATGTCCATGCAGAACTTTATTGTGCCGGGCCCGTAATCCGAGACCTTCTTCACGCTTATCGACCTGATTTTCCTTCCCTGATCTTTCAGATCAGCTCCGACGATTTCCTTTATGTCATCGAGGCCCTGCTCGGCAGACCAGAAATAATAGTGTATCATGCCGCCTTTCTTCCTCAGGCATTTCGAGGCGAGTTGCAGATACTGGTAGGCGCCCTTCGGAAGAGGCATGACGACCCTGTCGCACTGCCCGAGGCATTTGGCGCATTCGGTCTCAACGTCGCCGAGGACTGGAGTTATCTTGCCGCCCGCCTTGTTTATGCGTATGTTTTCCGCCATGTATTTGTAGGCGTCGGGGTTTATCTCGACGGCGTAAATCCTCTTTACCTTCGGCTGGCGCCTGGCGATGGCGATGGCGTATGGTCCTGCGCCTGCGAACATAACCATGACGGTCTCGTTCGCTTTAACCTGACCGGCTATCCTCTGCCTTTCGTTCGCCTCGCGCGGCGAGAAATAAACTTTCCTCACGTCCAGGCGAATCCGGTAGCCGTGCTCCTTGTGCTCGGTCTCCCTTTCCTCCCCGTGAAGCAGCTCCAGCTCTCGGAGCCTGTAAACGCCCTTCCTCTCGCTGCCCTTGTTGTAAACCGTCCTGACATTCGGGTGGACTTCAAGAAGCGCATCTACTATGTCCCCCTTCCTGTATAAAAGCTCTTGCGGGATTTCGAGTATCGCGATGTCACCGACGATGTCGAACGAGCCTTTCAACAGCTTCAGTTCCCTCTCCGGAAGCCTTTTTTCAAGAAGTTCCCGCATGTCCATATTTATTACTAATAACCGGCCCTTATAAAAATCTGACCGGCTTTGCCCTGTATCAGCGAACATTATTAAGCCGGCGAAAGAAAATGATATTGTTCTTGGGATGCACATGCTCGACATGAAGCTGGATCCGCTGGATTTTGCAGACCTCGCAGAAGCCGCAGAGATGAGTCTCGAAATGCTCAGCGATTCCTTCCGGGCAGAGCTGGAAAAGATAAAGGAGCTGCTGGACGAAGCGACGGACAAGGATAGCGAAGAAGACGAGGAAACGGATTACAAGGAGGCGTACGGCAGGGTTGACGAGGAAGCGAAGAAATATCAGGAAAAATTCAGCAAATACGCCGAAAAGCTGAAGGAGAATCTGGAGAAAGTATACAACGACGCCATCGCGAAAGAAACGGACGTTAAGCAGGAAAGGCGCGAAAAGACCGCGGAGAAGAGCATCAAAAGCCCGTGGGAGCGCGGCCACAAGCTCGGCTGCGGCTGCCCAGGATGCGCGACGTACCGCGAGTTTCACGGCATAGCGCCCGACAGCAACAAAACAATCTTCCTGATTGCGACAGATTTCGAAGACGCCGGCCCGGCTTTGAAATCAAAAAAAGGCAAAACGGACAAATACGCAGAGGAAACCGGCTCCAAGCCCTGCGGAGGCAAGCTCTATAACTTCTTCCACGGTGACAGGGCGGAGATGAAAAACATACTTGGCAGTTACACGAAAAACTTCAATTTCGCCAGGGCAGGTTTTTAAACTGTTCGGTTATACTAGATTAAATTACAATATAATATATGACGGTTTTATTGCAACGGTGACTCAATGCTCGAGCTAAAATTAGACGGGAAAAGAGGGATATGGGCCGGAGAGGCAGAGACAGTGGAAAGACTGGCGAACGATTTCTTCGGCGACAGGGAGAAAGGTGAGCTTGTCCTTCTTCCGGAAGAAGCGCTTTACCTCATGCTTTTCAGGAACGCAGTGGTCCGCGACCAGGAAGGGAAGGAAATGGACTTCAATGCCGTTGCAAGCCATTTCATAAAGAAGGAGCCGAGGCTTTTCATCCGCTACAACGCCTATCGCGACTGGAGGGACCGCGGCCTCGTTATCCGGAGATACCGGCTCAACATACAGGGCAAGCATTCCAAGAAGACTTACAAGAAATATCCGGCGCAAAAACTTGAGGTCGAAGGCATCAAGGCGAAAGCCTACTGGTATCCCGATTCGCTTTTCTCGGTACTGGACAACGAAGACGAGGGCAGGAAACTGTTCGACAAATACTGGCTGGGGCAGTACGGCGTTTACAAGCAGGAAAGGGGAAGGCAGTCGAAGCTGGACTTCTTCGAGACCATCTTTCTGGCGAAGCATTTCGGCGTCGAGATAATAAACAACGAGACGCGAAAACGGATGACCCATGCTGAGATAATGAAGGACGTCGTCAGGAAAAGGGAATATGCAAAACAGCTGTACGAGGTTTACGATGACTGGAGGATGAAGGCGTACGTCGTGAAAACCGGCTTCAAGTTCGGCTCCCATTTCAGGATATATTTCCCGGGCGCGTCGCCCGTGAAGGAGGACGAGTGGATTCATTCCAAGCACGTTTTGCACGTTTTTCCTAAGGACCAGAAGCTGCTAATTTCCGAGTGGTCCCGCGCAGTGAGGGTGGCGCATGGCGTCAAGAAGACCTTCATTCTTGGCATTCCTGAGATGGAGAAGAAGGACTACATCGACTTCCCGGTCGACTTCGTCGCGTACAGGAGGAAGAAAGACGGCGGGGTCTGGGCAAGGGAAACGCCGAAAGACAAGCCCAGATACATGCTGGTGGCGGTCTCGGAGGACGAGCACATCGGCGGCATCGAGCTAGCCTCGCTGCTGAACAAGGCGAAGGAAATGGGCCTGAACCTGCTGCTTTCCATAACCGACAGGGAGACCAGCATAACATATTACGAACTGAAAAAGATAATCCTGCCGAAATCGAAATACGAATACTACGAAATAGAATGGTTCAAGCCTTGAACTCCGTTTTGGTAAAGGCTGCTTTTACAGGCTGTTGCTTATGTTCCAGTCTACCATTATTTTGGATATCTTCTTCAGGTTGACATTGAAGTCGGTCTTGTACCTCCCCGTGAAGCCCACAACGAATCTCATGAAGTCAAGAATATTCAACTGATTTTTTCAGGATTTCCTTCATCCCTTTTTCATGGCCCGCGCCAACAACGCACACTATTTTGCCGAACCTTTTGCCCAGTTCCTTGAGGTTCTTTGCCATCACCTCGTTCCTCTCGATTACCAGGATTCTGTAAAAATTCGGCAGTTCATCCTCAAGGAACTGCATCGCCTCTTCTATGATTTTTTGTTCAGGCACGCGATTTAGGTCGATTTTCTGCTTATGCTTTTCGGCGGAAGGAATGGCCATCCCTAAAAGCGCAAGCAGCAGGATCCATAGCAGCTTCAGCTTTTCGGACAGGGGAATTGATTGTATCCTGTAAAAAGTGACGTCTATGCGCTGGTCTATGAAGGCGAAGGGTATGTGCTTCTCCTTCGCAAGCCTGACGGCCTCCATCATTTCGGAGCCCGGAAGTATTCCTGTCTTCTTGCCAAAATACCTCTGGAACTTCTGGAGCACCCAGAATATAACGAAGGTTGGCAGGCCGAGAATTTTTATGGAGGAAAGCGTTTCCTTCTTCTCGCTTTCCATGGATCGAAATCTCAGCACGTCAAGCTCAATCGCAATGCAATCAGGCGTTTCTTTTTCGACTGTTTTCCTTACTCTTTCAAGGCTCTCCCGCGCGACGTGCGAGGTGGAAACGAAAATTATTTTGGGCATATTTATAAAAACAGCTGTTATATAAATAATCATGAAATTTGGCTTGAAGATGGGCCCTGCAAACAATGAAGCTGATTCTCATCATCATACGTCGCTCACTAGGCCATGCGATTCCGAAATAATAATTTTCAGACAGCATTTGGAAAACGCAGCAAAAGCCAAGAGGGATATGAGAGTTCTGATACTGGGCTGCAGCCCGGAACTCAGGGAAATCGCAGCAAACACAAAAGCCAAAACAACTGTAATAGCCAATGACCTGGAGGTAATCGAAAGGACGACGAAAATGATGAGGAAGAGAAACAAGAACGAGGAGTGGCTGGAAGGCGATATAATGAATTTGCCGCTCAAAAAAGCGAGTTTCGACGTGATTTTCAGCGACCACGTGCTTTCTAACGTTTCGCCGTACAACAAGGAAAGCTTCTACGAGAGGATGAAAGAGGTACTGAAAAGCGACGGTTTTATCGTGATACGTTCCGTAGTTTTCAAGAAAACCACCAAGCCGTTTGAAAACAAGATACTGAAATACTTCCAGATAGTCGACAAGAAATTCGGCAAGGAGGGCCTTTTCTCAGAATACTTCCCGATCTATCTTATGAGGCCCAGATGATTTTCTGGAAAAACGTTTAGAAAATCAACAACACAAGCACAGCCATGACTATCATGTTGCCGAAGTCGGCGACTGACGTCGTGATCGGGATCAGGAAGTTGTTGGGGTCCTCGCCCTTCTTGAAGAAATGAAGACCCGCCACAACCGCTATCAAAAACAGCGTGCCGACAAGCACCAGCACGTCCAGTATCACTATTGACATTACCTTTACTATCACGGTCACGTCAACAACGTATGCCGAAAACGACGCTATAGCGAGCGCTACGGCAGAGCTGAATACCGCGGTCAGGAACGATATGAAGATCAGCTGGAGGAAAAGCCTCCTGATTTCCATGTTCTTCCACCACTCCGTCTTTATTATCCCCTCGTACAGCAGTGTCGAGAACTTTGAGGAAATGACGGTGCCATAGTTGCCTATCATGTCGTTAAGGACGGGTAGGAGTATGAGCAGCGGTAAGAGCGAAACGAAGAGCGTTTTTATGTTCTCGAGCGCGAGGCCGCCGAATGAGCTGATGAGCGAAGCAAGCAGGAGGATTCGTATGCTTTCCCTGATTATCGTTTTCGGGACGTTCGAATGCGGGCCGTATTCTTTTACGTAGAAAAGCGTTTTCTTCGATATGTTGTGCTTCTTGTGTATCGCGTGTATGAGCGGATGGTAGTGCTTCCTCTTGAGCTTTTGCAGCTTCTTCAGATGTCTGTGCGCCGGATGGTGCTTGGTGCGGCTCATATTATCACCAGGACTATGAACAGCGAAACTATGCTGGTTATGTCGCCGGTTGACGTGACGAATGTGCCCATTATGTTATTGGGGTCGTGGCCTTTCCTGAACAGGTACAGGGTCATAAAGAATGTTAGCGGGATTTCGATTGCATTCGCTATTATTCCTGCAATGACAGGGAAGATGATTATCTTCAGCGTGTATATCCCGAAAATCAGGAAGCTGAAAAGGAATGCTATGACGCCAAGCACGAAAGTCAAGAAAATTACCATCAGGAATGATGCTATGAAGTTGCCCCTGGTTATCCGGGTGTTGTACTTGTCCGGCTTAACCACCCCCAAGAAAAGTCCAGAGCTAAGCCTGCAGGCAAGGGAACCGCTTATATTGCCTCTCATCTCAAGGAAACCGGGAAGCAGGATGAGCATGCCGGGTATCAGCAGCATCTTGTCCATGTATATGGCGAGTATTGTACCGGCCACGAGGTCGATGATTACGCAAAGCATCTGGGAGGACAGGATTTCCCTGAAGTCCATGTTGAAGAACTTCATATTATAATCTTGGGGTAATATGGTAATTAAAATTTTTCCACCAAAAAATAATTGATGCCACTGATTCCTCCTCTAGAACCCGGAACGACACTATATAAAATAGTGGACTGTCTTGATAGCCTTGTGACAGGTATAAATCATAAGTATCCCGCAATCGGAAAGATGCTTGATAATTATCTAAGTTCCTGCAGGTTCGACGGCAACACAGACAGTGTCGAGCAGTTTCTTCTTGTAGCTACGCTAGGTCTTGGTGCTGCCTTTCTTGTAAGCAAGGCTGTGAACGACGGCAAAAATAAGAAAATACTATTATGATCGTGAACCAATTTATTAGGGCCGCGGGAAATATTAAATATGGCATTGCTCAAGAGCAGATTCTGCGCCGAGGAAGTGCCTCCTGGAAAGGTCGTGAAAAGGCTGGCGGACCACATACTTGTCGACGGCTTCCACATAGTGATCGACCTCGAGCGCTCGAAAGGCAGCTACATGGTAGACGCGAGGGACGGGAAGAAATACCTGGACATGTACACTTATTTTTCAACGCTTCCTATAGGTCACAACCACCCCAAGATGCACAACAAGGAATTCCTCCGCGAGCTCCAAGCAGCTGCGCTTGAGAACCCGGCGAATTCCGACGTATACACTGAATCCTTCGCGAGCTTTGTCGAGGTATTCACCGACTACGCGAAGCCAAAATTCATGAAGCATCTTTTCTTAGTGGCCGGCGGCGCGCTGGCGGCAGAGAACGCGCTGAAGACGGCGATGGACTGGAAGATCCGCAAAAACCTTGCCCGCGGAGAAAGGAAGGAGCTCGGAACGCAGGCCATACATTTCAAGGAAGCTTTTCATGGCCGCAGCGGCTACACGCTCTCGCTCACCAACACCTCTGACACCAAGATAAAATATTTCCCGAAGTTCAAGTGGCCGAGAATTTTGAACCCGAAGCTCAGCTTCCCGATAACAAGCGAAGTGCTGAAGGAGGTCGAGAAAAATGAGCAGACCGCCCTTAATCAGATAAAGGAAGCGCTCAGGAAAAATCCGAAAGACATCGCCTGCCTCATAATCGAACCGATACAAGGCGAGGGCGGGGACAATCATTTCCGGGCCGAGTTCCTGCAGGCGCTCGAGGACGTATGCAGGAAGAACGACATAATGTTCATAACCGACGAAATACAGACGGGCATGGGTTCAACAGGTAAGATGTGGGCTTTCGAGCACTTCGGCATCAAGCCTGATATTATCGCATTCGGCAAGAAGGCACAGATCTGCGGCATAATGGCATCGGATAAGGTCGATGAGATAAAGGACAACGTCTTCCACGTGTCCAGCAGGATAAACTCCACATGGGGAGGCAACCTAGTAGACATGGTCCGCGGAAAGCGCTACATCGAAATAATCGTTGAAGACAAGCTCGTGCAGAACGCCGCGAAGATGGGCGGGTATTTTCTGGGGAGGCTCCACGAGCTTTCAAGCGAGCATGACGAAATGTCCAACATCCGCGGCCGCGGCTGCATGCTGGCATTTGAGCTGCCGAACGAAAAGGTGCGCGATCGCTTCAGGGCGAGATGCTGGAAGAACGGCCTTGCCATCCTCGCATCGTGGCCCAGATCAATACGCTTCCGCCCGCCGCTGACGATTAACACAGAAGAGATAGATGAAGCGATAGAGAAACTCGAAAAGTCGTTCAAAAAATAGCTTAAGATCGCGGCAATTACTTCTTTTCCGTCTTTCTCTTTTTGCTCTTTGCATCTTCCTTTATTTCCTCATAGTCGTCCTCAAACTTCTTGGAAGGCTCTTTTATATGTTCGTCAGTGAATTCGTCGAGCTTCACGTCCTTGAATTTTTCATGGAATGCCTGTTTGACCTTTTTGGGGCCCTCTTCCTTTTTTTCTTCCTTCCTTTTCTGCCTTTCCTCAAGTCTCCTCTCGAACCATGAGATGCGCATATCCTGGACTTTCTTCTTGCCCATTATGATGGCAACGATGCTCGAGAAAAGTATGGACAATATTATCACGATGAAGATTATGTTCATTATCTGGTTGCCTGTCGCAGCAGCTCCGGCGCCTACAAGGGCTGCGGCGACAAGCGGCGCCAGTGCGGCTTCCGAGTCGCCTTTCGGCGCGATGAAGCTCATGACTATCATGTCTTTCTTCGTGTATTTGCAGTTGTCCCTTCTGAGCAACGGGATTACAAAAACGGGCCTGACCAAAAATATGATGAGGAAGAAGGCAAAACCCAGCAACAGCTGGCCGGCGTCGAGCACCAGCATAACCTGCGCGCCGAGGAGCGTGAATATCGATATCCTAAGCATCTCTGAAAACTGGTCCTCAAACTGGACTGCCTCTTCCCTGCCCTTCTCAGGGAAGGTTATGTTGCCCGCAACAAGACCGCAGACCGCAACGGCGAGGATGCCGGAACCGCCGACATTCTCGGCGAGCGCATAAGTTATCAGCGCTATCGCGAAAAGTATGAGCGATGAATATTTGCTCAGCATCCTTTTCATTATCTTGGAGACCGCCAGGCCAACGACTATGCCTGTTCCAACGCCGGCGACTATCATTAACCAGAGCTGGCCAGCGTACATCAGCGGCTGGAAAAGTGCGCTGGGGTCTATGGTAACCATGCCAAGGAAAAGCAGCAGGAATATCGCCGCGAACGGGGAGTTGAATATCGATTCGACGCTTATGACCGTTAGCGATTTCTTGTACTTTGCCAAGGAATCCTTGAACGTGAGGACAACGTCGGTTCCGGTGCCGCTTATGGTCGCCCCCAGCAGGAGCGCGTAAATGGGATTCAGGCCGAACATCAGGTGCGCGACAAGGCCTATGACTACCGTGTTGAACACCACGCCGACCATCGCAAGGTTGATGGAGAGATCCGAGAATTTCTTGAAAACTTTCAGCTGCAGGCTGAACATGGCAACGAAAATCATGAGTATGATTGACAGCGTCCTGAGGAAGTTGGGAATCTCGCCCATCGCATTAACGTCGACCAGTGTCAGATGAATGTATTTGGTAACCAAAGGATTCATGAAAACGGTCGGCCCGAGCAGAAGGCCGAGCAGGAGAAGAAAGAAGGAATCCGGTATGTTCCTTTTTTTCATGACATTCGCGATGAGCACGCCGAAACCGAGAAGGAAGGCGAAATATGTGACGGTAAGCGTAATATCAACGGCCATGATTATATTTCAGAACATCTAAATAAATCCTTTATCTGCCGCGCTTTTAGTTTTAAAATACACCATTCCAATTCATTTTCATGCCGCTGAAAATCGACCATAAAACCGAGAAGCAGCTGAGGAAAGCGCATTACGGTGTGTTCAACCACTCAGCGGTGCAGGTTTGCGCTTGGACGAAAAAAAGCCTGCACAGCGAGGGCGTATGCTACAAACAGCAGTTCTACGGAGTCGATTGTCACCGCTGCATGGAATTCTCTCCGGCGGCAGCGCTCTGCGAGAACAACTGCATCTTTTGCTGGAGGCCGATGGAATTCATGCGCTTCAGGCGGTTTAAAGCGAAGGAAGCGGACGAACCCAAGACGATATATGAAAAACTTCTGGCGGAAAGAAAAAAGCTTCTTTCCGGCTTTCCCGGAGACGGTAAGACCAACATGAATAAGTACGCGGAGTCGCTGCTGCCGTCGCATTTCGCCATATCGCTGTCAGGCGAGCCGACTTTGTATCCCAAACTCCCGCAACTGGTCAGATTCCTCAAGGCGCTGCCGCAAACGAAATCGATATTCATCGTCACGAACGGTCAGGAGCCGGAGATGCTTTCGAAACTGGCGCGCTCGCCTCCCACTCAGCTTTACTTATCTGTGAACGCGCCGAACCAAGCGCTTTTCAAACGCATAAACTACCCGCTCCACAAGGACGCTTGGTCCCGCTTCGTCCGCTCGCTGGAAATCATGAGCCGCATGAAAACGAGGCGCGTCCTTCGCATAACAATGATAAAGGGCATGAACATGGATGACAGGTTCATCGAAGATTACGCAAAAATAATAAGCAAAGCGAAGCCGCATTTCGTCGAGGTCAAGGCCTACATGTGGATAGGCTTCTCACGGAAGCGATTGAAACAGGAGAACATGCCATTCCACAAGGATATCCGCGCCTTCGCGGAGAAAATCGCAAAGGCGGCCGACTTTGAGGTAGCCGACGAGAAAGCCGATTCAAGGGTTGTGCTGCTGAAGGCGAAAGGTACTGAAATAAAATCATTTATTTAAGAACATCTGACAATAATGGGTTATGAACAATCTTCTCACCAAAAAGCCGATGACAGGCATCAATTATGCAGGGCTTATTCTCATCGCGCTGGGCATAGCGCTCTTCGTGATGATGTATAATTTCGCTACAATAACGCTGCAGATAATAGACAGCGAGCATAGCGGTTCCTGCTCGACATATGAAACGTGCCCGCACATAGCGGTTCTCAACCAGGCGTACATGGGCTACGGACTGGCGGCAATAATTTTCGTGATAGGATTTTTCCTTCTTTTCTACGGCGGCAAACCTGCTGCGAGCGAGACGGGTGCAGGCGGCAACAAAAAGAAATGGGAAGCAAACATCAGAACGCTTACCGGCGATGAGAAGAAGGTCTACGAGACCATAATGGCCGCGAATGGCGTGATATTCCAGAGCGACCTCGTGGAAAAGTCAGGCTTCCCGAAAGCAAAGGTGTCTCGCGTACTTGACAGGCTGGAAGCGGGTGGCCTCGCCGAGCGGAAGCGAAGGGGCATGGCGAATGCGATTGTTTTGAAATAAGAAGTTCAATGTTTTTAAATAAGGTCGTAAAAATCATATAAATGACGTTTGTAAATTCTTTGCCTTACATCAGCAACCCGATAGAGGAATTCCGCGACTTCAAGTTTGTCAACTGGGAAAGGGGCATATACCCAAAATTCAAAGGCCAGGCCAAAAAAGAGGAGATAAAGTTCTTCACCGACATTATAGTGAGCCATAGCCTGAGACGTGTTATTGATCTTGGCGTAGGCGGCGGCATAGAATTGAGCAATATCGTGAAAGAGCTGGAAGGCATTAATTACCGGCTGAAAAACGTAGAGGCAAACGAGGTAGATGAGGATTTCATTGAACAAGCGAGGAAACTGTTCGAAAAAAGCGGGCAAAAAATAAAAATTCACAAAGCGAACTGGTTCGACCTGCCAAAGGCCGCTCCGGCTTATAAAAAATTTTTCGATTTCGGTTTTCTGACCGGCAATTCACTGACTTATATAGGCGGCGGAACGAGAGAATATACAAAAAAGGCCCAGCAGATTGTCGTTAATAAATTTTCGCAGCTGATTAAAAGAGGCGGTTATATCTTGATTGATTCGAGGGATTACGATTACATAAAATCCCTCATGAATTTGCCCAAGGAGGATATATTCAAAAATTTCACTTTCGACTTTTCGGTATATTATCACGGAGATATTTTTCTTTTTCCTGCGTACATTAGCGACACGGTCGTAGTGTTGCATTATTATGACCAAGAAAATAAACTATGGAGCAAGCTTGATCTATATCCGATATACCAGAAAGATATGATAGAAATCTTAAGCAAGGATTTTCGCATCAGGCAGATATATTATGACTTTGAAAGGAAGAAAAAGAAAAAGAATCTTTTTATTCAATACCTTGTCCAGAAGAAATAGGGTGTCAAATTAAGGTTATTTTCTGAATTGATTTGAAACTACCCCGCAACTGCCCCTGAAACCAGTTTCACACAAGCGATTATATGCCGTTTCAGCCAAAAAAGGCGAATGAACTGCATCGTCTGCGGAAAGTCGCTAACCGACTATGCGCTGATAGGCAAGAAGAAGGACATGAAAGTGACCTTCTGCGCAGAACATCTTCCCGATTGCGCAGCATGCGACTCGTGCGATCTGCGCTGCATAAGCTGCGGGAAGGAAGTTGAACTGCAGGGCTCAGCAGGCGTAACAGCAAAAGGAGAGATAACATGAAAGGAGTAACGAAACTGGCAATGGCTTTCGCCGTGCTTGCCGTCGTGGCAGGGGCGATCTTCGTGGCCGCGCAACCGATAAAGGCGGATGTCGCCTCACCGACAAACAGCCTTACCGGCGGAACGGTTAACGAAGACGGCGCTTCGGATGCGAGCGGCAGCTGCGGCGGTGCCGGCGGCTGCAAGGCGACTTGCGGCTGCGGATGCGGCGGAAACCCCAACCTTTGCGGATGCGGCCGATAGGCCGCCCGCCCTTTTCTTTTTTATTCAGAAAAGGTAGAGGGCAGAAAACAGATATTATGGGAGGAAACGAAATATTCAATAAGGCTTAAAAGCCTGGCTGACAGAAGAATATAATTTGATAATTATGATATGCCTGATTGCCCTCGTGGTATTTGGCGTACTCGGCGTTTTCAGCGCCAAGTACAGGACCATCGCCAAAGAAGCGTTTGACTGCGTTTTCAAGCGGCTCACGCTTCGCAAATGCACGACCGGCCTTGACAAGCGCCTGAAGTCTCAGATAACCGGCAAGGTCATGCGGAAGCATCCGCGCTTCGGCGCAGCGGTCTACAAAAACTTCGAGGTGATTTCATGGGCCTTTACCATAGCCATGATACTGAGCCTCGGCTACTCGGCGTACAGCATAGGCAATCTTTTTGTTTACGGCAACTGTAACGGCCCGATACCCGATGCCTTCTGTGTTTTTGACCCCATTATTCACGGAGGTGTTCAAGGCGAATGTACAGTCGAGGGGACGAAAGGTGAGATAGTCGGTGTTCTGACTGTCCACCCGGACGACCCGGCGATAGGACCGGAAACGGCAAAGGTCACTATAATAGAAGCCGGATGTTTTGCATGCCCCTTTACAAAACAAGCAGTCCCGACCATCAAGCAGGTAATCTCTTACTACGGAGACAGAGTGCGCTTCATTTACAAGGACTTCCCGATGAGCTCTTCCCATCCGGGTGCGCAGGAAGCGGCGGAGGCGTCGCATTGCGCCCGCGAGCAGGGCAAATACTGGGAATATTTCGACCTTCTGTTCGACAATCAAGGCAAGACAAGTTTCGATGATCTCATAGGCTTCGCGAGGCAGCTGAACTTGGATGAAAGCCAGTTCTCAGAATGCCTCACGACGCACAAATACAAGGCGAAGGTCGACGCCGACTTCAGCGAGGGCTTCAAGATAGGCATATACGGAACGCCGACGTTCTTCATAAACGACCAGGTCGTCGTCGGGCCCAAGAGCTTCAACGAGTTCAAGACGATAATAGACAGCGAGCTGGCAAAAGGTGGCTGAATGGGAATTAACGTCGAAAAGATAAGACAGGACTTCCCTGTCCTGCAGAAACAGTTCAACGGCAAGCCGATAATTTATTTCGATAATGCATGCATGACGCTGCGACCGATGCAGGTAATCGACAAGATAAGGGAATATTACCTCGAATATCCTGCATGCGGCGAGCGCAGCCTGCACAAGCTGGGCAAGCGCGTCGACGAAAACGTGGACAAGGCGAGGGAAACGCTCAGAAAATTCATAAACGTGAAGAGCGCGAAAGAGCTCGTTCTCACAAAAAACACGACCGAGGGCATAAACCTCGTCGCTAATTCATTCGCTTTCAAGGCGGGAGACGTCGTGCTGGGCACTGACAAAGAGCACAACTCGAATCTCCTCCCGTGGCAGAAGCTCGCATCGAAGGGTGTGGTTTACGATTTTGTTGAAGCCGATGAGGACAACATTTTTTCCATCGAGAACTTCAAGCAGAAGCTCAACAAAAAGGTCAGGCTGGTCGCGATGGTCATGACGTCTAACATGGACGGGACCAGTGTTCCTGCAAAGGAAATCGTGAAAATGGCGCACGACAACGGCTCGCTCGTCCTTTTCGACGCTGCGCAGGCGGTGCCGCACCACGAAGTCGATGTCAGAAAGCTGGACGCCGACTTCCTCGCTTTTTCAGGACACAAGATGATGGGGCCGTCCGGGACTGGCATCCTTTACGGCAAGGAGCATCTGCTCGAGGAGCTTTCGCCTTTCATAGTCGGCGGCGGGACTGTCATTGATTCGACGCACACCACCGCGAAATTCGAGGAGCTGCCGCACAGGTTCGAAGCCGGGCTGCAGGACTACGCCGGCATAATCGGCCTAGGTGAAGCGGCGAATTACCTCATGAAAGCCGGTCGCGAAAACGTCGAGAAGCATGAAACCATGCTCAACAAGATCGTTACGGAAGGCCTCGCCGGCGTGGTCGACGTAATCGGCCCTAAAGACGCCGGCAAACGCTCGGGCATATTCAGCTTCAACTACTGCGGCGCCGACCCGCATGAAATCGCGCTTATGCTGGACCAGCTGGAAAACATCTGCGTCCGGTCAGGAGCGCATTGCGTCCATTCGTGGTTCAACGCGCACAACATGAAAGGCAGCGTGCGCGCTTCTTTCTATCTGTACAACACGCCAGGAGAATGCGAGAAGTTCGTCGAGACTGCAAAGAAGGTTATCGGCATAGTGAAATGAACCGAAAATTAATTTAAACCGGATTACCAATTTATTAATAGCGACCTTTGGTATGACGCCTCCTGTAAGATACATCAGAATCGTGAAGTAAATAAACGAAAAGTTTGAAACTGCCTTTTGCTCAAAACTATTTATATAACAGTGTTATATATTGACTACTATGAAAAGTTCCAAAAGTTCTGGCATAATATATCTCGACAACGGCAAAACGACCGAAGTCGACCCGGCAGTTCTGACAGAAATGAATAAATATTTCACGCAGTACTACGGCGTTCCTTCTGCGACGGAATACGGCCATTCGTTCGGCCTCAAGATCAGGGAAGACGTCGAGAAGGCAAAGGCAACGATCGCGAAAAAGATCAACGCCGACCCATCCGAAATCGTCTTCACCTCAGGCGAGACCGAGAACGACAACCTCGCGATAAAGGGTGTCTGCTTCGCAAAGCCGCTGGCTGCCGGGAAGAAGATGAGAATCGTAACGACTAAGATCGAGCGCAAGCCCGTTCTCGACGTTTTCAAAACGCTGGAAGCGATGGGCTGCTACGAAGCGATTTATATCGGCGTGGATGGCGAGGGCTTCGTAAAGATAAACGAACTGGAAAAAGCGGTGAACAAAGACACTGCGCTTGTCGCGGTTCAGCATGCGAATCCCGAAATAGGAACGATGCAGGACATCGCGAAAATAGGCGAGCTGTGCAGAAGCAGGGGAGCGGTTTTTTATGTTGATGCAACTCAATCCTTCACCAGAGAAAAGATAGACGTAAAGCAGATGCACATCGATGTTCTATCGATATCGTCGGACAAAATCCACGGCCCTAAGGGCGTGGGAGCGCTTTACGTGCGCAGCGGCCTTCGCCTGCAGCGCCTGTTTGAAGGCGGGGAAAGCGCAGATGACCCGAGGCCCGCTGGCATTCCGAACGTGCCGGGAATAATGGGCTTCGCGAAAGCAGTTGAAATCGCTGATGAAAAAGACAACGAAGCGATGCAAAAGCTGAGAGATTATTTGATAAGCGAATTGCTGAAAATACCGAACACGCGGCTCAACGGTTCGAGGGAAAAGCGCCTGTGCAACAACGTCAATGTAAGCTTCAGGTTTGTGGAAGGCGAAAGCCTACTCATGCTGCTTGACGAGAAAAAGATAGTGGCGACCACCGGCTCGGCGTGCTATTCATCGAACCTGCAGCCCAGCCACGTGATACTCGCGCTCGGCCTCGCGCATGAGGATGCGCACGGCTCGCTCAGGCTGACGCTTTCAAAGTTCAACACAATGCAGGAAATGAAATACGCCGTCAAAACAGCGAGAGACGTAGTGGAGCAGTTGAGAAAAATAAGCCCCTTCAGCGCAGTTAAAGAATAGATAAGAGTGAAGTCAAATAGTAATACAATGGCAAGGTTTTTCTTATGAAAAAATCAGCAAAGGAAAAGCAGGAACATGCGTGCGCAACATGCCAGGCGGCGCCAGCAAAAAAGTGGTATAAGGAAAGGGTATTCATAATTTTAGCATTCGCGGCAGCTTTGCTGACTGCAGCGTACGTGTTCGAAACGACAAGGCCGTTTACCTTCGCCTTCTTCGACTACCTCGGGATGATATGGTGGGCGCTGCTGCTGGGCTTCCTGCTTGGCGGCCTGATTGAATACTACATACCGAAGGAATACATTCAGAGGTATTTTTCAGTCCACAAGAAGAGGACGATATTCTACTCCGTCGGGCTTGGCTTCCTGATGTCCGCATGCTCTCACGGCATACTGGCGATATCTATGGAGCTGTACAGGAAGGGCGCTTCGACGGCGTCGGTAATCGCGTTCCTGCTCGCTTCGCCGTGGGCCAACCTTCCTGTCACCATCCTGCTGTTCGGTTTCTTCGGGCTCAAGGCCCTTTACATCGTGGTATCCGCGATAATAATAGCGATAATAACCGGCCTTATTTATCAGATCCTTGACAGGAAATGCATAATCGAATGCAAGAGCCACAACCTGAAGGTCGACGAGAAGTTCTCGATCAGGAAAGACGTGGGTAGGAGGTTCGGAGGCTATAAGTTCACCGCGGCCAATCTGAAAACCGACTTCAAAGGTGTCATGAAAGGCTCATGGGCGCTCACCAAAATGATCATGTGGTGGATCATACTGGGCATGCTCATGGCCAGCTTTGCGCGCGCGTTCGTGACGCACGAGTTGTTTATGATGTATCTGGGCCCGACCGTTCTTGGTATGATCTTAACGCTTGTCGTGGCGACGGTGATAGAAGTCTGCTCAGAGGGCTCGTCGCCGCTGGCCTTCGAGATATACAAGCAGACGGGCGCCTTCGGCAACGCGTTCGTCTTCCTTAACGGGGGCGTATCCACGGACTACACGGAAATCGGTATCATATGGTCCAACATAGGCAGGCGCGCTGCGCTTCTGCTGCCCGTTATAACCGTGCCGCAGATACTGCTTCTGGGATGGCTGTTCAACGTCTTTTTGTAGGTTTAAGATGGCAGAGAATTTACATGTCTCTTGACTCCGAAAGCTAGGAGCAGATGAACATGTTCGGAGAACTTACCGGGTGCAAAATCTGATTTTTGACCTTTGGCGCCATGCGTTTATTAATTTTGAGGGGCAATTATTTTCATGGTGAAAAGCTACGCGAGGGGGCGGAGATTCGAATATCATGTTGTCGACAAACTCGCGAAGCACGGCATAAAGAGCAGGCGCATCGTCCTTTCCGGCCGCCAGCCTGCGTACGGGCAGCAGCCGATTTCTGACGTACCAAACTGCGACATAATAGTCGAAGAGCGCTTTAAGGGAAAGGCGAAGACGACGAAGGCGAAGAAATACGTCTCCTTCCCCGAAAAGGAGATACTTGAACTCGAGAACGGGCAGGTCAATTTCCTGGTTTTCAACTATTCCAGAACGAATCCTTTCGTCGTCATACGCTTCGATGACTTCGTGGAGCTCGTGAAACTCTGGAAGGCGCGCGGAGCATCTAGTCCTTCTTCTGTTCAATCGCCCTGATTTTTCTCAGGTAATCATCCTTCATAAGCTTCAGCGATTCTGTCATCGCTTTCTCTTTCGGGTCGTTCCTACCCCTCGCCGCCTCAAGCATCCTGTTTATATCGATGATATGTTTCTCGCACAGCGCAGTCTCGAATCTGCGGACGTAGGGAACCGGGTAGGCTTTGTGCGCCCATATGTCGTCCAGCATCTCATCGATTTTCGGATCGCTTCCTACTTCGTATTCGCCAACGTCTGCCTCGCACGCGTATTGTTTCGCTAGTTTCCTTGCTTTCCCAAGTATGTAGAAATTATATACCTCGAAAAACCTCGACACCATCCTGAACCTGCTCATAAAGAAGCCGATGACTATCAGGAAGAATATGTAGTAGTTTATGAAAAGGAAAGAGTAGATGAGAGCCAGCAACACGGGGAATACGAGAACCATAAAAGATACTGAGCCGATGGTCCAGAAAACCAGCACGATGTACGGGAGAAGGTAAACCTTTATCACCCTTATCGGCTCGGCGACTTCCCTGTAGTTTTTGTAAAAATAATGCGCCACGATAAGGCTTGAGGCACAGTAGAAAGCGGTGAGGCCGAAAAAGCTCAGGGATTCGAAGCTGCCATAGGTGAAAAGCATCATGCCTGCGGTAAGGGAGAAAACAGCGAGGGAGAAGAAAAGGTAATGAAAGGTTTTCAGGTAAGAAATGCTTACGTAAATCCTTTCCATACCGAGACCTGCTAAGCTCCACCGAAAACGGAGAGCACCCACTGCATGCCGTAATATCCGCCGAGGGCCAGAGAAAGGTTGAGTATCAGCTTGCCGATAAGCGATGCTATGAAGAATTTCCTGATGTCGTACTTTATCGCGCCGCAGAATACTCCGACCACGTCATCCGGAAGCGGGGTGGCAGCAAAAATAACGATGACAACGAATGCCTTGTATTTTTCCATCCATGCATTCGCCTTCCTCAACCATCTCTCGTGCTTTTTTTCGATTGCCTTCTTGCCAACGAGGCCGATGCCATATCCTGTCAGTTCGCCAAGCGCGCAGCCGAAGGCGGCGGCAATTCCAACGAACCATGGGTTCAAAACAGCTCCCATGGCGAAGACCAGCAGGAAACTCGGGACCGGGAGCAGCACCGTTGCTGATCCGACAAGGTTCACGATGAATATGCCCGCATACCCCCAGGCAGCAGCGATGGACTGCGACCATGCTGAAAACGCGGCAAAAAGGGAGGCCAAATCCATATAGAATATTTATCCGCGCGTTAATATAATACCATGGAAAGCGAGACTTTGCAAACAAAATCGCCGTGGATGGCTGCATTTATGAATTTCGTTGTGTGGGGCTCGGGCTACGTTTACATAAGGCACAGGATGGTGCTGGGCGTGGGCCTTGTGCTGGTGATGATTTTCAACGTGCTGATATTGCTGACCATACCAGATGTGATAATCCTGAGCAGTTCGGAGCTGTTTTTCCTCTGGATTTCTTTTCTGTGGACGAGCCTCAGCCTGTTGTTCGCGATAGACGTTTACAGGGAAACGAGGGAACTCAACAAAATATGATTTTGCACTGCTCAACCTTTACTCAGAAACGGGTTATAGAAGGAATATAAAGCTTTATCGCCGTTAATAAATTCGACAAAGATGTGTGGGGATTAAATGGACAAATGGAAATGCGGCAGTTGCAATTACATCGTGGTTGCGAAGGACGTGCCGAGGATTTGCCCGAACTGCGGGCACAAGACGGAATTCGAGCTTTTCAACGAGCTTCTCCCACCGTTCACGCCGATTTACGACGAGTGAGATAGTTCTTCTTCTGAGCAAAATATAATGAAAAGAAAAAGAAGAATAAAAATCAAAAGCTTTAACCGCAACCGCCGCTGGCTGTAGCCGAAGTGTCACCAAGCGACTGGCTGCATTCCGACGGCGGGCTGTTGAAGCCGGAGCATATCGCGGCCTTGTAATCTTCCGGCGCACGGCCTCCGCTGTATTCAGCGTCGTTTATGAAGACGCTCGGAGAGCCCTGCACGCCGTATTCCTGGTTAAGATCATACTCTGTTTTCGCGAGAGCGACGCCCTCGTTCTGCTGGCACTGGCTTATCTTGGTCGTGTCTATGGAGTATTTCTTTGCGACCGCTTCCCAGCATGTGTCCACGTTGGCCGAGGTGCATGCGTTGTTCACGTCGGCAAGGAAGTCAAAGAACTTGTCGTGGGTTTCGTACTTCCATATGCACAGCTCGCGGATATCCTCGTTTACCTCCTGTATGCCGTGCATCGAGCAGTATGAGCCGTTCGCTATGCAGTAATCGGATCCGCCGCCCCTGTAGTTGGCGTATATAACATAGTGAGGTTCCCATGTGACCTTGTCCTTGAGCAGCTGGTACACGGGTATAAGACCTGTTTCGGCCTGGTTGCCGTACGGACAGTAGGACATCACGAAGAATTTCACGTTAGTCTTGTCAGCCTTTGGTATGGTCGTTGAAGGTTGCTGCGTGTTGTCAGTCGGAGGCGTGAGGTTCTTGGCCTGGTTGCATAGCTGGGTGTTGCTTGTTATAAGGCATACCTGCGTCTTGAACGTGTATTCATCCCCGACGCCGGATATTGTCGCGTTGCCTCCGTAAACCATGAAATAACCCGGGTTCTCTATTGCCTGCCCGAAACCGGTTTTAACGAAAGGTATGTTGAGCGTTTTCGCAACTTCCCTCACCATCGGTTCCAGTGCGGCGCAGTTCGTGCAGCCCGGAGGCGATATGAAAACCAGCTCATCGCCGGTTTTTGCCGATGAAAAACCTCCCATCGACGTTGCTATATAGCCGATCGCGAAAAATACAGCCGCGATCACAACAAAGGAAACGATTTTCATGTAGTTCTGATAGAAATTCGGATGCTTTCCGCCTTCCTTGTGCTCATGATGTTCGTGATGCTCAGCCTCGTGCCCGGCAGCGTGTTCGTGATGCTCCGGGTGCTCGGCATGAGTCTCATGATGCTCAGAATGCGGAACTTCGTGATGCCTTCTCTTTGACATAGACATACTTTTAGTGATGGTATTTAAATATTTTGACTATTTTCGCGGTCAAAACCCGAAAAAGAATGGAAATTTACTTGAAGTATTCCGCCGCCTCTTCAGTTGTCAGGTAGCGGAAGGTTATGACATCCCCATCGTTCGGATGGTAATAGTCGCAGCCAACTTCAGGCATGTTGCCGTTTACGAAATACATCCAGTAATGGCCGCTGTCCTGTGTAAGGCCGTTTATTGCTGTTATCAAAACGCCAGTGGAATAAATTCTGTAATCGACAGTCGCCACGCGCTTGAGCGCATCGAAGGCTGTCTCCCTCGGCGTTACAGTTGTCTTATAAGTCGCCGTGCCAGCGCCGTTTTCGATGTTAACCGTGACCCCGAAGTTTCCAGCGCTTGATGCGGCGTAACCAGTTATGTTTGCCAGCTGTAGGCTTCCTATCGCGACCAGGACCACTATCACGATGCCCGCCAGCAATAACTTTGAGTTCATACAGTATGTCCTCCCTATTTAGTTCTGAGAATTTATCTTTAAATGCGTATACTACCATCGCAAAACCCATGCTGCTAGCGACGTGGATCACGCTGAAAGGCAGCGCTGGCACGAAGGCGAGCTCCCACGAAATCCAGCCGAACAGCAGGAGCCATGTGAGGTCAACCATTATTTCGTAAAACACGGTGCCTGCCAGAACCGCGGTGAAAAACGAGTATTTCGACTGCGATATTTTACCCAGCGCCGCGCCCGTCAGCGCTGCAAGGCCGGTCCCCGCGACCTGGAAAAGCGTCCACGGTCCCTGGCCGCCCCACACGACGAAATTCGATAGGTAAAATGCGCCCATGCCGGAAGGCAGGGCATATTTGTAACCGAAGAAGAAGCCTATCGCCACCGCCAGCGGAACGATGGGCTCGACGCTGGGAAGCCACTGGAATGCGGCGCGGCCGAGGATCCCGATGGACGTGAGAACCGAAAGCTTAAGCGCGACGGCGACGAGGTTTTTCTGCATGAGCTTCTGTAAGGTGATCGTCAGTATGCCCTGCTTTTCTTCCTGCAAGTCTTTTTGTTCGGTTTCCCCGTCAAGCCTTTCTTCAAAAAGCTGCTCTGCTTTCTGTCGCATTCAGCTGTCCCTCTTCCTTCCGGTTATCGCGTGCTGGTCCGCGTATTTGCCAGCATAGCCGCTGCTTTCGTTGTCAAGTCTCATCAGAATCAGCTGGACGAAGCGTTTGCCCGCCTTTATCTTCACAGGAGAAGCATTCGCATTGAAAACGCTGAGAGTCAGCGTGCCCCTGAAGCCCGGGTCGACCCAGCCCGCGTTGTTGAAGACGATTCCTATGCGCGACAGCGAGCTGCGCAGCTTGGTCATCCCTCCCACGTCGTTCGGCAGCTCTACGCGCTCAAGCGTGCGCAAGAGGACGTGCGTTCTGGGAGGGAGGACGATATCACTGGCCTTTATCTTTTCGTATTCCTGCTCCTTTTCGAAGTCGATGGCCTTTCCTTTCAGTATGAGTATTTCATCGGCAAGCCTGAGGTCGATGGAAGCGGGCTGTATCTGTTTCTCTTCAATGGGATCTATAACTAGCCTGCCTGAATTCAGCAGCTCCTTTATGGTTTTCTCCGAAAGAATCATGCGAGCACAACCTTCAATACTCGAGCCCCTCTTCAGCCTTCCTGCCCTTTGAAAACGGATGTTTTACGTCCTTCATCTCGGTGACGAGATCCGCCCTTTCCAAGAGCTTCTCTCCCGCCCCGCGGCCGGTGATGACCAGGTTCGTTTCCTCCGGAAGCTCGCTTATCAGGTCGAGCAGGTCCGTATCGTCTATCATGCCCGCCGAGGCAGCGACATTCGCCTCGTCCAGAATCAGCAAATCCGGCCTGTACGCGCCCGTCATTATTTTTTTCGCGTACATGAGCGCTTCTATGGCGCGCTGCTTATCTTCCTTTGAGGGGTTTTTCAGGTCAACGAAATTCTCGGTACCGAACTGCACGATGTCCAGGCCGGGCAGGTTTTTCTTGAGCATGAATTCGCCAGTCTTCGTGCCCTTCAGGAACTGGATTACGACGACGCGCTTTCCATGGCCGAGGAAGCGGAGCGCCATCCCGAAAGCAGCGGACGTCTTCCCCTTCCCGTTACCAGTGTAAACGCAGACCACACCCATAACATCACCTCATGCCTATCTTCCCGAGAAACAATCTCGAGCACAGCGAGCCTTTCGAAGCGGCGTATTCGAGTTCTTCGGGCTTCGCCCATTTCCATGCCACGTATTGCGTTCCGGCGAAAGGCTGCGGCACCTCCGGCTTCCCTTTCGCTATCCTCGCCTCGTATAATTTCATATATAATATGTAATCCTGTCTTTCAAGTCTTCCCTCGTTCAGCATGCCTTTTACTTCAAGCCTGACGCCGAGCTTTTCCTTCCCGGCCCTTATCACCGCGTCTTCCCACGCCTCGCCGTCTTTCAGCGACGTCGCCGGCAGGCCCCATACGCCGGCAAGCTCGTCTTCCTCAGGCCTCTTCACGGCCAGCACCTTTTTCCTGTCCCTGTCGTAGACAACGAACGCTATCGCTTTCTCGGTGCGCTTCATTCAACCACATTTGGAATAGCCGCAGCTCAGGCACGTATAGCATCCCTCCGCCGAATAAAGTTTCGATTTGCAGACAGGGCAGTTCTCGTCGGACTCGCTGAGCTGCTTTTCATCTTCCTCTGCCTTCACGAGCTTTATCCTCTTCCTCTTCTCCTCCCCTATGTGTATCACCTGCACCGCCTTGCTCATGTCCCTGTAAATCGTCACGCCTTTGCACTTCAGCTTGTGGGCGAGGATGTAAGCGTTCTCGACGTCCTTTATGCTCGCCTCGTTGCGCATGTTTATAGTCTTGCTTACCGCGTTGTCCGTGTATTTCTGGAACGCGGCCTGCATCCTTATGTGCCACTCGTAATCGATGTCGTGCGCCGTCTTGAACAGTTCCTTCGCCTCCCTCGGGACGCCGGCGATCTCCTCGACCGAACCTGTCTTTGAAATCTCGTGCATCAGCTCGTCGCTATAGAAATCCTTTTTCCTCGCATAGGTTTCGAAAAGCTTGTTAACCTCGACCAGTTCTTCGCCTCCGAGCACGTTCTTCCTGACGAACGCGACCGCGAACAGCGGCTCTATCCCGCTAGAGCAGTCCGATATTATGCTTATCGTTCCCGTCGGGGCGATGGTCGTGACAGTCGCGTTTCTCATGTGCCTGTAATCCTTCTTGTCCCACATGCTGCCCTTGAAATTCGGGAAATTTCCCCTTGCCTTCCCGAGCTCCTGCGACCTCTCCCTCGCCGCCTCGTTAAGGTTCTTCATTACCTTTTCGCCGATCTTCAGCGCCTCCTCGGAGTCGTAACGGATGCAGAGTTTTATCAGCATGTCAGCGAAGCCCATGACGCCCAGGCCGATTTTCCTGTTGGCGTGCGTCATGAATTCTATCTGCTTTATGGGATAGGAGTTCGCGTCTATGACGTTGTCGAGGAAGTGCGTCGCAGCCCTTGACACGTCCCTGAGCTTTTCCCAGTCTATCTCAAGCCCTCCTTTCGTTTCCTTCACCATCTTTGCAAGATTTATGGACCCGAGGTTGCATGACTCGTAGGGCAAAAGTGGTTGTTCGCCGCAATTTGATACTACTATCCCGTTACAAATAAATGAATGTGTTTGCAGTTCGGTAAGGTCATACACAGCTTCCATTCCGTTAGGTTCAATGGAAGAAACTTCATCCTCAAACGTGTCCTTGTAGAAATTTCTTTTTCCCAAAAGATTAAGTTTGATTTTGTGCTTTTCGCAAAGGAAACCTATTTTGTCCAAGAATTTTGTTATATTACCTCTGCTGATGTTCAGTTCGTAGCATACTCCTTCTACATCGTAAATCTTTTCTTCGCCTTTCTTGTTTACATAGGGGAATATTTTTCTTGCTGGCCTGCTTCTGTTGTAAATTCTGGATTTGATACCGAAGTTAAGAAGCAGTAATTGAACTTGCTTTAACAATTTTTCTGATTTGGAAGTCAGTCTGACATAAGCCATGCAGTTGCTTTCTTGCAAGCCTACAGTGCCGTCGGCAGTGAATAAACCCTGCAAGAAACCCGTGACGGCATCCTCGGTGGCGGTAAACACCGTTTCAGGAACTTCCTTCTTTCCAGCTCTAACGGGTTTTACGCCGATTTTCCTGAAAAATTCTACAAACTTCTTTCCGTGATAGGAGAGATGATAAACTCCATTTTCCCTCTTGATTTCCTTTATTTCCTTACCGTACATTTTGTTCAGGGTTTTTTTGAGAACTTGCATGACTTCTACATCATCCTTTCCGAAGGTGAAACCGGCTCTCATGTTTTTATCCCCGTCTCTTAGCCAACCGTCTCCGACAAGCCAGCCGAGAACCTGACCGAGCTCCCTGGACCATTTTTTTGGAAGACTGCCGTTTGTTTCGAACTGTAGTTTGCCGTTGGTGTTCCACATGCCCGGACCTGGTTGTATCAGTACCTTATCTTTGCCTTTTTTCAGTTCCGATAGCGGAACCCAGCCACGTGCGGTCATTATCTTATGGTCAGGGGTCGCAACAATTTCGTAGCCGGACTTTGTAGTCAACTTGTATGTTTGTTTGGTACCTGTCTTCCATGCCTTTGTCATGGGTGAAATGTCAGTCTCATTCTGCCCCACTGTTCTCTTATCGACAAGAAGCGTGGTATGATGACCATCCGCGAGTTTCTCCATGCCAATAAGCCCGTATTCGCTTGGCACGAGCATATCCCCTGAAACGCAAGGATTCGTGGCCTCTATCGCGCCTATGTGCGGCGTAGGATTTTCCCTGTTTATCTCGTCTATGAATATAACGCCGGGATCGCCCGTCTTCCATGCCTGATACGTTAGCATTTCCCATATCTGCCGCGCGAACATTTTCTTGAAGACCGCGCCCGTCCTCACGTTCACCAGCTCGAACTCGCTGTTGTTGTCGAGCGCCTTCATGAACTTGTCCGTGACCGCGAGCGAGATGTTGAAATTCGTGAGCAAGCGATTCTCGCTGTCCTTCGACGTTATGAAGTCCATCACGTCAGGATGGTCTATTCTCATTATGCCCATGTTCGCTCCCCTTCGTTTCCCGCCCTGCTTGATGACCTCTGTCGCGACGTCGAAAACGCGCATGAAAGAAAGCGGGCCTGAGGCGATGCCTTTCGTCGACTTCACCATGTCGCCGTTCGGCCTGAGCTTCGAAAACGAGAAGCCCGTCCCTCCGCCCGACTGGTGGATGAGGGCGGTATATTTCAGCGAGTCGAATATGCTCTCGAGCGAGTCGCTGACCGGCAGCACGAAGCATGCTGAAAGCTGCCCGAGGGGAGCACCGGCATTCATGAGGGTCGGGGAATTGGGCATGAACTCGAAATCCTTCATGAGCCCGTAGAACTCGTCCTCCCTTGCCTTGACCTCTTCCCACTTGTTCTTCAGGATTTCCAGCATTTCGTTGAAAGTCGTCTTCATCTGCTTCCTGACGTTAAGGCGCTGGTAGGCCTTGTGCAGCATCCTGACGTTGTGCATGTTCAGGCCGATTTCCTGCGCTTTTTTAGGCAGGCCGTCGAGCTCCGGGAGGTCCTTGACCTGGTCGCTGAAGGGGACATGGTTCTATCGCTCTGCCACCAAAGCGTTAAGGAGCGATTCATCATTCTCGACGAGGCCAAGAAGGCCGGGGTCAAGAGAATCGAGATA
>JBGPQP010000008.1:0-54034 GCA_041489155.1 Candidatus Aenigmatarchaeota archaeon
CCGGCCAGTGCATAGGCCAGGCAAGAGACTGCAACGACAACATCGCCTGTACAACAGACTCCTGTAACGAAAACAACGACATGTGCGAACATACTCCTGTCAACTGCCAGTGCACACAAAATTCCCAGTGCAACGACAACAACCCCTGCACAGACGATTCCTGTTCCAACTATCAGTGCGTCAACCAGAACGATAACACCAATGCGTGTTCTGACAGTCTTTGGTGCACAGTCAGCGACCACTGCTCTTCCGGCCAGTGCATAGGCCAGGCAAATACCTGTAACGACGATGTATTCTGCACAACTGATTCCTGCAACGAAAATAACGATGTGTGCGAGCACGACTCTCGCCCATGCAGACAGCCGTGCACCCTCACGTCTGCGTATTGGAACACGACTTTGGCTGTCAAAGGCGAGGCCGTGAAATTAATTGTCAAAGGCATTTCTTGTGAAAATGACACGGCAGATTTTACCATAAAAGAAGATGCTTTGCTTGCAAACCAGGCAGTCCAAAATCCACCGCCACAGGTGAATTTTTCCAACGACAAGGCAGAGGCAGTATGGACAGCGGAGTTCAGGGATAATTTCACAAAAGACCCGAATTACTACTTCACCGTATTCGCTTATAACACATCGATAAGCTCAAAAAATCAGACAAATGGAACGCTTACCGTAATCAGGTCGAACGATTTGGACAACGACGGCGTAACGAATGACAAAGATTGCAATGACCATAACGCATCGGTAGGAGAGTGCAAAGGATGCGCAATATGTTCTGATGCCAAAGGGATAAGCGGCGCCTGTATGCCGGGCAACTGCTCAAAAGTCAAATGCGCAGAAAGTTTATGCGGCGGCGGCACGTGCAAAAGCGACGAATTGGCGGTTTACCCTGATATTGTGGATTCTGCTTGTAAAATCACTAATGGCACAGGTGTCTGCATGGCTGGCAATTGCACGTTCCAGTGCAAGAAATACGATGCCTGCCTCAAAGACTCGGACAATGACAGCGTGACCGATGCTAATGATAAATGCAGTAATACAACAACAAAAAGTGTGAACATATTCGGATGTCCCCTACCAAAATATGAAAAATTCAGGAATGAAATAACAACTAATTTCTCGAAAGTAGATTTGCTGCAGGCAAAAGATGTGGTGATAGGAATACCTGGAGTTGGCATGCTGGAATTTAAGTCAAACGCTCTGAATTTGGTTGGTAAAAACCTAGACGACTATATTGACATACAGCAAAACAAAATCAGTGTGAATACGGCTTCTCTGCCAGAATTAAATGTTCCTGCTGTGGTAACTTTATATAACATAAACTACAAAAAACCCATTATAGTTCTTGACAATGTTTATTGTGATGCGTGTAAATTCATAAGTTACGATAATGGCATTTTCAAATTCTTGGCAGAGCACTTTTCAGCATATTCCCTGGCAGATGGGGACTCATACGTCGGTTTTTGTGGCGACATATTCTGCAGTTCAAGCGAGACTTGCACCTCCTGTTACCAGGACTGCGGCACTTGTCCGAAACCTCCCGACGAAAAATGCACAGAATCATGGTCGTGCGGAGAATGGTCCGGCTGCGAAGAAGGCGAGACCGCTAAAAGGGCGTGCAGCGACCTGAACAATTGCGGCACGACTCTGAACAAACCTCAGGAAACCATAAGCTGCACGGAACTCCGCTTACAGCAACTGCAGAAATACAATTTCATGATAATCATGGGGGTTATCATTTTATTGTTCACTGTCAGTTACGAAATATCTGATCGCCTGAAGAAAAGGAAGCTCGGGAAACAAGAGACGCCGGAACTGGGCCTTTTGGTCTAAAAATATTTGACAGAAGGCTATGACGAGGTTAAAATAAAAGAATTGCTGTCTTCAAAAGGCTATTCGAAAAAAGAAATAGAAAATGCGATTAAAAAAACCAAAAAAGCCCAAAAAGACATTTTATTCTAGTCTCAGGCCATCTTTCTTTTGCCAGCTTTCAGAGTACCAGACACGCGCACGGTGTGGAAAATAACCTTCGCGTCCCCTATCTGGTGTATCAGCGAGAGACCCATCTTCACCTCGTCGACGTACCTGTGCGTGCATTGTATTACGCCGTTGTTCGAGGCCCAAAGGTTCTTTATTATCCACGGCTTCGCCTTCGCAAATTTTTCAGTCCCCATCCAGTTGAGCAGCGAATCGTTTATGGCGTTCCTCACTTCAGGAAACTCGAGCCTCCAGCTCGTGTGCACGCGGAAGAATACGTAGCGCTTCCTTTCCCCCATGCTCGGCGGATTCCTCAGTTTCATACCCATCGCCCCTGCCTCTTGCCCTGCTCTTATACTCTTCTATATTATATATGAATATTAATAATAGTTTTTCTAGCAGCCTTTACCTACCATCAAGTATAAAAAACTTATCTACATATAAAAGAACGAATAATTACTTGTGAGTGTTAAAAACTCCTGAAATGTTTTGGAATTCAAAGAGGATGAACATGATTGCTCGCGAAGAGCCGATAAATCTGGACTCGATTGAAATCAATCTCACTGCGAGCATGGTCTGCGCCAATTTCAACCGCCTGTGCATACTCTATCTTCTGAAGAAGTGCAAGAACAACGAGATGCAGGCCGAGAAAATCGCATCCAGCATTGGCATCTCCCATCGCACCGCGCTTTATCATCTCGACATACTCAAGGATTACGACCTCGTCGAAGTCAGGGAATTCCGAAAGAAAGGCACGAAGCTGCTGCGTTCGGTCTGGGGCCTCAATTCCGAGAACAACACGAACGTGGAAAAGATTTTCGGCAGGATCAGCAAGAAGTTCAACCTCAGCGAACTCAACAGGCTCATGCTTAACAATCTCAACGGAACAGGTCCGAGGAAGAAATCCCCGAGGGAAATCTTCGACCTAGAGCACATGGAACAGAACTCGTGAATTCATGAATTCCGTTTCTTGGATTCTGTTTAAAACCCGTTTAAAGCCACACCCTCTGGTTCTGTTTTATACCGGTTTCATACTAGTTTCAGCCACGATGAAACAACTTCAGTGTTTTTTAATGTCTCAAATTATTTATCTATTCGCAAGTAACTACATAATTTAAAAACTAACTTTTGGAACAGACTAAGTTTATAAACATTGCATGTAATTTTCGGAAGGTATATAAATCTTCATCCGAAAGCAAGATTAATGCATAGTATTCTAACATCAGGTTTTGGAATAAAATTGGTGAGGTGACGTTAGTTATGTCAAATAAAAATCTTAAGGCATACGTCGGCGCTGTCGGCGCGACGAAACTGACTGCCATCGTCGTGATGGCTTGTATTCTGGGGGTTTTCGCTGTTTCGATGTCAGGCGTTTTCGCCGTCGATCCCGTTCAAATACGCACAACGAACGCAGAAGGTATCGACCAGACAGATTTCGCCCCAGAAGAGACCGTCTATATACAGGGTTCCGGATTCCTCACTTCCTCACCTCTCACAGTCTCGATCACCAGACCTGGCCTCGCCACCATGGAAACATGTAACACCTCATACTGCGATCTCAGATTCCTGGACGGCCCTCTCGCATCAGATGCGAACGGAGCGTTCTCGAATTACAAATACAGCTTGAACGGCATAGAAGGAACGTACACTATTGACGTTTCTGACGTTTCTGACGAAAGAAATTCTGCGACAGCGACTTTCACTGATACTAAAGTCATTAATTCCGTCACCCTTGACGGCGGAACCTCCACAACCGTTTTGCCCAGCTCATCAATTACAGCTGTGGTTAATGCGACAATAACAGGGACAGACAAATGGTATTATACCCTATACCAGATAGGCAGCGACACACCAATCTGCTACACGCTGCTGGTGCCGTATACTATCCCAGGAACCTATACTGATACATTCACAATAACCGCGCCATTAAACGTTGGCTCATATGACGCCGCATTCAAGTTCTTGGGCACATCAGGCTGCGGCGGCACCGGAGGAAGCAGTTGGTACAACCTGACTGATGGGATAAATGTCGTGGAATGCGGTAACGGAGTTATCGAAGGAAACGAAGCTTGCGACGATAATAATGTTAACAATGGTGATGGATGCTCTTCAACATGTACAATTGAGCAGGGATGGAACTGCGCAGGCGAGCCCAGTGTTTGCACACAGATTTGCAGCGCGATTTCGAATCAGAGCGCCTGCGAAGTTGCAGATAACTGCGCCTGGTGCCAGTTATGCAGCGGTCCAAAAATAAACGATTATCTAGCTGATACCTGCTACAACCAAACATCATGCTATTGTGTCTATTCTCAGTGTTCGCAGAGCTGCGGAGCCGGGTGCACTAGTTCCGGAAATTGCACAGCACACGCCGGAGGAACGTGCAACCTTAACACCTGCACCTGTGAATATGAATATCATACTGTTTGCGCAGATGGTTATTGCGGTGAAGTTCAGGGAACGGGAACGAATGAATGTACATATGACAATGAATGCAGACACACGGAATGCAGCTATACAAATGTCATAGCCTGCATACAGGTCATGTCGCCAGGAGCAAGCCAATGTACAGTTCCGGCTGACTGTGGCGAGTGCATATATGACACTGATTGCCCTGTAGATTACTACAACTGCACCGGCAACACTATTATATTACATGATAATTATTGCGACCAGTCAGACCACATGTGTCATGAACACCAGAGCCCAGTTACTGACTGCGACCAGTACAACCATGATTTCTGCAACGGGACATCGTGGGTCCACCAGACCGGCACTTGCGTGCCAGGTCAGCCAGAATGCGCCCTCGCATCTTCGACAGGCAACTGCAACGACGGCTTGTGGTGCAACGGCCAGGAAACGTGCAGCAACGACCCAATACCATCTCACTGTGTTGCAGGAACTCCTGTAGTTTGCGACGATCAGAACGAATGCACTGTTGATCAATGTGATGATGAAATAGACAACTGCACCTATACTTTCACCGACACACAAGGCCCGAGATCATACAATGTTTTGCTCACCCCGCCGTTCAACAACGGCATATTCAACCTTACGGGCACAGCACAGGACCAGTGCTCGAACATAAGTACTTCAAAATATTATCTTGGAACTGGCGTTGGTTCCTGTGACGACTACAACCTGTTCTCAGGGACGATGGATCCGGCAGACGGAAGTTATGACGAACTTTTAGAAGACCTGAAAAAACTAAACCTTCAGTACAGGTATGACGGCCAGAACTTCGCATGCATAAAGTCATGGGACGTTCTGAACAATGTTGGCAACTGCAACTGCACGTATTTCGATACTGATGTACTGCCGCCCGATTGCCCGTATGACATTTATCTAGACGATGTAAAGTACCCGGACGAGTACCTGATTTGCGGCAACAACGCGTGGCTTAACGCGACAGTCTGCGATTCGCAGTCGCCTATTCAGGGAGGAGAGTACTTCATAGACCCGGCCCCGAACACTGTTCCGGAGCCGTGGACAGGCGTATGGATGAACGTCCTTGAAGAATTCATCGACAGCCGCGGATGGCATTGCGCCATTATTGGAGCAGCTGTTGATACATCCCAGCTCACTGACGGAACCCACTACATAAAGATCAGAGGAAAAGATATAGTCGAGAACTGGGGCAAGTTCTTACAATGCCAGAACGTTTCGTTCATAAGGGATACGCTGCCTCCAGTAACTACAAAGCAGATAATACCTGCCGATGGAAAGCAGGTCAAATGCTACGGAAGCGAGGAAACCGAAGCTGGTGTTCTTCACCCGACAACGAATGGTTGCTACTATGTGAAACAGGGAACGCAGGTTGTTTTACATGCGACTGACCCGGATCCGCAGCAGACAGGAGAGCACGCGGACAAGACCAGGATACAATGGAAGGTATGGTACAAGGTTAATGCAGGAGACTCGTGGGTCCTGGACCAGCAAGGTGTTGGTGCGGAAAACACAGACGTCGTGATAACGCTGAACAAAGACTCCTACCACCTGATAGAATACTGGTCAGTTGACGCTTGCGGATGGGAGGAAGCGCATCACTTCGAACTTGACATTGTTGATACAGTTCCTCCGGTCGGAGAGAAGATAATTGGCGAGCCAAAGATCACATGTGAACAGGGACAAGGTTGCGACTACTGGGTCAGAGACCACGTCACAACCATAACTCTTGATTGCATTGATCCGATGCCACACCCGGTTGACAACGAGAAAATGTGTTACAGGATTTCGTTTGACCAAGACCCGGACGGATACAAAACAGACGAGTACTGCAATATGTCCGGAGGAACGATGGAAGGCGATTGGTGCTGTGTAGAGAGTTGCATATTGCTGCCTTACACGTTCACCTTCCAGGAAGATTCTTTGCATGACCTTCAATACTACTGCGAGGATGCGCTTGGAAACACGAACGTAGTTGATGTGGAATACTTCAAAGTCGATTCGACCCCGCCAACAACTGTTAAGACCTACGGACTTCCGCTGGTTGAGGCAGTAACGGGCGGTTACCCGAAGTGGATAAATTCCAGCACGCCGGTAACGCTTACGGCTGTTGATGGAGGAGACATCTGCCACGTGGGAGTAAACAAGACATACTGGAGGAACACGCTTCTCGGAAGCAATGAGCCATGTGAGAACCCAACACTGTGCCAGCAGCAGACAGGCACGGGACCATTTGTTGAGTACACAGGCCCGTTCTACAAGCCTGAGGACTCATGCCACCTTATAGAATACTGGTCAGTTGACAGCCTCGGGAATGCTGAAGGCGTGAAGAAGCAGTGCGTATATGTAGATAACAACCCACCCATCAGCACAAAGACAGTAGGAACGCCCAAGAAGCAGGTTGACTGCTCAAGCACAGGAGAGGGAAGCTTCACAGACGGCTGCTACTACATAAACCAGAGCACGCCGATAACGCTGAGCTGCAATGATCAGGAACCTCACCCAGTTGATAACGTGACGATATTCTACAAGTCAGACTGGAAGAACGAGAGCGGGGACAGCTGGGAGCTTGGCTCATGGATACAGGATTCCAGCCAGGTAACATTCTATTACGGCAGCGATTCCTACCACAGGCTCACATGGTACTGCATTGACGCGCTCGGCAACAAGGAGGCAGACCGCACGGAGCTTGACATTGTTGACACGCAGAAGCCCGTGTCCTACAAGACATTAGGACTTCCGCAACACGCGTGCATTCAAGCGGAGGAAAACCAATATTACCATTCCGAGGGACAAGGCCAGAATCCTGCCCAGACTGACGGCTGCTACTTCATAAACAAGAGCACGTCAGTGACGATAACCTGCGCTGATGGTCAGCCTCACCCTGTTGATAACGTGACGATATGGTACAGAACATATTTCTCAGGGGACAATCCACCTGCATTCATCCAAGACAGCAACAGCGTGACCTTTAACTATGACGTGGATTCCGCGCACGTGCTTGAATGGTACTGCGTGGACGCGCTGGGCAACACGGAAACCACGCACGTGGAATATGATATAGTTGACAGCCTGCCACCGGTTGGATCAAAAGAAGTTGGCGATCCCAAACTAGATAGAAGCGGAATAAAGTTCACAACGAGTGGAACTGGTACAGCAGGATGGTCAACTGAACAAACACATAGTGGAATGTATTCCATAAAGATGACAACACCCAATCCCAGTGGTAATGACCAAGGCAGGGCAACCTTGCCTTTCAGCGGAAACCTGGTCAGCATAACTTCATTTAATTACTGGAGTTATGTGGTTAATGCAGGAACAGAAGGACAACTCTCAATATGGGCATCATTCTATCTTGACGGAAATGGTGACGGTGTCTGGAATTATTCAGACTACTATCTGCAGTGCGAACCATACTATACTTATGGATATCCGACACTAAATGCATGGCAAAATTATGATGTTATGAGTATGAAGTGTGTTGCTTACGATCCTGATATAAATCCTGATATGGATTGCCCGCACGATTCACCCACTCTAGCCCAGTATATCAGCGGTGCAGCAGCAACTATGCAATGCCCAGGTCATCCCGGATGGGGCAACTTCGCTTCAAGAGAATACGGTTCTCTTCCAATAATCAAAATTGATATGAGAGCGGGTTATGGAGGCCCCTGGCCAGGGTTTGTCGGCTACATGGATGATTTGAAAATAAACGAAGAAACATCATCAGAACCAACATGGTGGGTACGTGACCATGTCACGCCAATAACATTAGATTGTACAGATGGTACGCCACATCCAGTAGATCATGAAGAAGTGTGTTACAAGATTTCCTTTGATAACCCGGCAACACCTTGGTTGACAACACAATACTGCACGCAGTTCGGCGGTGTAATGAATGCTGAAGAATACTGCTGTGCTGATGTCTCTGGAACAACAAAGTACACATTTGATTTCACAGAAGATTCAGTGCACGACCTCGAATTCTACTGTGTTGATAAATTAGAAAACAAGAATCAGGTAGATATAGAATATTTCAGAGTAGATTCAGTGCCACCTGAAATAACGAAAGTGATAGAAGGGCCATACTACGGACAATGCCCTCCTAACGCGCCAACAGATGTATGCTTCCTTGACGGCGTCACAAACATAATTGTGAACACAAACGACCCCGACCCTACGGGAAGAGGATGCAACGTTGGCGGAGTTTACTGTGAATGGGGATACTACCTTGACGACAATTACCAGCAATTCTTTGGATGGTATGCCACATTCCCTGTGCACTTCCCAGAAGAGACAAAACACGAGCTGCACATAAGATGCTGGGATGCTCTAGGAAACCCGATGACCGAGGACGTGGAGACATTCTACGTCGACAAGACCCCGCCTGTTACTACAAAGAGCTACATCGGTCCGCAGTATCTCGTAACAACCGAGAAAACAGACGGTAACCTGACAAATCTTCTCGGAACAGCCGGCAATTTCGCGATTCTAGCAAAAACAGCAATCACGGACGTTCCTACATCTGTTATCACTGGAGATGTTGGAGTTAGCCCAGCCAGCGGTACTACTATTGGTGTACCGTGCGCAGAAGTGAATGGGACAATCTACTCAGTCGATGCGGCTGGTCCTCTTCCATGCAGGGTGACTGACCCCACATTACTGACCCAGGCTGTAAGCGACATGGAAGCAGCGTACACCGATCTCTCCGGACGAACTCCGGATTATACTGGAGTTGGATCTGGAGATATTAGCGGAATGACACTAACACCTGGGATTTACAAATGGACTACCGGGCTTTTGATAAACACTGGTAACATGACTGGTGACCCCAATGGTGTCACTCTCGACTGCGGAGGCAACGCGAGTGCTATCTTCATTTTCCAGATAGCGCAAAATCTCGCTGTGGGCAGTGGTGCCAAAGTTACTCTGAGCGGTAGCTGCCAAGCTTCCAACGTCTACTGGGTGGTCGCTGGCACAACGACACTTGGAACAACATCTGTTTTCAATGGGAATATTCTGGCTGGACCCGGTACATCGACGATTGCGCTACAGAATGGCGCAACATTAACCGGAAGAGCATTGGGGCAAACAGATGTTACATTAATTGCCAATACTATCTCATTACCTGCTACAACAACTGGTAATACAACCGGTAATGAGACAACTCGCTGGATAACCAGCGGAACAAACGTGACGCTGTCTGTGGACGACGCAGGCCCGCACAAGTCCGGCATAAAGGAGACTAAATACAGAGTAACACTGATGGGTGGCAATGAGCCATGCGCGAACACGGAGCTTTGCCAGCAGATGACAGGCAGCGGCGATTACCAGACGTACACCGCTCCGTTCACCATAGCAGAGGACTCGTGTCACCTGATAGAATACTACAGCGTAGACAATGTTAACAAGACCGAAACGGTCAAGAGGCAGTGCGTATTCGTGGACAACAAGCCACCAGTCTCGACAAAGACCTTTGACGGCCTGCATGTCCCGTGCAGCCAGCTAGCGTGCGCGAACCAGAGCAGCTGCGACTACTACATAAACAAGAACACAAAGATAATCCTTAGCTGCACAGACCAGGAACCGCACCCGGTGGACAACGTCACGATATACTACAGATACTTCGTTGACGACGTGCTGCACCAGGACTGGACAGAATACACCGGTCCTATACAATATAATGAAGATTCAAAGCACACTCTCGAATGGTATTGCGAGGACGCCCTTGGCAACAGGGAAACGACTTACACCCAGGTAGAGAGAGTAGACACGACCCCGCCTGTCACGACCAAGACCATCGGACAGCCGCAGTGGCAGGGTGGATATTGGGTAACGTCACAGACGCCGATAACACTGACGACTGTCGACGGACAATACCCGTGCGCAGCTGGACCAGCGACGCTTTATTACGAAGACCACTGGGACAATGACTGCGACGGAAACTTCGAAGGCGATCCGGTGTACAGCGGACAGGTCAGCACTGACGGAAACTGCAACCTGAACACAACCATCTACCTTAGCGGCGAGTGCCTTCACGAGCTTAGATGGCACGCGGTGGATGCTCTTGGAAACGTGGAAACAGAGCATGTGCAGCAGCACAAGGTAGACAACACTCCTCCGCACATACTGATACTTAAGCCGGTTGATGGCTGGTATTCCGACGGCGAGGACATACCGATAGTCTCGATTGCAGAAGACCTAGACAACAAGTCCGGACCGTGCGAGGGAGATTGCTACGGACTTGGAACTGAGTGCGCTGTCGGCATCGCTGACGGAACTCAGTGCGAGGCATACCTTCTGGACATACTGCCAGAACCGAAGATAGTTCCTCTTGAGACAACGGGAACATTCATGTACAACGCGGCAGCGAAGGAATGCCAGGGCTACGGAACAATCCCCGAGGAAAGCGGAATACCTGACGGCATAGTCATACTTGTGGTCATGGCCAAGGATAATCTGGGGAACGAGGCAGGCAGCCTTACTGAGATATTTAGAGCCATACTTGACAGGTGCGGATGCGACGTGTATGACATGTGCGCGCCCAAGTGCATTGACGATGTGGTTCAGGATATTATTGTAAACTGGAACCTTCCGAAGATCGGAATAGACAACCACGCTCCTGTCGTGACGATAACTGCGCCTTCCGAGAATTCGCTGTTCGGCGGTGAACAGGTATTTGTAAGCGCCGACGTGAGCGACTCCGAGGATGGCCAGATAACGTCCACGATAACGAGCGGAACGCCATGCTACATAACGCTTGGCGGCGTTTCGATGGGAACGGTTCCGTACGACAATGGTGCGAGGAAGTGCTTCGGGACTGTAATGATACCCGAGGACAACGACTTCCCGCAGGGAACGCAGGCTCTCAAGGTCGAGATAGCCGACAACGCAGGCAACCTTGGAAGCGCCTCGATAAACGTGAACGTTGACACAACCAAGCCTGTTTTGGATATAATCATTCCATCACAGAACCAGTTTGTCAAGGGCACGATAGAGGTTACTGCACAGGTGAGCGATGCTAATCTGGATGCGAGCAAGATAAAGATTTCAACGGACAACGGGCAAACATGGCATGACACCTGGTATTGCAACCCATCCACATACTGCTACGACTGGGACACGGCCACGGCGACGGACGGCATGGCATACGGCATAGTCGCGAAGGCGACGGACCTTGCCGACAACACAGGCTATTCGGATGTCGTGATTGTGATAGTCGACAACGGCGCGCCGGAAGGCGTGTACATGGTCGACCCGGTCAAGGACAAGATAGTGCAGGGCACGATAACGCTTAAAGCGCTCGCCACGGACTATGTGAGCGGCGTGACAGGCGTCGATATATACGTCAACAGCGTCCCGTCATTCAATTGCGTTGCAACATTAGTTGGCGGGACATGGCAATGCAGCTTCAACAGCGTGACATTGTCTGATGGACAGCACAGCGCATATGCAGTTGCGACTGACAAGCTTGGTCAGACAACGACATCGGCGAGCGTGCCGTTCATCATTGACAACAACGCGCCAAGCGCTCCGGTAATCAGCATATACCCGACAACAAACGGCTACGACACCGACGGCGTGGTGACATGGAAATGGACAGACTCGACTGACACAGGTTCCGGCATAGACTATTATCTGATAGAGGTCGGCAGCCCTGTAGTGTCCCAGACCAAGGTCCTTGGAACCCTGTTCACCATAAGCGACCTTTACGAAGGCTCGCACACCGCCAGGGTGAAAGCCGTCGACAAGGCGGGCCACGAGAGCGCCTGGTCAAGCTATGCATCAGTAATAGTTGACAAGACAAAGCCGACGGACATCGATGTGTTTGCAGGCAGCACGGAAAAGGGCAGCAAGCCCCTGTACTACGACACCAATGCAATCTACAACATCGTATGGACCGGCGGAACCGACGCGAACTTGGATAACTACAAGCTTTACGAGAACGGCGTAAGCATATACACCGGCTTGGACACGAGCAAGGCACTCAGCGGCATGGACGACGGGACCTATGAATACTATGTGGTCTCCACGGACAAGGCAGGATGGAGCATGACCTCCAACAAGATAACAGTTACTGTCGACACGGTAGCACCAACGATAGAAGTGAACGGTCCAACAGGCTTCATGGGTATGTGGACGTTCACATACTCTGTAAACGATGCTAGCCCGAGCTCAGGCATAGACAGCGTGGTAGTCAGCGACGCTGATACGAGCTTCGTCACCTGCTTCCCGCAGGGATGGTGCATGGTGCTCGGAGGGACGTATGTCGAACTCACGGTCTACGACAAGGCAGGAAACCACGCTTCGGACAACACGAATGGCGCGCCGGCAGACACGGCACCACCTTTAATAATCTACTCTACCCCGAGCGGTGTGATAGACTACAACCAGGTCACACTCAGGGTGAACACCAGTGAAGCGGCGGAGTGCTACTACAGCGATGTTGACGAGTGGAATCAGATGATAGTGATGTACACCTCGGACAGCATAGAGCATTGGGCAGACCTAGGCATGCCTCCTGGAACACCGCTTGCGGACGGTCTTCACGTCTACCACGTACAGTGCGAAGACATGTACGGCAACGTCATGGAGCACTCGAAGACAATTGTCTTCTACGTGAACACAGCGGGCGATTACTGCTACAGCACAGACATGAAGGCGGGATGGAACACGTTCTTCCTGCCACAGCTGATCCTGGACGACATCAACTTCAACTGCGGCGAGACGCCGTACGCGACAGAGGATGTGCTGAGTTCGCTGGAAGGAAACTATGAGAAAATCTACTATTACAATGGAACCGACTGGCTTTCGTACAAGCCAGGAAGACCAATAAATGACCTTAAAGACTTCAGTGACATCTTGAGCAACCCATACTACATCAAGCTGACCGAGCCGGTAAGACTCGGCCTTCAGTGCGAAGAGGAATGCAACTACTGCGGCGATGAGGAAGTTAACGGCGAAGAGCAGTGCGAACTTCCTGATACCGAAAACAATGCGTACTGCAGCCAGGCAACAGAGAGATGCTACCCCGACTCCTACAAAACCCAGTACAGGGATGCATACGGTTACTGTGATGAATACTGCGGTTGCCAGGATGACAACTGGGGAGACCCGCAGTGCGTCTTCGACGAATGCGGTGCAGAATGCGCTGTCGATGAGGATTGCGCTGATGAAGGATACTGCGACACTTCGACATGCGAGTGCTACTGGATATCTTAATCTTTAAATTCCTCCTCTTTATTTACTTATGAGGAGGAAAAAATACCCCAAAGATTTATAAAGATAGATTACATATAAAAAGTAAGGTAAAATATGAAAAATAATTTCGCTTTGATTGGAATCATTGTTGTATCCATTATTTCTTTATTTTCTGCCAGCGCTTTAGCTTTTTTGGTTAGTGATTGGTGGGGAACTGTTCATATAAATACTGTTTTAGCTCAGGATGGAACAGTGGTAGACGTATATCATGTTGAAACGGGAAATCTTGTCGATACTACAACTTGTAGTGGTGGTTATTACCTTTTGCATGTCGTAAATGTTAGCGAAGGTGATCATATTGTTTTCAAAGTCAATGGAATGTTAGTTAATGAAGGTCCCCAAAATATTACTGCTCTTGATGATAATAACTTGGATCTAACCGTGACTGATGCTGATGGTGACGGCTACAGCGTCAAAGACGACTGCAACGACAATGACGCAGCGATCCATCCCGGCGCGACCGAGATCTGCAACGGAATAGACGACAACTGCGTCGGAGGGATTGATGAGGGCTCATATTATTGCGACATGGATAACGACGGTTACATAAGCACAGATACGTCTGGATGTTCAGTTGGCAATAGCTGCAGGCTCACGCCTGCAGGCGACGACTGTGATGATAACGATGATGATATCAACCCTGGTGCTAACGAGATATGCGGCAATGGGAAAGACGACAACTGCGACGGCATCTCCAAAAGCTGCGGCGGAGGCGGCGGATCCACAGCTTACTGCGGCGACGGCGCAGTCCAGACATCGAGAGGAGAGCAGTGCGAAAAGGATTCAGACTGTCAGGCGACTTATGTTTGCAACGCGAGCTGCAACTGCGTGCCATGCACCGAGAGCTGGAGCTGCGGCGAATGGGGTAGCTGTTCATCCGAAGGCGTTCAGACAAGAACATGCACCGATGCGAACGCATGCGGCACGACAAATGACAAGCCAGCTGAGAGCCAGACATGCACGTCGACAAGCGGCGGCGGCTCGACTGCACAGCCTCTTGGCGGGGCGCTGTGCGGCAACGACGTATGCGACGATGGCGAGAGCTGCGACACGTGCCCTGAAGACTGCGGAGTCTGCGGAGCAGGCACTGGCGCGGCCGTGGGAACGCAGAGCGGCACCGGCCTCATAGGCATGTTATTCGGCGCTTCGGGACTGCCATTCCTCGGCCTGATTATCCTGCTGCTGATAGCGCTTCTTGTGCTTCTCATGACCAGGAAGAAGAAAAAGAAATAAGTTTTTCTTCATTTAACTTTTATTTCAATTCCAGTTTTTACTCTATCTCCACGCCCGGCATCACCCATTTGCTGCCGAGCCTTTTCCTGTTCTCCTTCAGCATTTTTTCCGAGAATGACGCTTTCATGTGTTTCTGGTTCAGGCCCAGCGTCCTGCCGAAGGCTATGAGCTCGGAAGGCGAGCGCAGGTCGTAGGGCTCGACCGCGCCTGAGGTTATGACGAAAGGCGCCTTCGCCTTCCTGACCAGGTTCGCGTTCTCGAGCAGGCGTGAAAGCGTCTCGGATCTCGATTTCTTGTAGGAAAAAAGTATATTGCGGAAGTTGAACTCGACAGCGACGCGGTTTTCCTTCGCCAGCTTCGCCATCGTGTAATCCAGGCCCGAATCGTTCCTTCCCAGCTCCGGGTGCGCCAGGATATCGACTTCAGGCGTCTCGCAGGCCTTCCTGTTGACTTCGAGCGAGCCGCCGTGGACCAGAATAAGCTCGGCCATTTTCCTGGCTTTTTTGGCGATTCCGGGGATGTTTTCGGGCTGGTGTACTTCGATTTTTAAGCCAAAAGAAACGTCCAGGCGCGATGTTTTGAACGCTTCCAGCGTTTTCTTCAGCCTCTCTATGTCCTCGAGCGACTTGCACACGAAGCATGCGCCGCTCCATTCGAGCTTTTCCAGCGTCCTGAGCATGCCTTCCAAGTCGACTTCCGGATGGACGTGATATTCGTAGAATCCCATTTTTGCTCCTCTTTAATATTGTGGGGCCGTTTTTTAAATTACACCTCCAAATTAAGAAGCATGATAGAACCGGCTGAAGCGCTTGATTTCGCTGAAAAACGCGAGCACATGGTTACGGCTTTGATAGCGAACGGCTACCTGAAGACCGAGAAAATAATCAGGGTCTTCCTCCAGACGTCGCGGCATTTTTTCGTGGGCGAAGGCGAAAGGGGCTTCGCCTACGCCGATTATCCCATGCCCATCCCCGGCGGCCAGACCATCTCCGCGCCGCACATGGTCGCGTGCATGACAGAGCTTTTGGAGCCGAAGGCGAGCGATAAAGTCCTGGAAATCGGCGCCGGCTCAGGCTACCAGGCCGCGATCCTTTCGAAGCTCGTAAAAAAGATTTACACCATAGAGATAGACGAGAACCTAGCCGACTTCGCGAGGCAGAACCTTGAAAAAGCGAAAATAACGAATGTCGAGGTCATCGCCGGCGACGGCAGCAAAGGCTATGAGGTAGCGAAGCCTTACGACAAGGTCATCGTCACATGCGCCACGCCGGAAATCTTCGATGCGTGGCTGAAGCAGCTCAAGACCGACGGCATCCTGCTCGCTCCGGTAGGCGAGGGCTTCTTCCAGGAGCTGACGCGTATCAAAAAGACCAGAAAAGGCCTCGAAAAAGCGGCTTTGGGCGGCTGCGCCTTCGTGCCGCTGAGAAGGTAAAAATAAAATTACAATTTTTATTAAAATTTAGCATTGCTTATAATTTTAAGTCCACGTTCTCTGTTAAGATCGACATATTTTAGTGGAAATCCTTCATCAGACTGGAACAAATAATGAGATCTAACTGTTCCCAATGCATCCTCGGTGGGTATTTGCACCAGCATTAATTTCTTGCCTTCATACTCTGAAGATTTAATCTCTGGTTTAATTTTTTTGAGCATATCTCTTAAATTAGCTTCTGACAAAGCTGTAGACTGACCATTCATGAATACGTTGGACGTGGGTATTTCTACAAAAAGCTTCACACCCCCGATTTCAAGGGGCCTGTACAATGACGTATTTCTGTAATTCGGGCTCATAACTTCACAATAATAATGTATTTTCATGTCTTATAAAGCTTTATGTTTTTAGTTACTTATAAATAGTTACATTAATGTAGGACATCACGGCTTCCATGCGCCTTCGGGGCCGCCGCCTGTTCCGGAAGCTCCAAGTACAGCCTCATGAACTCGTTTGAAAAATCACGAATCAAATCAACAGGCAGGCTTTCAGCGATGTCAATTTGTTCTATTCCGATTTTGGGCATGTAGAGCATGGTCGAATCGAGCCTTGGAAGCGTCAGCAGGCTTGCCCCGTCCCCTGCGACTTCTTCGAACTGCCTGAACCAGCCAGCTAATTCTCCGTCGTTTAGACTGCCATTGTTCCTTACGAACCACGGCAAAACCGTGCCGCATTCCTTGTTCTCCCTGATAAACCGCAGGGCTTTGCTCCATTTGGCGGCGCCTTTCATCATGTCTTGGTAATCGGTGTTCCTGAGCTCCGCGTTAATCGCCTGCGTCACGTAGTATGTGCCGTCCCTCAGCGATCTGTCGGCTACTCCCACGCCGGCAAACCCCTCCTTCAGATAAATCCTCAGCGAGAGATTCATCAGCGCTTCGATGGAGCTGGTGAGCGCTACCTTCATGTTTATCCCTTGAAGTTAAATTTTAAAACCTGATATTGAACCCAGGCCGGCGAATAGGGATGAAATAAGAAAAAGCGAGGGCTTTCCCCTCGGATCTAGCAGCCGTTCGAAGTCGCTGCGATGCGTTTTGGCTTTAACCTCCCATGCCGACTATCTGCAGCGCCACGACCAGACCGAAAATGATTATGGTCTCTGGTATGACCGTCAGGATAAGACCCTGCGCGAAGAGACCTTCCTTCTCGGCCATTGCACCGATAGCTGACGTACCTATTTCCTTCTCAGCCCATGCCGTCGCCACTGCGCTCACGCTTATCGTCGCTGCTGCAGCGATTGCTGCCCAATCTCCTGCCATATTGGCACCTCCGATTTTATATGGAAATTGCAATCTTTCTATTTCAGTAAACAGCAATAAATATGTTTATTAATGGGAATTTGGGTTTATATATTTTTATTTTTCTCACCTTAAAATAGTTAATTTTCTTTCTGTGCCTGCGAGAAATAAAAATAAAGAAAAAGAGGGATGTTTTGCCTCATCCCTGCGTAAGGAGTTCGTTCTCTATATTATCCAGCGTCATGTTCCCAAGCGTCTGCTCCATTTCCTGCTCCACCGTGTTGTACGCCTGCTGTTCCTTTTCAGCTGCTGTGAATTGCTGGCCTCCGCCTGTCGCTGCCTGCTGGACGCAGCCGCTGATGAATACCGCTGTTATCAGGACTACGAATACAAGAGCCAATATAGTTTTCATACCATCACCTTATTGGCCTCCTGCGCCAGGTCCATCGTTGCCGGAATCATTTGTTAAAGGCGGGTTCAGAAGCCTGTCCCTGATTCTGTCTCTGACCACCTTGACCCAGGAAGGCGCTTTGTTCATGGTCGCATTTACCTTTTCCCATCTTTCCTGATACATGTTGGCCAGATTCTCGCAGGCATCTGCCGTGTTGTTTTCCTTGCAGGTATTTATCAGATCAGCCCTGCAGTTTGCGTCATCTAGATTCAGTTTGCAGTATGCCAGCTTAAGCGCTTTGCACCTGCTGTCGTTCGGATACTGCTCGCAGAAGCTCTTTAGCTTGTCTCTGCAGTTGCCGTCTGTTGTCGGGTCGCAGTATATCTGTCCCACGGCCTTCATCACGGCCTTGCATTTCTCTGGGTTATTTTCACAGTAGTCCTTTACCTTCTCTGCCTTCTCTACAGGCTTCCACACTCTGGGGGCCTGGATTATGTATGCATTGTAGCTGGCTCCGTTAAGCGTGAGCGTGCCTGCCCATATCTCCCTGTCCCCCTTTGGATACGAAGTCAGGGATATGGAACCCACGTTAGTGCTGTTGGCATCGTATATCGTTGCCGACGCCGTGCCGTTGCCTATCACTATGTCCTTGAGCTTGTATCTGGTTTCGCCGAAGTAAAGTATGCCCACTTTGATGTTTTCCACTTCTTCCGAAATCAATATGTCGACTCCGGCTATGCCTATCTTGAGCAGCTCGAAGTCCATCGGATTCGCTTGCGATATCGCCAGGCCTGCTCCCATGGCGCCCATTGTGTGGATTTTTGCGCGCACCTGCATCTGGGCTCCGAGGCCCGCTGTATCGTCCGCTATGGCTGAAGTCGCTGAAACCGCTGCAACTCCTATTACCAACAAGGCGATTGCCATTGCCAGTAGCTTTTTCATTTCATCAACCTCCTGTTTATATTCAAGTTTGAATATCTGACTAGTTAATACTCTATCGTTTCACCTATTAGAAAACTTCGTGAAACAATCTGCAACAATTATTTTTTGTAGAAGAGGCGGTTCGTCCTGCCGACGCGCTCCTTCTCGACAAGGCCTTTCGCTTCCAGCTTTTTCACCAGCCTGGTCATCTTGGCGCGGGAGAAGCGAAGCTCCTTCTCGATCTTGTTCTGCATTGTCCGCTTCTCCCTGGAAAGGATGAACAGGACCTTGCGCTCGTCCTCGGAGAAGCCGCGCTCGAACTCGCATTTCATTTTCTTCCTGTAATGCGCCACAAGATAGGCGACTATCACTATCAAAGCGAAGCCCATAATGGCCATTATGAGCAGCGAGTAATCGCTGTGCGTGTTCTGGAACTTGAATGATATCATGAGCTCTTCCGGGTTCCCGAATTCCCATTTCAGGTAAATTCTCTCGCCGTCGCTCAGCAGCTGGTAGTCTTCAGGGTAAACGACGTTCCTGTAGATGGCGAAGCCTTTCGGCAGGAAGGCGGCTATGTTGACCGTTTTCGATGCAGGCGGTTTAAGGTCGGTGAAGAAGCTGTAGACGTTGTCTTTCGCGAAGACCAGGTCCCTCGCAATGAAACTAATGATCAGCTTTTCGGTTCCCTCTGGCGCGGAGAATTTTACGTTGTACTCATTGCCTGTTTTCTCCAGCGTGTAGTCGATGCTCTGCAAGCCGTTGGAAATGGTCAGGTCGCTTATCTCGCCGAGGACTATGTAGTTCAGCTCGCTGGCTATCAGCGGCGCGGCGAACCTAATCGCTATGTCCTCTTTCACGCTCGCGTCAGCGGCGATGGAAAAGGTTATGTTGTACTCTGATATCTCGAGGGCTTGAGTTTCATAGCTGAAAAAACCCAGCGAAAATACAAAAAACAAAAACGCTGCCAAAACAAACTTATTCATAAAGAAGAATAAGGAAAGAGAAATAAAAAACTAATAGGGATTCATTCACTCTTTCTTGTGCTCGTGTTTCGCTTCGGCATGTTCAGGCTTGTGCTCCTCGTGCTTTGCTTCTTTGTGCTCTTCCTTGTGGCCTTCATGTTTCGCTTCTTCATGCGTCTTTTCAGCGTGCTCGGCCTTGTGCTCTGCCTTCGCCTCTTCCTTCTTGTGTTCTTCCGCTTTCTTTTCCTCATGTTTCGCTTCCTCTTTGCCGAAGAGCTTTGCGAGCGAATCCTTGCCGTACACAGCGACTTTCATGTTGACCTGCACGATTTCGTCGGAGATGGTGTTGCCTCTCACAAGCTTCCTGCGCCTCTCGCCTCTTCTCAGCGCATGGAAACCCGTTCCTCTGGTGAGAAGGACCTTGCGCCTTCCGAAGCCGGGCATGTCCTGCCTCATGGGGAAGCCCTGCTTGTCCGAGCCGCCCGTTATCTGCATTTCGAAACCCGGCAGCCCCAGGAAATCGCCTTTAATCTTTTCTCCGATCTTCCTTCCCGTAAGGCCTGATTCCTTCTCAGCGACTTCTTTCTGGTACGTCCTTTTCGTCTTCGGATCTGCTACAACGATTTTGTACATTCAAACCAACCTCCTCAGTACGACCCATGCTGCGGGCCTTTCCGAGTTCTTTATAACTGTATAATTGAGGCACAGTGTTTTAAAAGGTTTTCAGGGGCTTTACGTGCTTATTTTTTATTGTGTTTTCTTTTGTGCCTCACGTATTCTATCGCCGGCGGCACGAATGAAGCGATTATTATGCCGATTATCACAAGGGCGAAGTTCTCCCTCACCACAGGGATGTTGCCGAAGAAGAAGCCTCCGAACAGAAAGAGCGCCACCCACGTTAGGCCGCCCAGCACGTTGTAGACTGCGAAGCTTCTGTATCTCATCTTGCCCATGCCCGCGACGAAGGGAGCAAAGGTCCTTATTATGGGCAGGAACCTGGCGATGAATATCGTCTTCCTCCCGTGCCTCTCGTAGAAGCGCTCGGCGCGGTCGAGATACTCTTTCTTGAAGAACCTCGTGCCTTTGAAGACTTTCGGCCCCATGTGGTAGCCTATCCAGTAGTTCAGCGCATCGCCCGCGACCGCTGCGACGGCAAGCAGAATGAAGAGCGTGAGCAGGTCGAGCGCGCCCAGCGCGGCGAACGTACCTGCCGCGAACAGCAGCGAGTCGCCCGGCAGGAACGGCGTCACGACGAGACCCGTCTCAAGGAATATTATCAGAAAGAGTATCGCGTACACCCACAAGCCGTAGGCCTGTATGAGCGCGCCCAGGTGCTGGTCAAGATGAATCAGGAAATCCAGCAGAAGCGTAATGAAATCCATAATTTCTAATTATTGTTTTACTGGTTATTAATCCTTATTTTCGTTTCTATTTCTTCCTTGTCAGTATTCCTTACTAAAATCATTTTGCTCTTGCTTTTTAAGCCGCTCACGATCTCAACATCCTTTCCGAAGAGCCTTCTCAGGCCTTTAACTATTTCCATATTGGCCTTGCCTTCCTGCGGCGGAGATGTGACTTCAAGAACAAGCTGCCCGTCCTTGCGCGAAAGGGCAAAACGCCTAGCGTTCGGCCTGACTCTGACTTCCATCAGAACGCCGTCCGCGGTTTCCCTTATAGCGTCTCCTGCCATGGCAAATCCCCTGCGATAACAATAATATGCGAATTGTATTTTAATGCCGAAAGGACAAATACGTTATATGGACACAGGGAGCTTTGAGCTTTTCTCAAGGCAGATGCCTTTCATTGGCGAGGAAAACCAGGTGAAGCTTTCGAAGGCGAAGGTCGTCGTTGTCGGAGCGGGAGGCCTGGGCTCGCATGTAAGCGATATGCTGGTGCGCGCTGGCGTCGGCGTCGTCCGCATAATCGACCGCGACCTGGTCGAGATGTCCAATATCCCGCGTACTGCAGTTTTCAGGAGGGAGGACATAGGCAAGGCAAAGGCCTTCGTCCTGGCCGAGAAGCTCGCCGGCATAAATCCGGAGGGCAGGCTCGTTTACGCTTCTGCGGTGCTTAATGATTACAACGCGGAGAAGTTCCTCGCGGGCTTCGACGTGGTCGTCGACTGCACGGACAACATCGAGTCGCGTTACGCGGTGAACAAGTTCTGTACAAAAAACAAAATACCGTGGGTCTACGGCGCGGTCATACGCGACGAGGGCTTTTCGGCGGCTTTCGCCGCCGGCGGCAGACCGTGTCTTTCCTGCCTTTATGAGGGCAAACCAAAGAAGACCGAGAAGGCGAGCGAGGCAGGAATCCTCGGGCCTGCGGTTGCGACTATTGCCTCGTGGCAGGCCATGGAGACCATAAAAATTCTTACGGGAATGGCAGAGCCAGATTACGGCAAGCTCTTCAGGATGAAACTGGCGAAGCCCCATTTCGAGCTGCTCGCGATAAAGCCATGGGAGGACTGCGACGTATGCGGCAAGGACGTCCTGAAATACAGACGAAGACCATCATAAAGTACGGCGAGCTCTGGCTCAAGTCCGAGCCGGTGCGCAGGCGCTTTTTGAGGACGCTCGCCGACAACGTGAGAAGCCAGCTGAAATTCGCGGGAGTCAGGGACTTCAGGCTCGAGAAAACTAGGGATATGCTGCTTCTGGAATGCACGCATGCAAAAGCGAAGGGCGTGCTAACGAAAGTTTTCGGTGTCTCATGGTTCGCGGAAGCACATGAAACGACGAATAAAAAGAAGGCGATTGAAAAGGCCGTTCTAGAACTCGCGAAAACGATCAGGAAAAAACAAACCTTCGCCATACGCGCGAGCAGGAGCGACAAGACTCTGCCCTTCACCAGCAAGGACATCGAGAACGAGATGGGAGCGAAGATAAAGAGGAAAGTGAATCTTTCCAATCCCGACGTCACCATATTCATCGAGATGCGCAAAGATTTCGCTTACGTATATTCGGAAAAAATCCGCGGTGCCGGCGGCCTGCCCTGCGGCGTGACTGGCCGCGTGCTCTCGCTCGTGTCCGGAGGTATAGACTCGCCCGTGGCGAGCTGGCTCATGATGAAACGCGGCTGCGCCGTCGAGTTAGTGCATTTCGCTTCCTTCGAGGACGACGAGAACAAGGTCGAAAGCATCGCCAGGAAGCTCAGGGAGTATTCGCCTGTCCCCTTATATTTACATATGATACCTTTCACCAAAATCCAGGAAACCATCGCTAGCGGATGCGAAACGCGCATGACCTGCGTCCTCTGTAAGCGCCTCATGTACAGGACGGCAGAAGCGCTGGCCAGCGAAATCAAGGTGAAGGCGCTCGTCACCGGCGAGAATCTCGCGCAGGTCGCATCCCAGACGCTAGATAACCTCCTCGCCAATAACGATGCTGTCTCCCTCCCTCTTTTGCGCCCGCTCCTTACGATGGACAAAGAAGAGATCATAACCCTCGCCAAAAAAATCGGGACTTACGAGCTTTCGATAAAAGCCGCGAAGCCGTGCAAATTCGTGCCTCGCAAGCCGGCGACGAAGGCGAGAAATGAGAGCCTGCTCAAAGAGGAAAAGAAAATCAGGGGCATGAAAAAACTTGTAAAGGAAGCGGTGGCAAAAAGCAAAAAGGTGGCAGTATGAAGAAAGCGCTTTTCGTGGGCAGGTTCCAGCCGTTCCACAACGGCCATCTTAAGGCGATAAAAGAACTGCTGAAGAAAAACGAATGGGTGACTATCGTCATCTCCGGGCCGAAAAAGCCCGACGCCAAAAACCCGTTCTCATTCGAAGAGCGGGAGATGATGGTCCACCTCGCACTCTCGGGCGAATGCATCAAAAATTACGAAGTAAGGAAAATCGCCGACGTGAACAACGACAGGAAATGGGCGCAGCTGATAAAAGCCCTCGGGGATTTCAGCGCCGCATACACGAGGAACTCATGGACGGCGCGCTGCCTCAGGCTTGCGGGCATAACCGTGCAGAAGCACAACCTGTACGAGCGCTACAAGAACTGCGGCCGCGAGATACGCAGGCGCATCATGCACGGCAAACGCTGGAAGAATCTCGTGCCTTACACGATATACGATTACATAAGTGAGATAAAAGGCGAAAAAAGAATCAGGGAATTATAAGTCTGCCTTCTCTGTTTATCTTACCCTTTCTTATGTCAGTGGACGAAATCCTTTCTCCTAATTCCGATAGTTCAGCAGGAACGCCTAATATATCAACCTCGAGCAAGCCGCTTTCCCTTCTTCTGAGATTGATTTTGTGCGCCTTGACCAGGGAATCCCCGCCCACTATCATTGCCATGGTTTTGTTTCCGTATACGCATTTTGTGCAATCTTCCTTGGTGTCAAGCGGCAGTATTTCAAACCTGCCCCTGTAAAGCTGATTAAGATATTCGCACAGCGTTTCAAATCTCTCTTTGTAGGGCGGTATCAGCTCCTTGAGATTCTTTTTTGAAATTTCGCTCAGATACTCGTCTGTCGTAAGCCTTATTGCAAGGTTTTTCGCCAAAAGGAAAGCGTACCTAAAAACTTTTTTATGGCCTTCATGCAGCGGACCGTACGTGCCGCCCGTGCATGCGCGAGTCCACAGGTTGAAGCAGTCTTCCATGGTTTAAAATTGGGGAAAAATTTTAAAAGAGGACCCTTTCCCTTAAGGCTATTTGCGCAGCTTTTTGCCTTCCCTGTCTATCTCTCTCGCTCGTATCCTCGTGGATGAAATCGGCCAGCCGTCCTTCGCCATCACAGTTTCTATCTGTATTATCTCCAGCGGCTTCAGGTCGTAGTCCTCGCGGATGAGATTTATGCCCCTCGCGCCGGGAAGCGTGTCCTCGCTGACAACGATTGCCTCTATCCCCTTCTTCGGGTCAAGCACCTCGGGCGAGAAAAAATTGTCCAGCGGCGAGATGTGGTAGCGGCTTTTACCGACTTTCATGGAAACGAGGAATTTCACAAGGTTCGCCTTCCTCTCCCCGAAGGGCTTCACGCCTTCCTTCCTCTTCCTCAGGACATAATCGTCGCTCGTCAGGCCGATGTAGCAGAACTTCGCTTCCTGAAAAGCCTTCCTTATCAGCGCCTCGTGGCCCCTGTGAAGAGGGATGTCGAAGGTCCCGCCGAAACAGGCGGCTTTGCATTTCTTTTTCATAACACAAACTTCCCTTTCCTGCTTTAAAAAATTAATTAACAGCTTCGGCGAATTATCTATATGGTCAACGAGATTTTCATAGTCGCGATTTCGCTCTTCGCGATCGTCGACCCGATCGCAGCCGTGCCCGTCTTCATATCGTTCTTCGGCGGCTCGGACAAGAGGAAGCAGAAGAAAGCGGCGATGGAGATAACGCTTGCAGCCTTTGTGCTTCTCGTAGTCTTTGCCGCAGCGGGCATGGCGCTACTGACATACCTGAACATCTCGATTTCGGCTTTCATGGTGGCCGGCGGCCTGCTCCTGCTTTTCCTGTCCTTCGAATTCCTGATGGGCGAGCTGCCCAAGTCAAGAAGCGTGGACGTCGATGCGAGCGCGGCAGTCGTTCCCATAGGCACGCCGCTGCTCACTGGGCCGGGAGCGATAACGTCCGCGATATTCTTCACCCACGTTTACGGCTTCTGGGTCACCCTTGCCGGCATAATCATAGTAATGGCTGTTTCCCTGCTGATCCTTCTCGGCAGCAGCAGGATAAAGGGCGTGCTGGGCAAGAACGGCCTCAAGATAATAACAAGGATAATGGGACTTATAACGGCGGCGATTGCCATCAGCCTGATAGAAAAGGCGCTCGTTTCTTACGGCATAATCAAGGCTGTTTTGCCCATGTAATCAGTTCCTCGCGTGGCGCAGCCTGCGAAAAGTTGGGCAGTTAGAATTCTGAAAGCCCAACTTTTGCCAGTTTCACAGGATTATATTAATTCATATATAATAGTAAAGATGTTAAAAATTTATCCTATTTAAATATAACTTAGGTGTTCAATAGAAAAGTATATAAATAGGTTCAAATAAATTATTAATTGCGCACTTAGAGCTATGTGGCACGCTGCTCGATAAAGAGGGCGTTAGGGGCTTTAAAAAGGGGTGAGGGCGTATGGAATTAGATACAACGACTGAATTTGAGGCACCGCAGGCCAAGATTATGGTTTTTGGCTGTGGTGGCGGTGGAAGCAACACTATATCCAGGCTCACGGACATGGATATACAGGGAGCTGTGACGATAGCTGCCAACACTGATGCTAGGCATCTTGCAGTCACAAAGGCGCACAAGAAAATCCTTCTAGGAAAGGACCTTACTAGGGGTCTTGGCGCTGGCGGCTATCCGGAAGTAGGAAGACGCGCCGCGGAAGAGTCAAGGGAGGACATAAAGAGGATGCTGACAGGATGCGATCTCCTGTTCGTCACGTGCGGCCTCGGCGGAGGCACGGGAACCGGCGCTACTCCGGCAATAGCAAAGATAGCAAAGGAGCTGGGATCGATAGTCATCGCCGCAGTAACGCTGCCGTTCAAGATGGAAGGCGCGAGGGTAGGGAAGGCTGAGGACGGCCTGATCCGCCTGAGGGACGCGTGCGACACGGTAATCGTGATAGAGAACCAGAAACTCGTCCAGCTGGCAGGCAACAAGCCGCTCGGAGAGGCGTTCGCTGTCGCGGATGGCCTTATAGCGACGATGATAAAAGGCATAACAGAGACGATATCGCAGCCTTCGCTCGTCAACCTGGACTACGCGGACGTCAAGACGATAATGCACTCGGGAGGCGTTGCAACAATCGGCGTCGGCGTTTCGGACACGAAGAACCGCGCTTACGAAGTCGTTGAGCAGGCAATGAAGAACCCGCTGCTTGACGTCGACTATGACGGCGCGACAGGCGCGCTGATACAGGTGATAGGCGGAGACGACATGACCCTCGAGGAGATAAACGTCATCGGCGAAACCGTTTCGAAGAAGATGAACCCTGAAGCGACGGTCATGTGGGGCGCGAGAGTCCTTCCCGAATTCAAGGGCAAGCTCCAGGTGATAACAATAATAACCGGAGTCAAATCGCCGCACATAATGGGGAAGCCGCAGGAAGTGAGCGAAGCCCGCTCAGTTGCCGAGAGCTTCTCGAAGGAATTCGGGATCAGGGTGTATGCCTAAAACCTTCGCAAGCTTCATAGATTTCGCAGGGAAACAACACCCGACACGACACGCCTGCGCAAGCAGGCGACCAGTAATCCATTAGGGAGGGGAGGCGAATACTGTCCCCTCCCTCATTTTTCATTCTTATTTCCCGGAAAGATGAAAAACTATTTATCGCCCCGATGGAATAATTATCCAGATGGTTGGGAAACTTTATTTTTCGGGCCTGCTGGAAGGCATGAAAGAGCTTTACGAAAGCGACGGCCTAGCAGCTGCGCTTAAAAAATATTCAAAGGCTATCAAGCCTGCAAAACTCTCCAAGACCGGGAAGAAGGCCAAAAAGAAAACGAAGAAGGGCAAGAAGGAATACAACTCGGTCTTTTCGGTTGACAACAAAGAATACAAGAACAAAACCAAGTCCGGCCATGAGGAGAACAAAAAATACAAGACCGGCGAAAAAACCGCTTTTCTCCAGTTCCACGAGCAGGGCGTGGATTCCATCAGAGAGACGGCGGAAAAAAAGGAGCCGCAAAGGCATGCGAAAACCATAGCGGCAAGGGAAATGCTCTACGACATGCTCGCGGCGAAGATAACCGAAAACATCGCCTACGTCCTCGAGCTCCAGAAAACCATAAACCACGGCTCAAGGCAGTATGCAGACGGGAACCTTTCCATGCTGAAAATCGAGTACGACAATCCCGTCTTCATAAACAACCAGCTGACCTACCAGAGAATTTTCGTCATGAACGAGAACGAGGGAGCGACGGTTTACGGCCTCACCATGGAAAAATCGCGCTCAGGCAATCTTGAGACAAAGGCAAGATACGACGATGCTTTCAAAACCTTTTATTTCGACTCGCTCAACGGCGTGAAGGACGGCAGGAACAGCGCTTACTGGGAGGCCTGGCTGAACGGCCAGGTAGTGGAGGAAGCGCTCGACAAGAAGCCGCTCAAGAAAGGCGACGTCGTGGAATGGCGCCTGGCGAATGAAAGGGAATCAGGCTGCGGAGGCAGCGGCCAGGAGGCGGAGAAATTTTCAAGGAAAAACGAAATGGATGTTTTTGACAAAAACCATAACCCTTATTACCTGGGCGGGTTCGGCAGCCTTCCTGCGCAGCAGCGTTCAGGGCTGCCGTACGGCCAGAACCATTTCAACCATCATTACTTCAGATAAGCGCCTCATTCGGACTCTTTGGCGTCGAAAACTTCGAGCAGCTCCCCGCCCTGCGACGTGGGACGGAAGTAGCGTATCTTTCTCCCGAATCTTTTCGCCAAGTCTATGTCTTCCTTCATCTCATCGCCGGCGATCTCGCCTATCACCCAGATTTCAGCGGCTTTCCGTATCTGGTCGAGTCTTTCCGCATCGCGGGAAGGCCCGCTGGCTTCGGCGGAGGCCTTTACCGTTTTTGTAAGGTCGGCGACAATGTTCGGGTAAACCGGAAGGAAGCCGCGGTCCTTCGCCATGCTTGCTGCCTTGAACCTGTGACCAAAATTTTCCCGGGAAACCGAAATGTAAACCATTTTGCTTTTCGCGCCGAACAAATTCATAATACCACCCCTGATTGAGCAATTATACTTATTGGCTGCGCACTTATTTATTTCTGCAGCCGCTTGCAAGCTCCATGATGTTTAAACATAGCTTCTTATCCCGGCGGGCGAAAACTCTAAAATGGAATCGCGCAGGCAGTGGATCCTGGTGATTGTTATTATAGTTATTCTCGATTTCGCTGCATTAGGTTTTTCCAGTTTTACTGCGATGTCGGTCAGCACCGAGCAGAAGCCCTTCGCCGTCTCAGAACTTTTCAGGACGGCGCTCCTCGGCGAGGAAGTCTTCATCAAAGGCAGCGTGACGGAAGTCCTGCCTGAATACACGTCGGAGAAAGGCTACAATTATCAGCAGTTCATGCTTTCCGACGGCGATGAGAGCATCAAGCTTTTCTGCTCGGCGAAGTACGGGAAGTCGGAAGCGAAGGCAGGCGACGAAATCATTTTCGAAGGCACGTTCCAGAAATACGGGATCACGTTCGAAATATACGGTTTCTGCAGCGAAATCAAAGTTTTGTAGCACGCACTAAGCAATACGCCATTGAACTTCCGCGCCTAGTTGACGTTATCCCTTGACATCTCTTTACAGCTGTGCAACCATCTCTTCATAGCGGTTTTCATATTTTTGCGTGTCCTTTTCGGTCTCCAGTTGAACGGTTCCATGGTTGCATTCCATCTCCTTTTTATTTTCTATGTACCTGTCGAGACAAGTTCTCTTGTCTTCCATTTTGTCTCTCAGTTGACCTATCTGCTCGGCTGTCGTGCCCTCCCCGTCCGCGAACAGCTCCTTCGTGTAATCGTCGAGGAGGAGCGTGTGATACTTCAGGCTTATCTTCTCATCGAGGCTCAGGTCGCTGCTGCGCATCAGCTTTTTCATGAAGCTGAAGTACTCGTCTTTAAGTTCTTTCAGTTTCACTGCGTTTTCGATTTTCTGTGCTTCAATTTTTTTCTGCGCCTCAAACCTTTCTATATCGTACTTGTGTTTTTTCCATCTGTTTGACGTGTGCTTGTACAATTCAAACACCGATGCCAGCGCGCCACCGGCCAGCGCATCCTTGATCCAAGCGAGGTGGTCTCCATTATATTTCACACACGTGTATGTGAGGCCACCTGCAAATCCCGCTGTCGTCAGGGCCCATATCCCTGTCCAGTAGTACGCCTTCTTTATAGCGTTTTTTACTGTCTTAGAAGCAGTCCCTGTCCTTTCCCTTATTTTCTGGCAATCTTCTTTGGTTCTTTCCCAGTCATCCCGGAGGTATTTTTTCAGCGATTTTCCGAGAGCTCCGGTCTTGTAATGCTCTCCTTCTGGGTGCACGTCATACAACGTGTCGTTCCTGAACGCACCGAGCCCGTAGGTCTTCGCTGTCAACCTGGCGCCTCCCCGGGCACCAGATTCCATCTTCACGCTTAGGCTATGGTTATAAGTTTTTTAAACTTATCTGATGGCCGATGCTTATCGGTTTTTATGCGCAATTTCTCAAAAATGAGTAGAAAAAGCGGGTTGCATTTTGTTTTTTTATGCATCCGCGCAAATAAATCAATATGATAAAAATTATCGCGCTGGAAAACGGCGCGAAACCCGTAAAGCACATGCAGCTTTCCAGAGTTGGCAGCTTTCTGAAGAAGCCGAAAAATGTCCTGTGGCTCGATGTCCAGACGCCGGTCGAGGACGACTACAAGTTCCTTATCGACGTGTTCAAATTCCACCCGCTGGAGATAGACGACTGCAGGAAGCGGCAGGAACTGCCCAAGATAGACGAGTTCGAGGACCACGTGTTCATCGTGTTCCACAGGATTATTTACGACTTCAAGACGCATGCCCTTAGGATGCAGGAAGTCGACATTTTTCTGGGGAAAAATTACATAGTCACGGTTCCCAACGAGCCCTCCGAACTGGTGAAGGCGCTGTTCGACAGATGCGCTGCGGACCCGAAACCTCTCTCAAAAGGACCTGATTTCATACTCCACAACATACTTGACAGCATAGTCGACGAATACCTGCCCATGCTCGACCACTGGGACGACGACATGGAGAGGATGGAAAGCGACATACTGACCGGCAAAATACAGAAGTCGCTCAAGGCCATGCTCTCGCTGAAGAGGCAGATAAGGGACTTCAAGAAGAGCATGAGCCCGCACAGGGACATCATAAACAGGCTCGCCCACCCCGGCTTCCCGTTCATCTCCAGTAAGGCGCACATCTACTTCCGCGACGTCTACGACCACACCATGCGCGCGTATTCAGTCGTAGAAGACCAGCGCGACATGATGACGACGATTTTCGAAGCGTATCTCTCGACGGTCTCCAACAAGCTGAACGAGATAATGAAGACGCTGACCATAATCGCGACGATATTCATCCCGCTCACGTTCATCGTGGGCATCTACGGCATGAACTTCCACTACATGCCGGAAATCGACTGGCCTTTCGGCTATTACATGGTTTGGACAGTGATGATAACCGCGACCATCATCATGCTTCTCTACTTCAGGCGGAAAGGCTGGGTATAACCACCCGAATATAATTTTAATCCCGCTTACAAATTCTTACCATGGACTTCGACAAGGACTTCGACATCGAACTCTCGGATTTCAACGTCAAGAAGCGCGACCTCTCGTTCAGGTACTGGATATTCGAGTATGGCGGGAGCGTCGAGGGCTGCGGTATAAACGATGGAATAGTTTACTTTGGTTCATGCGATTATTTCATATACGCGATTGATGTGGAAACCGGAAAACTGATATGGAAATTCAGGACAGGCGATTGCGTCCCCAATTACGCCCCGGCATTTTATGGTGACAAGCTTTACCTGAGTTCGTATGACAACTACCTTTATTGCTTGGACAAAAAAACGGGCAGCGAAATATGGCGCTTCAAGTCGGGCGACAAGTGCTGGTCGCCGCCAACCTGTTACGACGGCGTTGTTTATTTCGGGTCGAAGGACAACTATGTTTATGCCGTAAATGCTGAGACCGGCAAGGAAATCTGGAGATTCAAAACGGGCGACATGGCAATCACAACGCCGACAGCTTACAAGGACAAGCTTGTCATCGGCGGCTACGACGGCTTTCTTTACGTGCTTGACAGGAAAACTGGTAAAGAAACAAACAGATTCAAGACGGCCGGCAACATAGTCAACATGAAGGAATTCGCCATAGATAAAAACATGATATACTTCGGCTCTTTCGACAGCAACATGTATGCCCTGAACTTGGACACGCTCAAAGAGATATGGAGATTCAAGGCCGGATACGGCTTCACGTGCGTCCCGCTCGTTGAGAACAAAAAGTTATATTTCGGCTGCCAGGATTACAATTTTTATTGCCTTGATGCAGAAACCGGCAAAGAATTATGGAGATTCCGCGCCGGAGACAGGATAGGCTCCTCGACACCCGTGATTATAGAAGGAAAAATATATTTCGGTTCCAAAGACCACAATTTCTATTGCTTGGATTCTGAAACAGGAGAGGAAATCTGGCGTTTCAGGACCATGCACGAGGTCTGGTCTCCGGTGACAGTTTACAGGAAGAGCGTGATATTCGGTTCTCTCGATTGCCATCTTTACAGACTCGACGCAAAAACGGGGAAGAAAATATGGGCTTTTCTGACCAGCACGAAGACAGTCGCCTCTTACAAGATTTCTGAGGAGATCTCCGCTGAGATAACCGTCAGGCAGGAAGAATCCAAAGATTCAGATGAGGAAAAATACGACCTCTCGGTCGGCGTCCCTCTTGACATGAAAAGCGAATATTCCTTCAAGAGCGAATACGCCTTGAAGTCCGAATACCACACGAAGAGCGAGTACAGGTAGTCAGCCTAGTTCCCCGTGCTTTATTTTGATCAGAAACAGTGTTACAACCATAACCAGCGGGAATACGTAGAGCGCTGTGAAAGTTCCCAGACCTGCAGAAATGAAAATCACCGGCACCTGCGCGGCCACGATGGTCGCGAGATCGTTGTTCCAGCTTAGCGTGCTTATCACCTTGCCCTTCTCTTCTGCGGCGAAGGACTCGCTTATCCTGGAGAAGGTCCATATGTCTATCAGACCGCCGGCCGTTCCTATAAGCATGGCGACGATGAAGTAGTGGGGCAATGCGCTTCCGAACACCATTAGCGTCGCAGCCGCCAGATGGAGTATTATGCACAGCGGAAGCCAGTATTTCCTGATGCGTTTGTTTGATATCCTTCCCACAACGAGGTTGGTTGCCGAGAAAAGCACGCATTCTGCGATTACCACGAGGGACACAAAACTGCCGGAAAGGCCGAGGGTCTTGAGCGCATAGCGCGCGAAGAAGAACACGAACGCGGAGAACATCGCTAGGTCCATGGTCTTGAATATTATGTATTTCCACGTCTTCTTGAGGAAAGCGAAGGATGGCCTTGCCGCATCGCCGCTTCTTTTTTTATTGGCAAATCTGTAAATCAGCAAAACCCATACAAGTCCTGCGACCAGCAGCAGATAGAAGGCGGACGAAATCCCGAACCTGTCGATGAAAAAGCCCGGTATCAGGAAGCCTATTATCCAGCCAAGGCTTGACAGGCCGTTGAACATGCCGACCTTATTGTCCGGCTCATTCTTGACGAACCTCAGCGAGTAGATGAATATCGTGACGAACATGAGGGCGCTTGCTATGCCGGAGATTATCTTGAGAATGGTTATGAGGAGTATGTCTGTCGTCTGGCCTATCATGAAAAGGCAAACGATGAACACCAGCCCGCCGATGAGGAGGAATACGCGCTCGCCGTGCCTGTCGGTAAGATGGCCCAGTAAAGGCTTGGCTATGAACGAGAACACGTCGCCTATCGAGAGCAGGAAGGCGAACATGATTATCGAGATGTTCAGCGACGAGAAATACATCGTGGGTATGAGCATCGCGAAGGCCATGAACAGCGTCTGGAAAAAGCCGAACAGCGCTCCAGACATCAGGCGGGATTTCGTCTCCTTGTTCTCCATACTTCCACCGATCCATCGAAAATTATTTTGTTATTTTGTCGCGAGGTATATATTAGGTTTTAGCGCAAAAATGAGTAGAAACTCCTAATATAAATAAAATTTTCAATTACTAACCATGTTCGAGTTCGAAAGGGACTTCGAGATGGAGTTGAGCTCCAGTACGGTCAAGAAGAGAAGCAATAAATTCGCACTTCTCTGGAAGATTACTTACAGCGGGAGCGTAAGCTCGTCGCCCGTCTTTCATAAAAACCTTGTCCTGTTCGGTGCAGGCGACTATTATTTCTACGCCCTCGACAGCGAGAACGGGGAATGCGTCTGGAGATTCAAGACCGGCGGCACCATTGTCGATCTTAAATCTCCGGTTGTAGGCGATAAGGTTTATTTCGGCTCATATGACGGTCATCTCTACTGCCTGAACGCGGAAACAGGGAAAGAGGTATGGAGGTTCAAGACAGGAGGGGAGGTATACGGATCACCTTCCGTTTCCGAGGGGGTGGTATACTTCGGCTCCAGAGACTCATATGTTTACGCCGTTGATGCGCAAACGGGAAAGGAAATCTGGAGATTCAAGGCCGGAGCGGAAATAGCCTCCTGTCCCCTCATCAAGGACGGCCTAGTTTACATTGGCTCCTATGACGATTATTTCTACGCTATAAACAGGGAAGACGGGAGCGAAGCATGGAGGCTGAGGTTAGGTGGGAACATATCAAACCCGCTTCCGTTTCAGGTTGACGAAAAAGTGGCATACGTCGGCTGCGTGGACGGGAATGTTTATGCCATAGATCTGAAGGCTGGTAAGGAGTTGTGGAGATTCAGGACCGGGAGCTGGGTTCTGGCTTCCCCGAGACCTCACGAAGGCAAGGTGTATTTCGTTTCGAGCGACGGGAACTTTTATTGTATAGACAAGGAAGGCAACGAGATCTGGAGGTTCAGGACCGATGCCTACATGGACGGTTCTACCGACGCTCTGATAAAGGACGGTAAGATATAATTATGGTTCATCAAACGGGAATTTGTTTGCCCTCGACTTGCGGACGGGGAGGGAAGTCTGGAGATTCAAGACCGAGGGAGAAATAATAAGCTCCCCTGCGATAAAGGGCAACAAAATATACTTCGGCTCTTGGGACTGCAATTTTTACTGCATTGATTCCGCCACGGCTAAGGAGATATGGAGGTTCCACACGAGCTCGAGCATAAAGGCCAGGACGCCTCCTGCGTCCGAATGGTTTGAGTTCGAGGTTGAGATTTCTAAAGAAGAGGTCGAAGAAATCAAAAAGGAATACGGCAAAGGCGTGAACGTCTCAGAAACCGAAGCGATAGAAAGCGATTACGCGATAAAAAGCGAGTACCAGTTCAAAAGCGAATATCACACGAAATCAGAATACAGATGAGTGCTTATCTTCATCTCTTTTTACCGTTCCTTTTCCTGCCGTTTTTCCTACCTTTTCTTTTACTGCTCCTTTTCCTGCTGACTTTTACGCGCTTCCTGAGCTTCTCGAGCAGCGATTCCCTCTCTTCAGAAACCGCCTTCGCCGCGCCTATCGCCGTCGCGAACTCAGCCCTCTTCGGGACATAAGCTTTGCCCCCGAAAGTCTTGACGGTCCTCTCGAGGTTTCTCATGAGCGTCCTGTTCTTAGTGACCTTGCCTATGAAGACGATTTCCTTCTCGAGCCCGTGATTTTTAGCCGCGAACGTCGAAAGTGTCCCCACGACCTCGCCGACCATAGTGAGAAGGCCGAGGGCTATGTCCTTCGCTGCCGTGTCATCGCGCAGCTTGCCGAAATTCGCGGCAGTCGCGCCTGCAGAAAGGTTCCCTATGCCCCTGCCCACGATATCCTTCACCGTGAGATTGATCTTGTCCAGGTCGCCGTTCTTCGCGATCAGCTCGAGATTGTTGATGTCGTCCTTGTTAAGAAGCAGCTTGAAAAGCCCTTTCAGCGTGCCGCCGCCGACGCCCGTCCCGCCGACGTGCCTGATTACTTTGCCGTTGTCCGTGACGGAAACCATCGCCGTCCCCGTGCCTATGCTGACCACGAGGCACTTCTTTTTCTTCGTGAGCGTCAGGCCGCCGAGGCCCATTGCCTTTATCTCGCCGACCTTTTTCACGGGTATGCCGAGCAGCGTCCTGCCGAGCTTCCTAGAGCCGCCGCCTGTGGCAGCGACGTATTTTATCTGGTTCACTCTGATTTTGCTGTCGCTTAGTATTTTTCCCAGGCATCCCGCGGCGCTTGCCAGCTCGTCGCTCGCATGTATCGAGACGTGGCCGGTTATTTTTCCGTTCTTCAGCAGCACGCCCTGCGTGGCCGAGCCGCCTATGTCGATCCCTATAATCATACTTATAATTCACCATTCTCCTTTTAAAAAGGCTTTTCTGCCCCGGAGAAAGCTATCTCGGTCCTACTTTCAGAACGGGCACTTGCCGACGTTGCCGTCGCATTTCACTTCTTTCTTTATCTTGTCGCAGAACCTCTTTTCTCCCAGGAACCACTGGCAGGCGGTTTCGAGCGGCACTATCGGTGGCTGCAGAGGCAGAGGATTTCTGGACTCGGGTATGTTTTCAGTCATGTTTAAAGATTACCCTAAAGTTTTATAAATATTTACTACTGGTGAGCCATTACTCATTTTTGGGTCGCAGAACCAATAAATTAGGAAAATTCACCACTAAAAAGTTTATAAAATAAGCTGTTATTAATAGTCTATGATATACCAGCCGAATCAGCCCAGACTGCTGATTTTAACAAAACCCGTTACAATGAATTATTTTGTAGATGGAGAACCGCTTCTTGAACATCTAAAGACACGTCTAAGCAGGGATGGAGAACTGATAGCAGAAAGGGACTGGGGTTCCCTTCCGGATGCAAAAATCAGGCAGCTTTATGCCGAGCATGACACTCCGGAAACCCAGGGAAAATATAACGGCCTCTGCAGCCTTCTTTCCGGCCAGAAAAGCGTGACATTCATATACAGGCCCGGAGAGCAGATGCCAAACGCAAGAACAGCTGCAAGATGGATCAAAAAAGTAAGAGAACAGGTAATTGGTAAAACAAATCCGCGGGAAGCCATGAAAGGCAGTTTCAGGAGTTTTATTCAGGAAAGCCTTCCCGGCTACATTTTTGAAGAATGGGATTACGACAACGGCATCCATTGTTCCGCCACTTCAAAAGACGGTCTCAGGGAAGGCGGCATATTCTACCGTGACGCCATATTGAAACCGGACGAGGGAAAATTGATCCTGCTGGATTTTGAAAAGATGCCATTCCAGGAGAAATATTTATGGCAGATAGGCACCGCAGTCGGAAACGGCATATTCGCTGACGAAAGAGGGCGCGATTTTGTTCAAAGGACACTTAAAGAAAGAGGTCTAAAGCCTTCATCGAAGCAGTGGAAAGAGACCATGAGCGCCTTTTTGAATGGGCAATTACCCGCTTTTTGCTGACGTTAGCAGCGCGTTTGAAAAATGAAAAGTTTTCAGAGCATTTCATCGAAACCTTCCATTATCATGCGCCTGAGTTCAGGGTTCTTCAGGTTCTGTATGGTTTTTATCCTGTAAATCTGGCCTCTTTTCGGGTCCCGCGAGACAGAATCTATTACCCCAATCGGTGTGCCGCGCACCAGAATCTTGTATGTCCTCTTTTTGTAATTCAAGTATTTTATTGTTTCTCCGCCGTGGGGAATATAAGTCGTGAGCATGTTTCCGTTAAATAGAAATTGCCAAGTTTTAAATCGCTATATTACGCCGAACATGCCCAGCAGAGCGAGCACGACTCCCAGGAAGCCCTCGCCGCCGATGAGACCCGCTGCGATGAGCTGCCCCTTTTCCGTCCAGCCCTTTCTGTTTGCGCAATATCTTATGACACCGCCCGCGAAAAGCGGGAATGACAATTCGATAGGCGCGTAGAGCCCGATGCCGAAGGCGATGGGTGCGATGCCCTGTTTGAAGTAAAGCGAAAGCAGCGTGAGCACGCCGCCGATGACTGCGCCCCAGGCAAGATATTGCGAAATCCCGCCTGCAGAGACAATCCCGGCCAAGGCAACGGCCTGCGGAGCAGGGAGATCTATGCTGCCTATCCTGTACATGTTGTCCAGCGCGAGCAGCACGACGCCGAGAATAATGCCCGACGAGAAGACGCTGATTATCTGCGCTTTGATCTGATCGCGCGGCTTAGTGCCGACCAGATGCCCTGCCTTAAGGTCCTGCATGAAGTCGCCCGCCATGCCCGCGGAGATGCACAGTATCGCTGCCAGCACGACCGCGACGATTGGATCGAGCTGCACGAACAGGAGGACGATTATCAGGATGGCCATCGCGAAGACTTCCATGGGATCGATGTTTATTTCGCCTGTGATGCGCGCGGCGATGTAGCTCACTAGGAAAGCGCCCAGAATCGAGACTATGGCGATGATGAAATTAAGCCTCAGGGCAATGCTGAGCAGGGCGACGAAAACCATGAGAATTATGAACCACCATTTGCCGCGCTTCTCGGACTTCCACGCGCCTTTCATCATCGGCACGAAGGCCGGAAGGCCCTTCACAAGGAAGTATACTATGCTCGCCCCTATTATCACCCCGATGCCGAAAGGCTTCGTCACGGTTGTCATGGCCACGAACTTGTCGGCGAACAGGCCGTAGGAAACAAGCGCGGGGACTATCGCTAAATACGAGACCAGCGCGCCAGCGAACCATATCGCCGTGAATTTGAGGCCTATCAGGAAGCCGCCTGAGAAGGTTACGAGCGTAATGCCCGAACCGAATGAAAACAATCTCGCCGCCGAAAGCTTCAGCGAATCGAGGTTGAAGAAAGAAGGGAAGGCCCTGAAATAATCGCGCGCTATCGCGAAAAGCCCGCCGAGGCCGAAGAACGCGAACATGATTTTTGCTTTCCTGCCTCCCTCGTCCCCGGCTTCCAGCACTTTCCCCGTCGCCGTCCCGTCAGGATAAGGCAGCTTGAGCCTTTCGATCATCTCCTCGCGCAGCGGAATCGTGAAAAGCACGCCGAGCAGTCCGCCGGTGATGGCAATGAAGGTGACATCCACGACTGAAATCTGAAGGCCCAGCAGCCATATCGCGGGGACCGTGAAGATTATGCCGGCCGCCAGCAGGCCTCCTGTCGAAGCGGCGGTGGCAGCAACGTTCACTTCGTTCTTGTTGGTTTTGCCGCCACCGAGAATTTTCAGCAGCGCGAAGGACATTATGGTCGCGGTGATTATCGGCCAGTAAACCCCGCCGGCTTTAAGGCCCGCGTAAGCGGAGTACATGCAGACGACCATCGAAAGAATGACGCCTACGATAACAGCCCTGAGCGTGAAGGCGCTCTGTTTTTCGCCGTTCACGCTACGTTTCATAAAAAACCATTTACACGTGGTGGTTTATATAACAGCGCCACGCTTTTACGTGTTTTGTCGAAAATTTTGTTTAGCATATGCGATTTAACGAAGTCCCGGGTCAAAATTATTTTCTGAAAAACTTATGCCAAATCAGGAATAGAAGAAAAATTACCACAACAATAATGCCGGCGGCCATAACGAGAGTGATTGCCATAATAATTATTGAATCGATGTTTGATTTAAATTCACTGAAGAGTTCTGGTCAGATTTTAATCACTAATTTTGATCGCTGGTTTATAATAAATAAAAATAAATATTAATTTATGAGACTCGCATATGGAGTGTTCATTCTGATTCTTTCAGCCATCGTCATTCTTCCCAAGCCCGCTCTTGCGCAAAATGCAACCACACTGCAGGTTTCTGCCCCTTCTTCTGTGAAGATGGATGATAGTTTTACGGTGGCCGCGTATTACGCCAGCAACGGGACCAACGTCTGCGGAGCGACCTGCGAAGTCAAGGGAGGATGGCTGACCTCGACGATATATCTCGGCGAGGGCTCCGGCTGTATTTATGAGAATGACATATCCGCTTACGGAACGCCCGAGAGCTACTCACTTTCTGTCAATTGTTATAAGCAATTCTACGACTCCCAGACCAAATATTTCAACATCGAGATAACGAGTAAGTCTTCTTCCCTTCACTTCTCGCTGAACCCGCCCTCCCCGTACCCGGGCGATTCGGTGACGGTTTACGCCTACTATCGCGATGAGGGCGGCTCCCTGATCGGGGGCGCTTCCTGCACGGCAGACCTCAAAATGGGCGGCGTTGAATACCAGAGAATAACCATGGTCCCTTCCGACAGCACTTATTATTCTGGCACTTTCAAGGTCCCGAACCAGTACGGGACGTACGATGTCAGCGTCACGTGCATCTCCAGCGAATATGCCGCGGCATCGTCCGCAAAAAGTTTCGCCACAGCCAAGAAGCGCGCATCCCTCTCCGTATCGGTTCCGCCATCCGGCTATTACGGAGAAGCCGTCAAGGTTACGGCCTATTACAAAGATGCGCAGGAAGGGAAAAAAATTCCGGGCACATGCAGAACTTCCTTCGAAGGCAGCACTTCAGTTCTGAACTCAGTGGATTCAAGCTACGAGGGCTTTGTCAACATACCGTATAAGGCCGGGACAACCACCGTGAAGGTTACCTGCGAATCCAGCGAATACGAGACGCTCGAAGCCTCCAAAGCCATTTCTGCCGCAAACAGGCCCACAGGAATCGAAGCGGTTTCGCCATCGCAATACACGAACGCGGTCTTTTACCCGACGGATGAAATCCAGATGAAAATCTCCTACAGCGACTTGCTTTCGAGCCAGCCAGTTGCCGGCGCCATCTGCGTAGCAGAGGCGGGAGGAAAAACTTACCCGCTGGCGGGGTCGGGGAAATACTATGAAGGCAGGCTGAGCAGCCAGCCGCTAGGCCAGCAGACGGTCAAGTTCAAGTGCTCCAAGACGTTTTACGAAAGCAAGGAAGGGAGCATCGGGATAAGCGTGAACAGGATACCGATAGATATCATACTCGTCTCCCCCAAAAAAGAATTCCGCAAAGGGGAAGCAATAACAATCATTGCCAGGGTCGTGGACAAGGACAACAAGGATGCGAATGCCTCCTGCAGGATCCGCGCCGACGTCTACGACCTCTCGTTCAACAAGCTCATAGAATCCCGTAACATTGAGGAGACGATGACCGGCGACGGCTTCAGGACCCTGAACATCCCTAACCCCGGCAGCCCGTCGAGGATAAGGGTTACCATGACGTGCTCCGGCGACATCTTCGAGGAAAAAAGCGTTTACACGGATGTTAAAATAGAGATGCTTGGCAAACAGACTGAAGAGGGCATGACGCTGTTCCTTGCCATAACGACAGTTTTACTGCTGGCCCTCACGTTTTTAATTAGAAAGAAACTAAAAATTATATGATGATTGACTTTTTGCTGACCCTTCTAAGCGAAAGCCCGCTGCTTTTCGTGGTACTCGTAATAAACCTCGCAATACTGGCTTATATCATTTTCAGAATATCGCTTTACGTGATCCATAAAAAGAGTCCCGGCCATGTTCTTTCCCGTTTCATATGGAAAATTAAGCTGAAAAAGGGAAAGGAAGATATGAAGACTTTGGAGGAAGTTTATGCCTTTGTAATGGAAGACATGAAGAAGGAAGGGCTGGTCGACGATGATGATAAACCAGGCTTCAGGTCCCGCAAAAAGGTTATCGAGAACATGCCGGAAGGCGGGAAGAGGGATATACTCAAAAGCTTGTTCGACCTTTACGAGGCGAAAGTTTACGGGAACAGGAGGATAAAGGATGAGGAAAACGTTGTGGCTGATTTCCTTGGCAATTATTCTAAGCTTTAGCATATGGCCTGCCGATGCAGTCGAGTCCGTTGGATCCGAGTTCAATGTTATATACCCCTTCATGAATGCGGCCAGCGAGACCCTGGTGTTCAACCCCCTTTTCCAGCAGTCTTTTCTGGATTTTCTGAAGAACAATTCGGTTCAGGCCGTACTTGACAAGGACGGGCTTCCTCTGATATACTTTTCGGATGAGCCGCGTTTTGGATGCGAGGGCTTCTGTCCGAGCATCAGCATGAACAACTACACGTTCGGCTCGAAAGCCCTTAATGCTTCCGGGCTTGCCAATATGCAGATTACGGAGGAGTCCATGGTCGTCGGCAACGAGGGTATAGAGCATTCGATCGACACGATGAATGCAATCAGGTCAGAGTTGAGCGGCAATCCCCAGGCCCTTGCTGATTTCGAAAAATACCTCCTCGAGCAGCAGGAAGGCCCGCTGAGGGGAACGTATTACGATGAACGGTACAAGGACGTGTGGGATTACGCCGTCAGCAATATCGAAAAGGACCCGGGTCTTTACAATTCCATTCTGAACGACCTCAGGATGAACGACATCGGGGATGCGGCAGGCAGGCTGGACGATTACCTGCAGAACAATTTCGACATCAACGGCGCCTTCGACCTGGAGAGCATGTACTCCGCCATCGAAAACGGCCAGATTGGCGACATGCAGACGGAGGAATTCATGCGCAACGTCCTCGAAAGAATCGCCGAAACGGAGAACCTGGATAACATAAAAAACGCCCTCGACAACATCGACATGAAGAAGTTCTCCGACCTGCTAAAAAGGGACGAGTTCGGGGAGATGATGAAGAAGACGGGCGAGATGATGCAGAACAACCCTGAGATGTTCGACAAGCTCGGGGACCTCGCCAAGGAAATGCTCGAGAGGCCGGAAACGAGAGACGTCTTTAAAGAGGCCCTGAAGGAGGCAATGAAGAACGCCGATGCGGAGGCCATAAAGAACCTCATGGACGCGTTTTCGAAAATGGAGAACAAAGAGGAGCTCATGAAAACGCTCATGGAAGGCGTGGGGGAGTACATGAGGGAAATGGTCGAGAGCGGGCGGATGGAAGAGATGATGAAGCAGATGGACGACCCCGCCATGAAGGACATGATGGCAGAGGCCGCCCAGGCGTTTTCGCAGAGCATGCTCGAAAGCATGGGAGACTGGATAAAGCAAATACCGATAGAGTTTTCATACATCGTGGCGCTCATTGCAATAGTCGTGACTCTGCTGATATTGCTTAGGTTGAAGCTGTGAGGTTGGTGTGTTATGGCATCTAGTCTGACGAAAAAATATGATGATTACCAGAATCTCATTTCAAGCAGGCTCGTGGGCTTCGAGAGGATTGCCGAATGCCTTCTGGTCGCCCTCATTGTCAAGGGGCACGTCCTTCTCGAGGGCCCGCCGGGGGTTGCGAAGACCATGCTCGCCAAGACCTTCGCTTCCCTCGTGGATGCGAAATTTAAGAGGATACAGTTCACTCCCGACCTGCTGCCCACGGACATATTAGGGACTGTCATCTACGACCCCACCGCAAAGCGCTTCAGCACGAGACTAGGTCCTATTTTCACAAACATCCTGCTGGCGGACGAGATCAACCGCGCGTCTCCCAAGACGCAGGCAGCGCTTCTCGAGGCCATGGAAGAGAGGCAGGTGACAATCGAAGGCAACACGTACCCCATCGAGGAGCCGTTCATGGTGATAGCCACGGAGAATCCTGTTGAGCAGGAAGGGACATATCCCCTTCCGGAAGCGCAGCTCGACAGGTTCCTCTTCAAGATAAACGTGGAATACCCGTCCGAGGAGGATGAGGTCAAGGTGCTGCAAACCAAGTTCTCGGCCGATGCATGCAAGAAGCTGCCCCAGATCTTCACGAAAAGCGAGTGCATGAATCTGAACAAGCAGCTGGAGGACGTGTTCGCATCGGAGCATATCATACGCTTCGTGTCGGCGATGACCAACTCGCTGAGGAAGAATCCCAGCATTGCATGGGGCCCGAGCCCGAGGGCGAGCATCTCATGCATAAACGTCGGCAAGGCGCTGGCAATGCTTTCTGAGAGGGGGTATATAGTGCCCGATGACGTCGTCGCCTACAGCGACTGGATTGTCAGCCACAGGATCGGCCTCGGCCCGGAATACGAGCTCGAAGGCGTGACGAACAGCGAGATTGTCAAGAAGACCCTTGAAACTATTGATACTATTTAGATCCTGCTTCCGCGCTCCGGCATGAACTTAGAAAGGTTTGTTATGAGAAAGATGATTATCGACAAGATTATAAGGAGGACTGGGTGGGGGCTGGGTTTCGTTTTCCTGTCGTACGTCGTCGTCCTTCTTGGCCTGAAAGAGCTCATGCTGAACCTGAGGTTCGGATACGCTCCTCTCGATTTCATGTACGTCCTCGCCGTGGCCTTCATCCCGGGCCTGATCGCGGGAATAGGGTACGGCATCCTCATTTCAGTGGCCTTCCTCCTGCTCAGGTATATGGTGCTGCCGGTCCACAGGGTGGAAAGGCATTACATGGGCATAAAGGGCGGCAGCCTGAAGAAGTATCTTTTCATCCTGGCCATCATCGTCGTGCTGCTTTTCGCAGTCCCCTATTTCATGAGGGACACGGCAACAATCGGTTATTCCCTGTCAGGAATTGACCAGTCAAGCCTACAGGCCGGTTCAGCCATCTACGGTATCGGAGGATATGCCGGCGCGGTTTTGGGGCCCTTGGCGAGCGTACTTGTACTTTTCCTCAACCTGATGCTCATAAAGCCGTTTTTCCTTTTCTATTCCGTCAGGCCGGACGCTCTGATCGCTGCTCTCTTCATGGCGGCCCTATTTTACCATAGCGTGATGGTCAGTTTCGCCAAGAAGCACGTCAGTATAGAGCGGCGCGCCTCGAAGCACCTCTGCCAGGAAGGCGAGGAGGTAATGATCCGCACCACGCTCCGCTCTCCGTTCCCGGCCCCGAACATCTCCCTCCCCCGCTGCAGCATAGCAAGCGGGAAAGTGAAAGAAAGGAAAAATAAATCCAGGAACAACCTTTCTTTGACAACGCTAGAGAACAATGAGACCATTTCGCTAAAGGAGGGTTATTACAATTTCGACATAGTCCCGATAAAGATTTTCACGTTCCCCCTTTTCCACACGAGGATATACAGGGTATGCGATATGAATGCCGACGTCTCGGTCGTTCCCAGGCTTCATTTCAAGACGAGGGTGCTCATCCATAAGCCCAGCGTCGCGAGGGAGTCCGCCTCCCTGATAAAAAAACAGCTCGGCTCGAGCATGGATTTCGCGGGGATGCGCGAATACTGCCATGACGACCCGATCAGCAGGATATGGTGGAAAGGCCTGGCGAAATACGACAAGCTCCTTGTCAAGGAGTTCCATTCCTTCGGGGAGGACAGGTGGATGCTCGTGCTGGATTTCACGAATCCCGACCTTGATGATGAAGGGGTGAAGGGAATGCTGAGGTTCGCAAGGCTATTCATAGAGTTGTGCACGAGAAAGGACATAGCCATTGGCCTCTCCGCATTCTCCCCGACCTTCCATTATGTCGATTACAACATCAACAAGAAGAACCTGCTCTCATCCCTAACGAGGGTCACGTCCCCACTCTACGAGATATCCCCGCGGGGGATAGAGCTGATAATGCAGGACGCGCTTGGCCCTGATTTCGAGCGTCTTAAGATCAAGTGCAGGAAGAAGAGCATGACGCTCTCCATGGTGTATTCATATTCGGGCCTCGGGAAGCAGAAGACCTTCTTCTCGTGGAAGGGCGAGAATACGTTCAACGAGTCCATGAAAAGATTCTTCGTGGACATGAGGAAAAGCGGCAAGATAGTCCTCATCACCGACGGCCATCCGAGAAACCTCGGCATGTTCAGGAAGTTCAAGGCCATCTGCGTGAACCGCCATTACAATTACCTGTTCGTCCTCACGCAATCGCGCGGGGACATGCTGGAGCAGATGAAAATGGCCAAGATAAAAACCATATTCGCTCCATACGACCAGCTCACACAACCTGCGTTTGTCATGAAGCTGGCCAGCCTGGTGTAAAGTTTGAAGAAATTTGCGAGGTAAGAAGAATTAAGGGTATAAAGAGGTAAAAGAATGTCACGCGTTGTGCATCTGCTCAGACTCTATGCGCAGTTCCTGTCAATCCTTTTGATAGCCGTCGCTTTCGCGTACGTCCTGAGCGCCGTTTTCTCGATTGACGCAACAGAAACCAGAATAATGTTCACATCGCTTTTTCTCGCAGCCTTTGCCGTCGGCATAATGGCAATAGAGAAGATAATGAAATGAATGTCACTTGTTCCGCTTTCGGAATAAACAGATGTAACCTTTACGCGCTTGTCGAATTCTTTCTTGGTTTGAATTTACATAAAGTGGGATACCTTGGATAAGAGGTTATAGAAGTATTTTATTAAACTTACTACCAAATATTATTTTATTATGGTGATGAAAAAGCAAATAGCTCCGCTTCTTCTTGCCGTCCTGTGCGTTTTACTTTCGGTTTTGCCGGCCGCGGCAGCGAACGGCTCCCCCTTTAAAATCCAAAAGACATGGTCATGCAGCGACGGCTTCTTCTGTTCGAGCGAAACGCTCGGCATATGCAGCCCGCCACCACCACCTCCTGCCTGCAACAATGATGGCATTTCTGATGAGGACTGTGCACCATGAAGAAAAAAATCATCATCTGGAGTTTGACCTTGCTGACGCTTTTCTTATTTCTCATTATAGTGCTTCCTAAACAGGGAGAGAGTTCGAAATCATGCTTCGTCGGTTACAGCGAGTACGCCATTGTTAATTACGACATGCGGGTTAGCGAAACGCAATACAAGAATTTCCTCGACCAGCTTGCGACTTACGATCTTAATTTCGTTAACATATGGTCCATGGGTTACTGCAACTGGGAATATAATGGGCAGGAAGGCAATGGACCGCCGAGGAGCTGCCCCGGCTTCATCGAACTCATGCCCTATAAGAGAAGCGGCTCCGGCGGCAAATATAACCTTACCGATTTCGATCCCGCTTTCTTTACCAGGCTCAAGAATTTCATATCATACGCCGCAAGCAAAGGCATCGTCGTGGAAATCACGCTTTTCGACAGCTGGGGTCTGAAACACACGGGTGAGTGGTCGTGGCACCCATGGGACTGCAATTATAATGTAAACGGAAGAATTTGCGGATATGACTGCGGTTCATTCTTTGATTTGACAGACTCCGTGCTGATAGATATCCAGAAGAAATATACACAGAAGGTCGTTTACGAAACCAAGAGCTACAACAACGTTATATATGAAATAATGAACGAGCCGCTTCTTTGCGGCCCTTCTGAAAGCCAGGCCAAAGAATGGCACAAAAAGGTGGCAGAATGGATAAGGGAAGCGAAACCTGACGCCCAGATAGTCATAAATGACGACAACAAAATAATTTCCTATTTTTCCAATTATAATTTAATTTCGCCTCATTACGGCTCCTGGGGTGATGGCAGCAGTAATACATGGATTCCATCGCTCATAACGAGCCTAAGCTCCTATGGGAAACATATAATTATTGATGATGATGGTTGCATCTGGGCGAATCTCAGAAAGAGCCCGTCAAACCAGCAGGCATGGTCTACGACAGCAATAAACAACGGAGCTTCGTATACGCACCTGCAGGATGACCTTTACTGCGATTATTTCATAATAGACACAAACGTTCTTAACGCCCTCAAGGTGGTGGCGCAGGAATGCACGTCCTTCCCCTTCACGCCACCCAGTGGCTGCACCGACGGCACTTCGAACGGCCAGTGCTCATCCACCAAGCCGAAATACTGCAGCAGCGGCAGCCTGATAAATAAGTGCAGTTTTTGCGGCTGCCCTGCAGGCAACACCTGCCAGGCAGATGGAAGCTGCAGCAGTGGCGGAACGGGCGGCATCAAAATCCACCAAACCTGGGCCTGCGGCAGCGGCTTCCCCGCATGCACCACGCAGAGCCTTGGCATCTGCTCACCGCAGCCTTACCTCTCCATGGACAACAACCAGTACACTTTAAACTTCAACGCCCCGAAGGCCGCCGCTTACAAATGCACGATAACCGCCGTAGCGAACCATTTCGACTACCCTGCCGGAGGTCCGCAAGAGACAAACGAAGTCACTGAAATCGCGCTAAACGACAAGGCGGTCGGAAGGACGCTTGACACGGCCTGCCCGCCGGGCGGGGTCTCAGAACCTCCGCCTGATCCCTGCGGCCAGTATGGCGATGTTTATGCGTGCAACTCCGTTTCCGGTTGCGACTGGAGGTACGGAGCCCCAGGCTGCGGCACGGCAGAAAACTGCCAGGAACTTAACAACGAGTGGCACTGCGACCTGCGCGTATGCTACTGGACCGGCAGCGGCACAATTCCCTGCAAGGGTTTGAAGGCCGAAGGCACCGCTTGGCAGAACCCGCAAACCTGTTCGCAGTGGGACGGTAATCAAGCTGTCTGTAACGACTACACGCAACACAAAGGGCTTGTATGCTGTTACAACGCCCAGTCCAGCAAATGCCTTGTTGACCCCTGTCCGACATGGTACAAGACAAGGGTTGAAAACGGATACAATGAGTGGACAACAAACCGCGGACTTAGCCCCACCCAAGCTGAGGATGTGTTAGAAAAACACTGCGAAGGTGTGAATTCCGGATATAACGATGACTATTATGTGTTGCAACCTCCCGGTTTATGCCAGTGGGACTCGGACTGGGACAATGGCAACTTCGAATTCCCGTGCGCCTGCGCAAGCAATTTCGAGAACACGGGAAGGACCGACTATTTGCACGGCACAAGGAGCGGTGGCTCAGGTAACTAGCCGCCATCAACACCTGATCTAACGGGATCCAGCAGTTCTTGTACGGTTGACTTTGACTGTATCTTCGTGGCAAAATCAACAGACCCCGAAGGAAACCAGATAAGGTACAAGTTCGAAAATTGCGAATGCGAATACTACTAAAATGGCTGGCTATTAATTTTCCTTTGTTGTGCAGTCCCTACACAACCTTTAGCGAAGAAAGGTCCACGTCGAAGCCGTTCACTATAACCCTGCCTTCATGAATGTATTGTAGACCTTCCACTTCTTTCATTAAAGCCTCAGAGGAAAACTTCTCGTTTCCGCCGTCGCCTATGACCATCACCACGAACGGCTTCTCCTTTGTTATCAGTTTGCCGAAGCCATGGTCGTCGCCAAGCGCTATCTTTGCCGCTATGCCCGCTTCATTTACTGCGTCCTGTGGGTCGGCATGATATCTCCTGCTTATTACAAACGTCGGCAAAAGGCCTCCATTCACCCCTGCCAGCTGGGGCATGATTTCTAGCTTCGAGTTGTCGAATCTGCCTGTCCCGTCGTAAACAGCCATTCTCGCTATGTGCGTGTCTTCTGGGCGCGCAAGCCTTTTAAGGTGCTTTATTTTCAATCCAAAAAACCGGGACAAAGCCGTTGAATAAGTCTTGCCATACGAATCCGAGCCTGAAAACAATTCACGGAGCGCATACTGGAGGCTGTTGTAGGCCATTCCCGCGGCTCCGCAGTGCATGTGGCTTGTCATTCTGGATGGTACGGCTTTGTCGACGAATGCCGCAGCGTTTTTATTCGAAAGAAGAATAAGAGATCCTGCGGCGTGTATTCCTCCGGGCGTTCCCTCATCGATGCAGCGCAAAATCTTGTCGCTTAATTCAAAGCATCCTGTCGGCAAGAGTTCACTGCCATAATTGAAATTGCCACTCCCGTGCAGGGAGTAGACATCTCTAAAGAAGCCATCCTGAAGTCCGAAAACATACGCCTTGTCCGTTCGGCCGTATTTCAAATGCATAATTCACCTGAGAACATTTCTTGTTAATTAAGTAATTTAAAATTATATGTTTCAAAGAACTGCCGTTAGACTCAGTAAACAGGAAAATCCCTGCAAAGCTCGCGGACCTCTTCCCTCACGTTCTTCAGCGTCGTCTCGTCCCTGAAGCCGTCGATCGCCCTGGACATTAGTTCCGCGACCGTCTTCATCTCGCTCTCCTTCATGCCGCGGGTCGTGATGGTCGGTGTGCCCAGGCGGATGCCGCTCGGGTCGAACGGAGAGCGCGGGTCGTATGGGATCATGTTCTTGTTGACGGTTATACCGGCCTTGTCCAGTGCCGTTTCCGCCTCTTTGCCAGTGACGTTCTTGTTGCGCAGATCGACGAGAATCAGGTGGTTGTCCGTCCCTCCAGAAATGAGCGTGAAGCCTTCTGCCATGAGTGTATCGGCAAGCGCCTTCGCGTTCTTCACTATCTGCTTCGCGTATTCCTTGAAGTCCGGCTTCATTGCCTCCCTGAAAGCGACCGCTTTAGCCGCGATGATGTGCTCGTGCGGCCCGCCCTGCAGGCCGGGAAAAACCGCCTTGTCTATCGCCTCGGCGAAGCGGGTCTTGCACATGATTATCGCCCCGCGCGGGCCGCGCAGCGTCTTGTGCGTCGTAGTCGTGACCACGTCGGTGAACGGGAACGGCGAGGGATGGACTCCGCCGACGACCAAGCCTGCGATGTGGGCGATGTCCGACATGGATACCGCTCCCACCTCTTCGGCGATTTCCGCGAAGGCCTTGAAATCGAATTTCCTGGGATAGGCCGTCGCGCCCGAGACGATTATCTTGGGCTTCTCCTGCCGCGCTATTTTCCCGACCTCATCATAATCTATAAGATGCGTCTTGGGGTCGACGCCGTACTGGACAACGTGATAAGCCCTTCCTGAAAAATTGACCTTGTGGCCATGCGTAAGGTGGCCGCCCTGCGCCAGGTTCATGCCCATGAAGGTGTCGCCGAAATTCAGCAGGGCAAAGTAGACGGCGATGTTGGCCGGCGAGCCGGAATAGGGCTGGACGTTAACGTGTTCGCAGCCGAAGAGCTTCTTCGCGCGCTCGATGGCGAGACGCTCGACCTTGTCGATGAACTCGTTGCCGCCGTAATAGCGTTTTCCGGGGTAGCCTTCGGCGTACTTGTTGTTGAAGATTGAGCCCATCGTCTTCAGCACGACCTTGCTGGGGAAGTTCTCGGAAGGTATGAGTTCAAGACCCTCGTTTATCCTTCTCGTCTCATCCTGCTCGAGACCGAAAAGCTCGGGATCAACGTCCTTAAGCGCCTCGTCCTTCCACATGGAAATCCCTCCCTGCCGGCATCAAAATATGCAACAAGCCAGATTAAATAATTGAAACGCGTGTTAAATAGCTTGCTTTTTAAGGCCCCTTTTAAAGCTTTGCCTCCCCGACCGAAAAGCATTTTAATACTGCCACGATGTCCTATCTATCCGGGGCGTCTTTATGGCGGGGCTGGAATTCGAGGGTTTGACGGCGGAAACTTTCGGCAAGTTCCGGGAGCAGATGCTGCATTCTGAAGAGGCGTATCCGGAACCGATAAGATCGACCACCGACGACTTCATCGACATGCTGAAACAAGAAAAAACCATCGCCCTTGTCGCTCTTCTGGACTCGCAGTATATAGGTAATATCATAGGCTGCGAGCTATGCGGAGAGGATCTGGCAGAATGTGACCCGCATATTATCCCTGGCAAGAAAACGATATACATTTACAACTTCGTGATAGAAAGGGAATACCAGCACAAGGGTTACGCGAAGGTTATGTTTAACGAATTCATCGGCAAGGCCAGGAGCATGGGCTTCGAGATGATCGCAGGGCACTTCAGGAACAACTGCTCCCTGCCCGTTTTCAAGAAGTTCGGCGGCGTCGAGAAGTCGGTTTTCACGAACTGGGAAAACACCGGCGAGGACTACATACTTTGCGAGCTTGACATCGCGATTAAAGTGCCTGTCGAGTCGCCTGTCCAGCAGGAACCGGCAGCACCAGCAATAGCTCCTGTGCTTCCTGTGCCAGCAGTTGAACCTTCCCTGCACATCGAGCCGCAGGATATGATGCCGCCTGAGATGGATCACGAGTTGCACAGCCTGCCTTCTGTCTGATTAATTTTTCAAAACTGCTCAAAGCTTTGTGCTAGGTTTCTATCTGGAAGGTCCTTCCTCCGGGTCGATCTGCATGTACTTCGCGAGCAGCGGATGCACGCGCTTCACTTCGTTGTAAACGTCCCAGGCGATTTTGCGATAGGCGATGTGACCTTCTTTTGACGAGCGGAGTTTCACGAAGTGATACAGCTCGCGCAGGTTCCAGGTGAAAAGCGTGCGCTTTCGGTAGGCGAGGGGAATGACATACTGCGCCTCCTTCGGGAAGGTGGCGGTGATTTTCTCAAACGCCGTCGCTGCGAGTTCCATCGCGTGCCTGAATTCTTTCTCATAGCCTATTTCGGCGATCTCCTTCGGGACGTCATAGCCATTCGTCGTCGTCAGCGCTTGGTTGGTTTGCGTGCATATCCTCTGGCGCTGTATGTCTCTGAAGACGCCGTAATCGCACAGGATGTCAAATGTGTAGTAAACGTGCTCCAGCTCGCGCATGGGAGGATCGTGTCTGCCCATCCTCCTCATGTAATCTTCGAAAATTCTTTGCCTCTCCTCATCTTCCATGCGCCTGACTTTTTCGATTATGGAGGCATAAGGCTCGTGCGTGTAGCGGTAGATTATCGAGGCCAGGATTTTGTTCTCAGCGTCCCTGTCGTATTCGACCAGATGGACGTTCTGGCCTTCCTTTCTCCCTGTATTGATGCCCCTGAAATCGCTGAGCAGCGCTTCCATCGACCTGTTGGTTTCGGCGATGTAGAGATTGTGGTCTGCGTATTTGACAAGAGTCGGGATTATCTTGATAACTTCCTGCTTCATTCCAGTCCCGATGTCATGCATCTCGTCCAACGGGTCCGAGAGCAGCTTGGTAAGCATGCGCTCGAGCGAGCGGGCGTTGATAGTTATGGCAAGGTTGGTCAGCGTCGACGCGGGCAGGATGTGCCTGGCGACATCGCAGGCCCTCGCTTTGGTCACCGCCTCGTATGCGGCGTCGGTCATGCCGCTCTCCTTGGGAAAATGCCCTTTCATGTGCTTCAGAAGCTTCGGCATGACCTCGAGGTAAAGCGTGAAAAGATGGTCGCACGCTTTCCTGTAGTCTTCGCCGAGCTGCGAGTTCATGAGCCTGAGTGGCTTGTAATACTTGCCCTTCTCGAAAATCTGATAGCGCGTTGACTTCTCGGTGTAAGACGCGAGCCTCGAATCCTCTATGGTCTTAGTCGCAAGGATGGAAACGTTTTCGACTGCGATGCTGGCGATGGCATGCTCAGCAACGGACGAATGGCCGTAGCCGACGACCCACTGCTCGTGGAACTTGCGCGCCTTCTCCTTCGCCTCTTTGTAATCGACGCCCTTCTCGCAGTAGAGCCTCACGACCTCGCCCATGTCTATGTCCTTGCTCTTTATCAGCTTCAGCAGGTTCTCGCGGAAGCTCGCCGGGCTGCGCGACACGTATGCGAAAAGCACGGCGACGACCTCGGGCGGGAGGTTGTATATTACATAAATGTCTTTGTCTATGCTTGTTATGTGATTGTTCAGAATCGCTTCGTCTTCCTTTGAAAACCCCATGCCAAACCCCGATGAAAAGATTAGCCGTCCAAATTTTATAAGCGTTTTTGTTAAACATGATTGTGATTTTTATCACTACTCTTTCTTGGTAAAAATTTAAAAAACTAACTTTCATAGATATGAATATGAAATTTTTAATCACACCCAGAAAGCATACGTCATTCGAGCCCATTACTCCAATGGAAAGCGATGCACTTAAAGAAGCTATCAACCGCCTTGGGGAATTCGTTGAAGGAGCCAACATGGATATATATCTTGTTGGAGGAATAGCCGTTGCCTTGGCAAACGGCGGATTTCGCAGGAATCATAGAGATATTGATTTAGCCATATTTGACACGGATTTGAACGACTTTCACCGGCATGCCGTTTCAAGGGGATATTATTTTACGAAAAAAATGGGTTATACGCACATATCCCACCGGCATGATTTGAACATCAATTCAAGAATCACACCCGAAGAAATGATGGATGAAGGTTACTGCAAGGTTCTGCTAAGAAAGCCGGCAATAGTGCAAAATGTAAGGAAAAAAATGGACTGTTTTGATTTGTTTTTAATGAGACATGCAGGAGAGTCGATTTATTTTATCGATCAAAAAAAAACTATACCCCATGATGAATTTTTCCCAGCTAAAAGTTACCCTTTGGAAAATGGCACAGAGCTGCTAATCCCTAATTTGAAATACAGACCACGCCTTTGGACTCCGAATTCAAAGGCTGGGGATGAGGTGTATATTGCCCAGACAAGAAGCATTTAAACCACCGTTTTCATAATTTTTCATTGTGATTCCATGGATTCTTACGAAGTCATAATAATCGGGCTCGGTCCTGCAGGCTGCACCGCGGGTATATATGCCACGCGCTTCGGGCTGAAGACTCTTGTTATCGGGAAGGAGCCGGGCGGGCAGGCCAACGAGGCGTATGAAGTCGACAACTATCCCGGCTTTCTCAGGATGAAGGGCATGGAAATAATGAACAGGTTCCGCGAGCAGACCGAAGAGCTCGGGGCAAAAATTCTTTACACCGAGGCCGTTGACATAAAGAAAAGGAGAGATGTTTTTATTGTCAAAACGGAAAGCGGAGAATACGAGGGAAAGTCGTTAATAATCGCAACCGGCGCCAAGAAGCGCAGGCTCGACATTCAGGGCGAGAACGAGCTGCGCGGCCGCGGCGTCTCGTACTGCGCGACATGCGACGCGCCGTTCTACAGGAACAAGACAGTCGTCGTCATCGGCGGCGGCAGTGCGGCGGTCATGTCAGCTCTCATGCTAACCGAGTACACG
>JBGPQP010000009.1:0-51705 GCA_041489155.1 Candidatus Aenigmatarchaeota archaeon
AGCAGTGGTCATTTATGGTGCACCACATGTTGTCTGAGCATGGGTTAGTATCGTCATTTTGGTTTACGCAGTGATAGCTCACGCAGGAGTCGTCCGTACAGGGGTTGTTGTCGTTGCACTGGGAGTCTTGTGTGCATTCAGGAACTTGGTATTTGCAGTTTTCATCGCAAAGCCCACTGCTTGGTGTTGTCCCATCGCATTCCCTGTCAGCGGTGCAACCATAATCCGCCTCACAGATTTGGGTTGACCTGTCAACTGACTGGCATATGTCATTGCACTTGTCAAGTATAAAAGGCTTGCCTGCCGTGCAAGAAGGGGTGCTGTCGCCAGGCAGAGACCCGTGGCACGCCTGTGATGCCTCACAGGCAGAATCGCAAAGTTCCGTTCCCAATCCTCCCGGGTGTGTTGTTTTTTTGCCTTTGCATTTTACTTGGTCTGGATTTTTGTAACTCATGCCATTACTGGCACAAAAGGGATTAGTCTCCTGGTGGCCGCATAAAACCCCCAATCCCCACTGCTGATGAGCGGCGAAAATACCAGGGGTATCTACTGGTCCTACGCCGATCCATGATGCATATAGTCCTTGCGCTGTAAGATCGTTAAAAACAACATAGGCGGCATGTGATGAGTACAAAGCCCATATAAGGCCCACTATGTCAGGGTCGGATTTTGCAGCATTGTAGTACCATGTCTGCTGGCAGAGGCTTGGTATCTGGCTTATAGACCAATCACCTGAGTACGGGTATTGATTTTCTCTAAAATCCTGTGGTACCAGAATGATTTTTTTAGGCGTGTCGCTGTTAAGTATCGCGTTTAAGTTACTAAGCTGCTCTGGCGTACAACAACCAGGCCAACAAGCGTGCTCTGCTTCTGTCCAGCAGGCATATTGTATTACACGGCCTCCTGATTTGATCCAATAAATACGTGCTTGAAGGCCCCAGTCCATTCGCTGCGTTTGTGGAGTATCGCAAGCATAAGGATCTGGTATGTTAGTTTCCCACCAATTAGTCAAAAAATAAGGGTCTATGCCTATCAAATCCAGGTTTGGGTTTTTAACGACATCTGCACCCTCTACCCAAGCCTGGTTGAAGATTATGAATGTTTTTATGTCAGGAAGGATTGCCTTGGCCAGGTTTATAGCCCGATTTACTATCTCTACTGACTGCGGGCCATGTGGAAAATTGCCCTCCGGCTCGTCAAAAAGATAAAGAGCCAATATCCTCGTGGGGGAAATGCCCGCGGCAATAAGCTTATCTCTGAGGCCGTTCAGGTAGACACTCCACTCGGCGTCAGATGCGTAGAAGTTGGAATGGAAATAATCAGAAAGAGAGATCACAATCTTAAGGCCGGAATTCTCTTCGCTGGTTATAACACTTGCCAGCGTTTCAGGGCTCTCAGTCGGACTGTACCCGATGTAGTGAAAATTTGTAAAACCAGTGACAATCTCACGTTCGGGACTATTACCCCACGAATAATAACCATAGTATTCGAGATTCTGCGATGCCGAGGCCACATTGTTTCCAAACTGGCATAAAACAACCGAAACCATCGCAATTACCAATAAGATAAAGGGTTTCCTAGCCAAAAACTTCTTCATATTATGTATATTGAACTTGATTCAATAAAAATTATAAAATACGTTGTTTTGCTGGCGGAGGGGAACTGATTTAATTTTTATAGGATAAGTACAAATTCTCATTAATGGACGAGAAAGAGATCATAAGGAAAATAAAAGAACTCAAAAGGGAAAAGAACGCCGTCATCCTCTGCCACAACTACCAGAGGCCTGAGATTTACGATATCGCTGACTATATAGGCGACTCGCTCGAGCTCGCTCTCCGCGCTAAGGAGACGAAGGCGGACATCATAGTTTTCTGCGGCGTGGACTTCATGGCGGAATCCGCGAAGATTCTGAACCCGGAAAAACGCGTGCTTCATCCTGACACTGAGGCGAAGTGCCCGATGGCAGCTATGACTTCCGCAGAGGAATTGCGGAAGAAAAAGAAAGAACACGCAAACGCCGGTGTCGTAGCCTACATCAACACGAACGCCGAAACGAAGGCGGAAGCCGACGTGGTCTGCACGTCGGCAAACTTCGAGAAGGCCATCGCAAGCCTTCCCAACGAGGAGATAATTTTCGTCCCCGACTACAACCTTGCGAAATACGTCCAGACGAAAGTCAAGAAAAAGATAATCCCCTGGCCCGGCTTCTGCTACGTGCACGATTTCATAGCCGCGGACATTGTCAGGAGCATGAAGAAGGAAAGGCCAAAGGCGAAGGTCATGGTCCATCCGGAAAGCCCGCTTGCAGTCATAGAGCTGGCCGACTGCGTCTGCGGCACGGGCGGCATGATAAAATACGCCAAAAAGAACAGGGCAAAGGAATTCATAGTCGCGACGGAAGAGGGCATGTGCAACCGCCTGGAACGCGAAGTTCCAAAAAAGAAATTCTATCCTGCAGGCGGAACGTGCGAGAACATGAAGAGGATAATGCTCGAAAAGGTTTACGAATGCCTGCGCGACGAGAAGAATGAAGTGCATGTGGACAGCGAGGTCGCAAGGAAGGCGAGGGCTGCGCTCGAGAGGATGCTTGAGCTGAAATAAATAAGAAAGGATTTTAAATTTATTCTCCAATTAAAGGCATGGCGGAAAAAGACGTCAGCGAGCTTCTTAGGAAATTACAGGACGCCACAACACACAAGGAGCTGCGACAACTGGGTGCAGAGTTTGCCGCTCCTTATGGGGATTTGCTGGTATACAAGCATCCGGCTTTGGGGGACAAGCGCATCTTTTTCAAAAAACAAAATATAGAGGGAGAACTGACGCTGATATACGACGCTATACAATGAAGTTGAGGCGTTCTTATATAATGGAACGGCGCTGAAATTTTTTAAGCTCAGATGCGAAATATTTAACTTCATGATAAAATCTGATTTTGTGGTTGTGGGATCGGGCATCGCGGGCCTGAACTTCGCGCTCCAAATGGCAGAATACGGGAGCGTGAGCCTGATAACCAAGAAGGACATGATAGAATCGAACACGAATTTCGCACAGGGCGGCATCGCCGCGGTCTTCTCGAAGCTCGACAGTTTCGAGCTGCACATACAGGACACGCTGAAAGCTGGCGATGGCCTCTGCGACAGGGAAGCGGTCGAGATAATGGTGAAGAACGCGCCTGAAGAAATCGAGAGGCTTATGTCTGCAGGCGCGGCCTTCGACAGGGAAGGCGCCTCACTCGAACTGGGAAGGGAAGGCGGCCATTCCAGGAAGCGCATCGTCCACCGCGGCGACCTGACCGGGACGGAAATAGAAAAGACCATGATAGAAAAGGTTAAGCGCAACAAAAACATCCGCATATGCGAGAAGCACCTCGCCATCGACCTCATAATGAAGGACGGCGTATGCATAGGAGTGAGGGCGTTCGACAAGAGCGAACGGAGGGTGACCGACTTCTTTGCGAAGGCCGTCGCGCTTGCGACCGGCGGGCTCTGCGATATCTATGAGAACACATCGAACCCGGAAATCGCGACAGGCGACGGAGTAGCGATGGGCTTCCGCGCGGGCTGCGAGGTCGAGGACATCGAGTTCGTCCAGTTCCACCCGACGGCGCTACGACGCAAGGGAATGCCGTTCTTCCTGATTTCGGAAATGGTGAGGGGCGAGGGAGGTAAGCTCAAGAATTCTAAAGGCAAGCGCTTCGTCGAGGAGCTCACGTTCCGCGACGTAGTGGCGAGGGCGATTTGCAACGAGCTGAAAAACGGGAAGGTTTACCTCGACATCACGCACAGGGACCGCGGCTTCCTGGAGAAAAGGTTCCCGACCATCTACAAAACATGCATGGAGAACGGGATCGACATCTCGAAGGACAAGATTCCCGTCGAGCCGGTCGCCCATTATTCGTGCGGCGGGCTCAAGACGGATACGGAGGGCAAGACGAATGTCCCCGGCCTTTTCGCTTTCGGGGAGATCGCGTGCACGGGCGTCCACGGCGCCAACAGGCTCGCCTCCAATTCGCTGCTTGAATCGCTCGTCTTCTCTTCGAGGGCGGTGAACGCGATGAGAGCGTATGCAGTCGGAAAGGAGATAGACTTCACCAACACGCCGCAGCTGAAGCTCTCGAAAGCGAGGCCTCTTGAAATAAAGACCTCGCTGAAAGGCATGATGTGGAAGGATGCGGGCATAATAAGGAACGGGGAGGACCTGCAGACGGCGCTCAAGAAAATAAACGCGCTCATGCAAGACCTGAAAGCAGCCGCTGCAAACGGGATAAGCGAGGACGTGATAGAAACAGGCAACATGCTGCTCGTCTCGAAGCTGATAGTGCGCGCAGCGCTCGAGCGCGAGGAATCGAGGGGCTGCCACTACAGGGAAGACTGTCCCGAGAAGCGGAAGGATTGGGAGAGGCACATAGTCCTCAGGAACGAGAAGCCGGGCATTTGACATTTGCCAAACATTTAAATATAGTGCGCCAGTATATGCTTATATCATGGTGTTCTCATGGCAAAACAGAAATTTCCGGAGGCCGAGGCGAGGCTTTTCGCGCGCGTCTACATCTGCATGCACTGCGGCGCGAGGATAAAGGCCGACGCGATGAAGGTCAAGGCCGGGAAGATAAAATGCAGGAAGTGCAGGAGAAGGGAACTGAGACCCATCAAGAGAGAGCGCAAGACTGTCTAGAGCGATTTTTTCCAAGATTTTTATAACTCGCGCGCCAAAGGTTATATTATGCTTACCGAATTGTTCGGGATGACCAGACCTTTCAACGGCCTAATGGCGGTCATGGGCGTTTTGATCGGCGGCCTCGTCGCAGTCGGGCTGCCGGGGCTTTACACCATGCAGTTTCTTTTCGCCGTCGCAGCCGCGTTTCTTATCAACGGCGCCGGCAACGTGATAAACGATTATTTCGACGTCGAGGCTGACGAGGTCAACAGACCCGAGAGGCCGATACCCGCGGGCGTGGTCTCGATGAGGGCGTCGCTTGCTTTCTCCATCGTCCTTTTCATGGCCGGGAATTTATTGGCGCTCACGGTAAACGGCCTGTGCTTCACCATCGCCGTCGCTAACACCATACTGCTGATATTGTATTCCTACTCGCTGCAGCACAAGATCCTGATAGGGAACATAGTGATAGGCTACCTGGTCGGGTCCGTCTTCCTTTTCGGAGGCGCTGTCTTCCTCCAGATAAGGCTGGTCCTCATCCTCGCCGCGCTAGCGATGCTGGCGAACATAACGAGAGAAATCGTGAAGGACCTTGAAGACGTCGAAGGCGACAAGAAGCACTTCCTGAAGAAGATAACCATCAAGGCGACGAAGCTCATAGCGGAGAGGTTCGGCGTCTCGAGCGAGGGAGTCGTTATGAAGTACAGGGAAAGGACGATGATAATACTCGCGATTGCAATGCTGATGCTGGCCATCGTTATGTCGTGGCTGCCTTATTATTACAGCATCATGAAGCTGAGCTATTTCCTGGTGATCATCCCTGCCGACATCGTATTCGTATCGTGCATCTACTCCCTCAGCAGGGAGGAGAAGCGCAGGAAAGGCTACAGGCGCATAAGCAGCCGCCTGAAGAAGGGAATGCTCATCGCCCTGCTCGCGTTCATAGCAGGCGCGCTTGTGTAAGCGCAAGAAATACAGAAACTGCCGCGGGTTATCTAAACAGCTTCTATCGTCGATGGCGGCTTTCTGGTTATGTTGTAAGTAACGCTCACGACCTCTGGCATTTCGCTGGTTATCCTGTCCGCGAGCGACGTAAGGGTCTCGTGCGGGATTTTCGTGGGCGAGCCTGTTACCGCGTCTTTGCTGTCCCAGCACCTCACCTCTATCTGGAAGCCGTAGTCTCTTTTGCCTTCCCGCATGCCCGTCACCTTGTCGGCATGCAGTATCGCAAGGCACTGGAAGCCGGCCATGCGCGACAGCTCGTCCTCAACTATTTGTGTCGCCTTCCTGACTATTGCGACTTTTTCGGGCGTAACCTCTCCTATCACCCTCGCCGCAAGCGCCGGGCCGGGGAACGGCGGGCGCGCGTATATCTCCTTCGGGAGGCCGAGCGCTTTCGCGACCTCCCTTACCGCAGGCTTCCTGAGCTCGACCAGCGGCTCGACAACTTTGTAGCCGTAGGTTTTTTCCGGGTCGATGTCCAGCTGAACCAGAATGTTGTGCTGCCTCTTGACGCCGGCGACAGTCTCCTCCACGTCCGTGTAAATCGTGCCGTGGAGCAGGTGCTTCGCCCCGCTTTCCCTGACCAGCTTTCCGAAAACGTCCCTGTAGAACGTCTGCGTGATGGCCTCCCTCTTTTCTTCGGGGTCCGTAAGGCCCTTAAGCGCAGCGAAAAACTGCTTCCTGGCGTCAAGTATCTTCACCTCGACGCCCAGCTTCCTAAAGAATGATACGACCCTTTCCGCTTCGCCTTCCCTCATAAGGCCGTTCTCTATGAAATATGTTTTGAGCCTGTCTCCAAGCGCCCTGTGCGCAAGTATCGTCACGGTCGAGGAATCGACCCCTCCGGACAGCGCGTTTACCGCAAAGCCTTTTCCCACAACCGAGGAAATCTCGTTCGTTTTTTGTTTTATGAATTCCCCTGCGTCCAGCTTCTCCAGCCTTATCTCGCTGACTTCAGAATTCATTTGCTTAATAAAGGCGTCCCGGCTATTTAAATTTTCGGCGGCAGCGAAGCTGCATAATTTTTTAAGAGAGCGGCACAATATGATTAGTATGGAAAGCAAATACCGCTTCGTGACCAACAGGGTAGTTAAGAATTCGAAGGACGAGGAGAAGGGCAAGATGCGCGTCATGGTCCCGAAGGGGACGGATACCGCGCACGTCGATTACGTCTGCCCTGAATGCGGTTTCTCGAAACATGACGAAGTGCCATGGGCAAGGCCATTCGCTGTCAAATGCTCCAAGTGCGGTTTCATGCTGAAGCTCCCCAAGCTGAAGGATGAGATAAAGAAGGACAAGAAGAAGGCGAAGGCGGAACTGGAAGCAAAGGCGCAGGCCGGGACGCAGTGATGCCTTTAATTTCCATTCATCCTTGTATGCTCGTTTTCATGCCGCTGCCATGAGCAAGACTGCGGCTCCCATTATCCAGCAGTAAACTGCGAACCAGCGGAAGCGCTGCTGCCTTATGACATCGAGCAAAAATTTTATCGCGAATATCCCCACAATCGCTGCCGCGGCAACGCCGACGAAAACATTCAGCACGTCGGCTGACGCCAGCTCGATGCCGTTGAAATCAAAAAGCGCTGCGCCCATTATCGCCGGCACCGAGAGGAGGAAGGAGAAGCGCGCTGCCTTTTCCTTGTCAACCCCTGCCAGCAGACCGGCGCCGATTGTCGCGCCGCTACGCGAGATGCCCGGGGCGATGGCGATGCCCTGTGCAGTTCCTATGAGCAGCGCTTCCTTCAAACCGACGCTTTTTTTGCGCGGCCAGCGCTCGCATACGAAAAGGAAGCAGCCCGTTATCAGAAAGCCGATGCCTATCGCCGTCATGTTGTAGAAAAAGGCCTCGAAAATATTCTTGAAGGCAAAGCCTATCGCGGCCGTCGGCAGCAGGGCGGCGATTATCAACAGGGCCAGTCTGCCGTTTTCGCTCCTAATGTCCATGCGCGCAAGCGCCTTGAATATCGCAAGGATGTCCCTGCGGAAAACCGCGACGACAGCGAGCACCGTTCCCATGTGCAGCATTATGTCCACGAGCACGGGAACATCCAGGCCGAAAAGGTGCTGCACGACAGCGAGATGGCCTGAACTCGACACAGGCAGCCATTCGGTTATGCCCTGCAGCACGCCCAGCAGCACTGCCTGAAAAATATCCATGAAATCTAATTGAAGGCCGTTGATAAAAGTCTTTTTGGAAGAAGGGCCCCTCGAAACACTTTTAAAACCTAATTCCAATCTTTAATCATCATGATAGACAAAAAACTCCTTGACATAATGGCGTGCCCCAAGTGCAAGGGCGACATACATGAGAAGGGCATGTTTATTCTATGCAGGCAGTGCGAGCTGGCCTTCCCCATCCTCGAGGAAAGCATACCGAACATGATAATCGAAGAGGCCTGGCCGCTCAAGAAGGCGGAAGGCAGCGATTTCAAGCACGAGATGAAGCTCTGATTTCTTGTAAGATTCGAAAACAGATATTTAAACAGATATGATATTAATTAGAATTACGCCGGGATGGCGGAGCGGCAACGCGCCGGACTTGAGCACTGGATCTTACGAGTCGCTTCGTATGACGCATACTTCGTATGCGTCTTTCGCTGACGACGATGACTTAATGGCTTGACTCTGATCGGCGGAGTATGAGGAGCAACCCCAGTAATCCTTTCAGGAGATCCGGTGGGCGAAAAGGCAGTCTGAGGCGCATGCGGTGCGCTTCTCTCGCTTCGTAAGCCCACACAGGTTCGAATCCTGTTCCCGGCGCCTTTTTATTTAATAAAGTATTTTATGACTGAAATCAAAATTAATTTGAATAATATGACAACTGGCAAGACAGACCATGCGATGCTGATAACGTTCGTGGTCGGTGTCGTGGGCATAATATATTTTCTCACTTCGATTTTTCTCCTGGGCTCTGACCCGATGCTTACAGGCGTGCCGCCTTCCTACCTTTCGTGGATGATAATGGAAAGGCTGATCCTGATCGGGATAGTTATAATAATACTAATCCTGATAACGTACATCCTGATGAGACAGAAAAACTTCGAAGAGCTGCACGAGAAAGAGCACCCGAAGGCGAAACCGTGGAGAAGCGAAAAGGGGATGATGGAAGACATAAAGAGGTACTACAGGGACATGGGAGCCCTGAAAATAGTCCTGAAAGACGGCGTGATAGACGCGGAGACATACAACCAGAGGAAGCGATATCTTCAGGGCATGGTGGAGGAAAGGAAAAAGCAGCTCGAGAAGCTTAAGAAAGGCGAGAATTAAAACTATTTTTTCCTGAGGAATGTTTTCAGGTTGATGTAAACAAGGTAAGCCATTATCGCGACTATTGCCACCAGGATCAGGAGCATTACCGAGACCGCCAGTCTGGTGATGAACGAGACGTACATCTCCTTGCATTCGTTGTCCCAGCACCCGTATTTGCATCTCTCGACGATGTCCCACCCGAAACCGTCGGCTGAGCATTTCTGGAGCACGTCGCCGGCGCATCTCTTCTCCTCGCCCGAGCAGGCCGGCTTTGTTTTTACGCAGGCTTTTTCGTTTTTATCGCAGCCGTTTTCACACTGGGTGACGCTTTCCCAGACGCCGCCCGGGGAGCATGCCTGCAGATAGCTGTCGTTGCATCGCCTGTCTCCCGTCTGGCATGCCGCCTTTTGCATGCCAATGATTGAAAATATGGAAAGCGAGGAAAGCTCCGACCTGTAATAGGCGTAAAGGGAGTCCTCTTTCAGCAGGGCTGCCGCAAGGTTCTCCCATCTCCCGTCCGTAGAATATCTCATTAGGAAAACTCTTGTTACATCTATGCCGTTGTCCAGCATCCATTTTTTCTCAACCCCGAAGTCTATCGTGGCGTTTTTCAGGTTTCCAGCAAGGTTCTCGTGCCTTATTTCTAAATACTGGTAGATTTTTCCCGGCGGTTCGCTTACCGTCCGGGGCAGTTCGTAAATCCTGTATATTTCTATCCTTACGTACCGGGTTTCATTTCCAGCGACAAGCGCTACGCGAGAAAAGGCGATAAGGGCGTTTTTTATTTCAAGCCATACAGGCACGCCCGGCAGAAGCCTATCCCAGACCGCGGATGAGGTTGCGTTTGAAAGCGTGGTATACATGCCCGACGGGCCGGACGGGGCAGCGGATGGCGGAGAGTATACGGTGAAAGACGTCAGCATCGAGGTCAGGTTGCTCTGGCCGTCATAGCTGCTGGTGATGTTGATGGTGAGATTGGCAAGAAAATCGCCGCTAAGGCTCGGCGTCCAGCTGAAAGCGAAGCTCCGGTTCTGGTAGCCGGAAACATTTCCCTGAAATACGTCTGCGGTGTATACGATAGAGCCGTCTTTTATTATGCTCAGGTTGCCGCTCACGTTCAGGCCTGTCGTTCCGTTGTTCTCGAAGAGCAGCATGAACGGCACGGCAGCGGGGTAGGTCACGTCTCCCGCTGAAAACTCAGGAACGCCCCAGCCCAGGAGCTGGCTGACATCCACAACCGCCGTGGCGGCGAGCGATGGCGATGCAAAAAGGGCCTGCGCGCATAGCATCAAGAGGATGCCCAGAAACAATTTCTTCATCATCTTCTAGTCCTCTTTGAACGGAACCTGAACAGCAGCAATGCGATTATTAAAAGCGCCGCGGCTGCGACGGCGAGAGTCGTGTAATCAAGGCCCCTGGGAAGGGCTTCGCCGCCGGGGTTAACGTTTATGTACGATTCCTTGGTTTCTGTTGTCTTGCCTCCGTAAACGACCTGCCCCCTAACCAAGTACTGCCCGGGGAATTCGGGCTTGAAATACGCCGACAGCACAACGACCTTGCCTACCGGGACCTCGAGCTCGTCGCTTTCAACTACGTTTACCAGCCTGTTGGCATTGTAAATTTCTCCCTTCAGTTTGCCGATGATCATCATTTCGCCCTGGTTCTCGAAATAGGCGTCTATCTTTACGACATCCCCCACGTTCGCCCAGGGCTCGTTCCAGATTTTCTGGAGCATGCCGCTTTTCCTGAGGGTCCCTCTTTCGAATATGTTGAACGAAAGCTCCTTTTCCGCCAGTTTTTCGCTGTCCAAGAAAACCGTTACCTTTCCAGTGTACTCGCCGATCGGCAGGCCTTTTGTGTCGACCATTATCTTGATTATGCTCATCTTGGTGGGCAGGATGGTTGTTGTGCTGTGAGTAATGGTTTTCAAAACTTCGGACGTCCCCTTTTTCATAATTTCTATTTTTATGAGGGGCGCAATCATAACGTTGCCGTCGTTGGAGATGGAAACCGAAAACTCGGCGGGCAATTCCTCCTCGGTGTCCTTCGCGTCAATTAATATCACGCTTGCCTTTTTTATTTCGTCGCCTGTTACCCTTACCGTCACGTCGCAAACCGCTCCTGTGGTCACCTCCGCACCGACTCCGCTTCCTCCGGTCTTTGCCGCCGACGTGGTTGCGATTATGCTACCCGTGTAAAGGCCGTTGGCCGCGTCTGACGGCGGCCTGACCATGATGCTTATCCTTTTCATGTCGCCGCTGCTGAAGGTAATGTTTTCTGACGGCTCGAAGGTTATCCAGTCCTTGACCGCGCCCTCTGCCCTCATCGTGAGGTTCAGGGACGTTGCGCTCGAGGTGCTTACGCTGACCGTTCCTTCTGCGTACCCTCCCTTAAGGACGTTGTCAAACTGTATGGACGCAGGGCTTACCCCTATGCTGACCGCCTGCGCAGAATCGGCCGCAAGACAACAGGATGTTGCAAGCAGGAGCAAAAACAATATCGGCTTTATTGTGATTTTTTTCATAAAATCATCAGTCAAGTATCCTCCACTGCAGTAAATGTTATGGTGCCGGAGTAAATAAGGTTCTCTATGGTTTCAGGTACGCTTATCTTCCAGTACGTCTTGCTCGTGCTGACTGTCGTCGTCCTCTTGACCAAGCTGAAATTCGCATAAGTGGGTGATGCTGACAGGGAAGTCATGTTCACGGTATAGTCGCTGCCAGGGTACGTGACGTTGTACTTGATATTGCCGACCGTGATGTTGGTCACGGAAGCGGAAACATTGGTGAGGTTCGTGCCGCTCAGGTTGAGGTCAAGCGCAACATTGCCGCAGTTTGTCACCGTGTTGTTCACGTCGCTGGCGCTTGTCACGCCGGGAGCGAGGGTGCCGAAGTTTATGGCGACCTCGGCGTCAAGCGCACGGAGCGTGTTTATGGTTATGTTGTCAGTCGAGTTGCTTGCGGAGTTGCCTGTCGAGTCGTTGGCGTAAATCTTGCAGGTCCAGTTGGAGGGGTTGGCATAGTACTGGACGGTGAAGGAGCAGTTGACGGTGACGGTATAGAGGGAAATGTTTGTCTCAAGCGCGCAGCTGTAATTGGTATAATGCAAGCTGTTGTCGTCAGACGTTTCTTCGAGTGAATTCAGGCTGTCCCACAAGGTCGCGTTCACGTTGTCTATATCTTCCCAAGTGTCGTCGTCGCTTATGGTTGCATTGCACCATATCAGGACCGTTAAGCAGGAGTTCAGGTCAAGGAGATCCGTCGCCACAACATCCGCGACAATCGGGGCTCCAGGGTTTGCGAAAACTCCCATCCTTGCAGCCAGAAAAGCGATTAGAATGCATGCAGGCAAAACTACCAAAAGTTTTAATGCGAACCCCATTTGCACACCCGATAGATTATGTAAAATAACTGGAAATAAAAAAGGCAGCCAAAAGCCTCCAGGCTGGGCTTTCTACGTGTCTTCAACAGCCGTGAATGTTATGGTTCCGCTGTAAATCAGGTTTTCTATGCTGGAAGGTATGGCTATCTTCCAGTACGTCTTGCCCGTACTGACTGTCGTCGTCCTCTTGGCCAAGCTGAAATTCGCACGAATCGACGATGCCGAGAGGGAAGTCATGTTCACGGTATAGTCGCTGCCAGGGTACGTGACGTTGTACTTGACGTTGCTGACCGTGATGTTGGTCACGGAAGCGGAAACATTGGTGAGGTTCGTGCCGCTCAGGTTGAGGTCAAGCGCAACATTGCCGCAGTTGGTGACGGTGTTGTTCACGTCGTCCGTGCTTGTTCCGCCCGGGGCAAGGGAGTCGAAGTTTATGATGTCCTCCGCGTCAATCGCGCGGAACGTGATTATGGTTATGTTATCGGCCGAATTGCTGGCGGAGTTGCCTGTCGTGTCGTTGGCGTAAATCTTGCAGGTCCAGTTGGAGGGGTTGGCATAGTACTGGACGGTGAAGGAGCAGTTGGCATTCACGTTCGAGCCGGAGCCGCCGCTCAAAAGGCACGTTAAATTTGTATAATGGTTATTGTTGTTGTCGCTGTCGCCTTCCACCGCATTTAAACTGTCCCAAATAGTAGCGTTTGCATGCTGAACGTCGTTGTAACCGTTTGCATCGGTTATAACCGCACTGCAATTGATGGTGACCGTGCCGCACGGGGAAGAAATATCCACATCATCCGACGCTGTTACCGTCCCGACTGTGGGAGCGGCACCGGTTATTGTCACGCTGGTCGAAACGATGTCATCACCTAAAACAAAAGGCATTAACACAAAACATAAAATTATGACTCCAAACACAGAAGGATAAACAAAGCTGCCTGTTTTCATAAACCCCCTCCTCTAATTATAATATTTTTTACTTCTTAATAAACTTTTTAACGCTTGCCCTAAAATTGACTACTCTTAGGTCTTTAATTTTTTTGTTCCAAACCTGTTGATATAACTAAAAATTGCGTGTACGGCTTGTAATTCAATGCTGCCGGTGTATGATTGTGCCTAGTCTTTGCTGTAGATTCTGAACTCTTCAGCGAGCTTTTTGTCTTCCTTTTCAAGCTCCCTCAGAACCATCTGGCGTATCTCAGACGTCTTGACTTCTTCCCTGTCCTTGAAGCAGTCAGCGACTCTTTTGCAGACTCTTTCGGCGATGCCCCTGACCTTTATCTTGTTGAGTTTCCTGACATTCTTGCCGGCCTTTTCTATGCTTTTCCTGATTTTGTCCTTTTTGAATTCTTCCAGACCGTAATCCCTTTTGACGACGTGGGTCATACCATCTATTATCAGACTTGGAAAGCTGTTTTAAAAGCGCGTCTGGACCCGAAAATGAGTAAAAAATCTGAAACTGGAGGTGTTCCCGGAACTAAGGATTTTATTTTTCAAGAGATCTGGAATTCTCTTATTCTATTGCCCTACTCTTTTCTGTGCGACCTGAATTCGCTGGCTATCCTTCTCTCTTCCCTGTCCAGCTCGCTCAGGACCCTGTCACGGATGTCGCTGCTGTCGACTTCGTCCCTGGATCTGAAATAGTCCTCAACCCTTTTTGCAACCCTGGTGGCGATTTCCTTCGCCTTCTTGCTGTCGATTTCAGCCCTTCTGGAAGCTCTTTCTATGCCCTTGCTGATTTTGTCTCTCTTGAATTTTTCTCTTCTGCCATTTCTTTTTATTACGGTTGTCATAACCTTCCCCCGTAGAGAGTTGGGCCGGGAATTTAAAAAGATATGTTTAAACAATAGTTTAAACAATAAATGCCTAAAAATCAGCCGCAGTTTTTTCTACCGGCCCGTTCGGCTTCTTCTCGGAGAAAATCTCAGAGCGGAAACTGAAAAGCTGCGCCTCCTTTGAGAGCCACGCGTCGCCTGGGAGGAAGGCCTTGTTGCACAGATGTTCCAGGAAAGTCGTAGCGTCCCACCCGTACTCGACAGGCACCTGCGGCAGCAGGAGGCCTGAATGCATGCCCATTTTTATCATCAGTCCGTCCCTGCCTATCCTTATCTTCTGCGGGTATTCCTCAGGCTTTCTGGCAGCAAGCCTCTCGGGCTGGGTGAGAATCGAAAGCTCGACGATTATCTTGCCGAGCTCTTCCTTGCCGAGTTCGGGGAAGCGAGGGTCCTGCGTCGCTTCGAGGGCGGATTCTATTATCGCGTCGACGAGGCGCAGATGCGGGTAGGGGAAGCCTATGCAGCCGCGCAGGTCGCGCTCCGGATATGTGTGCAGCGTGGTGAAGACGCCGGACTTGACGAGGAACTCCTTGCCGCACTTCGGCCTGTCGATGCGCTTGCCGTTTCTGGTCCATTCTTCTATAGCGCGTCTCGCGAGCTTCACGGCGAACTCGCCCTGTTTCCTGTCCATCAGTACCCCTTCCTCTTGAGTTTCTTCAGGACGCCTTTCCTTCTTATCCACAGCTCACCCGCCTCCCTGTCCAGGGGCGTGACCTTCCTAAGGGTAACTGCCATGCCCCTCCTCATGATTTTTTCATGCGGAATTCTGTCCAGATACGCCGCTATGAAGGCGATTCGCTTCTCGGTGGTCATCCAGCCCCTTGCGTCGAACCTCTTCAGATCCAGCGGCTGCCTTGAGAAGCCGCGCATGGTTTTCTTTCCCCAGTAGTTGAAGTAGAGTTCGAAAAATGACATCGACAGCTCGCGTATCGTTTTGTAGACGGGCTCGTGGAAAGCGAAGAAGGTGTATTTAGACTTGCCTATCGCGCCCCAGCGTCTGTTCTTTTTGAAAACAGCGAGAACGTGGTCGGTGTCGTCCGCGGATGATGTAAGGTCGATCACCAGCGGAGGGTAACCATGGAAGCGCAGTGCCGCCGCCGCAAAAATAGCGGCCTCGAAACAGTTGGCCGTCTTATTTTTCAGGACCAGTCTGGGAGAATAGTATGTTTCTCCTTTCTCCTCAAGATTGTATTCAAGCCCGTCCAGGAAATCCTGGATTTTCTTGGGCGTGTCGAGCTTCGAGAGGATTTTGCATTCTTTTGCGGAGAAGCCGAATTTCTGCGCCATGATTATTAAATTGGGTTGTGGTGCTATTTAATTTTATATTTTAAAGGGGTAGAAGTTGAATTTGTGAACTTTTGAAACCTGTAATGTGTTATATTCTTTTATGATGTCCGAAAAGTTGGATTTTATTTCCATCATTATCTGCCTGAATTGATTCGCATTATCAACGTCCATATTTATCTCCAAATCCCATCTTCCCAGCGATTTCGAATGGAACCAGATATTGGGCTGAACATTGCAGTATTGAAAAAATGTTTTTTCCTTTTCTTCTGTCAAATTCCGCAATGAAAAAAGAACCTTGTAAGAATTTTGATTCAGCAATGAAAAATTAAGTAGCAGAATGTAATTATGGATGATCTGAGCCTTTTCCAATTTTCTAATCCTGACCGCCACGGCATCGGGGCTCAGCCCGATTTTTTGGGCTATTTCAACAACAGACATTCTGGCGTCCATCCCCAAATAATGCAATATCTTTTTGTTGATGCCGTCAATTTCTGTTTTTTCTGGTCTGGAACCGAAGTACATGGGTTTTCTCAATTTTTCCGATGATACCCCAACCAGATAATCTTTATAAAAAAACGAGGAAAAAACCATGATGATCAATTCTTTTTCTGCGATGTAATTTCCGTATCTGTTCTCCAGATCTTTGATTATGTCATACAATTCGGATGTGCTTCTTGCCAAAACATTAAATACGATATCAAACATGCCGTCGCAACTGATCAGAAATTGGACATTCTGGTGATTTCTGAGATATTCGATTATTTCTTTTTGTTTTTCTACGTCTACATTTTGCAGCCGCATGAATATCTTATAAGTTGTGAACCCCAATTTCGAAGTGTCGTAAACCGCATAGAATTTTTCAACGACCCCGGCTTGAATCAGTTTATTTATTCTGTAGATAACGACCTGTTTACTCAACCCTACCCTTTTACCTATTTCAGAGGCCCTCCTTCTTGCATTAATGTCCAGTTCGTACAGTATTTTTTTATCTTTCGAATCCAACTGGGCAAATTCCTGTTTCATCTCCTTTATTTTGACCATATTTAATACTTTTTCTTGTTACACATTTAAATATATCGTTTTTGACAAAATAATCTAGAATAAGTTTTATAATATTAATTTTACTACTAAATAATAGAAAAATATAAAACTGATGGGGGTGGGGTGATGCCGCAAAAATTATTGAAATTCACACCCAAGTATTATGAATCACGTGGAGGTGGCCTGAGCGAAGCCACCTACTTGGGACTCAACATTTCCGATAGGTGTAATTACAGATGCAAAAAATGTGTGCAGGGTTCCCCCTATAGAAGTGGAACAGAGCTGTCGATAGATGATTTCATGGGTTTAGTTGCGAGGGCAAAGGATGAATTGGGAACAAAGGCGTTATTCATAGCTGGTCGCGGAGAAACACTTTTGGCAGGGCGTGGGGAATCGGAAGAAGAGTATTTACAAAATTATAGAAAATTGGTCGGATTTGCAGGCAAAAAAGATATTGATGTGCTCCAATTTACAAACGGATACCACCTGGACAAAAGTATGGTTGACTTTTTAGGGGACAGGAATGTTTCGTTGGTTGTCAGCATAGACTCATTGGATGGTAACAAGTATCTTGATTTGTGCAGGGGGCCGAAAGATTCGTTTGTAAAGGTTATGAAAAATCTCGAATATGCGAGAAAACGTTTTCCAATGGAAGGGGGTGAAAATGAGAAAATATACAGATTGGCCATTAACATGGCAGTCAGCCACGACAACTTCGAAGAGGTCGACAAAATTAAGGAGTTTTGTAACGATGACCTGATGTTTATCTGCAACTATCCCATCATAAGGGGGAATTTCAAGAGATACTTAGAAGAGATGTGCAAGTCCAAAGCTGAGTATGAGGCATTCAAACATAAAGTTCTGGAGGCATCAGATAACAATGGTTTCAGCGGAACTACCTATGACGGAAGGTGCGGATTCATTTATCATGGATTAAGCATCGATTCAAACGGGAACGTATTGCTGTGCCCCTACGATCCGAGTACAGGAAATTTGTTTGGAAACATAAAGGACTACAAGAATATGGAAGAAGCGTTGATGAGAGTCAAAACAAGCGTCCTGAAACATTCTGAGCAGAATCCGACAAGCAGAATTTGTTTTTTGAGAGATGCGGAAAATTATGGCAGATATCCCGCAATAATTCCTGAAAAATAAAATTATTTTTTATTCTTCTATTTTCCTTTTCAGAAGCCTGTTGGCTGCCTTCAGGAAATCATCAAACTTGTCGAAGGGAATCCTCGCCCCAGCGGCCTGGGAATGCCCGCCGCCCGAGCCTCCCACCGCTTCGGCGGCGTCTTCGGCGAGGGAGTTGAGCTCAACCGAATAGTCGCGGCTTCTAATCGTTATGTCCAGGTTGTTCTTCCTGTTGTAGACGGCCATGCCGACCCTGCTGTTAGTCACGGTCGCCGCGAAGAGCGCGGAAGGCCCGCGGAAGCCGAACGAATACATGTCCTTCACGTAGCCTATGTCGCCCAGCTTTTTCGCGTTCTGCTTTATCATCTCGTAGAGGCTGAACTCGTCCTTGACGACCCTTTTCGCCGCTTCGACGAGGCCCGCGACATCGGAAGGATTGTGGCCTTCCGCAAGGGTCTGCACTATCAGCCTCTTGGCGTCGTAGCCCTCGAAGTCCTTGTCCTTTATGCCCAGGAAAATCGTGCTCGCCTGGAAATACAGCGCCCTCGCGTCCCAGCTCAACAGGCGTTCTTTCACGAATTCCGTGCGCTCCTCGTAGTCGCCTATCGCGCCGTAAATCGCGAGCCATATCCTTTCGCTCGGCAGCTCCTTCTGGTAATATCTGTATATCAGCTCCGAGGCGCTGCCCTCGCCGTTTATGTAAACTGAAATCGTTTCCCTGATTTTTTTCATCGCCTTCTCCGGCAGGGGATGGTGATCGAAATAGAGCACCTCGCTTTTCCTGCTCTTCTGCTCGAGCAGCCCGATTACCTCCGTGATGTCCTTGCGCGTGATGGCGATATCCGCGATGATTATCCTGTCCGCATCCTGCGCGTTGAGGTCGTCGTAAAGCGAAACAGGTTTCGTGAAAAATACGTCCGCGTCCGGGAACCTGGAGAGTGCTATCGCGCCAGCGCAGATGCCGTCGCAGTCCGAATGCGTGAGGATGACGGTTTTCATAATAGAGAATTGCCGGAGCGCAAATAAATAAAGCTTTCAGAAACTATCTGTTCATCTTTAGTTTCAGTCTGTACTCGAAGTTCCTGACGCTTTCGCGGAGGTCCTTCTCGAACTGCGACGGGTAGCGGAAGGTGAAGACCAGCGCGTGCTTCAGGCCGCGAGCAGGCTCGACCGCGACGGCCTGCCAGAAGACGTAGCGGACCGGCACGATGTCGCTCTGTTTGACGTCGATGTTCTTTATGACGAACAGGAAGGACAGGCATGCAAAGCGCAAAATCAATGATGCAAGGAACACCACCTGCAACCCGAAGAGCCAGAAAAATTGCGAGCCTTCGAAGACTAAAGCGAGATAACCGCCTGCGAGACAACCGAAAACCGTACCGAAACCCGTGGAGAAGTTGTGGGCTGCGATGTATTTAGGTCTCTCCTTCGCCGGCGTCACGTCGAGCAGATAGTTGAATATCACCAGTTCGAAGCCCGAGAAGACGATGCCGTCGTATATCTTTACCAGTATCACCTGCCAGACGTTTGAAACCATCATCCAACCGAGGGGAACGAAGCAGCCGAGGAAGCCGGAGACTATCAGTATTTTCCTGTCGCCGAAGCGGTCGCTGAGTCTGCCCCAGTACTGGGTCGTGAAGGCCTTCGCCACGGCGCCTATAACGACGGCGACTGCGAACCATTCGTAGCCGATGCTGAGGTTCTTGAGCATGTAAACGGCGTAGAAGGGCGCGGCGACGTCGATGGCGAAGTTCATGCACGAGAGGTAAATGGTGAACAGCGTGAACTCCTTGTTTATCTTCAGCGTCTTCAACCACTCCTTGGGTTCGAGCTTGAAGGTGTAGCTGTAATGGAATATCTTGCTCATTGCCGGTTCGCGCATGCGGACGAAGAAGAATATCGACACGGCTGCGAAAAACATGGACAGCGCGAATATGGCCGGAAAGCCCCAGTAGACCAGCATGAAGCCTGCTGCAAGAGTCGCGAGCACGCCGGCAACCCCGACGAACATGTTTCTCCTGCCGAAATAACTGCCGCGTATTTTCGTGGAAACCAGGTCGCCCATGAGGCTCGACCAGGCCGGCGAGCGGATCATCAGGGCGAAGTTCGAAAGCAGGATTAGCACGATGAGTATCCACACGCGGTTCTCTATCGCCAGTAAAGGCAGGAAGAGTATGGGAATCCAAATTATGATTCTCGAGATGACCTGCGACATCACCCAGATGGATTTCCTGCTGAAATATTTCGTGAGCATCGCACCAGGCACATGCGCGACCGTGCCTGCAAGGTTCTCCAGGGAATTTAGAATTCCTATCTCTGCGTTGCTCGCGCCGAGCGCGAGCGCGAGGGGCGTGGTGAACGACGATTGGATGCTGCCCGAGGCGGAGTTGAAGACGCCCTCGAGGGTCGAGTTTTTCAGGCTTCTCTCAACATTTTCCTGGTCGGCTTCCCTGAGTTCTCTGATCTGTTCCTCGCTCTTTCCCTTTGCCTCGGGCGGGACGATCTCGCCCTTTTCTATCACGGTGAAGCCCGCGCTGCCACGCACTTCTGTCGCGGCTTTTTCCGCAGCTTTCGTCTGCGTGCGTGTCTCAGCTATCATCCTTTTAACGAACTTCTTTTCTTTTTCCCGCGTTGCGAGGGGAGACTTTTCCGCCTTTTTTGCCTCGGTTTTTTCAGACGGCTTTGCCTGCGGCTTTCCAGCAGGCTTCTTAGACTTAGGCTCGCTAACTACCTCACCGTTCACAATTTCCTTGAAGCTCGAACTGCGCACATCTATGCGCTTTTCCTTCTTGCCCTCGGCCATAGAATTAAGTTGGCTCAGGACAAATAAATACCTGCATATCTCGGTATAAAAATACAAAAGTTCCGATAATTTTCGCAGAAAATTTTAAAGTGGCTACCTATACTCAGACTTCTGCCTGTATTCAGATTTGAAAACGTACTCGCTTTTCATCGAGTATTCGCTTGCGATTTCTGAGACCTGGCTGGAGAAATCGTATTTGTCATCTTCTGTTTTATCTTCAGATAATGCCGGCTTCTTGACAGTAGCCTCGAAGATTTCATTCGGTGGCGGGATGTAGGCTATCGTGAGATTCGAGGTTGGGAATCTCCACATTTCTTTCCCGTTGTCATAGTTCAGGGCGTATAGATGACAATCTAGCGAGCAAAAAAATATCTGGTTACCGTAAAACACAGGAGTGCCCCAGCTTCCTCCGCTAAGCCTTGTCTTCCATAACTCCTTACCTTCGAGAGTTAGGGCATGTATATTACCAGATTCTTCGGAAAAATATATCACGTTTCCAAAAACCACGGGATTCGCGCCAGTGAAGCCGCCTTCTGTCCTGAAACGCCACAACTCCTTTCCATTATCCGGGTTAAGTGCATAAAAATATCCATCCCTGCAGCCATGATAAAGAACATTTTTGTGAAGCACAGGTACGCTCGAGTTCCCATAACTGCCAGTTCTGAAGCGCCATATCTCCTCGCCGCCCGTAATGTCAACAGCATACAGATAATTATCCATCGAACCGAAGTAAAGCGTGTTTCGGTTTACGAAAAAATATGAGCAGCATATCACCTCTTCGCCAGTCCTGAACCTCCAGATTTCCTTGCCGGTCTTCGCATCGATGCAATATATATTGCCGTCAAAACTGCCTATCAGTATCCTCTTGCCGCTGGCAGTCGGCGAGCTTGCAATCTCCCCGCCGGTTTTGAATTTCCAAACTTCCTTTCTTGTTTTTTCATCGATTGCATAAAGGCAGCCATCTTTTGAGCCTATGTAAATCCTGCCGTCAAGCACCAGCGGGCTCGAAAACACCTCTCCACCCGTCCGGAATTGCCACAAGCCCTTGCCTTCAAGCGATATGGCATACAGACAATAATCGTAGCTGCCTATGTAAATAACGCCGTCATGAACGACCGGAGATGAAAAATATATCTTGCCGCCGGTTTTGTATCTCCATTTCTCCTTTCTTGTCTTCAGGTCCACGGCATAAAGATAACCGTCCATCGCACCGAAATAAAGCACGCCATCATGAATAAGAGGGCAGTTGATTATGCTACCGCCTTCGCCAGACTTCCACATGCGGTCGAACTTGCGCTTCTTTCGAACTTCGAACTCCTCGAGCTCGATGGAAAAATCATCGAAGGAAAATGTTTGGTCCATAACAAAACCTTGCTATTTAACTTAATATTTCATCTTCTGCTGGTACTCGACCTTTACTTGATATTCATTTTTTGTATCGTATTCGTCACGCAGGCCGACGGCAAGATTAATCTCGTATCTTTCTTGTTCGTCTTCGCCCCTATCCTCTGTGCCAGTCTTCTTTATGACTACTTCCCACATTTCCTGGAACGGCGGTATCTTTGAGTCTACTTGCATGCTCGTGGGGAATGCCCATATTTTCTTGCCTGTTTCTCTGTCTAAACAGTAGAGATGGCAGTCCCATGAACCGACATAGACCCTGTCCTCCCAAATGGACGGCGGAGGAAATATGTAGTTTGTGGTTTGAAACCTCCAGACCTCCTTGCCGTTTTTGTCCACGGCGTACAAGTTGTTGTCGCAGGAGCCCACATAGATTCTGTCATTGCGAACCAATGGAGGTCCTATGTTTTCCCTTGTTATGAATCTCCAGATTTCCCTGCCTTTCAGGCTGAGGGCGTACATTATGCCGTCCCTGCTTGAAACATAAACACGTCCATTCCCAATAACTGGTGATGCAGCGTTTCCAAAATTGCCGGTTCGGAATCTCCATATTTCCTTGCCACTTTCCATATCAACGCAGTAGCAGTTGTTGTCAAAAGAGGAAAAGAAAAGCGTGTTTTTGTGGGTGGCAAAGGGGTTGATGTTGTAGATTTCGCCGCCTGTTTTAAACCTCCATATCTCCTCTCCCGTTTTTTTGTTCAGGCAATAAAGATATCCATCGAAAGAGCCTATGAAAAGCTTATTGCCGTGTATGAGCGGGGCTGAATCAATCTCGTCTCCTGTTCTGAACCTCCAAAAAATTTTTCCGTTACTAGCTCTCAGGCAATAAACGTATCCGTCCCTTGAGCCGAAATAGACCATGCCTTTGTCAGCACATGCGGGACAAACGACTTCCCCGCCTGTTTTGAAGCGCCAGACCTCCTTCCCATAAACATCTATGGCATATAAACAGCCGTCATAACTCCCCAAGTAGAGTATATCGTCATAGAGAATGATGCTCGACTGGAATATTATGCCGTTGGTCTTGAAACGCCAGATTTCCTTGCTCGTCTTCGCATCAACTGCATAAACATACTGGTCGCAAGAACCAACATATACAATGCCTTTGTGTACCAAGGGTGTGTTCACAATCGATCCGCCAAAGGTAATTCCAACATGTCTGTCCATTTTCTTGAGTTTTCTGACTTCAAAGTCTTCAAGCTCCACGCCCAAATCAGAAAAGCTGAATTCATTTCCAACGTCCATGTTTGATTTTAGAAAAAGCGTTTTTAATACTTCATCTTCTGCTGGTACTCGACTTTAACCTGGTATTCGCTTTCAGACTTGTACTGCCCGCCTGTAATTTCGGAAACATTGATTTGGTACTTCTCTTCGTTTTCTTCCTCATCCGAGGTTGCCGTTTTCTTGACGACCAGCTCGAAACTCTCATATGGAGGCGGGAGCTCTGACTGCTGGAGCGTGCTGGTTGCGAAACGCCACAGTTCTTTTCTGGTTTTCAGTTCTATCGCGTACATGTGGCAGTCGTAGGAGCCGATGTATAGAATGCCATCCGATATCGTTAAACCCTCGTAAACTGGCCCGCCCGTCCTGAAGCGCCAAACTTCTTTTCCTGTTTTTTGGTCAAGGGCGTAGACGTTATGGTCGCCCGCCCCGAAATAGAGAATGCCATTGCTCAATATAGGTAAAGTCGCTATAAGCTCGCTGATGCTTATCCTGAACCTCCAGATTTCCTCGCCCGTCTCTCTGTCAAGCGCATACATCACTCCGTCTCTTGAGCCGTGGAAAACCTCCTTGTCGGTCACAAGCGGGCAGCCGGCGTTTCCATACTCGCCTGTTTTGAAGCGCCATTTGACCCTTTTCGCATCAAGGTCTATTGCATAAAGGTAGTTGTCGAATGATGAGAGGTAAACAACATTGCCATAAACTGCGAATGGGTAAGAATTGTATATCTCGCCGCCCGTTTTGAAGCGCCAGAGTTCCTTTCCGCTAATCGCGTCAAGCTGGTAGAGGTAACCATCAAAGGAGCCTATAAAGACGCTGTCTTTGTAAATGGCAGGGCATGAGGATATGCAGTCTCCTGTCCTGAACCTCCATATCTCTTTTCCCGTATTTTTGTCAAGGCAGTAAAAAAAGTTGTCCTTGCAACCGAAATAAACATAGCCTTTGTAAGAGCATGGAACGCTGAATATCTGGTCGCCTGCCCTGAAGCGCCACAGCTCCTTCCCGGTTGTCGCATCTATCGCATAAAAAGTCCCGTTGTAGGAGCCGGCGTAGATGACTCCGTTATCAAACAGCTGGCCCAGGACAAATGAACCGTCGCCCCTGAACCTCCATCTCACGCTTCCGTCTTTTTTCCAGAGGGCATAGACATACCCGTCCCACGAACCGAAATACATTGTATCCCGGGTAATCCTAGGAACAGAACTTATGCTTCCGCCAAAACTGATTTTCCATATGCTATCGAACTTTCTAGCCTTCCTGACCTCGAAATCCTGCAGCTCAACTGCAAATTCGTCAAAGGAAAAACCGTGCTCCATCCCAAAACCTCAATACTTCATCTTCTGTTGATATTCGACTTTTATCTGGTACTCGCTCTTTGTTTCATAGACGTCCCTGAAGTTCGCGGAAAAATCTATGCTGTATTTGTCCTCCTGCTCTTCTTCTTCGGATGTGATGGATTTCTTGACGACGAGCTCGAAGCCCTCGTTGCGCGGCGGTATTTCGGATTGCTGGACGGTCGAGGTCGTGAATCTCCAGAGTTCCTTTTTGGTTTTAAGGTTGATTGCATAAAGGTGGCAGTCATAAGAGCCGATGTATATAACATCACCCTGCAAAGTGATACCTTCCGCGATTAGGCCTCCTGTCCTGAAGCGCCAAAGCTCCTTGCCTGTCACGGCGTCAAGGGCGTAGGCGTTCCCGTCACCGGAGCCGAAATAAAGCGCACCCTTGTCAAGGATGGGTCTTGTGGACAATATCTCGTTACCTCCGGCCACGAACCTCCAGATTTCTCTGCCTTCTTGCCTGTCAATGGCATACATCACACCGTCCCTTGAGCCATGGTAGACCATGTCTTCGACCACAAGCGGGGAGCCTGCATTGCCATACTGACCGGTCCTGAACCTCCACAGGATTTTTTTCGTTTTAAGCTCTATCGCATAAAGGCAGTTGTCGAAAGAGGCGACATAAAGCACGCCGTGCTTGTCTATGGTGAAGGGATAGGCGTTGAATATCTCTCCGCCTGTCTTGAAGCGCCATATCTCCTTTCCGTTCATTGCGTCCAGCTGATAAAGATAACCGTCAAAAGAGCCTATCAGAACGCTGTCCTCGTGAATTGCGGGAGCAGAGCACATGCAGTCTCCTGTTTTGAACCTCCAGACTTCCTTGCCTGTTTCCTTGTTCAGGCAATACAAAAAGCCGTCCTTGCATGTGAAATAAACGTAACTTTCATACTGACATGGGATGCATAGTATCTGGTCGCCTGCTCTGAATCTCCATATCTCTTTGCCCGATTTTGCATCAATTGCATAAAAAGTTCCGTTGTAAGAGCCGGCGTAAATATTGCCGCCATCAAGTATCTGACCGAAGCCGAAGCCTCCGTCGCCTTTGAATTTCCATCTCAGGCAGCCATCCTTTTTCCATATCGCATACATGTAGTAATCATATGCACCAGCATATATGGTGTCATCAGTGATTGTGGGAAATGAGCTTATGCTGCCGCCGAAGCCTATCTTCCATATCCTGTCGAACTTCCTTATCTTCCTGACCTCGAAGTCCTGCATCTCAATGTCGAAATCCGAAAGGTTAAGCTCCATGATAAGAAATTACAAAATCAAATTAAAAAGGAATTCAGCTGGCAAGCGCGGCATCGATTTCTGCCTGGAACTTCGCGTAGGGCTGCGCGCCCACGAGCTTCTTGCCGTTGATGAAGAAGGTCGGCGTCCCTGTCACTCCATACGCTTCGCCGTCGCTCGTGTCCTTGTCGACTTCATTCTTGTATTTGCCCGAGTCGAGACATGCATCGAACTTCGCCGTGTCCAGGCCTAGTGCGGCAGCATGCGCCTTGAGGCTGCCAATGTCCAGTGCGCTCTGGTTGCTGAATAGCTTCTCGTTGTACGCCCAGTACTTGTCATTTCCCTGTTCGTACGCGCACTGGCTAGCCTCGGACGCGATCTGCGCACTGGCGTGAACGATGAAGTCGCGGAAAACGAACTTAACCTTGCCAGTATCTATGTAATTAGCCTTGATTTGCGGAAACGTTTCCCTCGCGAATCTGCCGCAGAACGGGCAGACGAATTCCGAGAACTCGACTATCGTCACCTTCGCATTCGCGCTTCCCAGCATCGGGTCGTCGTCGATTAAAATGCGTCCTGTCTGGTTGCCGTTTGTGTTGGCGGCAGGCTTGAAGAAAATCAGCAATACAGCAAGCGAAGTTATTATGGCTGCCGCTATAATTGAAAGCGAAAACATGTAAAGAGGCCTGTTATTCTTTTTCTTGCTGAGCAATTTGAATATCATGCAACATCATCTTTTACTCATTCACGAATCTACGCGCTGACTATCTTTATGCACTGGACCGGGCAGGAGTCGGCGGCGTCTTTGTTGCATTCCAGCTTGTCGACTTTCGTTTTTTTTGGCCTGGCCTTGTTGCCCTCCATCGCCCAGTTGCCCGGGCAGACTGCAGCGCAGGCGCCGCAGCCGATGCACGCGTTCCTGTCCTGCACGATTTTGAAAGGCATAAAACACCCCCGTTTAGCATCATTCTGAGCAAAGGCTTTTGAGCCTTTTCCATTCGCTGTCTACGTGTTCCTGGATTTGTTTTATAATATGTTTGTTCTCGGGTTTAAATAAGTGGGAAAATCTGCCCTGCGCCTTAAGGTATTCCTCGACCGGCTTGCGCCCAGCGACGTCCCTCGTCACACGCATTTTGCCGTTCTCTATCTCGTAAAGCATCCACATGCCGGTCTCGACGGCGAGCCTGCCTATCTCGACGGTCCTCCACGCGTCGAACCTCCATCCGAGCGGGCACGGGTTGAGCACGTGAATAAAGGAAGGCTGATTCTCCTTCTTGAGCGCCTTCGCGACCTTGGCCCTCAGGTCATCGATGTAGCCTATCGAAGCCGTCGCGACATAGGGAACATGATGCGCGTTTACTATTTCGACTATTGGCTTCTTCCACGTCATGTTGCCCGGTATTATCCTGCCTGCAGGGCTGGTCGTGGTTGATGCGCGGAAAGGCGTCGCGCTCGAGCGCTGCACGCCGGTGTTGTGAACTACATAACCGTTTGCTATGAAATTATGCGACTTCTCAACCTGCAAATCCAAGGTTGGCTCATGCCCAACGCTCTTTATTTCTTTTATTTTTTCTACACCAAAGTGCTCGTTTCCTATCAAAAAGTTCGCGTACTTGTACTGCGAATGGTATTCTTCAACATTCCATTTCCTTGTTCTGCTGAAACAGATGTAACCGGCTTCGGAATCCTTCAAAAGAGCTCTTTTCGCCACAATAGTTCCTTTTGGTGTTTTTATTTTATGCACCTTACCTACTCTGTAGCTCATTGTCTGCAAAAGAAGCCTTAAGGTTTCCAGCAAACGGAAGCTGGCGGAAACGTATCGCATGCTTCCGCTGTTTTTCACTTTATAGCCATCGGAAATCATCAACCCTTCTACAAATGCCTCCTTTTCATCAAGCGGCAAAGTGAATATCCAGTCAGGGATTATCTTGTTCTTCGCACCTGAGCCGAAACCGAGCGAATTTATGAAATTGGCGATGTTAATTGAGTTTATGTGAACCTCATTTTTGTCTTCCGAATATTTGCTTCTGAATATCTGGTTGTGTAGTCCAATCAAAACCTTTCTTTCATGCTTTCCTTCGGGCAAAGAAAAACCTATTTCGCTTCTTCCGCTTCTCACCCATCCGTCTCCCACATAAATGCCAAGGTACTTCATGATGCCGGGGCTGCTGTTTCCCGGTATGACTGCATCGTTAAGCTTGTTGACTTTGTAATCATTTTTAGTCACCTTTCTTATGTTCGGGAACTTGAAACTTTTTCCTTTATCAGACCCATTTAGCACAACGACTTCATTTCCATTCTTCAATTCCTCTACGGTTTTCCACACGAGTTCGCTTTCCCTCCCTCTTCCTCTATGACTAACTACAAGAAAGGGGTGATTGCCCGTGGCTTTAATTATGTGGTGCAAAGTCTTAACCTCAAATATCTCTTTCACGCCGTTATCATAAACTCCCGCACAATTTCTTAAAACTAGCTTGTGGGTATTGGGGTCAAAAGAATATAATTTATCGCCTTTCCTGATTTCAGTGATTTTGCGCAGGCCATTTTCCGTCATAATCCAAGCGTCTTTTGTAAGGCAATTCATGTAAGCCTCGTTGTCGAGGCAGATATAACATACCTTCTCGCCGCGTTCGAGCATGCCGGAAAGCGCCTGGAGCCCGATGTCGAGCGTGCCGCCGTCGCCGGCGATCGCGATTACGTTGCCTGCGCGCCCCTGTTTCTCGAGCGCCAGGGAAACGCCCGCCGCTATCGCGGCCGCGTTCTCGAAAGCGCCGTGAATATAATTGACCCCCCACGATGTGTTGGGGAACTGCGAACTGACAATTTCGAGGCACGACGTCGCATTCACAACGATCGTGTTTTTTCCGGCGACGCCTAGTATCGCGCGGACGGCGATGGTTTCCGGACAGCCCGAGCAGTTGGTCGAGCCCTGGAAGAAAAGCGAGCACGCTTCGCAACCCTTCGCCGATTCGGCGACTTTCGCGTTCTTTACACCCATATCAGTCCCCTTCTCTCCTGCCTGATATCGCGGAATATCTTCAAGAAATCATCAATCTTTACGTCGCGCCCTCCAAGCCCGCCGATGAACGTGCTGACATTCGTCTTCCTCGTGAGGCCGCGTATCTCGTAGCACAATGCGCCTCCCATGCCTGGCGAGATGTCCTTCTCGAGAACGCCTATGGAATGGATGCCCTTTATGGCCTTCTTTATCTCGGTCATCGGGAAGGGTCTGAAGCTCTTCACGCGGATGAGGCCCATGTCCTCTATCTTCTTCTCGCGGATGACGTGTTTTGCAGTCCCTGCGAGCGAGCCCATTGTTACGAGCGCGTATTTGGCGTTCTCCATGTTATACGTTTCAATCAGGCCGTTGCCGTAGCTGCGACCGAAGATGTCTTTGAATTCGGCGTTCGTCTCGCGTATCGCTTCCCTGGCCCAGCGCATCGCCTCGTGCTGCTCTATCTTGAATTCCTGGTAATGGTCAGGCCCTGCCCACATGCCCTGGCTGATGGGCTCTTTGAAATTTATCGCCCGGCCGGCATATTTTGGCAGGAATTTCATTACCTTCGCCTTTTCAGCGATGTCGACCGGCTCGTAGACGTGCGACAGGAAGAAGCCGTCTATGCAGACCATTACCGGCAGCGAGACTTTCTCGTGTTCCGCGATTTTGTAAGCTTGAATCACCGTATCGAAAGCTTCCTGCGCGCTCTCGCAATAAAGCTGTATCCATCCGGAATCCCTTGCGCCGAACGAATCCGACCAGTCGTTCCATATGTTCAGCGGCGCGGAAAGCGCGCGGTTCGCCGTGACCATGACGACAGGCAGCCGCATGCCGGAAACTATGTAAAGCATTTCATACATCAGGGCGAGGCCCTGACTTGACGACGCCGTGAAAGTGCGCACGCCCGTGGCCTGCGCGCCGAGGCAGACGGACATGGCCGAATGCTCCGACTCGACGTTGACGTACTTCGCCTTCATCTCGCCGTCCGCGACCATCTCCGAGAGCCGCTCGATTATGTGAGTATCCACTATTCAACAAAATCGGATTCGTTGAATAATTGTGGCGTGATCGGGTAAGCTGCAACTACACCCGGTTCACATAATTTGACGGCTTCAGCGATCGCGTGGCTTCCTTCAATGACTTTTTTCATCATCTCAAACCTTCGGATTTCGATTTGCTTTTCAGTCTTATTTATCCAGCTTCTTTTCTATCGCCTTGAAGGGGCAGAGCTCCATGCAGAGCAAACAGCCCTTGCAGTAATCATAATCCACTTTCGCTGTCTTTGTCTTCCTTCCCGCGAGCTCGGCCAGGTCGATGCAGCCTTCCGGGCAGTATTGCACGCAGATGCCGCAGCCTTTGCATTTGTCGTCAAGGAAAATGGGCCTGAACGTGCGCCAGCCTGATGTCTTGCGCGTCTTCGAGTTCCTGGTGCTCTGGCCCACGCAGCCTTTTGTGGAGTCGTCGTGATTGTTATTCATAAGCATCAAACCTTTGTCTCCTCGTATGCGCGCTTTATCGCCTTCACGTTGCTGTCCCTGACCGCGCCTTCAAAGCGCTCGCCAATCGCCTCCACGAGGCTCTTCAGCGTGATGAGCTTCGTCGCCTTCGCGAAAGCGCCGAGCATCACCGTGTTGACTATCGGCTTGCCGAGAACGTCCATGGCTATCCTGTTGGCGTCGACCGTGTATGCAGGGAAGGACCCAAACCTTTTCTTTTCTTCCGAGTTGATGAGAATCATGCCCTCTTTGGTCAGGCCGCGGGTTATGTCGACGACGCTCGGAAGGGAATCGTCGAGTACTATGACGTAATCCGGGTCGTAGACCTGCGTGCGCAGGGTGATGAATTCCTTCGCGATCCTGCAGTAAGCTTCGACCGGCGAGCCTCTTCGCTCGGGCCCGAAGTTCGGCACGGCCTGGCTGAATTTCCCATCTTTGAAGGCCGCGATGGCGATGAGCTCCGCCGTCGTCACCGCTCCCTGGCCTCCTCTGCCGTGTATCCTGATTTCAGTGATAGCGCTCATAAAAAAACCTGATAACCCTATTAGAAAGAAACGTGTCGCACACATTTATAAAGATTATATTAAGGCTGTTCGACAATCGTAGGAGAAAAGAGCGCCTCACTTGATGAGGCTGAAAATCTGTCTGAATTCCTCCGTCCCGGCCTTGTCGAAGAGCTGGAAGATGATCGACTCGGCCGTCGTTATGAGAATGCCGGTTTGCACGAACCTCTTTATTATCAGGTCTGTATCGGATTTTTTTCTTGACGAGACCGCGTCGCAGGCGACATACACGTTGTAGCCCCTGTTCAGCAGGTCTAGCGCCGTCTTTAGCACGCACACGTGCGTCTCAAGTCCGCATAGGACGACGTTCTTCGCCTTCGTCTTCTTAAGCTCTTTAACAAACGTCGCTTCGCCGCAGCAGGAGAAATGCATTTTTGGCACGGGCACGAATCTGCCGAGCGCGTCAGCGATTTCCGGGATGGTCGAGCCCAGCTTGTCGGGATTCTGCTCCGTGACTATTACCGGAACGCCGAGTATCCTGAACGCCTGCGCGAGCCTGCAGATGTTGCCGGACATTCTGCCGAACTCGAAAATCGCGTCGCGGAAGCGGTCCTGCACGTCGATTATCACGAGGCAAGCGCTTTTCCTGTCAATAGTCGCGACCTTGGACGTCATATTCTCTTCCAGATGTTTATCTGGTCCTCCAGCTTCACCTTGAATCTGCGCGAGAAATTGCCCTGGCTCACTGCAATCTCGATTCTGCCGAAGTCGTCCGGCAGCGCGACAACTTCCTTCTTGGCCACCTCGCCGAAGGTCCTCATGAACTTCGCGACTATTTTCCCGCTTATGAGCTCGATCACGATTTCGTCGCCATATTTTATCCCCGTCTTCGAGAAATCGTCGAACAAAACGTTGACCGAAACGCTGCCGAACTTGTTGACATGGATGGCCTTCATCTTTATCTGCAGGTTCGTTATCTCCGCTTCCTCGTACGGAGGCTTCACCAGTTTTTCCGGCGGGATTTCAGGCCCGAATTCGTCAATGCCGATGCCCATCGAAAGCCACGCCGCCGCCGGAGCGAATATGTCGCGGCCGTGAAAGACGGGCGAAACCGGCAGGCGCATGTATTTCTCGTTGGTTATATCGACAGCCTTCGCTATGCCGCCCAGTCTTTTGGCGGCGGGAATAAGCACGCCGTTGTCAGGCCCTATCAGCATGTCGCCTCTCGCTGTCTGGATGATTATGCATTTCCTGTTGGTGCCTACGCCAGGGTCGACCACGCATACGTGCGAGCCAATCGGTAGCTGCGTGACGCTCTCAAGGGTCCATGCCCCTTCCATAAGGTTGAAGTCGGGCACATCGTGGCGGAGGTCAAGCATCGTCGCATCCGGGTTTATCTGCATTGCCGCCGCCTTCATTATGGCAGCTTCCTCGGAGCCGGTGCCGAAGTCGCTCGTCATAGAGATGAAATTGAGCTTCATATACTTAGATTGCACCCGGAGGTAAATAAAATTTATCACATGCTAAAGATTGCAAAAAAAGATCCGCAATTGGTTATTTTATTTTTACGCATCTTTTTTCTTCGGCACGGTCCTGAAGCCCATGGCGAACAAAAACGCTGCCATGCCCGTCGCCAGAACCACCCCTGAAGCGCTGGTCGATATGCCTCCGGTCATGATGCCGACAAAGCTCTGAGCCGGACTTAATACGCAGTCCGCAGGGCAGCTTGTCCATGCCTCGTTCTTGCTGCATATGCCATCGCCGCAAATCTGCGGTGGCCGCAATATGGTGAGCTTAACGATGCCGGTCGCTGTAGCACAGCCCTGGTTTTCAGGCGGCTTGTTCAACTCTGTGCCGCAATTGTTGCTGTCTGTACAAACCCTTGAGGACACACCTGACGAGCAGCCGCTCCATTCGGAACACGTCCAGCTTTCATCGCAAAGAGCGATGCTATCAGGCCCGGTCTGAGCCGATGCCGGCGAGGCAACTGTAATCAAGGCTAGCGAAAAGGCAAAAAGCGCTGTTATTATGGCAATTGTTCTTCTCAAAGAATCACACTATTTTATATTCATCTTGAATCTTATAAAAAGTTTTTAGTGAGCTTCAGCTTTTTTCGACTCGCTTCCGCTATGCCGCGCTTATTTTCCTCAGGTGAGAAACAGTTTCCTTTACCGCCTTTATCGCGTAGTCTATCTCCTTCTGCGTCGTGAATTTCGAGAGCGTGAGCCTTATAGAACCCATAACGCATTCAGGGTCAACGCCTATCGCCTGGAGCACGTGCGACGGCCCTTCTTCCCTGCTCGAGCAGGCGGAGCCAGTCGAAACGCACACGCCTTTCGTATCCAGGTACATGAGAAGTGCTTCGCCCTCGACGCTCCTGAAAGACACGTTGACGTTGTTGCAAAGCCTTTCGCTCCCTTTCGCTCCGTTAAGATAGGATTCGGGTATCGAAAGCAGGCCCTTTATCAGCTTGTCGCGCAGCAAAGTCATCTGCCTTATTGCTTTCGGGCTGGTAAGCTCCGCGGCCTTCGCTAGGCCGACTATTCCTGGGATGTTTTCCGTGCCAGGCCTTATGCCCGTTTCGTGCGGCCCTCCGGTGTATGCTGGCTTGAGCATCACGCCTTTGCGCACGTAAAGCGCCCCCACGCCCTTCGGGCCGTTGAGCTTGTGGCCGGATATCGAAAGAAGGTCTATGTTCATTTTGCGCACGTCTATCGCAACCTTTGCGAAGGACTGGACGGCATCAGTATGGAAAATTATGCCGCGTCTCCTGCAGACTACGCCGATTTTCGCAACGTCCTGTATCGTACCGATCTCGTTGTTGCCGTGTATAACTGAAACGAGAATCGTATCATTTCTTATTGCCTTTTCGAGTTCGTTGATGCCCACGAAGCCCTCACTGTCGATGTCGAGAAACGTGACTTCGAAACCCTCGCTAGCGAGGGCCTTGCACGTGTTGAGAACGGCAGGATGCTCGATTTTCGTGGTGATTATGTGGCCGCGCTTTTTAGCGTAGGCAACCCCGCGGAGCGCGAGGTTGTCGGATTCCGTCCCGCCCGAAGTGAAGATGATTTCGCTGGCATCGGCATTAATCTTCTTTGCTAGCGTTCCGCGCGCGGCTTCCATCACCTTCCCCGCATCCCTCCCAGCGCGGTGCAGCGAGGACGCGTTGCCATACGCTTTCGAGAAGTAAGGCATCATGGCTTTCAAAACGCGCGGGTCGACCTTCGTGGTCGCACCGTTGTCGAGATAAACGTTCATGCTCATCCCATCCCTGACTCTGAAGCCGAATTCTAAATTAATTCTTTTTATTTATTATAAAGGTTTAAATATAACACTGTTATATAATTATGCACAAAAGTTTCAGAGGGGTGCTACATGTATTCGAAAAAAGTCATCGATTATTTCACTCATCCAAAAAATGTCGGCGAGATTAAGGGAGCGGACGTTTTGGTCACGGAAGGTTCGCTCGCATGCGGCGACATGGTGAACCTTTACCTCAAGGTCGAACCGAAGACCTTCGTGATAAAAGACATAAAATTCAAGTCCTACGGCTGCGCTGCCAACATCGCTACCACCAGCATAATGACCGAGATGGCGAAGGGCAAGACACTCGAGCAGGCGAAGAAAATCGAGTTCAAGGACATTACGAAAGCGCTTGGCGGCCTGCCGCCGATGAAAATCCACTGCTCCGTACTCGCGATAGACGCGCTCAAATCGGCGATAAGGAATTACGAGGAGAAGCACGGCCTCGCCAAGCCAGAAGGCATAAACGAGAGCGTACTTCGATCGCGACTGCGCCATGTGATGGACCCGCGCATAGGGAAGGACATCGTGACCATCGGTATCGTGCAGGACGTCAAGTTCAAGGACGGCGTCGTCACGCTCATGCTGAAGCTTCCCAAGGACCACCAGTTCTACGACAACATCATGCACGAGATACAGGAGAGGATAGGCTTCATCCCGGGCGTCAAGAGTATAGAGAAGAAGTTCATATAGAGGCTATAGCGGCCGGCGCTGACAGGGTCTCTCTCGGGAAAAACTTCTTTGCAGGATGCGACTTAAGGTATTTTCTTATGTGCTGCTCCCCGCGCAGCGGCTCATAAAATATTTCGGCTATCATAGGGTCGAAAAGTTTTCCTTCGTTTTCCTTAAGATGGGCCATGATCTGCTCCGGCGTCATGTCTTTCGACCACTTCCTGCTCGGGTCGCCTGCTGCGTCTATGACATCCACAACCCTCAGAATGCGGGCGCCCAGCGGTATGTCTTCCCCAGCGAGTTTCATCGGGTAGCCTGTACCATTGTAATTCTCCTGATGATAAAGGATGCACTCCATGACTCCGTCTCTTTTCAGGCCTATTTTGCCTTCGGGATCGAGATGGGTCACATAAGACCAGCTGACAAGTGGATGCAGTCTCAGGTAATCGAGCTCCTCCGGCGTCATTCTGACATCGCCGTTAAGAGATTTGTAATCGCCATTCGCTCCGACGAAGCCGATGATTTTACCGATGTCGTGCAGCTTCGCTCCGAGGCGTATGTCCGCAAGCTGCTGCTTGGTCAGCTGATGGAACTTGCCGTGATGCTCAGGCCTAAGGTATTTCTGCGGGTTTCTGGCGATGTGGACGGCAAACTCGCTGGTCTTTATGGAGTGGTCTATCCACATGGGTTTGACGCCGAGGGAAAGCATCTCCCTGAAAAGGCGGTCCACGTAGCGCCAGGGACTGGCATAACCTCTGTCTGACATGCGTCCTTTGATTTCCTCAAGCATATCGTCCCTGTACATCTTGTTTTCGTAGCACTCGACTACATTCTTCATCATCTTACTCGCCTATGGCCTTTCAATGGTATTGAAATAAGAGAACTGACACAGCAAGTTTTTTATTCCCCAAAATGCGGTTTCCATGCGGAAAATGAGCGTAGTCGGCGCCTATCGCTTACTGTAGCTTTCACAAAAGACCGACTGTTTCGCGTCCTTCCTGCTTGAAGCTGGCTTCTCGGCCGCGTAACCTACAGTTATTATCGCGACCGGTTTCACATCCTGCGGCGCACCGATTACGCGCCTTACTTCCGCCTCGTTGAAAGCGCCTATCCAGCACGTTCCCAGGCCCAGCGCATGCGCCTCGAGCATCATGTTCTGCACACAGGCACCGCTCTCCTGCAGAGAATAAAGCTCCCTGCCACGCTGACCGTAATGCGAGATTTTCGAGGGGTTGCAGCACACGACTATGCTGACAGGCGCCTCAAGCAGCTGCTCCTGCCCCAGCGCAGCCCCGGAAAGCAGCTTCCTTGTCTTAGGGTCTTTGACAACTATATATTCCACGCTCTGCTGGTTCCCTGCGGACGGCGCCCACCTGCCGGCCTCGAGCATGCGCTCGATTTTCTCGCCATCGACAGGCTTTGCATTATAAGAGCGTATGCTGCGGCGGTTGCGTATCGCTTCAGAAACTTCCATGCTCATACCACCTTCAGCAGGTCCTCTATTCTTTCCAAGACGTGATCCGCGTTTGACTTCGTCTTCACTAAGTTGCCATATTTCGCAAACGCCGTTCGCATGCCCAGCGCCTTCGCGCCGCGTATGTCGCGCTCGGGCCAGTCGCCGACGAACAGAGTCTTCTCCGGCCTCACGTCCAGTTTTTCTATCGCCCTGAGGAACGGCGCTCTCGAGGGCTTCTTCTGGCCGGTTTCGTCGAAGGTGACGACCACGTCGAAGAAATCCTCAAGCCTCATCTCGACAAGGCGGATCCATGCGTTCACCGACGGCGCGTCGGACACGATGCCCAGCTTCATACCCCTTTCCTTGAGCCTGACCAGCGTTTTTACCGTTCCCGGGTAGGGCTTGACGTAAGAAACCTGCGCCTTCCTGTACGCGACTATCCCTTCCGCAAGAATCCTGTATTCTATCCTGCCCGTCGCTTTTTCGAGGAACTCCTGGAATATCTTGTTGTATTCTATCCCCTTCTCGCCGTACAGCTCGAAAAGCAGCTTCATTGCTTTCTCCTTGCGCATCTTCAGGCCCGCGCTTATCATCGCGTCAATCGCGGCCTCGCATGACTTGCGCTTCATCAGCATGAAGTCTATCAGCGTGTTGTCCAGATCGAAAAGGATTGCTTCAATCATTTTGAGAAATTGTAGACCGGCTTTAAAAACAATTTACCACATGACACTGGAATGTCCCATGCTGCGCCTGCCGCCGTAGCATTCAATACCGCTGTTTGTTATCATAATGTGGGTATAGTCTGCAAACTGTCCGCTTTTCGCCTTATCTATTGCTACTTTAAGATGATTCTTGGATCTCTCGGCATCTGTTCCATGAATGTGGGCGCCGTCGATTTTTCTGCAAAGATCGGCATAATCTTTTGTAATAAGCTCTTCAATAGGATACTTGAGCCTCCAATGCCTCATTATAGATTTTATTCGAATAAAACTTAAATTCAGAAAGGCCTGTTGTTTCTTCTAAGTCTGGAGAGTATCTCGTCGTAGCTCTTCTCATCCGCGGGGAACCGGAGGTGAAAATTTTCTCCGATACCTAGCGGGTTTTTGAAGGAAGCTGCTCCATGCGAACATTTGGCTTTTAATCTTAAAAATATTGATAAAACATTGGAAGTGTTTTTGATGATAGTAATCGAGCAGGATTTCGAGGCAGAGATGACTGACCTTGTAATTGAGAAACCGTCATTTTACAACGTAATATGGACGGTAAGCTACGGGGGCAGCATCTCCAACTCCGCCGTCATAAAAGACGATACCATGTATTTCGGTGCATGCGACGAGTATGTCTACGCCGTTGACCTAAAAACCGCAAAGGAGAAATGGAGGTTCAAGGCCTCTGGAATTTTCGTTGAAGCGCGGCCTCTGCTCGAAGGCAATTACTATTATCATGGCTGTTACGACGGCTACATGTACAAGCTTGACGTCAGAACCGGCAAGCCTGCCTGGGGGTTCAAGACGGGCGACAGGATAACATCAAAGCCTTTCTTGTATAAGGAGGTTCTTTACTTCTCTTCTTTCGACAGCAACATATACGCGGTTGACGATAAAACGGGAAAGGAACTCTGGCGTTTCAAAACAGGCGACTGGGCAGGATGCGGCCCCCTCGTGCTGGATGGCATAGTTTATGTTGGCTCAGGCGACGGAAATCTTTATGCATTAAAAGCAGACACGGGGAAAGAAGTCTGGAGATTCAGGACAGGGGGAGCGATTCTGCACTACAGGCCCATTCCTTATCATAAAAACATCCTGGTATTTCCTTCATCCGACCGGAATCTGTATGCCATAGACATTAAAACGAGGGAAGAACTCTGGAGGTTCAGGACGGGTGACAGAACCGAAGTAACGCCGCTGATACACGACGGGATTGTTTACTTCGGGGCGCATGATAATTTTTTCTATGCACTGGAGCTTGAAACAGGTAGGGAGAAATGGAGGTTCAGGGCTGATAACTGGGTAGGCGACATCAACCCGCTGATCATCGACGACCTGGTTTATTTTGGCTCCCCGGACGGCAACATGCGCGCTGTTTCCATAAATGACGGCAAGCTTGCGTGGAGGTTCAAAACCGGCGGCGAGATATGGGGAGATGCCGTGCATTGGAATGGTCTTATAATTTTCGGTTCTTTTGACTGTCACATGTACGCACTGGATGCAAAAAACGGGAAGGAAGCGTGGAGATTCCAGACGTCCAGCAAGATACAATCTTCAGTGAACATAACAGAACAGTTGATAGTTAAGCCGGAATTTATGGTAACTGAAGATAGCGATGACGAGAAAGATGATAAATATGAATTTGCGCCCCTTCTAAACCTCTCCGAATCGGTGTACATGCCAGTCATCGAATACGTGGCCAAAGACGTCTACGGCGCAGGAAAGAAAAGGTACAGCGAATTTTGATTATGAACCCCCAAGCCTTGCTATCCTGCCGCAGAGGAAGTCGAAATTGGCGCAGTAAATGTCGTTCATGTCGGCGAAGAGGTTGCCCTGAGAATCGATAATGGCATGACTTTCGAAGTGTCCTTTTTTCCCCCGCATGGCATAAGGATTATATTGTATGGTCCCCGGAATATGATTCTGGCCAAAGTTTATCTGGTAACCAACGCCTACAATGCAATCAGGAAAACTTTTCTCGAGCTTCTCAAGTTTTTCCTTGCCGACATGAAAAAGGTAAACCTGCACGCCTGCCCTCTTTACGTCCCTGTCTCCCGCAAGCCTGCCGAGATTGCCTGTCATTTGCCTGAAATCCAGACCATGCTGCCTGTAGGAGTCCTCGTGAAAGCCGTCATAGGAAACCTGGAATGTTATGTTTGGGTGCTCCAGAAGGTATTCTTTCAGTTTGACTTCTTCCTGAGGCATCCTGGAGGCATTGGTGAAAAGTATAATCCTGCCTCCCGCATCAACCTGGGTAATTTTTCCGTGCTTAATACCGTAGTCATAAGGCCTGGTCCACCATAAATGCTGCTCTTCTGCCTGAACTCCTTCCCTGTCGGCTTTCCCGGAGAAAAAATCCCTGGACATTTGCAAAATCTTCTCGTATTGCGGATGCAACGTGGGTTCGCCGCCTCCGCAGCCGAAGGCTATCTGCTCGACGTTTGGAAAAAGCTCCAAAGAGGCGCCAACCAGGTCAGGTTCGGTAAAACGCACGGGATTGCCCAAATCAACACCCAGCTGTGCAGACCTTTCCCCGTATTTACCAACTATCTTATCGCGCTCATTGACCGGACAATGCCCGCATGAAAAATTGCAGGCCAGCCCAAGCGAGATGTGGGTGTTCTGAACATCCTGAGGATGTCCCGTGAACTTCAGGCCTATCGGCGTAAAATCAAGCCGGTATTTGCCATCGTGCGTGGTGGCTACTTTTCTAAAATCCATTTTATCATTATTGGAGGTTAATTTTAAAATCGTTCAATTATCCAAGATTTGCCAAAACATCGGATCAAGAATTACTTAAATAACCTCTACAATTATTTCTCATACTCGACATAACGTTCCTCGGGACGGGAAGCGGCCCTCCCACAAAGAGCAGGAACCATTCAGCAATTTACCTCCACTACGACCAGCACAATATGCTCTTCGACTGCGGCGAGGGCACGCAGCGCCAGATGATAATAGCGAAAGGCATATCCTTCATGAAGCTCGACCACATATTCATAACCCACTGGCACGCGGACCACTGGGTCGGGCTGATAGGGTTGCTTTACACGATGAACCTCGAAGGCCGGACGCGCCCGCTGTATATCCACGGCCCGGACGCCGAGCGCTTCATCGGCGACATTCTTGACCTTGATTACTGGGGGAGCGGCTTCCGCGTGATCCCCAGGAACGTCCCTTTCGAGGGGAACCGCGAGGTGAAGATTTACGAAACCGACGAATTCGAGATAATTGCAGTCCCCACCAGGCATTCGGTCCCTTCGGTGGCGTATTGTTTCCGCGAGAGGGACAAAGTGAACGTCGACATCGCCAAGGCCGAGAAGCTTTTTGGTCTGAAACAGGGCAGGCTCGTCGGGAAGCTGAAGGAAAAGGGGGAAATAGAGGTCAAGGGGAAGAAGATAACGCTCGACGACGTCGGCATACGCAAGCCCGGGTTAAAGGTCATCTACTCGGGCGACACGGAGCCGTGCGAAAACATCCTCGCAATATCGAAAGGCGCCGACCTCCTGATTCACGACGCGACCTTCGTCGAGTCGAAGGAGGAGATGATGCACTCGGGTGCGAAGGAAGCGGCTGAAATCGCCAGGAAGGCGGGAGTGAAAAACCTGATTCTGACGCATTTCTCGAGGAGATACACCGATCTCAGGGAAATCGAAGCCGAAGCGAAGAAAATCTTCTCGAATTCTTTCGTCGCGAGGGATTTCATGAACATCTCGCTGAAGAACAGCGACATAAAGTTCGGCAGGGCCGTCTGAAAACTTACCTGCGCTTCATTTTGTCCATTATGGTGCTCAGGTCGATTTCGTATTTCCCGGGGCCCACGCGCACGATTATCGGCCTCTGGGTGAACAGGTTGGTCAGGTCGATCCTGTATTTCCCCGGCTTTATCACGCGTATCGCCTCTACGTCGAGGACGACCGTCTGGTCCTCTTCCACCTCGGTTTCCTCGCTCTCCGCGACTATGTAGCGTATGTCCTTCTCGATTTCCTTTATGTCCTGCTTAGAAAGCCTGCCGATGTCCTCTTCCGCCTGCCTGAGCGCGTCGCCCTTTACGAAAAAGAAAAAGCGCGAGCCGCAGCTGTCGCAGCCCTTCTCCAGAAGGTAGGGAGCATCGTCAGGATGTATCTTGCCGCACTTGGTGCACCTGCTTGGCATAAGCATCACGATAAGATATGCATGGGAAATTTAATAAGATTTAGAAATAGACAAGCAGCTCCTCCGGGTGCTTCTCGATTCTCCTCACAATTTTTGCCGGCCCGATTATGGTGATGCCCATGCGCTTGCCCAGGAGCCGTTCCGCGAACTTCTCCCTGAGCTTGTCGAACTTGTTCCCTTTCAGGTGAGAAATCGCGATTGAACCGAGCTCTATGCCCGAGAACCTGTCGTCTATCATCTTCATGGTTTCCTGTATGAGCTCCGCCTCCTCCTCCGGCGAGAGTTTCGCGTCGACTATTATAATCGAGCCGTGCATCAGGTCACTGAAAACTGTATCGACCTCGTTCTTCAGCTTCTGGTACTTGACAAGCTTGATTTTCAGCATATCGCTCACGCCTCTAAAGCTTCCTGACGATCATCTTGTAAAGCTCGTTCATCAGCGCCCCTGTCTTCGCTGAAACGCCGATTACGTCATAACTCGGGAAGGAATTGCGTATCTTCGTCGTGCTGGATTTCCTCAGGTCGATTTTGTTGGAGACAACTATGAAGGGGATCTTCCTCGCGTCGAGGTTGCCTAAAATCGTGATATTCACCTGGTCCATCGGGTTTTTCGTGGAATCCATGACCACCAGGACGAGGTCCATGTCGTCGAGCCACTTTATCGCCTCTATTACGCCCTTCGTCGCTTCCTTGGCGCGCTGCTTCGCCTCCTCCTTCCCTAGGCCGTAGCGCATGAAATTCTCGAAGTCGATTTTTGTCGCTATGCCCGGCGTGTCGACAAGGGCGAAGGTCAGGGATTTCCCGTCGACCTGCATTTTGACCTTTTCCTTCACCTGGACCTCGCGCGTCTCGTGCGGCACGACAGAGACGCTGCCGAGCTCTTCGCCGAGGAAGTCGAGGCAAATCTTGTTGGCGAGCGTGGTCTTGCCTGAGTTGACCGGCCCGTAGAGGCCGATTTTCAAATCCTTTTTCTTGCCGAAAATTACCAGCACCATCGAAGCGAACCTGTTCTTAATTTTTCTTATCTGCTTCAGAACCATTTGCCAACCCCCGATTGTATTTTAATAGAATGGCATATTAAAAATAAAAACTTGCGGTAAAAGTGCGCCGGCCGCGTTCCCGGAGGGAGAAATATTTGTACCTGACACTAAGCCGCACGAACAGATGCCGGCTCAACGTTTATTACGCCCATAATCCAATTCTCGTTTGATGAAGCTTCTATTCATGCTGGCGCCCATGGAAGACATCACTGACAACGCCTTCAGGGAGCTGTGCTTCCGCCACGGCGCAGACCTTACTTTCACTGCGCTGACCAGACTTTCCGGCCTGGCGGCACGGGACGGGAACACTGAAAAGAAAATAGAATTGCTTAACGGCATCCCTACGCAGGTCCAGCTGGCGGCCCAGCGGGAAGGCGATTTGAAGTCGTTCCTTGGACGGTTTGAGCCCGCCAAGGGATTTTCCGGCATCAATTTCAATATCGGCTGCCCCAGCCCGCAGTACGTGAGACAGGGACTAGGATGCGCGATGATGAAGCGGCTGTCGAAGCTGTACAGGCTGGTGAGGATTGTGAAAAACCACGGGTATCCGTGCTCGGTGAAGATGCGCCTCGGCATGAACCTTTTCGAGAAGCAGAGAAAACTATACCTCAACGTCATCAAAGGCGTCGATGCCGATTTTTTCATTGTCCACGCAAGGCACGGTGCCGAGCATTACGGCGCGCCGCCTGATTATTCGGTCTTTCCCGACTGCGTCGCGACGGGCAAGGACATCATAGCTAACGGCAACATCGACTCGGCCGAAAAGGTCGCGCTCATGAGGGACATGGGCGTCAAAGGCGTGATGATAGGACGGGCGGCTGTAAGGGACCCGGGCATATTCGGTCGTCTGAAAGGCTTTGAAGAGCCGGGAACCGTTGCATTGAGAAACGAATACGCCCTGCTGGCGGACAAATACGGCGTAGTCAACAAATACAGGAGCAACGTCATGAAAAGGCTCGGACAGCAAAACGCCATGGAAGAAGAGAATGCTGAAATGGGTTAAATTAAAACAAAACATGCGCCGGCCGGGATTTGAACCCGGGTCACAGGCTTGGAAGGCCTGTGTCCTACCAGGCTAGACTACCGGCGCATTTCAGAAGTTAAATTCATCCTTTGGTTTTTTCGGGTGGGCCTTTTCTGCCTTGTGGCTTTCATGGTATTCTTCCGGTTCCCCTATGAACGAGCCTATCCTTTCCGCCGTTTCGTCGAATACTTCCTTTGTCAGCTTCTTCGTGGGGAGTATCGTCTCAAGTCCTGGGGGGCTCTCGGAAAGGAATCTTGGTATGACGTGGAAGTGGACGTGGGGTATTACCTGGCCCGCGGCGCGCTCGTTGCTCTGCGCTATCGAGATGCCGTCGGCGTTCATGCCTTTCTTTACTGCGACGGCGACTTTCTTTACGAGCCTGAAAAGCTGACCCGCGTCGTTCTCGGACAACTCGAATATGGTGTTGTAATGCTTTTTCGGGATGACCAAGACATGCCCCGGGTTCCTCGGATTGATGTCTAGGAAGGCCACGAAATCGTCGTCCTCGTAAATCTTCTGCGAGGGAATCTCCTCCATCGCTATCTTGCAAAACAGGCATTCTTCCATATTATATACCTCTCCCTTCCGATTTTAAATATTATTCGCTGCTGTTTTTCGCTAAAGCCTTTTCCTAAAAGGCTTTATGGGGTCACTGAGATTCGAACTCAGGTCTGAAGCTCCCAAAGCTCCGATGCTAGGCCAGGCTACACCATGACCCCGGTAGTTAAGATAAATAACAACAGTTTATTAATATAATTATTCTGTATATTCCATATAACTTGCGCCTCAGTAGCTCAGCTTGGTAGAGCGATCGCCTCGTATATCGAAACCTTCGGGTTCCGATACTTCCGGCAACCCAAAACGAGGGAAAGCGATAGGTCCTGGGTTCAACTCCCAGCTGGGGCTTCAGGATTTCTTGGTATCGGTTTTCACGAAAATCCGCAGGGAAATGTGCTAAGCCCTCGGGGATGAAAAAATGACAAAAGGAAAATCGAAGAATGATCAGAGGTCACTGGCGCTCTGGGCTGCCGACTGCGCAGAGCACGTACTTCCTTATTTCGAGAAAGAATGCCCGGGAGATGACCGACCGCGGAAAGCAATAGAAGCAGGACGGGCTTGGGCACGCGGTGAGATAAAAGTGAGCGAGGCTCGCGCTGCAGCACTTGCCGCCCACGCCGCCGCTCGTGATACCAATCATTCTGCAGCCCGCGCCGCCGCGCGTGCAGCCGGTCACGCCGCCGCAACAGCCCATGTCGCCGGTCATGCCCCTCATGCCGCTCACTACGCTATCGCCGCAGCCGAAGCCGCAGACGTCGCCGGGGAACGCGAGTGGCAATACCGTCACCTTCCGGAATGCCTTCGGCAAATAATGAAATAATAATGCGCCAATCCCCACGGAATAAGTGCTTGCCCTCCCGGGGCTTCAGATTTGGAACTTGTTTTTAAGCGGTTATAAACAACTATATATCATGGCATCAAAAGAAAGCGACCATCACTGCTGTTGCGGATCTCATGGAGCCTGGTTTGGAATCGCCCTCTTGATAATAGGCCTGCTGCTGCTAGCGAAAGACGTTGGTTTCATAGCAGGCATTGGCAGCTGGACGATAATTTTCATCATCCTGGGCGTATTCCTCGCAGCCAAGAAATGCTGCAAGTAAAAAGAAGCGAAAGGAAGCCGCCGCAGAGGTTGGAAAGATGAAGGGGGTAGGCGTGCTAGTTCTGGTGATACCTCTTGTTATACTTGGAGCCATAGGAACGCTGTACGTCACAAACTTCCCCATAACCCAAGTGGCCGGCGAGACCATAGGCTTCGCGGACCTGATAAACTTCCTGCTTTTTCAGGGACCGCCGGGCGTGCCCGAAGCGGACGTGTCAGGAAGCCCGGAGGTTGCGGCATGGTTCGCCAGCGTGAACGGCAGCGACGCGGGCGAAACGCTTGGCATGCTGGAATCGCTCGGCAATCCCGTGAAAGTCTGCGTCTTCAAGGACTACAGCTACTGCCAGGTCTTCAGGATCGAGGGCGGCAAGATCTTCGCTGCGTCAGAAAGCCCTCAAAGGACGATATACGTCAGCTACGAGCTTGCGCTCGAGCTGAAAAGCAGGGCGGAAAACGCGAATTATGAAGGCCTTGACAAAAGGCTGGTGCAGGCAGTCAAGAACGGGGAACTAAAAGGCCTTACGCTGAACGACATCATGGGCATGAACAAGTAAACGCATTACATGCCCGGCTCGTCCCTGCTAGGCGCCTCGCCTCTTACAAAACTTCTCAGGAATCCCGTTATCACGCATTCATGTTCGTGCCAGAAAGCGCATTTGCTTTCCTCACATTCCTTGACTTCCTTTTTTCCCAAAGACACAACCGGGCAAAGCAAAAAATCACCTGTTTAATATTGCGGCCAATTCCTATTTAAAATCCTTGACTGGACGCTTTGAACGAAGTCAGAAGTACTGCATGACGAGCCATATGTAGAATGGGATGATTATAAGGGTGAATACCAAGCCGAGGATTAGCATAATTCTTGCCATCTCCTTCTGTTTTTCCTTGTGCTTCTGCCAGGCATACCAGCCGCCGATGGCTCCGAGGAAAACGGGAACGAACATCCACCATAGGGAAGCCTGGCTCGCTGCCTCTTCCTTCTCATCCTTTTTCTCAGCCATGTTAGAGAATTAGCAGCGGAAATTAATAAGTTTTGTTCTTCCCTGCCAAGCGGCCCGGTTAAATTTTTATATAATGGAACTAACAATTCCTCATGATAGTCTTGGGCAATGACGATTTTGCGAGGAACGTCGCCAGAAAGATGGGCGCCGACTTCGTGCAGCTCGAGACGAAGAGGTTCCCCGACGGCGAATACTACATGAGGATCACCGAACCCGCGAAGCTGAAGGGCAAGAAGGTCGTCTTCGTCTCCCGCGGCCGGACGCCTGACATGAGCCAGGACAGGCTCGTGACAAAATCGCTCCTGATTCTGCACAAGCTTCACGAGATAGGCGCGGAAAAGATCGGCCTCTTCCTGCCTTACATGCCCTATTCTAGGCAGGACAAGGAATTCCTGCCCGGCGAGGTCATTTCGGTGAACATATTCAGGAAAATCCTCGAGGAGAAGTGCGACCTGATAGTCAGCGTAACGAACCACGACAAGCGCGAGGAGGGCTGGGTCGACAGCAAGTTCTACAACATAGACGGGACGAAAGCGGTAATCGATTTCCTGAAAGCCAAGAAATTCAGGAATCCCGTGATCGCCGCGCCGGACATGACTTCGAAGGGCAACGTGGACAAGATAGCGAAGGCGATAGGCGCGCAGATGCTGGCCGTCAGCAAGGAAAGGGACAGGAAAACCGGCGAAGTGAAGGCTTCCTGCGCAATGCCGGACCTCAGCGGCAAGGAGCTGATAATCTTCGACGACATCGTCTCTTCCGGCAACACCATGCTGAAGGCTATCGATCTCGCCAGGAAGGCCAACGCGGCGAGGATAATCTGCATAGTCATACACGCTCTCGACGTGATGAACAAGAACCTGGGCAAGAGCTCGGTCGCGGCGATAAAGGCGGCATGCGACGAGTATTACGCGAGCGACACCATCGAGAATCCGGTCGAGGCCTTCTCGATCATCGGCCACGTCAGTGAATTCTTCAGCAGGAACTTCTAGCCGTCAAGGCACAGAGCAAAATTTTTAAACCCCTGCCGCATTCTATCCTTATGCACACCGAACTGCTTTTCATGAAAGATTGCTACCTCAAGACATTCGAGGCGAAGGTCCTGCAGAGCGGCGAGCAGGACGGCAGACATTTCGTCGTCCTAGACAGGACCGCTTTCTATCCGCTAGGCGGCGGGCAGAACAGCGATACAGGCACGCTCAACGGCATCCGCGTAACGAGCGTTCTCAAGCAAGCAGGGGTTGTCAAGCATTTCGTGGAGAAACCCATAGAAGCGGCTCACGTAAAAGGCGAGATCGACTGGATCAACCGCCATACCTACATGCGCATGCACACAGCGCAGCATATTCTTTCGGCGATAGTCCTTGACAAATGGGGCGCTTCGACGGCGGGGAACCAAATAGAGACCGCTTATTCCCGCATAGACTTCAATCCCATCACGCCGCCGACCGATTTCATCGACGTGGTCACATGGAAGTTCAACGAGGTCGTCGACAAGGCGCTGTCAGTAAAGATATATTTCACAAATCGCGAAGACGTGATAAACTCTGTCGATGAGAGAAGAAGGCGCCTGTTCGCCCGCCTGCCTGAATCCGTCAAAGAAATACGCATTATCGAAATCGAAGGTGTCGATAAGGTTCCGTGCGGCGGCACGCACATCGCGAACACGGGAGAAATCGGCCACATCAGGATAACAAAGATGGAGAACAAAGGCAAGGACACTTGGAGGGTAAGGTTCGAGCTCGATAGGCCCCAAATGTGACTACTTTTATATAGTAACATTTATAAACTAGAAGGCCAATAATAATTATGAACAATGCTGAATTGGAAATGATGAGAATTTATGCGGTAGAAGGCCCCTCACCCGTGCATGTTTCACCCGTAAGGGAAATCTTCAGACGCCAATGTTATATGCATAAATTCTGTGTGGATGATTTTTTACCGGAACGTGAACCGGCAGCCACAGGTCAACATAATTTTACTTTCTGGAGAAATCGTCGTTCGGGTGGGCCGCCTATAGAAAGACTTCACAGAGAATTTTACGTATGGGCAGCTTCGCAGGGTTATAAATAAGTAATTAATTAACTTTATTTCCCGTGCTTCATGAATTGCGCTAGTAGCGCTTCGAGCTGTATCTCTGGCGAGCCGCCCTGGTTCAAACGGAATTCGAACTCGCCTATCTGCTCGGCCAACTTTATCTTCCTGTCCTCCGGGATCTTCAGGCTGTAGAGCTCCCTGTGTATCCCTTTGATGACGTCCTCGCCCGAGAGGCCCTGGCTTATGAGCAGCTCGAAAAGCTTCTTCCTCGCTTCCGCGAATTTTCCGTTTATGGCGCTATCAACCATTTCCCTTATGTCCTCGGGCTTCGACTGGGCGGCGGCGTCGTAAACCGTTTCCTTCGTCACTTTCCCCAGCGCAGAGCTCGCTTGGAGAAGGTTCGTAGCTTGGCGGAGGTCGCCTTCCGAAATCTCGTATATCGCTTTGATCGCCTCTTCCGAAACCACCAGCTTCTCGCCCTTCGCTATCTTGTTCAGATATTCCTTAACTCCTTCTTCTGTCAGTCGCTTGAAACGGAAGACTGATGTTCTCGACTGTATCGGCTCGATTATCCTGCTCGAATAGTTGCATGAAAGGATGAACCTGCACGTGTCCGAGAAGCGCTCCATCGTTCGCCTGAGGGCCTGCTGCGCTTCCGGCGTTAGCGCGTCGGATTCGTCGAGGAATATGATCTTGAAATCCGCTCCCAGCGACTTCATGCGCGCGAAGTCTTTGACGCGGCCGCGCACGATACCTATCCCGCGCTCGTCGCTCGCGTTCGTCTCCTGGAAATTGTTCTTCCAGCTCTCGCCGAAAAGCTCCCTCGCCAGGCAGAGCGCGACCGTTGTTTTGCCCACGCCTGCAGGGCCTGCAAAAAGCATGTGCGGCACCGAGCCTTTCTTGACCCAAGCCTTGAGGCGGGAAACTATGTGCTTCTGGTCGATTACCTCGTCCAGCATTTTAGGTCGGTATTTTTCTGTCCACAATTCCATATGCATAACAACACCGATTATATCTATCTAATGGTTCTGCTATTTTTATTATTTAGGATTCGGGCATCACGCGAAGCCTGATCCTGTCAGCCTGAATGTCCTTTAGTATGGCGATGGACATCCTAACCACGTCGGGAATCCCGCCCTTTTTCAGGACGTGCCTTTTCAGCGCGATCGTCTCGAGCGTCTTCTCCTTGTCCTCTTCGATGGGGACGCCGTAATAAGCCTCTATCACGCCGGGCATGCGGCGCATCATGCTGATCACGAGGAGGTCGGGGTCCTTCGCCTTCCTGTAGTCCATCACATTAGTGAATGCGTGCTTTACGTCGTCCTTCTCCATGTACGGGAGGACGCCTGGCGTGTCTATGAAATAAAGCTTCCGGTCTATCTTGAGCAACTGGACTTTTTTCGTGTGCCCGCTTATGCTGCTCGTCGAAGCGGAATGCCTGCCCTTGAGCATGTTAATGAGCGATGACTTACCGACGTTCGGGTAGCCGAGCACACCGATGTTGATTCTGTCGGTGCTGCCGTAAAACCTGTTGGCCTCCCTTATTATGCTTTCCTTCAGCCTGTCCCTGCCCGAGCGGTCCTTCGCTGAAACGAATACCGATGGTGAAAGCGATCTTTTGCACTGCTCGAGTTTCTTCTTGGGCACGAGGTCGGCCTTGGTGATGACGTATATCAGCGGCTTTCTCAGGGATCTGACCTTCTCCTCTATCTCCCTGTTCCTCGTCTCGTCGACGAATCTCGCGTCTAGCAGCATCAGCAGGACGTCAGCGTTCCTTATCACATGGTTGACGATCTTCCAGAAGTTCTTCGTCCTCGCCATAACGGTCAATTCGTCCTCGCCATAACGGTCAATATATCAATTATAATAGAGTATATAAAATGGCGCATGCGTTTCTCCTCTCGCACCAATTTAAACCGCCGGAGCAAATTTTATTATATGATAATCGCCATAACAGGGACGCCGGGGACAGGCAAGACAGAAGTCGCGAAAGCATTGTCAAAGCGGCTTAAGTGGCCCTATTTTTCCCTAAACCAGATCGCCGAGAAGAGGAATCTCTACAAGGGCTATGACAAGGAGCGGATGGTGAAGATAGTCGACATCGACAGGCTGCGCGAGGAAGTCAACGAACTGGCCAGTGAAAGCGCCAACATGATAATCGAAGCGCACTACGCGCACGACATGCCATGCGATATGGTGATCGTGCTGCGCACGGACCCGGACGTCCTGAGGAAGCGCATGCTGGCGAAGGGCTTCCACACGGAAAAAATCGCGGAAAACATGGAAGCCGAGATGATGCAGGTGATAATGGACGAAGCAGTAGCGGCGCACAGGAACGTTTACGAAATCGACACCACGAAAAAAACGCCCGAGCAGGCGGCGCAGGAAATCGAGACGATAGCGAAAAACCAGGCAACGCTCGCGAAAGACCTGCGGCTGCCGAAGAGCCTGCTAATGGATTTCCGCAGGCCCTTCGGGGAAGTTTTCAGCGGCGACTGGGACGACACCGCGAAAAGGGTCGTAAAAATGCTCAAGGACAAGAAAGGTCTCGTCGTGACCGTCGGCGACACGACCAGCTACTACCTGATAAAGCACGGCCTGAGGCCGCACATGATAATAGTGGACGGGAAGGCAAAGAGGAAGCGTTTCCCCAAGAGAATACCTTTCAGAGGGAAGACGGTGACCGCCAGAAACCCGAAAGGTATGATAACCGCCGGTATGTGGAAGGCGGTCGAAAAATCCATCCCGGAACTGCAGAAAAATAAGGTAAATGTAATTGTAAAGGGTGAGGAGGACCTCGCAGTCCTTCCCTGCGCATTCCATCTTCCCCTAGGCAGCTACATAGTTTACGGGCTGTTCGACAGAGGCCTCGTCGTCGTAAAGGTCGACGAAAAGAAGAAAGAGCGCGCTAAGGCGCTGCTTGAGAACATAATGTTTCTGCAGTAGGCTGGAAGCGATTATTTGCCGATGACCTTTTTCCCTCTTTCCTGAGGAACGACAATCTTTTTTGCTTTCGGGAATTTTTTGTCAAGCTCCCCGCCATCGAAAAACCTGTCCAGAAAAAGCGCGAGCGCGGCGATTTCTGAATGCGGCTGGCTGGTGACAGAGACGTTGAAGTCCGCGAGGTCGTACATTTCCCAGGGGACTTTCTCGCCTCCGACCACGGCGAGGATTTTGCCTTTCTTTTTTATCCTACCGATCGTCTTCTGGATGGGCATGCCGTAGACAGTCAGGTGGACAACGCAGAAGCCCCTTCGCTTATAATCGCTGATTATCTTCTTCCAGCCGGCTTCATAAGCGACGGAGAATTTCCCGCCCCATTGCTCGGAGACGCGGCTTACGCTTTCGATCACGCTCTGATCGTGCTCGCCCGAGTAAACTATTCCGTCGGCTCCGAGAGCACGCGCCACCAGCCCGCAATGCGTCGATATCCTGTGGTCTCGCGAAATGCGATGGCCCAGTCTTAAAACAAAAACTTTCATGAAGAAATAATTGTAGCTGCGCGTATTAAATGATTATTCCGGCTTCTTCCAGACACCTTTGAACTTGTCCTTCGGGTATTTCTTTTCGGTCTGCTTCAGTTTGGAAAGAACTATCTCCGCTATGTTAAGGTCGAGCGCGTTGGCCATGTGCAGGCATGCGCTTATGACATCGGCCACCTCGTCCCTTATCTTCTGCATGGCGTCCTCATTCTCCTTGATCTTCTCGCTCTCGCTGTCCTTCATCCACTGAAACAGTTCCAGCAGCTCGCCGGCTTCCACGGCAACGTCAATCGCTATGTCCTTCGGGTTGTGGTATTTCTCCCAGTCCCTGTCGCGGACGAAGCGCTTCACCTTCTCCTTTAGCGACTCGAAGTCGACGTATTCGTCCGTCCTAAGCTCCGGAGCCTCGTCTGCTTCATCGCTTGGAGCTTCATCGAAATCGTCCGTTTTCATACGCTTATTTTGATTTCCGCTTATATATAATTTTTAAAGCGCGGAGGCGAATGTTAATCATGCTCATAAAAAACCTAGTTCCCTACGAAACGATAGACGGGAAATTCGTCGTGAAGTTCAAGAAGCCCGTGCAGCAATACG
>JBGPQP010000010.1:0-43308 GCA_041489155.1 Candidatus Aenigmatarchaeota archaeon
AAGGCTACACTTTCCAGCTCAGGATAGGCGACCCGTCCGGCGAGATAATGCTCCGCTACTGGGGCCCGGACAGCAAGGAAGTGGTCGAACAGCTTTACAACTCCGTGAAAAAGGACGACGTGGTTTACATCGCCGGAGAAACCACGCTTTACAACGGGAAGCTCTCGATAAACGTCAACCCGCCCACAGGGAAACTCAAGGTCCTCGAGTCCCACGAATATGACAAGACTGATTTCATTCCGGAAAGCGAGAAGGACACGAAGGAGATGTACGCCGAGCTGACGAGACTCGTGGACTCCATCGAGAGCAAGCACCTAAAGGACCTGGCAAACTCATTCATCAGGGACCAGGAGTTCTCCGAGAAATTCGTCAGGCACCCGGCGGCGATGTACCGCCACCACGGCTGGCTAGGCGGCCTGCTGGAGCACACGCTGAATGTCGTCAAAATCTGCGACTTCTTCAAGGAAATCCATCCCGAGCTCAACCGCGACCTGATGGTGACCGGCGCATTACTGCATGACATCGGCAAGATACGCGAGCTCGAGGTCACGACGCACATCCGCACCTCAGTCGAGGGCATGCTTGTCGGTCATCTCGCCATAACATTCGAGGAAGTTTCTAGGAAGATGGAACTGCTCAAGACGCCTGAGGACCTGAAACTGAAAGTGAAGCACATGCTCCTGAGCCATCACGGCAAAATCGAGTATGGTTCGCCCAAGCAACCCGCGATTCCGGAAGCGCTGGCGGTCTATCTCGCCGACGACGCCGACTCAAAGATAACCGAGATGCTCACGCACATAAAGAGGGCTGAAACCGAGGACGATTACGTTTATCTGGGAGAATTCGGCACCATTTACCTGAAGTGATTCGGTATTATCATCCGGCTTTTATCATCTCAAGCTCTTCGTTCTTTAGATGCATTCCGTTGGCATGCGCTTCGCCTGCTTTCTTTCCTGATAACATAATCTTCATGTAAGGCAAAATGTTGTTTTTCACGATCTTCTCCGAGCTGTGCGTATACGCACTAAGCTTTGCGTATAGCTCGCCCATCTCCGATTTCTTGAACTTGAGCCTGGCGAGGACGGCGAACCTGTCTGGCGGGCTGTATTTGACGAAGGCGTGGGTCGTTTCGCCGGCGAACGATATTCCTGCCAGCATGTCGACCATGTGCAGCTTGAACCTCCAGTTCTGCTGTTTCGAAATTTTCTGCCTGAACATGTCTGCCTTCGATAGTATGTCTAGTGCATTCGCCAGCGCTTCGCTGTCGGCGAATTCCTGCTGCAGGTTGTTTTCGATCCACCAGAAGACCTCGTCAGGGTCCTTGTCGCAGTTCTCTATCGCCTTCTTGGCGGCGTTGAAATTTTTAGAGCGGAATATGGTCGGGAGGACCGTGTAGATGTTCGTCTCACGCTCGCGGAAGCCTATCGCCTCGAAGTCGCTTTCAGCGATTTCCTTCCTGCCCTCAGCCATCATCTGCAAGTCGTTTATAGCCGAGCGCATGTCGCCGGAAGACCAGCGGGCGAGATTGCGGAGGACGTCGCCTTCCGCTTTCACTCCCTCCTTCCCGCAGATTTCGCGGAGGCGTTTCTCGATAGAGCGCGGGTCGAGCCTCGAAAGTTTTATGACTTTGGAATACGCTCTCAGGGGCCGGAGCTTCGGAATGTAGGGGTCGTTGGCGGTGATCATGACCGGGAACTTTGATTCCTTTATTATCTTCGCTATCGCGGCGACGCCGCCGCGGTCGCTCGTCCCTGAAATGCCGTCCACTTCGTCGACGAGGATCAGCTTGCCCACGCGGAATAGCGGGCGGCTCTTCGAGGCCTCGTAAAGCTGCTTTTCTATGGCGTCAGCGTTGCGCTCGTCGCTGGCGTTCAGCTGCACGAGCATCCATCCCCTTTCGTTCGCCGCGACTTCCGCTATCAGCGTCTTGCCCGTTCCGGGCGGGCCGGTGAGTAAAATCGCCTTCCCAGGCTTCCATATCTCAAGCCATCGCGCGACCTCGCCTACGGCAGCGTCTTGACTCGTGATTTCCTTCGAAGTCCTCGGCTTGTACTTGTCCACCCAGAGCTCCATATGCACACCACGCAATTATATTAAAATGAAATATAAAATAAAAGTATGGTCCTGAAGTTCTACAACACGCTGACCCGCTCGAAGGACGAGTTCGTGCCGCTGCACGGCAGCGAAGTTCGCATCTACTCGTGCGGCCCGACGGTCTACGATTACCCGCACATAGGCAACCTGCGGGCTTTCGTTTTCTATGATCTGCTAAGACGATATCTGAAATACCGCGGCTTCGCTGTCAGGCACGTGATGAACATCACGGACGTTGACGACAAGACCATCCGCAACTCGCGCAAGGAGGGCATGACGCTCACGAAATTCACGGAGAAATACACGAAAATATTCTTCGACGACCTCGAGAAGATGAACGTGGAGAAATTCGAATTCTACCCGAAAGCTACGGAACACATAAGCGAAATGGTGGAGATGGTGAAGACGCTGCTTGCGAAGGGCTTCGCTTATCGCGGAACGGACGGCTCGGTATACTTCAACATACGCAAGTTCCCGGAATACGGCAAGCTTTCCAAGCTCGACGTCTCCGGCCTGAAGTCCGGCACGCGGGTCGCGCAGGACGAGTACTCGAAGGAGGAAGCGAGGGACTTCGCCCTCTGGAAGGCATGGACGCCGGAGGACGGCGACGTTTACTGGGAGACGGAAATCGGTAAAGGCCGTCCGGGCTGGCACATAGAATGCTCGGTCATGTCCGGCAAATACCTAGGCAAGACTTTTGATATCCATACCGGCGGCATCGACCTGATTTTCCCCCACCATGAAAACGAGATCGCGCAGTCGGAGGCGGCGAATGGTCAGCAGGCGGTGCGCTTCTGGCTGCACAACGAACACGTTATGGTCGAGGGGCAGAAGATGTCGAAGTCTCTGGGAAACTTCTTTACGCTTAATGACCTCGTCAAAAAGGGGCATGAGCCGAGGGCGATACGCTACCTTCTGCTGACGACGCATTACCGCTCCAAGCTCAACATCACGGACAAGTCGCTCTTCGCCGCGAAACAGGCAGTCGAGAAAATAGATAACTTCGTCGACCTGCTGAAGGAAGCGAGGAGCAGCAAACATGAGCCTGAAGTCGCGAAGCACATACATGCCACTGAAAAGGCGTTCGCAGAAGCGATGGATGACGACCTCGACACAGGGACAGGGATGGCGAAGATTTTCGACTTCATGCGCGACGTGAACAAGCTGCTTGACGAGGGCAAAATCGGAAAGGAAGACGCGGAGAAATGCCTGCACGCGCTGCAGAAGTTCGATCATGTGCTGGGAGTCCTGAAAAAGGACAAAGGCATTTCGAAAGAACTGGTTGAAAAGGCGCTGGACATGCTGGTCGAGCTGCACGAGTTGCTGAAGGCTAAGGACCACGAATCGGCTAAAAAGCTCGAGGCGCTGCTCTCGCACATGAAAGGGAAGGAATACGACCCTGAAAACTTCGGGAAGCTGATGGAAGTAATAAGCGAAGTCCGCGAAGCCCTGCGCACGAAGAAAGAGTTCGCGCTCTCTGACAAGATACGCGCCGACCTGAAAGAAATAGGCATAATCCTTGAGGACAAGGAAGGCGGCGTGAGATGGAGAATAATTTAATCAGAATTCAGGTCCTGCCTGCACCCTTGCTTTTCTGGCTTTCTTTTTTGCAGCCTTTGTTTTGGCCTTTGGCGCTTTTTCGGTTAGAGGCTCGGGGGGCTTCTTGGTCTTTACTTTTGTCTGTTTGGCCGGCTTCTTTGCTTTTCCTGCCCGCTTTTTCGGCTTTATGAATTTCGTGCCGCACTTGTAGCAGAACTGGTCATCCATCTGATTTTCAGCGCCGCATTTCGGGCACACGAATATCCTAAATATCTTGGGTTCGCCTGGCGGAGGCGGAGGTGGAGCGACAGGCGCGGGTGTCTGCGGTTCGGGCTGAGGCTCCTGTGGCTTTGGCGCAGCCTGGGCTTCAAGCGAGCGCACTAGCTGTTGCGCAGGTATTCCCAACTCCTGCAGCTGCTGCATGAACTGCGCCTGCAGTGGTTGCGGTTCCGCGGGTATCATCGCAGCGGTCTCGCCCCTGAACTTGCGTTTGCCGTATATCGATCCGGCTGCAGTGAAGAAAAGGCCCATGAGCATTATAATGAACGAGTTCGCGCCCATGTCTGGCCTGTAGATAAGGCAGTAAAGCCCGACCACTGCAAGGAGTATCCCTAGCAGGAAAAGCCATACGCACTTGAGAATGAAGGCAACAGTATAATATTGTTCTTCAGGCTGCTGCGCTGCCTGGGGCCCAGTCGGATAAGGCGCCTGCGCAGGTGGAGCAGAAGGATCCTGTGGATTTTCCATAATTAACATAATATTTTCCGGTTAATATATGTTTGTCCGGAAAAGCTTATTTAATTTCTTCCGGCATCTCGCCTTTCACGTCATAAGGGTCGTACCTGTGGCATCGCGTCTCCTCCTTCCTGAACCTGCGCCCGTAGTGGAGGAAGAACAGCGCGCAGGCATCGAGCGAGAAGACGATCGCCAGCTTGAAGAAAGTCGCTTCAGCCGGAGGGCCGGAGAACAGCTCTATAAACGTCTGCGTCGAGAGAAAGCCCACGGAGAACAGCAGCAGCATCCCTATCGCCGTCGCCGTCTTCCAGCTCCGCTGGAACTTCGTCCCTATGACCATGACTACGCCCATTACAGCATAAGCAATCGCGAAAAACGCGTCGGAGAAAAGGTCTCGGCCTTGGACGACGATGGAAAGGAGCAGTACGCAGAAAACCACGGCAAGCATTCCGTAATAACCCATTTTTAAATTTCGGCATCAAAGGTTTTTAAGCAGCATCTGCGTATATATTTACTTGGATTCAGATACTGGATTATTGCTGAGGTGATTTTATGTGGAACCAGATCGTGATGACGCTGCTTACGATGCTGATGTTCAGTTTTGTTTACGCTGTCGTCGCTGCTATCGCTGCCTTCATGGGCATCGAAGGCTTCCTTTTCTACGGCGTGCTCGCCTTCGTGATAATGTTTGTACAGTACATGATAGGGCCCAAGATGGTCGAATGGACGATGGGCGTGCGCTACGTCTCCGAGAAAGATGCGCCCAAGCTGCACCAGATGGTTGCAGAGCTCGCGGAGAAGGCAGGCATAAAGAAGCCGAAAGTCGCTATTTCGGAAATGCGCATGCCGAACGCCTTCGCCTTCGGCCGTTCCAGAGGGGACGGCAGGATATGCGTGACCCGCGGCATACTCGACGCGATGAATGAGGACGAGCTGCGCGCGGTGATAGGGCACGAGATGTCCCACATAAAGAACAGGGACGTCCTGTTCATCACGCTGCTCAGCGTCTTACCGATGATATTCTGGTTCATATTCAGGGGCTCGCTTTATTCTTCAGGCAAGAACAAGGGCGGAGCTGTTCTCATAGGCGTGGCGGCGTTCTTCATTTATTTCATCACCAACCTGATCGTGCTTTTCGCCTCGAGGTTCAGGGAATACCATGCAGACAAGGGAAGTGTAAATCTCGGCAACAAGCCCAACGTGATGGCATCTGCCCTATACAAGCTGGTTTATGGCAGCGCTAAAACCAGCAGGGACGACCTGCAGAAGGTCCAGGGCCTAAAGGCTTTCTTCATGAACGATCCCTCGAAGGCTATGCGTGATTTCTCCGAACTCAAGGTGCTGGACAGGGACATGAGCGGCACCATCGACAAGGACGAGCTTGCGAACATAAGGAACTCGAAGGTAAAGCTCGGAAAAATAGACAGATTCATGGAAATCTACAGCACGCACCCGAACATGCTGAAGAGGATACAGAGGCTGTCGAAACTCGCGTGAGCGAGAAAAGCGATAGGATGATAAAGAACAAATTCATCGCACTGGTGATTCTTTTTGTCTTACTTACAGGAACGCTGATTTTCCTTGTTTACAAATCGCCGTTGGGGCCGGTGCTCACGCTGATTGGCGTGGTGGCCTATTTCATCTTCAACAAAAAGGATTAGCCGGCGTGTTTCTTGAATTTTTTCTCAATAAATTTTTTCCCAACAAAATTTTTCTCAACAAAATTGGGGCATTTCTCCTTCGGGTAAATACAACATAAAATGTTTTCCATTTTGCATCTGCTGAGCTGGCCATAAGTGTCAATGCTGTTGGCGCATCTTTTAGCCATAAAAGAACCTTATTTACACTATTATGGCTGCAAAGATTAATAAGCAACCTTTGGCCGGCAAAGGCTGAAATCAGGCTATTTTAAGTATCCGGTCAAGCCTCTCCACCCTGTAGTCCGGCTTCAGCTTCCGGTTCCACGGTGCATCAAGGAGGGCGACGCGTATGCCGCAGTTCCTGGCGAATTCGACGTCGGCGACCGAGTCTCCTACCATGAGCACCTCGCCCTTTTCCGCGGGTATGGCTTTGGCTATGCAGATGAATTCGTCGGGAAAAGGCTTGCCTCTCTTGACATCGGAAACTGTGCAGACCTTCTCGAAATACTTGTCGAGGCCGAAGTGAGCGAAGAAAGCGAGTTTGTGCCTCAGAATCATGTTGGTCGCCACGGCGAGCTTTATTTTTTTCCTGCGCAGGCCTTCGAGCGTTTCTATGGCGCCCGGATTCAGCTTAGCGTGCTTGGGTCCGATGACGGCGTAATTGTCGTACATGGTGTTGACCATCCTCTCGACATTCGCCTCCGAGTATTTGTCTCCTTCCTTGAGCAGCGCCTCTGTCCACTGCCTGAAAGGCGTGCCGAAGAACCTCGAGATATCCCTTTCCCACCTGTACGGCCCCAGGCCCAGCTCGGCGAAGGTGATGTTTATCGCTTCCAGTATCGCCTTCGCTGAGGCGAGCAGCGTGCCGTCGAGGTCGAATATAACGAGCTTGTACATGCAAATACCTTCGCAGAGGATTATTGAATTATTAGTTATTGCGAATGGCTGATAAAAAGTTTTCAGCCGGGCCGAACATTTTATTTTTCCATGTAATACGCGTACTGCTCCGGCGTGATGAGGTTGCCGTTCGTGGCTTCTATCGGTATCTCGACGACCACCCAGACGTGCGGCTCACCCCTGTATTCGCCTTCGACTATCTTTGAAGCGTAACCGATGCTTTCAAGTTTTTTGGCAAGCAGCTGGCTGAAGTCGTTGCAGCTGAACTGGCCCTCGACGTAGTCGTGCGAGTTCGCGATTTCCCATGCAACGAGCTCGAAATCGTGATGAGGCTTTTCGCATTTGTCCAGAACTATGACCTTGAGCCTGTCAACCGAATCCATGCACACCGCCAGCTCATCCCTGCATTGATCCAGACCATAAGAAGAAAGGATTACCTTCTCTCCTCCTGCTCCGGACGTTGCTGCGGGTTTTTCGTAAGAAGCGGTCACGTATGCAGTCGGCTTGGCAGAAAAGACGGTAAAAACGGATAAGAAAGAGAGCGCAAGCAATAATGCTGCTGTTCCTGCGCCAAGGTTTCCCAGAAAACCACCCGACTTTTCAACCCTTGCATAATAATTGCACGCGAAAGAATAAATCCTTAAAAGGCATAGGCCAGAACAACAGGAAATCAGCCTTTGAATTTTCCGAAGAAGAAGTTCTCACCTGCATCCTTTCTTGTCCTGGGCCTTGCCAGCTTGTCTTTGAGCCTTTCTTCAAGCTTGTCCATAATTTTTTTGACGTCCGCCTCATAGCCGAGCGCGAAAACGACGACCACGCGGTAATTTTCAGGAAAGCCTAACGCCTTCTTCACTTTCTTTTCATACCAGCCTGCCATCTGGTGGACGCGAAGACCCTGATGTTCGGCTTCTATCGCAAGGTTCATGACGCTAAGGCCGAGGTCATACGCGTAATAAGGGAGGTCATTAGTTTTGCACGCTTTCTCGGGGTCGGCGCCGACCGCAACAATGTACGGTGCCTTCTTCGCCCAGCCGTTTCCAAGCGAAAGCGCGTCCTCTAGCCCCTTCCTGGTGCCGTCATTCTTGCCGACAAAAACGTAGTTCCATTCCTGGTTGTTGAAACACGACGGCGCCCAGCGCGCTGCCTCGCCAAGGGACTCTATCTTTTCCTTTTCTATCCCTCTGTTTTCGTCGAAAACCAGCGGGCTTTTTCTCTGGCGAATTTCAGGGAGAATGTTCATGAAATATTGTTGACCCCGGATTTTATAAAATTTATAAAATATCAACGCACGGTTTCTACTCCGGAGGCGGCACGCAGTCCGTGCTGTTGCTCCTGAAGAAGGCCCATTCCTCGCATACGTTGCCGTCGGGGAACTCGCAGTAGCCGGCTTGGCCTTCAGGCGTGTCAATTATTTTGAGCGTTCCGCCGCCCTCGACGCAGAAGACCGATGCAGGGTTGGCGATCTGCGCGCCTCCGCCGGTGCAGTTCTCTTCCCATGTCCTAAGGCACTTTTGCTTTGCCTCGCACCAGCTGTACCCCGCTGCAATCAGGCAGCCGTGCTCGTCCTTGTCCCCGCCTATAATTTGGTTATTAGCGGTGACGCAGCCGGCTATGCCGACTGTTATTATAATAAGTATCATGAACATTCCGTAAACGAGAGTTTTCCTTTCCATATCATCCCCTCCGTCAGGCATTTCCTTCTGTTAATACTTTAATAAAACACTCTTATAAATCGCCCCTTTTTTGTTCGGCAAAAACCGAAAATCAGGATTTTTAAAGCAGCGCGCTTTATTCTAAAGCAATGACATCGCGCAAATTTTTATTTGCCGCAATGATCTTGCTTTCCTTATGCTTTTGCATAAATTCTGTCAATGGGGAAATTCTGTGTTCATACGCAGGCCCTGAGACATCGCAGGATTACATGCGCCTTTACAATTTCACGGTTTCAGGCCCGTCGCCGCTGAAAGAGGACGACAAGATAACGGTGAGTTTCAAGCTGCAGAACTCTCATCCAAACCAGTCTGATATCAAACTCGGCAGCAAGGGTATTTTTGCCAGTGTGATAGACCCAAATAATATAGATTCTTCTTTTGGCTTCACCTACGCCGGCAGCACGGTGAAAACGGGCCAGATTCTTTCGGTACAGGTAACGAGAATACTGGACAAGCCGGGCACGTGGAAAATATGGCCGTCTTATCACATTACTAACAAGACAGGCGAAACCCTAGGGCCGGATGAATGGCACGTATGCGTGCTGAATGCTGGTACAGTTGTTGTTGATGCCGACAAAGACGGCTTCCCCGACGCCGAAGACAACTGCCCTTCCGTCTCAAACCAGGACCAGAAGGATTCGGACAATGACGACCTGGGCGACGCATGCGACACATGCGACGACCGCGACAGCGACGGCGACGGCATCAAGAACTGCCTTGACAAATGTCCGAAGGAGAAGGAGAATTACAACAAATATCTCGATGATGACGGCTGCCCCGACAACGTCACTCTGGTGCAGCCCAATATTACGCTGCAAACGATAATGCCGAACCTGACACTCCAGCTCAACGCGACAAATCAGAGCGGCCAGAACCAGAGCAAGACCTCTGCCAAAACCATAATCATAAAGCTGCCGACTTCGACCGCTTCGACACCGCAGCCCGTCACCATAAACCAGCCGACAAGGGACACAGTGCGTGAAGGGCCTCTTGGTGATGCGGCGTTCGAGGACGAGGACAACGACAGCGTGGCGAACATCCAGGACCGCTGCCTGGGCACGCCTGCAGGGAGCAGCGTTTACGACAACGGCTGCAGATGCAGGGACACGGACAGGGGCATGGAGATATACGTTGCAGGCAATGTCACCCATCTGGACGGCCCCATGGAATTCAACGATAGCGACCGCTGCTGGGGCGACACGCTCAGGGAGAATTTCTGCGAAGCAAACGACACGCCGGGCTTCAGGGTCATGACGTGCGATTACGGCTGCGAGAACGGCGCTTGCAAAATACCTTTTGTTGCCGTTTTCAGGGAACTTGAACCTATGATACCCTTGGGCGCATGCTCTGCCGGCGGGGCGACTTGCGCGGATGGCATTCAAAACCAGGATGAGACAGGGATTGATTGCGGAGGCAAATGCCCTCCATGCAATACGCGCTGTTCGACGGCGACTAAATACGCCCCTGCCGACACGCCGTGCACCGGCCATTTCGTGGGCGGCGGGACTTATGTGTCGGAGAGCGGGCGCAGGGTGAGCGGCGTCTTCACGGTATCCGACGAAAGCAGAAGCGACATGCATAGAATCAATCTCACCTGGACCGATGGCGGAGGCGAGTGCAACTGCCAGTTCTACGAAGTCTGCGACGAGGGGCTGGATTTCGTGGTAGACGAGGCGCTCGACTGCTGCAGCTCAAGGAACTGGGACGAGGTAAACCGCACCGTTGACCCCAACCTGTGCAAGGAAGCCCTGAGAGGCGGAGGCTCGAATTGCAAAAAATGCGTGGGGCTTTACATCATCAAAGGCCTGGGCACATACGCGCGATGGATGAGAGGCTATTTCCGCAATGCGGGGATGAATTATTATGTTTGCGGCGCGTGGGTGGAGGCCGCGCCAGCGGAGCGCCTGATCAACGAGCACAGAACCGGCATATGCAGGGACTATTCTGGCGCGCTAACGACGCTCCTCAGGAAAGCAGGGTATTCGCAGAGTGAGATCTCGAATTTCTGCGACGGAGCGCACTGCTACAACCTTGTGAAACTGCCCGGCAACACGAAATACCACGTGGTCGACACGACGGGAAACAGTCATGATATCAACCTAGGCGGCCTGCCAAGCGGCTACCCTTACTGCGATAACCTGAACGGAACAAGATACTGCTACCAGTACCAGCGCGGGCTGTCGCTCTACACGGGGCCGATTGCGGACATGGCGGAATACTGGAGAGTCGTCGACAGCGGCGGAGTATATGCATATCCCCACAAGCCCGAATGCGGCGGCTACGGCATGCCCGGCAGGAGAATCTTGGACTTCGCTCCCGAGTGCGGGCCGGGCGTCGCCTGCGCAAGGGACAACTTCAGAATCCCAGACTGGGCGCCGCCTTTAAGCGAGATAATAGGATGCAGCTAAAATGAGAACCATGATGAAAATAGGCCTGATGATAATTGTGGCAGTTTTGTTAGCCATTTTCCTGTTTCAAAACGCGGGCGCGGAAACATATAACGGCGTCAATATCTACCGCGTCGCGCCTGACAGTGCCTTCATCGGCCAGAAGATATGGGTCGCGCTTATATTCGAAAACACTGGGAGCGCAACAAAAATCATCTCCATAAACGAAAGCCTCGGCGACGCGAATTTTAACCAGAGCGAAGCGAAATATATTCAGACCGCATACGGCGAAAAAATCTGGTATTATGAATGGAAAATAACGCTTGAAGCCAAAGCGAATACATCGGTCGCCTACTGGCTTATGCCGAAGACTGTTGGAACCTATGTAATCTCGCCGGCCAAAATCCAAATAAGCAGCTCTATCTACCAGCTGAAAAGCCATTCCATCGAGGTCAGATGCAACACGAACAATGCCTGCGAATCGGGCGAAAACTATATGAACTGCCCGGAGGATTGCTCCACCGGTTCGGCGGATGGCATTTGCGACGCAGTCGCCGACGGCAAATGCGATCCGGACTGCGAGGCAGCGAATGACGCCGACTGCAAGCCGGCAGAAACGCCAAAGCAGCCCGGGAATGAAACTCCAGCAGCGGCTACGCCAGGGGAAAAACAGCCGCAGGACTGGACAACCGCATTCATCATAATCGGAGTCGTGGTTGTTGCAGCAGCAGCCGTGGCAGCTATGAAATTTCTCAGGAAACCGGAAAGGAAGAAGTGAACGTAAAATCCTGATGCAGCTTTACATTTGGTAGTAAGTTTTCGCGGCCCTCAGAAGCCGGAAAGGCTCTTCTGGACTTCGGCTTTTTGCTTGTCTTCGTCGGGCTTCCCTGACATGCCCGCCCACCTACAGAACCCGCAGTCCTTCGCCGGCGCAGGCTCCCCGCCGAGCAGGCAGGCGACCGCGTCAAGGAAAAGCTTCTCGCCGCGCTTACGGTCGACCGGGACCTTGACCGGGTCCGGGTCGAAAATCACGTTATGCCGCTCGTCAACGCCCGTCGGATGGTAGAAAATGAGGATCGCGAAATCCGCGGGAGGGAGCGAGTTCTTCTCGAGGAGGAACGAATAGATGTTCATCTGGTTTTGGTAGTGCTCGTGGATCTCGTCTCTGCGCGGGAAGCCGCGCGTCTTGAAATCGAGCGGCGCGTATTTGCCGTCGCTGGTCACGAACAGGTCGTCCAGCGCACCCATGAGGGTCGCGCCCGTCTTCTCGTCCCTGTAGCGCAGGCCTTTGTAGTTGCTCCTCCATATTTCCAACTGCTCGATATCGCTGAAAAGCCTCCCGTGAAACTTGCCGTCAAGTTCTTCGGGAAGCGAGCGGTCCTGCCTGTGCCTGTCGAAATGCTTCTTCAGCACGTGGTCCATGCCTGACGGAAGGGTTGGAAAGCCGGTTTCCGGCCTCTTTATCCCCATGTTGAACCTGAGCCAGAAGCAGTGCGGGCATTCGATGAAAAGCGAAATCGTGGATGGCGACAGAGTAAGAGCTTTCATAATATCTGAATTTGAGAAGGGGCTTTAAAAGAATTTAATGTGCTCTTCTTTCAACCCTTTGCTTTACGTCCAGAAGGAAATTTCTGTCAAATATATCAGGCCTGGAGCAAAGGAAGTCCCATCCCAATTCGAGGTCCTCAGAAACTATCCTGACGCCCTCGCCCAGCATTTCCTGGTAGGTCATATCCCTTTTTTGATGGTACATGTGCATTTTGTTAACGTCTATGCCAAAGCACGTGGAATCAGCTTCCTTTAAAAGGCCCGGGCTGAAGGGCTGCAAATTCGGCGGCATGGAAGACAGGAAAGGAACGTAAGGCAGCATGCCGCATTTGTCTCTTTTCCTCCCTACGCTTACGCCGTCAACCGTGTACAACGTGTCTCCGCTTCCGACAACTATTTTCAGTTCGACGTTCATGAGCTTCCTGTAATTGCTCCTGAAGAACTCACCAAGCTGCTCAAAAGTGCGTATACCACGGGCCCATGACATTGCAGGATCGATGTATTCAACAGGCGGCACGACGAAAGTTGTTGCATCGGGATCGAACAAAATTTCATTGTCCCTGCGGTACAGTTCGGCGGACATGAAAAGTTCTCTGCAATCGCCGCCGCAAAAATATTCCGGCTTGCTAAAACGTCCCCTCGGGCAATATTCCTTTTCATCTCTGCGATGGACGTCTACCCTGAAAGTTTCCTGTTCCCTGAAAGGGCTTATGTCTACGGAATCCAAATTTCTTCCCAGGATATTCATTACTATTTATTAGTAACAATTTTAAAAAGCTTGACAGTCGGGCATTTGCCGCCTGGTTTCACTCCATCCTGGGATAAGGTCCTTCTGAGGCGACTTTCTGGAAGACCAGCTCTTTCAGTTCGGTCAGGTCGGACAGCGCATTGAGCTTTATCTTCTTGCCGGAGACCGTGTAAAGCACGTCGCCTATGTACAGGCTTCGCTTTACTGAATACTGGTCGCCGTAGTAATAGTAGCCGCTCTTCATGAATGTCTGGTCGTTCGCGTCGTAATGGGTGATTCGCCCTTTAAGGACAAAGCCGTTCTCGAGCGTGAGGTCGTAGACGTACGCTCCTTGGTAGACGTATTCGCCGTAAGGCGGCCACCAGCCCTCCTTCTGGGTCTCCTGCTTCTGCGCGTCAGTCAGCTCTGCCAGGAGGATTGGCACGACCAGCAGGTTCTTCTCCCTGTCAAACAGGAAGGCCTTGTGGTCCTGCAAAGCGTAAGAATCCGTGCCCCTGTCGCCTATCACGACCTTGTGCATCTCCACCGGGTTTGCGACGTCCGTCACGTCGAAAAGTGCGATTTTCACTCCCTGGTACCATGCGAAATCGCTCGGCATGCCTTCCTGCGATTCAGCGTCGACAGCTTCCTTGCCTATGCCTATGATGTGGTTTTCATCGTATGGGTGCAGATAATCGGAGTAGCCGGGTATCTTGAGCTTGCCGAGGATCTTCGGGTTCGCGTGGTCGGAAAGGTCGAGCACGAAGAACGGGTCGATCTTCTTGAACGTCACGAGATAGCCTCGCGCGCCCATGAACCTTGCCGAGTATATCGACTCGCCGGGAGCGATGTTCTCTATCTTGCCGCTCATGCTCAGGTCGTCAGCGAAGATGTAGATGTTGTTGGACGTCGTGCCCTGCACGCCCATCGAGCCTCTGAAAAGCCTGCCGACGGTCGTCGCAATGCGGAAATGCGAATCGTATTCGTCCATGGAAAACTGGTTCAGTATGTGGCCGGGCGCCTCCATCTTGCCCACGTACGAGATGGCGCCATTACTCAGGCTGAACTTGTGTATGATGGTTTTTTCCTGCGGCTCCTCGCCCTCACTTAACCAGAACGGGTAATTCTGCTCTGCTATGTAAAGATTTGAAAGCGACGCGTATATGTTCTGGCCGGAGCCGATTATCACTTCCTTTTTGACTTCTAACTCCGGGTTTTCCATCGAGATTGAAGCGACGGTTATGAAGTTCTGCGGATTGACCGGCTCAAAGTAAGCGACGTCGTCGCAACCGCATGTCTGCGTGTAATTCGTGTCCTCGCCCACTTCGGCGAGCTTCCTGTCCCTGTAGAGGGGTATGATTTCCTGTCCCGTCTGCTCTGGAGGAGCGTTCTGGAATTTTTCCATGACCCAGTATTGCGGATAGGAATTGACGATGAAATAAACATCCGGGCCTATTTTTCTGGAGGAAACATAACTTCCCTCGAAATCAACGCTGCGAATCAGGCTCGGGTTCGTCTTGTCGCTGACGTCCCATATCTGGACTGTCGCGAAGCTCGTGTAGCGGTATGGATAATAATCGGGAGCTATCATTTTCTCTGCCGCACTTGAACCCGACTGCACTACAGGCTCTTCTCCCTCGATGGGAATCTGCCTGCTGGTGGAGCCGAAAATCAGGACCTTTGAGTTGTGGATGAAAATCTCCTGCGGATAGAATTCTCCGAGATCAGTCTCGCTGAGGATCGCCGCGTCATCCGCAGGGTACGCTTTCGCTATAACAAGAGTCGAATTCGTACCGTAATAGCCCTGGGAAGGCAGTGTATATATGTATTCACCGTCCGTCTTCACTATGTCGGCCTCGTCGACGCCCGCGACCTGTATGTTAGTCTCGGAGTAGGCAACGCCAGCGCCGTTGGCAGAGTCCTTGGCTGCGCTTTCAGCTGTCATCATCGGCGCGACGCCGCCAAGAGTTTGCGCGAAGCCACCTCTTGTCATGTAAAATAAATTAGCCTTCTGCTGGGCATCCTTGAAGGTGGCGGTGATGCCGCTGCAAGAGCTGAACCTTGGAACATTGCTGAGCGGCACGGGATTTGTCTTATAGGCATAATAAGAAACAACGCCTCCGACAACAAGAGCTATTATGAGGAACGCGGTCACTGCCGTGAAACCCTTGGACTTCGAACGAGAGAATTTTCCTTTCATGCTCTATTCTTGTGGCGATTTATTAAATAGTCTTGCGTTTTTGTTCGGTAAAGGCCGAAACTCAGGAATAACATTGATCTTCATAAAGTATTTTTACATTCTTTCCGATAACTGTCTCATTGAATTTGTTGCCATTCACCTCAAGCACGTAAAGCGCTTTCTTCGAAGAGGCATAGGTTTCGCAAACATCACCAGCGCATGGCACGACATGGAAAATGTCAACAACACTTAGATTAGCGTCTATGAAAAGCATGTCTAGCGGTATCAGCGTGTTCTTCATCCAGAAGCTGTGGAAGCCCTCGTCTTCGAAAACGAACAGCATCCCGCATTCGCTGCAGAGATTCTTCCTGAACATCAGGCCCGTCTGCATTTCCTGTTCGGTTCTTGCTACTTCAACGCTTATCCTATCTTCACCAATATCAACATAGTTGTAACTTTTGCAGCCGCTTGCCAGAAGAAACAGGTAAACTGCGAGTGCCAAGAAGAATATCGATACTACAGCAAGCACATACTTGTTCATGTTCAAAGACCAGCGGCGCTAGAACTTAACTTCCACGTCCTTCTTTTCCGCTTCCGTCGCCCTGAAGAATTCCTCGTTCTGGTAGCCGAGCGTCCTCGCCACGAACATGTCCGGGAAGGATTGTATGCGGATGTTGTAGGTGTTGACGGAATCGTTATAGAATTCGCGTCGGTCAGCGAGTTCGTTTTCGATGCCGCTTATCCTGCCCTGCAGCTGGATGAAGTTCTCGTTCGCCTTGAGGTTCGGGTAGTTCTCGGCGACCGCGAATATCGTTTTTAACGCGCCGGATATGATGCCATCCGCCTTCGCTTTCTCCGGAAGCGTCTTGGCGTTCATGAAATCCGTTCGCGCCTTCGTGAGATCCGTCAGCGTGCCTCGCTCGTGCTTCATGTAGCCCTTGACGGATTCGATAAGCTTCGGTAACTCATCGACTCTCTGCTTCAATAAGACTTCGATGTTGGACAGCGATTTCTTTATGTTGTTTTTCAGTCGCACTAATCCGTTGAAAACAGAAATCACGTATACAACTATCACTAGCAAAACAAGACCTACGACGGTCATGATTATAACTTCAAGCCCGAAAGCCATGATAAATCACCATCCATTATTTGTTATCCTATAACATTCCCGTAAATATAAATATGACTGCCATGCAGCCCGCTATCAGCGCTATGCCGCCGAAGATGCCGGCGAAGGCCTTCAATCGCAGCCTTCCGAGTATGTCCTTCTCCTGCTTGTCTGAGACGTAATAGAACTTCTCGAAACTGCCCCTCTGTATCATGATATCCTCGAAGCTTTGCTTCGCCGTCGCCTCTTCGACGTACGGATTGTCGCCGGCCGTGCCCATGATGTAGAGATTGTCTCCGGGAACGATGGAACTCTCCATGAAGCGCATCTGCTTGTCCATGCCGAAAAAGCTTTCATGACGTATGCCATTCGCTGCCATGAACTGCAGGACTCTTTGCGGCGGGTCAGCACCCCAGCCGGAGCCGAATTCGTAGTCCTTAGAAATGTCGATTTTTGCTCCCTTGGGATCGACCAGCACTGTCGCAGTGTCATCTTTTAGGTAAAACTGCACCCTCTCGCTTCCGCTCCTTACAGTCGCCCAGTAGCTGGTGTCCTTGGTCTTGCGCAGCTCCTTTATTTCATATTTGTAATATATACAGTCCTCGCCGGAGAACGGTCCTTTAAGCAGCTGCCTTCCGGGGACGACCTTGCCGTAGATTTCCGAGAGGCCCATCGCCAGCGAGCGTATCTTGGACGTCGGTATGTTTTCGATGAGCCGCTTCTGTCTGAACCACACGAGCCCGAGAATGAAAACGACGATGCCGGCGAAGAAGCCGCCAATTGAATAAAGGAAAGGCTCGCCTGTCATATAATCAAATTAAAGCGGCTTTATTTAAAAAAGCCGGACCATTTATTCTTGTAGGTGTGGCGAATGGGCGAGCAGGAGCGCATCGAGTTCTTCGAGAGCAAGAAGAGGAAGAAGTACAAGGCAGTTTACAGGAAGGGAGTTAAACACAGAAGGCTACTTGGGAAAGAGCTTTAGATTCCGCTGATGCGGAATTAGAAGAAATGGTGAAGGCATGCCAAGCGTTTTCGACTTCAGTGTCACGGAGATAAGGGACATCCTGATATCGATGCTGGTCCTGGGTTTCGTTTTTTCCTACCCGGAAGTATTGTCTGATCCGCTGTTCATACTCATCTCGCTGCTCGGCGTCGGCATAGCCTTCATAGGCCACGAGCTGTCCCATCGTTTCGTCGCGCGCAGGCTCGGCTTTTATTCGGCATACAAGATGTGGCCGCAGGGCCTTTTGATGGCGCTGCTGCTGGCGGTGGCAACGGGCGGAGGCTTCGTGTTCGCGGCGCCAGGCGCCGTCATCTTCTCGAGCTACTGGGTTTTCAGGAACCCCACGCTGAGGGACATCGGCCTCATCGGCGTTGCAGGAACGGCGTTCAACATCTCGCTCATGTTCGCATCGCTTTACCTCTACTTCGCGACCGGCCTTCCCATCTTCTCGTTCATCGGCTCGATAAACGCGTGGCTGGCGATATTCAACCTCATCCCCTTCGGCCCGCTCGACGGGACGAAGGTCATGCGCTGGAACTGGAGGATATGGCTTGCCGCGCTGGCACTCGCGCTCGCGGGCTTCATAGTGCTGACCATATTTTAATTTTTATTCAGGCTCGGCGAATTAGAAATATGAGGCATATTGTTTTGGCAGCCGCTGTTTTGATCTTTGTTGTGATGGCCAGCGGCTGCACGAACGGGCCCAACGTGAACTGGGAGGAGAGGAAGCTCAACGAGACCACTACATATGCATATGATAATAAGACCAACGCAAACGGCAACGACACCGGTAAAATAGAAATAAGCGGCGACTTTGCCTTCATGGTTTACGGGGAAACTGAATTCTGGCCGAAGCCGAACAAGACCGAAAGCTTCAACGTCGTTTTCAGCAATCTTGACGATTTCGAGGGGAACCACACCTACATAGCGAGAATATTCCCTTTTGCAGCGGACTTCGACGCGATGGCAGCCTTCAAATGCCTGCATTTCACGACGTGCGAACCGCTGCTTTCCCACATGCGCCTGATGCTCGACCAGCCGGAGACACCCATCGAAGTCAATTACACGCGCGTCGGCCTCTACCAAATAGGCGTACGCATCCCGGATGACACGCCGGCTGGAATGTACATTTTCAATGCCATCGCCTGCGAAGACCTCTCCTTCAGCGCCTGCACGGAAACCACAACAAACTTCGGGCCGAACATACCGCTGATCGTCCACGTTATCGAGGTATGAATTTTTTGTTTTTTGAAATTGAATGAAGATGAAATGAAAATGAAATTCAGTGAAAACCGAAATCTTTAAATACTTCTTAATGTATAAGATTATACATCACAATATCAAACAAAGACACCAAAATGTAATAGTTATGATATTAGGCATACGAGTCCCTGAGGAGAGCGCATGAAACGCGACCCGCTGGAAATAATGAAGGAAATACTCGCCATCCTCGAGAAGCAGAGGAACGAGGCGCTCAGCCTCAACGCAATTTCCGAGAAGACCGGGATTCACAATGTCACGGTGCGGCGTTACGTCAAGATAATCCAGATGGTCAGGAACGAGCCGGAAATCGAGGTCATCAGGACTGGCCATTCAATCATAGTCAGGATAAAAAAGGAGAGAAGGGAATAAGAATGCCTGATGGCGTGATTGATGGAATGATGTTTTATTTGTGTAGGGATGTGGAATTTATGGCATTTACAGAACGAGAAAGGAGGCCGTTCCCGCTCAGGCCGGAGCCGACAATCCTTGGCCTGTCAGTGGAGGACATTCTGCTATGAGCCGCGAAAAGGATTCGAGACCTAAGGGAAGGAGACGCAGATGAATCATGATGTTTTAACCAGACCGGCGAATAGGCTGGCAAGAGTGGAGGAGGAATTATTATGGCAGAAAAAAGCATGAGGGACGTTGACATAAGGATAGGAGAACTGACGAGCAGGGACGAGTCCGGAAGGGGGATCGTCAGGATAGACACGAGAACCATGAGCTCGATGGGCATACGCGAAGGCGATGTCGTGGAGCTCGCGGGGAAGAAGAAGACCGGCGCTATTGCAATCCGCGCTTATCCTTCGGACGTCGGCCTTAACATCGCACGCATGGACGGCATCATGAGGATGAACGTTGGTGTGGGCGTTGGCGAAACCGTGAAAATGAGGAAAGCGGACTTAAAGGACGCCAAGAGGGTCGTCCTCGCGCCGGCCCAGAAGGGCGAAGTTATGCAGGTCCACCCCGATCTGCTGAGACGCAACCTTTTCATGCGCCCTGTTCTCAAGGGTGACGTAATTTCGCCGTTCCCGGTCGTCAGGCAGCAGAGGGAAATCAACCCTTTCGAGGAAATGTTCAGGAGCCTCGGCATCGACGTCGAGGGCCTGGGGGATTTTGGCTTCACCCCGATTCCCGGGGAAACGAAGCTTGCCGTGGTTTCAACCATTCCCGAGGGCATAGTCAGGATAAACGAAGGCACGCAGATTGAAGTGAGGAAGGAAGCAGTCGACATCGAAGCGATGAAGACGCCAGGCATAAGCTACGAGGACATCGGAGGCCTGCAGAGCACGCTTGAAAAGATAAGGGAAATGGTCGAGCTGCCGATGCGTCATCCCGAGCTTTTCACAAGCCTGGGCATCGACCCGCCGAAAGGCGTATTGCTTTACGGCCCGCCGGGCACCGGCAAGACTTTGCTGGCGAAAGCGGTTGCGACGGAGAGCGGGGCGAGCTTCTATTCCATCGCCGGCCCTGAAATAATGAGCAAGTGGTACGGCCAGACCGAAGAGAATCTCAGGAAGATTTTCGAAGATGCAGAGAAGAACGCGCCTTCCATAATCTTCATCGACGAAATCGACGCCATCGCTCCCAAGAGAGAAGAAGTGACGGGCGAAGTCGAGAAACGCACGGTTTCCCAGCTGCTCGCAATAATGGACGGCCTCAAGGCGAGGGGGCAGGTCATCGTGATCGCGGCGACCAACAGGGAGAACGCGCTCGACCCGGCGCTGAGGAGGCCGGGAAGGTTCGACCGCGAGATAGAAATAGGCGTGCCCGACAGGAAGGGCAGGAAGGAGATTCTTCAAATACACACGAGGAACATGCCGCTGGAAAAGGACGTGGACCTCGACTGGCTCGCCGACATCACATATGGCTTCGTCGGAGCCGATCTCGAAGCGCTCGCGAAAGAAGCGGCCATGTCAACGCTGAGAAGGGCCCTGCCGCAGATTTCATGGAAGAAAGAAGATGAACTCCCTGCCGACATTGTCAAGAAGCTGAAAGTCGGAAAGAAGGATTTCGAAAACGCGCTGAAGATGGTCGAGCCGTCGGGCATGCGCGAGGTGATGATAGAGATCCCGAACGTCAAATGGAACGACGTAGGAGGTCTCGAAGGCGTTAAGCAGTCGCTCAAGGAAACGGTCGAGTGGCCGCTGAAGAACCCGCAGGCATTCGAGAGGATCGGCGTGAAGCCGCCGAAAGGCCTTCTGCTTTACGGCCCGCCGGGCACCGGCAAGACGCTGCTCGCGAAGGCAATCGCTAACGAGAGCGGGGCGAACTTCATCGCCATACGCGGGCCTGAAATCCTAAGCAAATGGGTAGGAGAAAGCGAGAAGCACATACGCGAGATTTTCAAGCGCGCCAAGCAGGTCGCGCCAAGCATCGTGTTCTTCGACGAGATGGACGCGCTCGTGCCGAAGAGAGGCATGGACTTCGGGACAAGGGTGACGGAAAACGTCGTATCGCAGATACTAACGCAGATGTCGGGCATAGAGGACCTGCACAATGTCGTTGTCATAGGCGCGACCAACAGGCCGGACATACTCGACCCCGCGCTGCTGAGGCCCGGAAGGTTCGACAGGCAGATTCTTGTGCCAGCGCCCGACGAGAAGGCAAGGCTGGAGGTCCTCAAGATACACACGAAGAAGATGCCGCTGAAAGGCGTGGACCTGAAGAGGCTTGCGAAAGCGACGGAAGGCTACTCCGGAGCGGACCTTGAAGCGCTTGCCAGGGAAGCCGGCATCAACGCGCTCAGGGAGAACATAAACGCGAAGGAAGTCACCAAAAAGCATTTCGACTCCGCGCTGAAGAAGGTACATCCTTCGATAACTAACGACATGCTCAGGTATTACGAGAAGATAATCGAGGAATTCAAAACGAGAGGCATAGAGAAGAAGAAAAGCACGAAGGAAGACACGGACTACGTGGACTGAGACTCAACGCCAGGATGAGCCGGGTTCCTCCTGACCTGGTTCTCATCCATTATTCGCATGCAGCCTTAATGGCTTATAAGATTATTGCTGCAATTATTTATCATGAGGCTGCTCTACAACCCGAAACACATCGGCAACAAGGTGCAGATGTGGAAAGGCTTCCTGCTGGGCAGCATGGTGACTTCTGCGCTGGTCTATTTCACGGTCACCAGTAGTGACGTCATTGTTTTCTGCGCAACGCTCGCGATGATAGTCGCTGGCGTCGGCCTTTTCATCAAGACCTGCACCAGCTGGACCGAACACACCTTCGCCTTCCAGAACCTCTTTTTCGCGGCGATAGGCGCAATCGTGTCGCTTATACTGAATGTCATGGGCATCCTCCCTGTCTACCTCGCGGTAATTCTGATACTCGTCCTCGTCACCTGGCTCCACAGATACAGGCTGAGAAGCAAGGGCGAAAAAGAAGGCAAAGGCAAGCAAGACGAGAACCTGATTCCGGCTGGCAGGAAAGAGATTAAAAAGGAAGAAAAACTGGACGAAAGGGACTTGCAGAGGCTTTAGGTCTTCTTTTAACCCTGCTTTGCAGGCATTTTCTTTTCAGTGTCCGCAGCCTGCGCCCATTTGAGGCCCTTCTCGCCGCGGCCCATCTTCCAGTTCTTCTGGCATTTGGAGCTGCAGAAGTACAAAAGCCTGCCGTCATTCCTGACGTACATCTTTCCGGTGCCTCTAAGCATGCTGGTCTTGCACATCGAACATTTCATACGCTTCACCCGCTTGAAATCCTGCCTGCAGCATCCATTTCCGTGTCTTTCAAAAGTATTATGTCATTCTTTCTTATCGGCCCGGAGACGTTCCTCATGAGGACCTTGCCCTTGTCCCTGCCTTCAAGGACTTTGCATCTTATTCTTGTCACTCCTTTCACTCCGAGCTTCTCCATTACCTGTATGACTTCAGCAGTTACGACCATTCAAATCACTTTCCATGTCCTTATTTCTTCACGCCCTCGAATTTCCTCTTTATGTCATCGACGATTTTCTTGGAATCGCCCATCTCTTCTATCGCAATGCTTGAAGTCCCGACGTCAAGCCCCGCCGCTTTCCCCAGCTCAAGCTTCGACGGCACTTCCACGCAAAGAACCTTCTTCTCGTTGCAGATGACGGGCAGATGCATGACGACTTCCTCAGGCACGACGTCAGAGGCCAGGATGACCATCTTTGCGAGGCCGCGCTCTATGCATTTCGTCGTTTCGTTGACGCCCTTTCTGAGCTTTCCCGTGTTGCTCGCTATTTCTATAGCTTCGTAAATCTTGTCACTGAGATCCTTCGAGATCTCGCTTTTCACGAATTTTGCCATACATATCCCTCCTCGCCACTCGCAAGCGAATGGCTCAGTCATATATTGATAGAGTAATTAATGCTAAACAATATTTAAATATATCGCCTGCATATTATTGTAATTGCCCGGACGGCAGAACCAAGCGGCCGGGGCCGGGAACAGGTATCAGCATGAAATGCACAAGCTGCGGAGTCAAGATAGAGAACCAGAAGAACTGGGTGAAGTTCGACTGCCCTAACTGCGGCAAGGCGAAGATCGTAAGATGCGAGAAGTGCAGAAAGCTCGCCAACATTTACGAATGCCCGGGCTGCAAGTTCCAGGGGCCTTGAATAAAGAGGGTTTTTATGGGAGACGTAATAGTAGTTTTCAGGGTTATTCCGGAAGACATGAATCTTTTTGCAAGCGTCGGCAAGGAGCTCGAGAAGCTCAAGCCCCAGCGCCTTGAGGAAGAGCCGATAGCCTTCGGCATAAAGGCATGGAAGATGACCAAGATAATCCCCGACGCCGAGGGCGAGCTGCCGAAGCTCGAGGAAAAGCTCGCCAAGATAAAGGGCGTCCAGTCGGCTGATACGGTTGAGATCTCCAGAAGCCTGTAAATTCGTTTTTTCTGTTCCTGCCGCAGCAAAAAGCTGATTTTTAAACCCCTTCCGGCAAATATATTTTATGGAATTGTTCAAAATCTCCGCGGCGATATTGTTCATTCTGACAGTTAATTGTTTCATCTCGCCGGTTTATGCTCTAAACATTGATTACTATGGCATAGAAAGCCGCGTTCAGGAAGATACGACCGTTTTGAACTCCGTTACGCTCACATTCAACACGAGCCTCGAGAAAGTTGACTACAGGCTCAGGTACAGGGCATACAACATAATTGTTGAATCAGCTTATGCGCCTGCGGACTGCGAGAATTACGTGACTGACACCACCCTGGTGTCCTGCAAATTCATAAACTACCAGAACTACGGCATGACGAGCGTGAAGATAAACTTCGAGGTAAGGGACATAGTCAAGAAAATCGACGAGGACTACGAGTTCGGCCATTTCGTCCCCATGGAAGAGAATTCGGACAGGTTCTTCAACATAATCTACCTGCCCCAGACGGCGGCCCTTGCGACCGAGGCCTCCAACGAATCCTTCTCGCCAAAGAACGGACAGACTATCAGCGACGGGAGGCACATAATGGTGTACTGGGACAGGCAGAACATAGAAAAGGGCGAGGACCTGTATTTCTCAGTGAACTACAAGATGCCGCAGGACAATGCAGTCGACGTGTGGGGCATAGGCCTCGCGGTCGTGATAGCGGTGCTAATCATAGCCTCGCTGGGTGTGTTCTACCTAAGAACGATGCGCAAGCAGGACTCGATGAAGGCACTGATGCCGCTGATGAAAAAGGACGAAAAAACAGTGATAGACATACTGAGCAAGCACGAAGGCTCGGTGAACCAGAGGCTGATCGTTCGCGAAAGCGATTTCTCCAAGGCGAAGGTCTCGCGCATAATAGCCGGCCTCAAGGAACGCGGGGTTGTCGGCGTGGAAAGCATGGGCAGGAGCAACAAGGTGACGCTGAAACTGAAAAGATAGCCGGAAAATTCAAGGCGGGGTTCTAAACTTTTGACTGCTTTTCCTTCATGCTCTTTACCAGCTCGGAAAGCGAGCGTAGGGATTCGAGCATCGGCGACAGCGAATCGCGAAGCGCCTTCTCCATCGACTCCATCTTTCCGTTCATCTCGTCCATGTTCCTGGAGTAGCTGTCTATCTTCGATTCTATCCCCTTTACTTCCCCGCTCTTCTCCATCCTGATCCTGTTCAGCTCGTCGGAAATCGATTCGAGCTTTCTCGAGAACTGCTGGAACTGCGCGTCGACGGACTTGAAGCGGTCCTTCGTGTCCCTGAGCTTTTCGTCAACTATGACTTCGGCGAGCTCTTCAATTTCCCTCCTGTCTACGCCGCCCCTCTGCTGCTGCCTTGCGACCGGGGCGGGCCTCCTCGGAGGTTCGAAGTAATCGCCTGATGGCATGTCCGGGAAATCTGGCCCTCTGGCCGGAGGTTCTACTTCCGGCGGAAGCGGCGGAAGGTCTGCATCCTCGTCTACGTCAGAGCCCGGGTAGCCAAGGTCCCTTGGCAGCTGGCTTCTGCCGGGGTAAGGCTCTTCGGCCGGTTCGGCAGCTTCGCCGTAATCGGCCTGCGGCTGCCTGCCGTAGAAATCGCCCGAGACCCTGCTACGAAGCGCTTCCTTCATTGCCTGATCGATTTCGCCTGTCGAATACCCTTCCCTTCTCAGCGTCCTTATTATGTCGGGTTCCGAGACGCCGCGGGAAGCGAAGGCCCTTACCTCGTCAACTGGTACTATCCTCCTTTCGGGCGGTCTGGGCGGGCCTGACGGACCGAAACCGGGACCTTCCATCATTTCCCCGCCTTCGCCTTTTTTCTTCTTCTTGCCTCCGAAAGGATTGAACATAAGCACCCCTCTTTTATATTATTTGCCCCAGCACCTTAAAATATTATTTTGACAGCCTTTCATCCACGAAGGTCTCCATCTCCTCTTTCGTCACGAAGCTCGACTTCAGCGGGTCGTATATGGAAACGAGCTGTTTGAGCTCATCGACGTTCGTTTTCGTCGCGACCTGCTTGAGCTGGTTGATGATCTCCTTGTACGTGATCTCGATTTTCTCCACCCTTTCCTCGAGGGATGAGATTTTCATGTCGCGCTCAAGGAGCGATTTCTGCACGTTCTTGTTGTAGGAAACTAGGTTCTGCTCTATGGAGTTTATCCTGGAGTCGATGGTCTGCGTCCTCTGCTCTATGACGCGGAGGCGCTGGACGTTCTCGTTCACGCGGTTTATAAGGTCGACCATTATCCTTTCCTGCTTGTCGGCCGGCGCCTTCCCGAAAACTGCCATATTTAAGATTATGGAAACTTGCTAATAAATCATTTTCAGGGCACGTGAAAAAGAAAAAGATGCGGGAGCAGGGATTCGAACCCTGGAAGCTACTAAAGCACTAGGCATTTCCATGGCGTTTCAGCCAATACCTGAACTTGGCCATACCTAAACTTGGCCATACCAGTCGAAGCGAACTTAGGTATTCTAGCCCCTTTGGCCGCTTGGGTACCCCCGCGTTTTGGGTTTTATTTTTTAGTTTAAGCGAAACAGGCAAAGCCTGTTTCCTGCGCTGTCATACGCCCCACATTTTCCTGAGTTTCTGCTTTCGTGTCGTGTCCTCTTCATCCTCAAAGTGTAAGCCTCTGCACTTGGGGCACAGCATCCTGCCGTTCATGTTTTTCAGCTGCTTTGAAGGTTCTCCACATTTATCGCAGTATTTTTCAAAGACTGGCATTTGCTATCACTGTAAAATACATAGCACTTCCCAGTTTAAAAACTTATTCGCCGTTCTCGCTTTCAGAATCTTTTTGCGTTCCACTGGAAGAAATAGTCCGCCGCCGCTTTCGCATTCCTCGGTTCCATCTGCTTCAATACGAACAGGTATGCCAGCAGCATTTCGGGCAGGTTCGGGTTCAGCGCGTCCGTGCTGGGTATGCGCTGCTTTACAGAGTCGACAAATTTCGCGACATCGAAGATCTTCGCTTTCTTTAGCTGCATGATCTCGTTTATGTCTTCCTGCCTGAATTTAGCGGCGAGTATGCCCCTCGCCTTCCCTCTGGCGGCTGACCTGCCGAATAATGAGGCTTTCTTTTTCTCGTCGTAGTTGAAGGTGTCGACGTATCTGTGCTTGTGCCTGGGGAGCTTTTCAAGCTCGCTGAGGAAGGCATCGAAAACTTTGCTCGCATTTGCTGCCCTGATTTTGTCGAGCATCCTGATCAGCAAATCTCTCGTGAAGGTCCTGCCGCGGTAATCGTAGAAGAAATAATCCTTCTCCTTTAGCGTTTCCGTGCTCATCCTCGGGAACTGCTTGCACGCGTGCGGCTTCGCCTCGTGACCGTGCCTTTTCTCGAGCTTGCACAGGTCGTCCCTGTCCAGAAAAATGCAGTCCCTGTCCTTCCCTTTCGTTCTCATCTTCAGGACAGGCTCGAACTCGAGGAAATATTTCGGGGAATAGCCGAAGGACACGATCGTCCTTATGTCTTCCTTGGCCAAGTCGATGTCCCAGCCCTGGCAGCATAGCCTGCAGTGGTCGCAGTTGTGCTCGCAGCTGAACCTCATGCTCTTATTTTGGCAGCTGGCTTTTAAAAATTGAGTGCCCCGGCCGGGATTCGGACCCGGGTCACCGGCTTTCTTCGTGAAGTCATTGCTCCGCAAAGCGAAACTCTTACCTTTCGAGCTTCCGAAAAGCACCCGAAAGGCCGGTATCCTTGGCCTCTAGACTACCGGGGCATGATATTACATTAAACGCACACTCTTATTTATAAGATTAAATTTCTATCTCCCTCGAACTGAGCCATTCTGATGCAGCAGAGCTTTCTTCCTGAAGAAAGGCGCTCAGTCTCCTTTCCCTGTAATCCCCGCTCAGGATCTCCCTGAAAAGGGATTTCATATCGCCAAAGCTTACGTACTTCTGATGCACCACTCCGCTTGCCTGTCCGCCGAATATCTCGCGCAGGGCTTTCGCATGTATCCTCATATCTTTGATTTTTTTCCTGATCGTCGCGTAGGCCACTTCCCTTCCGCTGAGTCTGTAGAGCAGGCCTCTTAAATCTGCAAGCGGGTAATGGCGGTTAAGAAGCGCCTTGCCTCTGTAGATATCCGTCAATACGTCTCTTCTGTGGAAATCTTTTTCCGTTTCCATAATATAAGAAAGCATGGGTCCGGCCGGAGTCGAACCAGCGATCTTCTGCACGTCAAGCAGACGTCATAACCACTAGACCACGAACCCAGTTACACATTATTGTTCTGTCATGTCTTATAAGATTTTTTGCTGAAGCTTTTTAAAAGCTTCCATGGGCCGGGAGGGAATTGAACCCTCGACCTTCGCCGTGTGAGGGCGACGTCATACCACTAGACCACCAGCCCAGCGCTGGGAGCAGGATTCGAACCTGCGCAGGCTTTCGCCCATCCGCTTTCGAGGCGGGCGCCTTGAACCGGGCTCGGCCATCCCAGCGTGATGCCAAAGCAAGTAATTATTAATAGAACTGTTTTATATTTAACTCATGAAAGTCTGCGTTCTTTTTTCAGGCAAGACGAAAATTGTGGAAATGCCAAAGGAAGCGAAAGCGATAGATGCACTGCGAAAAATGCGCGTCAATCCAGAGACCGTGATAATAAAAAGGAGAGAAGAGATACTTCTGGAGAACGAAACCCTGAAAAACAACGACCGGATAGAGCTGATAAAAGTCGTGTCAGGCGGGTAATTCAGGCTTCAAGAAAATCATGCACATTTTCTACGAACGCCCTGTATTTTCCTTTTGCTTTGTGATCCTTGAAAGGTTCCCATTCGCGATGGTTCTTGTAAACATTATGATCCGCGACAAACCTGTCAATGTATTCCCCCTCCGGCGTCATTATCTGCTGGCAGATGAGATGGTCCGAGGGGGTGACAGTACCTTCCTTGGTTTTTATTATGCGCGGCATTCCCAGCACAATCCTGCACAACGGCGTTTTGTAATCAGGCGTTCTCCTGTGCTGGATGTCGTAGACACCGAAGCCGTTCAGTTTGTGCGTGAAAAAATATACCAAGTCGTCTTCCATGTTTTCTCTGCTGGTAGTGATGATCCTTGACCTAAGGACGTCCTGTATCATGGAGTTCGTGAAAACGTATCTCTCGAAAGCCTCTCCTCTCAGTTTTTCCCTGTCCGCTTCTTCTATGCTAGTAACCGCCATCCTGGCAATTTTCGTCCATGTGCTTTGCGGTGTTTTATAATCGGTCGCCAGAAGCCTTATGCAGCAATTCTTGCCAGGCACATAAACAGTTGTGTTTGCCTGCATGCTGTCAGGGGAGTGGCACGGCCCTCCGTGAACCCATTCGTATCTGGCTATTTTTTCTTTCTGTAATTTCAGTTCACCGAGAATCCGCTTGTCGCCTGAGAGCCACCTTTCCAAAAATGTAATCATGTGCTTCCTCAGCTGGTTATAGTCGGTGAAATGTTCTGTGATCTTGTCGCTTATCTGATAAGAGGACAAAACGCGTTTGGCAAGCTCCTCCAGAACAGTCATGCCATCTTCCTTTCTACGTGAGAGCTCTTCGCGCATCCTAGCGGAGCCTACCTTTTTCAGCTCTGCGCCGTTCAGCTCTGTGCCGCAATCCGAGGCCCCGGTGAGCATGAAATATATCTCCGGTGTTGTGAGCTCGGGCAGTATTTCTCCAGGGCTCAGCCCTTCCTTGAAAAGATATGAAACATGATTGAACCTTTCGTCCAGATACTCTCCGAGTTTTCTTTCAAGGGGCTTGTCTCTCATCATTTTTTTTAATTTTTTGTCTTTTGACATAATTTTATCATGTTTCGGTAGTTAATAAATCTTGCGATGACCGCCCACGCTTTTATATCACTCAGGCCTTCTCTAATTATGATCACGGAGAGGGCGGTTTTCGGCTGCACGAGATGCGGTAAAAAGGCGATCCACCACAGGAAATACGAGGGCTCCCTGCTGTGCAGGCGGCATTTTCTGGCGAGCGTCGAGGACAAGGTCAGGCGCACGATACGTAAGAGCCGCATGCTTGAACGCGGCGATATTGTCGCTTTCGCGCTGTCCGGCGGTAAGGACTCTTCGGCGGCGATGTACATGCTGAAAAAAATGTTCGGCGGGAGGAAGGATCTTAAGTTCTTTGCGATAACCATCGATGAAGGCATCCCCGGCTATCGCGACGAGAGCCTGCGCATCGCGAAACGCCTGTGCAAGAAGCTGTGCGTCAAACATCATGTTTTTTCCTTCAGGGAAGAGTTCGGCAAATCCCTGAGCGAAAAGGTCAAGGAAACAAGGAAATCGGATCGTTGGGAGGGCACGGCCTGCACGTATTGTGGGCTCGCGCGCCGCTGGCTGCTGAACAGAAAGGCGAGAGAACTGGGGGCGAATAAAATCGTTTTCGGCATGAACTTGGACGATGAAATTCAGGGTATAGTGATGGATTACGTGCGCGGCGATCTCGTACGTCTCTCGAGGATGGGCGGCGAGCCCATCGTGAAGAACAGGCTCTTCGTAAGGCGAATAAAGCCGTTCATGGAAATCCCTGAAAAGGAGATAGGCCTTTATGCTTTGCTGTCCGGGCTCGAAATACAGGAAAACGAATGTCCGTACATCGAGGGCCCGCGCTTCCGCGTGCGCGACTTCCTCAACGACCTCGAAGCCGAGAGCCCGGGCATGAAATTCTCGACCCTCAACACCTTCCACCGCCTGCTGCCATCGGTGAGAGAAATCGTTAAACAGGGCGGCGTCGAAATCATCCGCTGCTCCAAATGCGGCGAGCCCAGTTCGCAGAGGGTCTGCAAGACCTGCGAGCTGTGGAGAAAATAGATTTCTTAAGGTTTTTAAATACATTTTCACAATTATTTGGTGATAACATGGTTCAAAAATCTGATCAGAACGAATCAAAAATAATAAAGGACGTGCAGCTACACTTTAAAACTCTTGGAAGGGGCACACTGGATATCGGCGACAATACAATACATATTGACCCTCTTGATCAAGAAAATTCCGAAAACCGCGTAAAAGAAATAATATTGGAGACTTTTGTCTACGACCACGGCGGGAAAAGGATAACCCATGTTTATGTGAAAAACAACGGCAGCAAGCGTTTTGATTACACGGGAGCGACAAAAGATCTCCTAAGGAAACTTTTCGTGAATTCATCCGGTTTCATGCGCCCCACAGTGATGGTCGTGCAGGATTACATGGACAAGAAAAAAGACAGGGAAATAACATACGGTGAAACTTTTTTCAACTCTCTTAAAAAATATTGCGAAAGGCACAACTTATCTTACAGAGCATCCCTGTAAAAGTTATAAATACCCTACGCTTTCTTTTTTCATGAAAGATATAATCCAGCGCGGGGCGGAAGCGATTCTATATCTGCGCGACGGGGAGCGCGGCCAGGAGCTGGTGAAAGAGCGCGTCAGCAAGGGCTATCGCATCGCCCAGCTGGATGAGAAGATCAGAAAGCAGCGCACGCGCGCCGAGGCGAAACTCATGGAACGCGCGAGAGCGAATGGTGTGCCCGTGCCAAGAACGCGCATCGAAGACGAGTTCAAGCTCGTCATGGACTACATACAGGGGATGAAGCTCAAGGACGCGCTTAACAAGATGCATGAAGGCGAAAGGAAAGACGTTTGCGGGAAGATGGGAAAGCTGATAGCGAAGATCCATGAAACTGGAGTGATACACGGCGATTTGACGACGTCGAACATGATACTTTCGAAAGACAATGAGATCTATCTGATAGATTTCGGTCTGGGCAAGTTCTCTCTTAGCGTCGAAGACAGGGCAGTCGACCTGTTCCTGCTCTACGAGGCCATAAAGGCGACGCACTTCACCGTCCTTGACGCATGCTGGCAGGAAATAACCAGGGCGTACGCGCAGCATTTCAGCCAGGCGAAAGAGGTGCTGGCGAGAATGGAAAAGATTAAAAACAGGCGAAGATATAAATAACCATTGCTCATATAATGAGTATCTATATACTATAGCAGCTTATTGCAAGCATGTAAGGTGCAAAAAAATGCCGAGGAAAGCAAAACGCGAGGAATCGAGGGAAGAACTGGAAAAAGCCGAGGACATGGAAGATACGGTGAAGGCGAAGGCTCCCGAGGAAAAGGCTGAACCGAAACCCGAAGCGGCTAAAACGAAAGGCAGGGCAAAGAAGGCTAAGGTTGAGGAAAAGGACGAAATCATAGAGGAAATCAAAGAGGAAGCGCCTCCCGTTGTCGCTGCGAAGAAGGAAGTCGAAGAAGTCGCCAAGAGGGTGGAGGAAAGGCTGACAACGTGGATGCCGAGGACGAAGCTCGGGCATGAAGTCGTTAACGGCAAGTTCAAGGACATCAAGGACCTGCTTTCCAAGGAAGAGATCATTCTTGAGCCACAGATTGTGGATTATCTTGTGCCCGACCTGAAGGAAGAGCTGGTATACATAGGCGGCAGCCCGGGCAAGGGCGGCGGCATACGCAGAACGCCGACCAGGATGACGGCGAGGATGCACAAGTCGGGCAGGAGATTCAAGCTCACCGCGCTCGTGATGGTAGGCAACGGCGACGGCGTCGTGGGCATAGGCAAGGCCAATTCAAACGAGCACAGGACTGCGATAGAGAAGGCGTTGCAGCACGCGAAGCTGAGCATCATAAACATCCGAAGAGGTTGCGGCTCGTGGGAGTGCAACTGCGGCGGGACACATTCTATTCCCTTCAAGACCGAAGGCAAGGCCGGCTCCGTGCGCGTGATGCTTCTGCCGACGCCCGTTGGCGTGGGCATCGTCGCGGATGAGGAGACCAAGAAGATGCTAAGGCTCGCAGGCGTAAAGGACGTCTGGGCCAAAACGTCCGGCATGACCTCGACGAGGATGAACCTTGCATTCGCCATTTTTGATGCTCTCAGGAACCTGAGCAGGACAAAGGGTGACATATGATGTTTGCGGTCGTAAGGATCAGGGGCGGGATTAAGGTGAACTACAAGATAAAGGACACGCTCACGATGCTGAGGCTCACTAGGATAAACCACTGCGTCGTCGTGGACAAGGACCCTAGAATCGAGGGCATGATACGCAAGGTTAAGGACTTCGTCACGTGGGGCGACATAAGCGAAGAGACGCTGTCCAAGCTCGTCGCCAGCCGAGGAAGGATGGAAGGCGACAAAAAGCTCGACGCCAAACAGGCGAAGGATGTTGTTGATGCTTTCAGGAAAAACAAAATCGATGAGGTAAAGGGCTTCAAGCCGTTATTCCGCATGAGCCCGCCAAGGAAGGGCTACGAGGGAGTGAAAAACCCGTACCCGAAAGGAGCGCTCGGCTACCGCGGCGAGAAGATAAACGAGCTGCTCGAGAGGATGATGTGAATGGCGCACAGGAGAAAAAAGATAGAGAAGGAACGCGGCACGAGGACGTGCGGCTACGGCGGCATGCGCAAGCGGAGAGGCAAGGGTCATCGCGGAGGCAAGGGCTACGCGGGCTCGAAGAAGCACAGGAAATCATGGCTCCAGAAATACGAGCCCGACCACCTGGGCAAGCACGGCTTCGTTGCCAAGAGCCATAACAGCATGAAGATCGTGACGACCATAAGCCTCGAGGAGCTCGAAAAGCTCGCAGGGGAAAAGACGGAAATCAACCTCGAAGAGCTGGGTTTCGACAAGGTCCTCGGCGGCGGCAGGATAACGAAGAAGCTGACGGTTAAGGCATCCGCCTTCTCGCGCCACGCGAAGGAAAAGATCGAGGCGGCGGGCGGCGAGGCTGTTTCTGAGTGAGGAGCATGCGAACCGCAAAAAAATGCCCCGTATGCGGCTCTGACGACGTGACTTTGTGGATGGGCGCGAAACTGGGCGTGCAATATTTCTGCAAGAAATGCAAATATCACGGGCCTCTGGTTATAGAAGAAGGCCGCATTAATGAATAACCGAATAACGAATAACCAAAACCTATTTTAAGAAGCTTATAAATATAATTATCAAATTCGTTAAATCATTTTAACATTTCGAACTGCAAAGCAGAGGTTTTTGCATGGGTCTTGATGATTCGTATATTGCCGTGCTGAAGAGACTGCCCGGCGTAGCCGAGCCGATAAAGAGGCAGAGCTTCAAGGAGAAGCTGAAGTGGACTGGAATCGCGCTGCTCATCTATTACCTGATGACGCAGATAACGGTCTACGGCATCTCGCAGACCAACTACGACTATTTCAAATATCTCGAAATCCTGCTGGGCTCGACCTTCGGTTCTCTCGTCACGTTAGGCATCGGACCCATAGTGACCGCATCGATTATCCTGCAGCTGCTCGTGGGTTCGAAAATAATCCCGTGGAACCTGTCCGAAGAGAAGGGCCGCATGCTCTTCCAGGGCACGCAAAAGCTGGCGGCGATATTATTCTGCCTGTTGGAAGGCTATGTTTACGTCGCCTTCGGCGCGATAGCCGCAGCGCCCGGCCTGCTGCCTGTCGTCGTCCTGCAACTGGCAATAGGCGGATGGATAGTCCTGTTCATGGACGAGGTCGTTTCAAAATGGGGCTTCGGCTCGGGCGTAAGCTTGTTCATAGTCGCCGGTGTGGCGAAGACCATGGTCATCCGCGCGCTCAACCCGCTAACGTCTGACGGGTCGTTTTCGACAGGCATGCAGAACCCGCCCGCGGGAGCGATACCCAACGCCGGCGTATTACTCGGCTCTGGCGAACCTCTCGCTGCCTTAATCGTCCTCCTTCCGATAATAGCGACGGTTATAGTTTTCCTGCTTGTTGTTTACGTCCAGGCTATTCGCGTTGAAATCCCCCTTGCCTTCTCGACCGTACGAGGCTTCGGAAGGCGCTGGCCTTTGAAGTTCCTTTACTCGTCCAACATCCCCGTCATTCTTATCGCCGCGCTGCTTGCGAACGTGCAGGTTTTCGCCAAAATGCTCTCGCAGTCAGGAGGCAGCTCATGGCTGGGAACGTTCGACAACAGCGGCAACCCGACCAGCGGCCTCATCCTATTCCTCACGCATCCGCGCACCACTGCGGTATCCGGCCTCATGATCACCATAGGCCTTTTCGCCCTTCTCGGAGCGTTTTTCGTTTACTTCGCCAAGAAACCGGGCGGCTTGAAGTTCGTCGTTGGCGCAGGAGTGATAGGCGGCCTGGCATGGTATTTCGGCATGTCGGCCGCAGGGCTAAGCTCGCTCGTGATCATAAGCCCGATGGACGTCGCCAGGCTATTCACCTACGCGCTCTTCATGGTGGGCGGCTCGATAATGTTCTCGGTTTTCTGGGTCAGCACCGCGGGCATGGACGCGAAAACCGTCGCAGGACAGATAGAATCGACAGGTATGCAGATACCGGGTTTCAGACGCGACATCAGGATAATCGAAAAAGTCCTCAACCGCTACATCCCCGCGCTCGCGATACTGGGAGGAGCGGCTGTCGGATTCCTCGCCGCTTTCGCCGACTTCACCGACGCGCTGGGCACAGGAACAGGCATCCTGCTTTCAGTTATGATAGTCCACCAGCTGTACGAGCAGATCGCGATGCAGCACATGGAAGACATGCACCCGGCGCTGAGAAGATTCTTCGGGAAATAAAAAATTATTTAAAAATTAGAAATCAGCGGAAGCTCTCTATCTCTTCTTCCTGACCCTCTTCCATGCCAGCGACTCTCGACTTCCTCATCCTGAAGAACAACAGGACGCCGACGACAGCGATTATCACCACGACGATTATGATTATCGTCGTCATGTCCATGGGTTGCCCGCTGGGGGTGGCGCCTGCCTCTACCATGTCCATCTTGGCCTTCGCTCTCACGTAATACTCGTTGGCCAGCGCATAGTTGCCCAGCGATATCGAGCTCTCGGCATTGGATATGTCCGAGGTGATATCCTCCTTCGTGTCATCAGAAATGGACAGCTTCGCCAGCCTGCTGCCGAGGTCTGCGATGTCCTCAGAGATGTTGTCGTAGCAATTGAGGGAAACGAACATGGATGCACTTTCAGCGCCGCTCTTGAACGTCAGGATGCCCTGGTACTTGGAAGCGCTCGCGGCCGTGAGCTTGACGTCTATTTCCTTCGTCTCGCCGGGAGCGATGGAAAGGTTAGCAAGAGGGATTTCTATGTATTTCATCCTGTCCAGATCCTCAAGCATACCAGAATACGTGTCCTTGATTTCGTACGTGAAGTCTGAGAGGGGCGAGGCTCCGTTGTTCTTTATGTTTACGAGCCAGTGCATCTCGTCGTCGACCATGCATTCCTGCGACCAGACGAGCGAGGCTTCAGCGATTTCCAGAGCCTTGCCTCCGCCTCCTGTGCAGGGGCCAAGGCTTTCTGCCACGTTAATCGTGACCGGCACCGAAAGCTCGAGATCTTCAGGCGTCTTGAGGACTATGTTGCCCGTGAGCGCGGTCTCGACATTGGGGATGGTTATCGTTATCGTCGTCGTCTCCTGCGGGCTGAGAACCGCGTCCGCTATGGTGACGTACTCGTACTTCATGCCGCCTGTCACAACTATGGAAACATTGGTGGTGTTCGTCCTTATGTTCTTGAGCCTCAGCGAAGTGGTGAAGTCGCTCGACTTGTTGACGGTCGCCGTCACGGCTTCCGGCGAAAGCTCGAAGAACTCGGTGAGCGTGAAATTCGCGGATTTCGCGAGAGGCTTGCTCGTGACTATCTGGTAAATGCCCTCCGGCCAGTTGCTCTTGGAGTAGAATTCATAGGAGAAGAGATGGTTCGAGCCGGCGTCGGCTGAGAAATCCAGCGCCTTCGTCCCGTCCGGGAAGCGCACCTCTCCTGAAACGTAATTGGAGCTGGTCGTGCCGGTCATCTTGATTTTCTCGCCGGTCCAGTACTGTCCCTTCAGCGTCTGGATGGTGAGGTAGTCGCCTGACGGGATTTCGATCCTCTTCATCGCGCTGCCGTACGTGCCGCTGGCGTTGACTAAGAAGGCGAAATAATACGTGCCGGCGTTAAGGGTTATGTTGCCCTCATACCTCCCATCGGACACATCATAATCCAGCGGCCTGTCGCTCTGGTAGATGGTGAGGTCCTCCTTGTAGATGCTGTATTTCATGAAGTCCTTTTTGCCCATGTTTATGTACATGAAGACAGTGTTGTCAACCCTGTCGACGCCGTCGACAGGGATGGTCGCCGGCGAGATGTTCATGTAAACGGTCCTGTTGGTGATGCCGGAAGATGTGACGACGAAAACATAAAACTCAGTCTCCCCCTGCTGGAAGAAGGGCGACGGCCCGCAGGTCGCGTTGCCGTCGGAGTTCGAGAAGTAACACAGGCCCTTGCCGTCCGCCTGTATGGGGAAGGAGCCCATGCCGATGTTGCCGGTGTTGTAAACGGACCACGTGATGCGCATTGGCATTGTCGTGGTCTTCGGGTCGACTTTTATGACGACGGGTGAGTCGACCGAGACTATCTTGTCGTTCGGCAGTATGAGCACCTCCGGCTGCTCCGCCGCAGCGAGACCGACGTTAACAAAAAAAGCGAGCACTAACACATAAACCAGAAACAAACCCCAGATCCTTTTCATAATTATAATTATGTAAATACCCGGTTAATAAATGAGCTCTCGGATTTCCAAATGGGCTTTCCGAAGCTCCAGAACGGACGGACAGGGAGCATGCAAAAATTTAAAGCGGTGATTCAACCTATTATCAATAATTTTAATGTTCAGGGGTGATAGGGCATGACCATCGAATTGAAGGACTTCGAGAAAATCGAACTGAAGGTCGGGGAAATCATAAGCGTCGACGAGATAGCCAAAGCCGACAAGCTGTACAAGCTTGAGGTCGACATCGGAGGGAAGCAGATAACGCTTGTCGCCGGGATAAAGAAGGACTACAAAAAGGAAAAGCTGCCCGGCAAGAAGATCGTCGTCGTCACGAACCTGCGGCCGAGCACGATACGCGGCATCACGTCGGAAGGCATGCTGCTGGCTGCGGTCAAGGGCGACAAGATCAGGCTCGTAACGGTCGACGGCGACGCAGAGGTCGGCAGCAGCGTGGCGTAAGCCAGCGTCTGTCCGGAAAGGCAAAGCTGTATTAAATGCTATGTTAAATAGGTGCTGACTGTGTCGCCCACTCTTGTGCCTTCGGGCATGTTCGTCCCGCGGTTAAGATGCACAGGAGAGGCGTTCTTGTAGTCAAATCTGATGCCCCCGGGTGATATTTCTATAACCAGATATCCCGGGCAGGTGAAAAAGTCGCGTCTTTCACGATCTCCGTAATCTTTCCTGAACAAAGGCTTCCTGAACCAGCTTGTTTCTGCGTCGTGTTTCGTTGAACCTGCGCAGACAGCGTGCAATTCCCTGCCGTCATCGCAGGTGCCGATTTTCTTGCCTTTAAAGACGTGGTCGTGGCCGTATACTACTGCGTTCACGCCCCTCCTTTTAAAGGTGCCCGTATGGTAGACTTGTTCAATTCTTCGGGGGTCGACCTTAAGATGCGCGCCTCCGTTTTCTTCCAGGAGTTTGTTCATCTCATCGTAATATTCACTGGTGAAACCCATGCCCCTGCCATAAGCATAATCATGCATTCCTCCTATTTCGCAATCAGACTGCGTAGGCCACCCTCCAAAGACATGATGAAAAAATACGAGCCTGAAAGAAGCGTCTTTTTGAAGCGTGTAAGCGAGCCATTTGGTCTGCCCTTCGCCCGCTGTCCATTCCTCAGGCTTCCTGGGATATAAACTGTAGCGCGTGCTGTTCATGACGGCGCACAATACTTCAGGCCTGTCTTCAAAAAAGTTGTTCAGGCCACCCCATATTATCGGATAATAATTTTCGTCAGGCGAGCCGCCATGCATCAAACCCGGCAAAGGAAGATACTTCTTTCTCCATTTCATCGCGTACTCCAAAGTCCCCGCCCCTCCGCACTCCCCCTCGTGGTTGCCCAGCGCATAATACCATGGTATGTGAGATGTGATAGCGGAAAGTATTTTCCTCTGCCCAAGACGGAACATTTTGATTATTGCATCTTTTTCTGCAGGGGTTGCTTCGCTTTCTTTTGGCAGGCCAAGGTCTTCCCATACGTGGCCGAAGCCGCCGTGGTTGTCTCCGATGTCAATCGTGAAATCAGGGTTTTCATTATTAATTATGTACCACATAGCGCTTGCCATGTTGAAACCGTTCATCAGTAATCCCTCATCCCCTGAAGGCTGGTAATTAGGATTTTTCGCTAGCTTGCTCAGGAAAAGCCTGTTGACGTATTCGCCATTATTTCTCATCTCCCATGTCTCAGGGTTCTGGAAGGCCTCCTTTTTGCCCCGGTCATCGGGAAAATGGGCATCGGAGAAAACTATTATTTTTATTGATCCGTCTCTAAGACTGCCGGACGGGGTTTTCACATACCTGTAGCAGGTCTCTTCTGAGCCGCCGTCCGGTTTCTTATAGTTAAGCTTGTACTGGAGGATGCGGGGTACTTTCCGGAGGAAACAATCGTTCAGGGGTATTTCCACAGCGCCGTTGACATCATGTAATTTCTTTCTTGTGAGGTTTATTGTGCTCCCATCCGCATCCGCGAAATTTATCGTGAGTTCAGGGATGGTGACATCATCCCTGGTTATGAAGCTGATATAAGGCTCTTTTCCCTTGAAAACTATCCTTTCGCCCGCTTCGAAGACGTGCGGGTTGTAAGGCGTGCCGTACTCTCCGCAGAAATCCCTTATTTCCTTTACCCTGTCTGCGTTGATGTTCTCCGTGGCAGCAGGCGTCTCGCTGCTGAAAAGCCGGCTTGTAAGCTCCTTTTCCCATTGTCCATGGTTTACTACAGCTCCCGCTCCTAACGCTGCTGAGGTTTTAAGGAAAGCCCTCCTGTTCATCCCTTTCATTTGTCTCTACCGATTGTTATAAGAAATGTAATTTTTTTAAACTATTACTGCCCCAGGAATTGCCCAGGGGAGGGCAAACGCCGGAAATAATTTCTTATATCAGGCAACAAATTAATTATATGCACGATTACTTTCTGCCTTTCGGCCCGCAGCATCCCGCACTCGCCGAGCCGATGCACATAAAACTTCGGGTCGATGGAGAAACCATCGTCGGCTCGGAGCTGGTTCTCGGCTACAACCACAAGGGCATCGAGAAATCTTTCGAGGGCAGACCGTGGGCGAAGGGCGTTTATCTCAGCGAGCGCGTGTGCGGCATCTGCCTACCAAAAAACGAGGAAATAATAACCGATGACGGGAACATAGTCAAAATTGGCGATTACGTCGAAAGACAAATTGGAAATTCGCATGAAAATTTCATATCCCTGGAAGCGAAAGACAACTTCAAAGTTTTTTCCCTCAAAAAGTCATGCCTTGTCGAACCCGGAAAAATAACGCATGTCCAAAGGTTCCGTTCCCCTGAAAAACTGCTGGAAATCAGGACATGGGCTGGTATAAAAATCAGGGCTACACACGCGCATAAAATACCCATAGACTCCATTTCTGGGCCCGAATACATAAGAGCGGAGCAGCTGAAGATTGGCGATATGTTATATTCCGCAAGGCATTTCAGAATAAAAAATGTATGGGTGCCCTTGATAATCGATCTGCTGCCGGAGGAATTTGTAATAAAGCTGGATAAAAGCGATCTGGATAAATTTAACAAAAAAATAAGAGACAGATTCGGAACGTTTTCAAACGCCGAAAGGGCTTTGAAAATTTACAGGACCAAACTCGGCCAAGGCAATCTAAGGAATGGCATCGGGATGGGGGAATTAAAAAGCGTATGCAGGGAAGTGGGAATGAACTATAAGAGATTAAAAAAAGGAATAAAATCGATAAGCAACAACAGGAACCATTTTGTTCTGAAAAACGCACACATAGATGAAGATTTAATGTATCTTATGGGCCTCATTGCCTCTGATGGAAGCTTTGGCAAGATGAGGAATAAAGGACACCGCGATTACAGATTGTCCTTCGTAAACAAAGACAAATCTCTGCTGAAGGAGTTTGAAAAAACCTACAAACGCCTCTTTCCGCATAAAAAAATTGAAAGGGGAATCCTAAAAAGCGGCGCTGAAATTTTGAGAGTTTCAAATCCCATACTATCAGAGGTTGCGAAATCCCTTGGTTTCAGGGTTCTTGACAATAAAAAGGAGGACATAAAGCCCATATTCAGGATGCCGGAGAGGCTGATATCATCTTTCATAGGAGGTTATTTCGATGGCGATGGGCACTGCAAACTGGAAAATAAAAGTGCGAGAATACTGATTTACTCGAAAAGCGAGAAGTTTCTTTCAAGGCTCCAGATGATTCTGAAAAGGCTCGGCGTGGCCAGCGCTCTGAAGAAAAGGGGCCGCTCGGGATTTAAAAACAACTTTTCTTATGTGCTTTTCATCAACAACGCCGACGACGTTCTGGCATTTTCCTCGAAGGTAAAAAACAGATTGCCCAGAAAAAGGAACATACTCGATGATATCAAGATTTTCTCGCAAAAATCCAGGAGGTTCCACTCCAAATTTCAGATGTGCCCGTTGTGGGCAAACAAGTTGTTTGCTGATTTAAGGAAAAGCAGAAACATACCGCTGAACAGATTTCATTGTCCGTCGCATCTGGGTAAAATAGAGAAGGGCAAGAGGGTAAACAAAAAAACCATGTTATTTTATTTGAAAGATCTGGAAAAAATCATCGGAAAGCGTGACGAGACCGATGAAATAAAAAAGGCTATTTCGCGGGACTTTTATCTTGATAAAATAAAAAGCATAAAAGAGATAAATTCATCTTCAAAATTCGTTTATGACCTGACGTTAAATCCGACACATAATTTTATCGTAAATGGCGGTTTGGTTGTTTCAAACTGCGGCCATTACCACACGTCGTGCTATTGCCAGGGCATCGAGAGCCTCATGGGACTCGAAATCCCCGAACGCGCAGACTACATCCGCCTGGTCATAGCCGAGCTGGAAAGGCTGCATTCGCACCTGTTCGGTCTGGGCATCGTTGCGTGGGAAATCGGTCTGGATACGCTTTTCCATTACATCTTCCGCGACCGCGAGCTGGTCATGGACGCGCAGGAGCTGCTGACGGGGAACCGCGTGCATTTCGTGATGAACGTGATTGGCGGCGTCAGAAAGGACTTCAGCCTCGGGCAGGCGGGAGAGGTTGAAAGGGCGCTCAAGAAGCTGGAGGACAGGCTTGATTATTATCTGGGCATTTTCAGGAACGATGCGTCTGTGAAAAACAGGCTCAGGCACATAGGCTACCTCTCGAAACCCAAGGCGAAGCACTTCACGCCGGTCGGCCCGAACGTGCGCGCGTCCGGTATAGATTACGACGTCCGCGAGACCGGCTATTCCGCCTACAAACATCTCAACTTTAAGCCGATCATCGGCCAGGGAGGCGATGCGCTCGAACGCTGTCTCATTCGCTTCAGGGAATGCAAACAGTCCATCGGCCTCATACGCGCTTCGCTCGCGAACATGGAAAGGCTGCCGAAGGAAACCAGCCTGAAAGTCCCTGCGGCAATAAACATCAGACAAGGCCTCGAGACCGTCTCGAGGGTCGAGGCGCCCAGGGGCGAACTCCTGTATTACATCAAAGCCGCAGGCGACCGGCCATACAGGGTGAAGATACGCACGCCGACGTACCAGACGTTCCATGCGCTTGAGGAGATGCTGAAGGGTTATGCAATCGCAGACGTCCCGGTCATACTCGCTTCGCTCGATCCGTGCTTTTCCTGCACCGACAGAATGACCTTGGTCGACGCCAAGACGAGAGAGGAAAGAATAGTCACAAAGCATGAAATACTGCACATGGGAGGAGACAGTCATGGCCGCTGACGTGTTGCTCATTCTCATCTTCCAGCTGCTCGTGTTCCCGGGCTTCGCGGCAGCGTTCTTCGCAGGCTTCCTTTACATGGGCCTCTCCAGGAAAATAGTCGCGCACATGCAGCATAGGATCGGCCCGCCGGTGCGCCAGCCGTTCTACGATTTCATAAAGCTCATGTCAAAGGAGAACATAACGACAAAGAACACCATAGGCGTCCTCGCGACGCTCTGCCCGGTGGTCTCGTTCGCGTCCATGATGACCGTGCTCATATTCATCCCCATCGCCGGCTTCCAGCTGATTTCATTTCCGGGGAGCGTTTTCGTCGTGATTTATTTCCTCATCATGTCTTCAGCGTTCTTCGCCATCGCCGGCTTCGCCGCGGGCAACCCCTTCGCGACCGTGGGAAGCATACGCGAGATAACGCAGCTTTTCTCGTACGAGTTCCCGTTCATAGTTTCGCTGATAACCATAGGCCTGCTGACGGGCTTCCAGATCGTCCCGTATTCAGCGATAGGCTTTCCCTTCGCTCTGTTCGCGTTTTTCATGGGAGTCCTGGGGAAGCTGATGCTGCCGCCGTTCCACATCCCGGAGGCGGAGCAGGAGATCGTCGCCGGCCCTCTCACCGAATACAGCGGGCCGAGGCTGGCGCTGTTCGAGCTGGCGAGGGCGGCGGGATACTGGACGCTCGTGTCACTGGGCGCGGTGTTCTTCCTGGGCGCAAGCGACATCGTAACTTTCATAGTCTATTCGGCGGTCATGCTGCTGGCGCTGATAATATTCAGGACCGTTTTCGCGAGGATCAGGATCGACCAGGCTTTCAGGCTTTACTGGTTCGTGGTCGCGCCCCTTGCGCTGATCGACCTGCTACGAGCGATGGTCGGATTGTACTGAGGATTCGAAAAGGATGGGTGAAAAAAT
>JBGPQP010000011.1:0-29235 GCA_041489155.1 Candidatus Aenigmatarchaeota archaeon
CATCGCAAGCGGACAAACATCGACTTTCTTCTCCGACATTGTCGGCAGCGATGGGATAATCTACGGCGTCGAGATTTCCGAGCGCTGCGTGCGCGATCTCAATCCGGTCGCTGAAAAACGCGGCAACATCGTGCCCATTGTCGGCGACGCGAGGAAGCCCGAGGAATACGACTGGATAGAGAAGGTCGACGTCGTGTACGAGGACGTCGCTTCCGACGACCAGAGTCCTATAATGATACGCAACTGCGAGAGGTTTTTGAAGCCGAATGGTTTTGCCATGATAGCGATCAAAGCCAGGTCAATCGACGTTACTAGACGGCCGGAAGAAATCTACAGGCAGGAGATCGCGAAACTCGAGCAGCAGTTCAAGATTCTCGACAAGGTCAGACTCGACCCTTTCGAGAAGGACCACATGTTCCTGGTCATGAAGAAAATCTAAATTAACAACTCTTCAACTGGAACAACAAGTTTTCGGTTCTCTGACAGGGTTTTAAGATACTTGCTGCCTATTTCAGGATTTTTCTGCAACAGGTCAGGATGTGCTTGGTTATCCGGAAGAGGTCTTATGTACTTTTTGTAAAGCTCTGCAACATTCTCTACATAGGTCTTCCTCCTTTTTTCAGACTCTTCCAAAATTCCATTTACCTTCGCATCGGATATCAATCTCCCCTCAAGAGAGACTGCTTCAAGTATTGGCGCTTTCATGTCATTCATAAGTGAGTATACATCAGAATAAATCTCCAGAAGCTCGCCGGAAAGCCTGACAGGTTCGTAAACATTCCTAATCGCCGTTCCTATAGGTACAATCTTTTTCAGCTCTTCAGCCTCTTCCGGAGTCAGCCTTATGCATCCCTTTGAAAGCGCATGCCCCACGAACTCCTTGTGAGGAGAGCCATGTATGCCCCATCCTCCCCAGTCTTTACCATCAATTATGTTTTTCTTGAATTGCATCCAAGTTCCCGCAAAACTGTCGTTCCAGTCGGCCTTAGTTAGGATTTTGTATTCCCCGAGCGGCGTCCTAGTATCACCTAAAATGTTCTTGAAAATAAAAGGCATTCCCACCCCGACTTCATATCTTCTTATTTCTTGGCCGTTCTTGTGCAGGGTCATTGTGTATTGAGGTACATTGGTCACAAGAGAATATTCAGGCACGTCCTCACAGACCTCCAGCAAGATTTGAGGCCTTGCCAAAAAGACTGCAGAAAGAGCAGCCGCATCTTTCAGAAAACCCCTTCTGGACACCATTTTACTAATTAGTAGTTAAAAATAAAAGTCTTACTCTTCTAGGCCGGGCTTTTTCATCAGTTCTGCTATTTTTCTTTCCAAGTCCTCTTTCATCTGTTTGCTGTCGTTTCTCTTTGAGTAAAAGTCCATTTTGGCTGCAAGCGAAAGCTTCGAAGAGATTAACCTTGCGACCTTCCCCTTCAGCGGCTTCGGCGCCTGCTGGATGAGCGGATGCGAAAAGAGGACGCCGTATTTCGGCGCCTTGCCTTGGTGTCTCAGATGGCGGAACAACGCTTTTTCCGCGCCGAGCAGCTGTATCGTCGAGCTCGGCATCTTCGCTATTTTCTCCATTCCGCCAGCCTGCGCGATCAGGCGCGATGCGAGCAGGGGACCGGCAACGGCCGAAAGGTTGGGCATAGTCTCTGCGCAGACGCGCTCGAGGTATTTGGATACCCTCTCCCTCGCCTTCGTCAGTTCGAGCACGGCCCTGGAGAAAACCTTCACGCTTTCCACGTCCTCCTCCGAGAAGTCCATGCCCACCGATTTCGAAGCGAGATACTCGACTGCCTTGTCCTTTATCCCGTCCCTTGCGCCGTGCTTTTCAACGATCGCTGCATAGCGCTCGTGGGATTTTATCTCCTTCGACATCTCTGGGAAATGGAGGCCATACCATTCGCGCAGCCGCTCGGAGAGCGAGTTTAGGTCGGCGTCCAGCTCGTCTATCACTCCTATTACCTGGATTATTATCTTGTCCTTGCCGACAGCTTTTATCTTCCTGCCGGCGAGGATTATGTTCACCTTCGTAAGCAAAGAGTTGAGCTCTGTCTGGTCCGAAACCCACTTGCTTTCAAGCGCCAGTCTTCTAAACTCGTTGGTCGCGATTTCCTTCCCCTTGTTTTGCGGGTCGTACGTGGTCGCGATTTTCTCGAAACTTGCGTGTTTGTCAAAGACGATTTCCTTGCAGCCGGCTTTGCGCAGCTCCTCGATTATCGCCTTCTCCTCCTCTATTATCTCGCCTTCCCTGGATCTGCTCAGCCTGTCGGCTATGTGGTCTGCGTCCTTGGGGAAAAGCTTTTTTGCAATGGTCCTGCCGCCTTCGTCGAAGGCGAAAACCCCGCATATGTTGGTCGCTACGTATGCTCTCATGAAAATCACCCGGCCAGCCGGATTACTAATTATTTGGTTCCGTTTTTTATAAAAGGGCCGCTCAAATATTTATTATGGACGTTCAGAAGATAATACTCTTTCTCATAATAATAGTCCTCCTCGCCGGACTCGCCTTCGAGCTGAAATACATAGAGGAGATGCTCATAGGCGCGAGCCTGTCAATAGAAGAGCAATGCGAAAGGATGTGCTCAGAGAAGGGAGAGGTCGCGTACGTGTCCGGAAACTCATGCTACTGTAAGGAGCCCATCGTTTTTCAGAAGCAATGGAGGTGCTTCTGGAACGTCACGATGGCGGAGGACAGGATGTTTTCAGATAAGTTCAACGCAACCGAGGTTCGCAACATAGCAGTCAGGTCTGTCGTGAAATACTCAGTTCCCAACGCGCCCGCGACCAAGGTCTTCGGGGTTTACAACGAGATTTCAAACAGGATATATTACATTTCTGACCCGAGGAAGGATGAATATATAGCGGATCCCATGGAAACATGGGACGCGATGGGTGGGGATTGCGATGATTTTTCGGTCCTGCTTGCCAGCATGTACGAGGCGATAGGCATGGATGCGAGCATAGTCGAGGTTTACAATCCCGACAAGGGGCATGTTTTCGTAATCCTGTACGTGGAGCAAGACCTCGATTCGTTCCTTAAGTTCTACAAGACGATACTCGAGAAATACACGCCCTATTTCAGCGAGAAGCAGTTCAGTTTCATAATGCTCGCCGAAACGCCTGCAGAGTGTCAGGCGCTTGAGAAAGAGCTCGAGACGGGCAAAAATATAAACTCCTTCTACCTCGTAATTGACAGCACCACGGGAGATTATCCCGGCAGCCACAACCCGTTCGAAGGGTACGCGAACGTCAAGTTCATAAAAATCGGCGAGTAGAGCCTCGCTTCTTGTGTAGGAAATAAATATTACATTCATATAAAATTTTAGTAATTTTTCAGGCCGGTTTAACAAACGGTTAATGTTCCAGGAAGGGGGGTGGTAGGAAGGCAGGGTATGAAAAATAGTACATTAATATAAATATTGAGGGGTATTGAGAATTAGAATTTTAAAAACCAAGCACAGCTTCTACTTATTTACGTGCTCCAAAATCCGCCTTTTGAATTCTTGCCAGTCGTTGACAAGCGCTCCTGCGGATTTCACGTGCCCGCCACCCGAGCCTATGCCATTTGAAGCGTTTTTCGCCAGGTCGCCGACGCTTATCTTCCCAGCCTGGTAGCGCAGGGAAATCTTCCACAGGTCGCCTGAGCGCTTCCTTATTATCACTATTTCCTCAGAATGCCTTTCAGCTGTGATGGTCGCAATTATCGAGGTTATGTTCATCCTGCTCTTTATCTCGTATAGTACGACCTTCCCCTCGGCTTCCTTCCTTTTCTCAAAATCGTTGACAATTTTCTTTACCTCTCTCTGCACTATGACATTCCATTTTTTAAGATCTTCCGATTTCCTGACATCCTCGTATTTCTTGGCGCCGGAAAGAATTTTCAGCGATTTCTCGGCGCCAATGACGCCTTTCAGGGTGATTGCCGATGAAAGGATATCAGAGGCACCGTAAAGGTCATTGCATGAAGGCCCGCCGTGTTTTTTGACGTATTGCTTGTATTCCTTGAACATCCAGCGGCAGTCCTTCATGCCGTAGTCGCCTATTATGCCGATTATGGAAATCCACATCGACGGCTTCACTTCGAAGCCCATGTGGCTGCACAACTGATAAACGACGCAGGAAGCCGGTATGTAGGCGTCGCCCATGAACATGGGATTTATGTGGATGATGCGCTCGGAATTCATGTTCTTTATCGGTATGTGGTGGTCGAGAATCATTATTCTGAGGTCCGGAAGCTGGCTGCACAATTTCAGTATTTTTTCCCATTCTTGATCTACAGGCATGTCAAGGAAAACAAGGGCATCAGGTCTTTTGGAAACGATTTCCCTGAAAAAATGAGAATCTATTATGGGTCCTTCCCTGGGAATGGTCTGGAAATCCGGGAAAAATTTCAGGAATATCGCCGCTGAGCATACGCCGTCTGCGTCCCTGTGATAAACTAGAATTTTCCTTCCTTTCTTCCCAAACCATGTCTTGATTTTTTCCGTGTCGGGTTTTCCTATAATTTTCTTTGTCAGCATAAACCTTAATTCTTGTAGCCGGGCCTTTTAAAGTTTTTATGGTGAGTAATTACTCTTTTTTTGGGTAGTAGTCAGGCTCCGCCTACGGGAAAGAAATAAACTATCAGCAAAAGGATTATGCCGAAGACCAACAGCGGCACGCCTGTCCACATGTTCTCGTTTCCGGACCCTAGAATCAGGAAGCCCACGACGAAGCCTACTACTATGAATATCACGGCTATCATCAAGGTCCAGTAGCCGCTCACTATGCCCAAAGCGTAAAGCGCGAGGAATACGAGAAAAAGGATGAAAACGGTCAGCGACGCTTTCCAAGTCATATTTTATATATCGGCTTTGCATTTTAAAAACGTTATTTCGCGTGCTTTCCCTCGCGTTCGTAACGCTCAAAATAAAGCTTAACTTTCTTGCCCTCGAACTCCAGCGTGCCTTTTATCGGAACTTTGTGAGGCAGGCCCCTGTGGATATTCTGCGCGCCCACCCCCCTCGCTATCGCGTCTTTGTTCTTTTCTATCATCGCCTCCGAGTGCTTGTCGGCCTCGAGCCAGAGCTCTATCTTTTCCTTTACGTTCAAGCCTTCCTTCTTTCTGGAAACCTGTATCGCCCTCATGAGCTCGCGCGCAAACGCCTTGTCCTCGAGCACGTCGCCGAAGGCAATCTCTCCGGCTTCGAAATCCAGCTTGTGCTTGCGGTCGATTTTCTTCACGAATTCGACCTTCTCGACATTCGCCATGGTCTTGAGCACGCTTTCCGTGTTCTTCAGGCTCTTTTCGCTTGCCTCGTCCTTCGCCTTCACGAAAAGCTCCGAGACGGGCCACTTGAGCTTTATGTCAAGTTTCTGGCGCAGCGCGTTCGCCGCCTCTATCGCGCTCTTCGTGGCTGTCATGTCATTTTCGATGTCTTTCTCTATCAGGCCTTCGTCAGCGACAGGCCATGCGCACAGGTGCACCGACATTGGCCTGCCCTTCGCGAAGAAAAGCTTCTGGTAAATCTTCTCTGAAATGAAAGGCGTGACTGGCGCCAGAAGGCGCACCAGGTTTTCAAGCACGTAAAGAACGCTGAACTGCGCGCTTCGCTTGTCGCCGCCCTCGTACCATGGGGAAAGCCTATCGCGTACGATTTTGATGTACCAGCGCGAGAAATCGTTGAGTATGAATTCCTCGAAATCCTTGCCAGCATAGTGCAGGCGGAAGTTTTCCAGGTTGTCCGTCGTGCTTGCTATCAGTGAATTTATCCTCGAGATTATCCATTTGTCCTCCAGCGCAAGGTTCTTGAAGTTTATTTTTTCCTTCGCCAGCGAGGCATCCGAATAGCTCGCTGCGAACTCGCTCGTGTTCCATAAAACGTCGAGCACGCGCCGCAGCTCCTTGGCGATTTTCAGCGAGAACAATTGCGTGTCCCAGGGAGCGACCGACCAGCAGTAATAAAGCCTGAGCACGTCCGACTCTACCGCCTTCAGCGCGTCTTCGGCGTAGACCACGTTGCCCAGCGATTTCGACATCTTCTCCCCTTTTTCGTCGAGGGTCCATCCGGTCATGCTCACGGCATCGTAGGGCTTCCTGTCAAACGCCCCGACGCCGCAGAACATCAGCGAATAGAACCATCCCCTTATCTGGTCCTGCGATTCGCATATCATGTCCACCGGCCACAGCGCTTCGAACAGCTGCTTGTTCCTGAACGGGTAGCCGAGCGAGGCCCACGGCGATATGCCGGAATCGAACCAGACGTTCATCGTATCAGCGACCCTTGTCATGCGCTTGCCGCACTGCGCGCATTTAAGATGGATTTTGTCGACAGAGTTCTTGTGCAGGTCGACGTCCTCGTCTATCTTCTCCATAGCCTTTTCCTTCAGCTCCTTGCGCGACCCGATCACGTCCTTGTGACCGCACGAATCGCATATCCACACGGGCAGGGGGATACCCCAGAAGCGCTGCACGGAGATCGCCCAGTCCGCCGCGTTTTCCAGCCATTTGTCGAAACGCTCGCCGGCGAAATCCGGCAGCCACTTGACAGACCTGTTTTCCTTGAGCATCCTTTCCTTTATCATGTCCACGGCCAGGAACCACTGCCTGCTGAGACGGTATATCAGAGCGGTCTTGCACCGCCAGCAGAGCGGATAAGAATGCGTGATCTTGATCACTTTCATCAGGTTTCCCCGCTCTTCCAGATAATTCATTATTTTTTCGTCAGCGTCCTTTACGAACATGCCGGCGAATTCGCCGGCATCCTGCGTCATCCGCCCCTCGTCATCGACTGGCGAGACCTTCGGAAGGTTGTAATGCTCGCCAATGCGGAAGTCGGTCTCGCCGTGGCCTGGCGCAGTATGCACGCAGCCGCTTCCGGCTTCCATGGTCACGAAGTCCTCGACGTTCTCGGCATCTTCCTCGCTTTTAATCTTTTCCTTGGTCAGCAGCTTGCCTGAAACGCCCTTCTTGAAAAGCGGGATGGAAAGTATGATCTGATGCGCTTTCGGATCCTTCCTGAGCTCTTCTTGGACGGGAATGTTCAGCACCGGCTCGTATTTCATGCCGGCGAGTTCCCTGCCCTTGAACTTCTCGACGATCTCGTACTTATCGATTTCAAGATCGCTGAAAGTATCCTTCAGCCGCTTTTCGGCAAGAATAAAGTATTCGCCTCTCACCTTCGCCTTCACGTAAGTCTCGTCGCCGTTCACGGCAATCGCTACGTTACCAGGCAGCGTCCACGGCGTTGTGGTCCAGATGATTACCGAGGTCATCTCCTGCCCCTGCAGCGGGAACTTTACGTAAATGGAATTGTCCGTGACGTCGCTGTAGGAATCGGTGACTTCATAGCCAGAAAGCGTCGTTTCGCAGCGCGGGCACCAGAAGACGGGTTTCTCGCCTTCGACCAGCATCCCCTTTTCCCACATCTTCTTTATTGTCCACCAGCCGGACTCGAGATAATAATTCCTGTAGGTCATGTAAGGCTCCAGCCACCCCCTCCACGCACCAAGTTGCTTGTATGTGTCCATCCATATGCTCTTGTTGCCTTCGGCCATCGCCTTGCATTCCTCTATGAACCTGTCTATGCCTATGCGTTCGACTATGTCCTTCTTCGATTTCACGCCGAGCTTCTTCTCGACCGCGTGCTCGATTGGCAGGCCTCCGCAGTCGAAGCCCGGCTGCCACCAGCTCTCATGGCCCTGCATCATCTTGAACTTCGACCAAATGTCCTTCGTAGTCGTCGTTTTCACGTGGCCGACGTGCGGCACGCCGTTGACGTATGGCGGGCCGTCGAGCAGGTAGAATTTCTTCCTCCTGGCGCCGAGCTTCTTCGCGTCGAAGTGTACGATGCCCTCCGGTATCCGATTCTCTGCCCAGAACTTCAGCATCTCCTCCTGCAGCTTCCTCGGCTCGTATCTCTCCATCGTAAGCACCTATGACTATAATTTATGATATAGATTATATTGATTATTTAAGTTTCGGCCCAGACTCTTGGGCAAAATACCTATAAAAAGCTTTTTGTGAAGGAATAAACATGGATGCCGAGAGAACGGCTAAAACTGCGCTTCTGATCGTGGGCCTGATAGTTTTCGTTGTCCTGGCGGTCGTGATGACAAGCGGGATAACGGGGAACATAATTAAAGATGTCGAGAGCGCAACGACGCCCGTAATGGGCGCGGTTATTCTTGTGGCTTTCGTCGTCGCGGCTTTCCTTATCACTAGGGTCCTGGTTCCGGAAGGCAAATACCACGAGTAAAGGCCCGCGCACCAACGAATTTAAAGCCGGATATTCCAATTCTAAAAAGGTGAAAAAGCGAAGGGTGAATTCATGAAGGAAGATTTTCATTGCGTCGCGTGCGGCCACAACTTCGAATACGACTTCAGCGAAGGACAACACAAGGAAGTGGCCTGCCCGAAGTGCAAGCAGCTCTGGAAAATAGAAGACAAGACAGGCAGGTTCAGGCTTTCGATGTGGATATAAACAAAGCTCTTTAGAAAAGAGCTTTAGCAGAAAACGATATTATTTCTTTTTCAATTTCAGCACGACCTGAGCCACGTGCCTTCCAAGGTTTCTCGAGGTTTCTTTGCCGGTTTCATCTTTTTCCGCACCCTTCGGCTTGTCCGACCAGGCTGCGCCGCCGAAATGCATCGTCCTCTCATCTCCGACGACGAGCATGCCGTGGATGAGGAAGAAATTGTGTATTTGATGAAGCACGAATTCCTGGCCGCCGTTGCGCGAGCCGCCGACGGCGATGGCGCCGCCAACCTTGTCCTTGAGCGTCTCGCGCCTTCGGAGGTAGCGCGTCCTGTCTATGAGAGCTTTGAGCTGCGCCGAAACGCAGCCGAAGTAGACGGGCGAGCCGATTATTATGCCGTCGGCTTCCTCGATTTTTGCGGCGACCTTCTGGAAGTCGTCGTTTATCACGCATCTGCCGGCTTTCCTGCACCTGTCGCATGCTTTGCAGGGAGCGATGTCCATTTTGCCTGTGTGCAGCAATTCGGTTTTCAAGCCCAGTGCCTCGCATTCCTTAAGCGCGAGGGAAACGAGCAGCTTCGTGTTGCTGTCCCTCGGCGAGCCGACAAGACCCACTATTCTTGCCATGACAATCAAAATAAAATTGTTTTCAGTGTTTAAACTCTTTTGCTTTCCAATGTTCTGGATAAGCTGAGATTTAAAAAATTTGCAACAATCACAATAATCATGAGAAGGGTCGCCAGCTTTGAAGGGCTGAAGAAAGAGTTTGAAAATTACTTGGAAACAGGCGTAGAGAAAAAAAGGCTCATTGTTTATTTCACAGACGAGGAGGCCATGAAAAATCTTTCTTCATACTACAGAAGCAGAGTCATCGACAAACCTCCGGTCGAATATGTACAGCGCATTGTAAGAAAAGGTTGCTTGTTGCTCCCAAAGGATGGAAAGCCAGTTATTGGTGGTGAGAAAAAGCCGAAAAAGGAGAGCAACACGAGGCTTTATTTCATGGACCGAAATCGTTATGCGTACTTTGACATTTATGGTTGCAGAGAGCCGACGATTTTAAAAAAGGTCAAATTAAGGAAACTGATTTTAAAGCTGCCAATAATGCCGCTTAAAGAGTATTTTTCGAACATGGGAGAGATATGGGACCTGGAAGGAGAAATGAACGTCAAGATATGCACGCTCCTTTCGGAATACATGGGTCTGGGCGACAACAGCAAAATACTGCCATTAATTGAAACAAAACAGCTTGAGTTCAGAGACAATTTCGATGATGTCGTTTTCCAGTGATTTTTGGATTGTTGAAAACTGGAGCTGTCAGACTGCCCGCGGTCATTCAGCCTTTTTCTCGTTTTCCTTCTCGCCTTTAGGTTCTGGCAGCACGTCCTTCAGTATCTCAGGTATCTTGTCTATGATATCAGTTGCAACCAGCGGCCGCTTTTCCTTCGCTGCCAAGTCGCCTGCCAGGCCGCTGAGATACGCTCCCGCGCAGCCGGCCTTGAAAGGCGAAACTTTCTGCGCCATCAGTGCGCCGCAGATGCCTGTCAGCACGTCGCCCGTCCCTCCAACCGTCATGTAAGAATTGCCCGTCCTGTTCATCGCAGTCTGCTTGCCGTCCGAGATTATGTCTATCGCTCCTTTCAGAAGGATTGTCGCTCCTATCTTTTTGGCATGTTTCCTGGCAAGCTCTGCCCTTCCTGTGATGTCGTATTTCGGCTTCTCTCCGGTAAGGTAATAGAATTCGTAGGCGTGTGGCGTAAGCAGGAAGTTGTCCCAGAGTTTCTTCTTCTCCAGCGCCTTTATCGCGTCAGCGTCGATGACGCACGGCTTTTTAATCGTCTCCACGAACCTGACAACGAATTTCTGCGTTTCCTTCTCTATCCCGAGTCCGGGTCCTATTGCTATCGCATCATAATTCTTCGCAAGCTCCAGGATTTTTTTCAGGTGTTTAGGCGTGAAATAATCCCCTTCGAACGGCGTGGTTATGAGATTCGGCGAAAACTTGGCGACTATGTCCGCCGGTCTCTCGGGCGCGGCGACCATTACCAGGTCGACTCCCGCGTGCAGCGCCGCCATCGCGCTATACGCCACCAAGGCAGGAGAGCCTGTGTAAATCTTCGAGCCGCCGATGATGAGCAGCTTGCCGAAATCTCCCTTGTGGCTCCACTGCGGCCTGTCCTTGTACACTTCCTTGAGAATAGAACCCTCAATCGTAATCATGCCTTTTAGTTTAATTCAGTTATTAAAAAACCCGACTGTTTTGTTAAGGCGATTGACGAAAATGGAAATTTACTTCTTCCCGAACATCTCCGCGACGTCGAGCAGGCGGTTGGAGTAGCCGCGCTCGTTGTCGTACCACGACCAGATTATTACCTGCCTGCCGTCGATGACGTTGGTCAGCGGTTTGTCGACGATACCCGATTCCCTGCGGCCGATTATGTAAGACGAGACAATCTCCTTGTCCGTGCAGGCGAGTATGCCCTTCAGCGACGAGCTGCATTCCCTTTCTATGACCTTGTTGACGTCATCGCGCGTGGTCTGCTTTTTGACGTCGGCGATGAGCCCGACTATCGAGCCTGTCATCGCTCCCGGGACGCGCATGGAGACAGCGTCAATCTTGCCCTTCAGTTCGGGGATGATCTTCGCGACCGCCTTGGCCGCTCCTGTGGACGTGGGAATTATGTTGTTGATGAGCGACCTCGCTCTTCGCATGTCCTTGTGCGAGCCGTCGAATATGCTCTGGTCTTCTGTCGGAGCATGCACGGTTATGACGTAGCCGCGCTCTATGCCCCAGTTATCATTGACGATTTTGGTGATGGAAGCGATTGCGTTAGTCGTGCAGGAGGCGCAGTCTATTATCGTCTCATGCTCAGGTATGTTGTCTGTCACGCCGAGAACGATAGAGGTGTCGATGCCCTCCTTGCCCGGTGCGGATATTATGACCTTGCGCGCGCCCGCCTTCAGGTGGCCTTCGACTTCCTTGCGTTTCCTGAAAAGGCCGGTCGACTCTATCACGACGTCGACGCCGTGCTTCTTCCACGGCAGCGTTGACAGGTCGCCGCGATTGTTGTACAAGTGGATTTTCTGGCCATGGATTTCTATCCACGCCGTCCCGTCGCTTTCGCGTCCCATCGGGATGTGGTCGAAGTGGTGGCCGTGGGTCGAGTCGAACTTCAGCAGCTCGGCGAAGAATTCGACGCCCTTGTCGTCCTCCGCGCCGCGGACGCCGTTTATGGCGACAACATCAATATTAGTCTTGCCGTCTTTCTTCCTTTCCGCCCATGACCAGATGAAGTTCCTGCCGATTCTTCCGGGACCGTTAACAGCGACCTTTATGCTCATGCTCATCCCTCCCCTCAACAGATTTTTTCATGCTGAGCTTTTCACCATGAAGTCTGAACGACTCTTTCAGGGCTTCTATGCCCGGGAACCTATCCCTGGTTATGTAGTCGGCGAAAGCGCCTCCGCCCGTGGAGATATGCGTCATCCTTTCCATCATGTTGAGCTTCTTCATCGCGGATATGCTGTCCCCGCCGCCGACGAGCGTTTTCGCGTCAAGGCCTGCGATGAAGCTTGCTATGTAAAGCGTTCCCTTCTCGTAAGGCTTCTTCTCGAACATCCCAAGCGGCCCGGTCCACACGACCGTCTTCGCCTGGCGCAGCGCGTTCTTGTAGTGCACGACAGTTTCCGGTCCTATGTCAAGAATATTCATTCCTTTCCTGACTTCGGCGACCGGGAAATGCTCGGGTGCGCCGGCGTTTTCAACTACGACGTCTTCAGGCAGCATGATTTTGTTCCCTCCCTTCAGCAGGATCTCTTTTGCTTTTTCCACGAGCGTCTCGTCGTATTTTGAATCGCCGATATCGAAACCCCTCGCCTTGAGGAACGTGTTGCCTATCACGCCGCCCATCAGGATTCTGTCGACTTTCGGGAGAAGACTTTCGATGGCGAGCATCTTGTCTCCCTTCGCGCCGCCGATTATCGCCACGTAAGGCTTCTCCGGCCTGCCGACTATTTTGTCGATCATCCTCACTTCCCTCATGAAGCTCAGGCCCGCGCAGCCCGGTATGAACTTCGGGATGCCTGTTATGGAGGCATGGTCGCGGTGCGAGGCAGCGAAGGCCTCGTTCACGTAGATGTCGCCGAGACCCGCGAGCTTCTTCGCGAACTCCTCCCGCACGGCCGCGTTTTTCTCGGTCTCCTCCGGATAGAACCTTATGTTTTCGAGCATGATTATTTCGCCTTTCTTCATGCCCCTGACAGCTGCCTCGACTTCGGCCCCGGTGCATGAATCCAGTTTCCTGACCACTGTTCCTGTCAGGTTCTTCAGCCTCTCGGCGACGGCGTCCATCCTGAGATGCGACTCCCTGTCCTTCGGCCTGCCGAGATGGGAAATCAGAACGAGTTTTCCGTCGTTGTTCAGAACGTAGTTGAGCGTTTTCAGGGTCGTGCTTATCCTCGTGTGGTCAGCGATCTTGCCCCTTTCGTCGAGCGGAAGGTTGTAGTCAACCCTCATTACCACAGTCCTGCCCTGCACGTCGACATCTCTTATCAATGGGAAATCCATTATCCTACCCCTGCTTTGTCGTAGACAGGTTCAAATGAGTAAGTTATAATTTTACCGATATGCTTTAAAAAGGCTACGACCGACTCGACTAAGGCCTCATGAACTCGACGACCACGTGCTTCTTCCCTTTTCTTTCCCTTGCTATGTAAACGGACTGGAGGTCCTTCATGACTTTCGCATCCCTCAGGCCGGAGTTTTTCAGCAGCTCGAGGACCTCGCTCTTGAGATAGGAAGAAGCGTAGGATCGCTTCAGTTCGTCATAAATCCTGTTTTTTTTGGTGAGGTATGAAAGCGTCTTCAGCATAGGAGCGACCGGGCTGAACGCGTCCCTTCTAAGGTCAGCGATGAGCAGAACGCCGTTCGTTTTGGTTATGCGCTCGATTTCGTTCAAAACGATGACGGGGTTTTCCCAGTGATGCATGTCGAAGCCGCTTATCACGAGGTCGAAGCTGTGGTCGGCGAAAGGCAGCGCCTCCTGTCTGCCTGTTATCCATTTTATCCTGTCGTCGACCATATCCTCCTCGGCGAATTTCTTAGAAACGGCGAGGGATTTCGGGCCATCCTGGAAGCAGGTGATATCGAAGTCGTAACGCTGTTTCGCGAGGTTCAGCGCGCAGAGGCCGAACTGCGTCCCCAGGTCGAGCGCCTTACCCTCCTTCACGCCGAGGTCAAGCGAAGAAAAAACTAGGTTCTCGTAAAAATAATTAAGTTTGCCGCGCGCAAGCTTCGCGAATTCTTCGGTATTGTCCTGCCTGAGAACGATGTCGACAAGCCTGTCCTTTGTTCTGTCTGTTATTATCATTTCGGCTTTCTTACTTAATTCCGAGCTTTTTTCTGGCATCCTTGCTCATCCTTTCCTGCGTCCACGGCGGGTCGAAGACCACTTCCACCTCGACCTTTGCGTCGTCGAACGTCGCTTTCAGCGCGTCCTCGACCTCGTGCACGAACATGCTGTGCATCGGGCAGCTCGGGTTGGTCAGGGTCATGCGCACTCGCACGTCGTTACCCTTTATGTCAATGCCGTAGATGAAGCCCAGGTCGACTATGTTCAGCCCGATCTCCGGGTCGATAACGTTCCTCAGCACCCTGAGGACTTCGTCCTTCGTGAGCATGCCTTTCGCCTTTGCCGTTTTTTTCACCTTAGCCGCATGAGCCTTTTTAGAAATTTTCTTTCCCTTCATAAAACACCCCTCGAACATCCGCTGAGAATTCTATCTTAAATCTTGACCTCGTGAGTTTTTATATGTTTTTTGAATTTTCCATGTTAAACGGCTTTAATGGAACAAAAAGCGGCTTGCTACGACCAATCTTAATAAACTTGCTGCAATATTAATAATAAACAGATACGCGATGATTGATGAGAACAAGGTTCTGGATTTTATCAAGTCGGATTACACTTGGGAGCAGATAATTTACGAGATCGTCGCTTGGGAGGGCCTGAATCCATGGGACCTCGACGTCTGCAAGATTTCTGAAGGCTTTCTCATTTACCTGCGCAAGATGAAGGATATGGACTTCCGCGTGCCTGCGAAGTACATCATGGTGGCGGCCATACTCCTCAAGATGAAATCCGACTATCTCCGCGCCTTCAAGGAGCAGGTTACGGGCGAGGCGGAGCAGCAGATGCAGGAAGCCCTGATGGAGCCGCAGCCCGGACCGACCGAGCAGTTCGTGCTCAACCCGCTTGAGATGCCTCCGCGCAGGGAGCCGGTAAGGGGAATAGTGGTGACTGAACTGGTAAAGGCCCTGCGCAAGGTCATGATGGCGCACGAGAGGAGGGAGTTCAGGGCGGAAAAACTGAGGAAGGACATCCAGATTTCCGAAGAGAACATAAACGAAAGGATAAAGACGCTTTACTCGAGAATCAATTCGCTGCTTTCGCGTGTCAAGAAGAAGGAAGTCGAGTTCTCGAAGCTCGTGGGCAAATGGGAGCGCGATGAAGTGGTCAGCAACTTCGTTCCGCTTGTCCACCTGGAACAGCAGAAGAAAGTCGCTGCGAGGCAGGAGGAACTGTTCGAAGAGATATGGGTCAGCAGAAGGGATAAGAAATGAAGTTCAGGCTCCTTGCCTTGATGTTTCTTTTATGCGCTGCAATTTTCACAACACTGCCATCCGCTGAAGCGAAAGGCATAGAGGACAACGTTCTCCGCAACCCTGCCGGCGTGGGAGAGCTTGTCGTCAACATCACCCAGTACGGTATCGTAACCTCCGACGGCACGCCAACTAAAATCGTTATAAACTTCAGCATGCCCCAGGACGACGACAGGCAGGACGTCATAATGGACGTAAAACAGGTGACAGACGAGCTGGGGACGGAAATCGGCGTCATAGAGAAGAGCGACCCCGGCAACCGCTTCGCCTACAGCGTCCCGGGGGTAGTCAAGGCAAGGGCTAACCACCTGACTTCGCTCCCGTCCTCTTACTCGGTTCCAAACGACGCAAAAATCTACATGCAGCCCACTCAGCACATCCAGTCATCCGATGCGCGCATTCGCTCGCTCGCCGAAGACGTAACGAAGGATTCCAAGGACGATTTCGAGCGCGTGGCGAAGCTTGCGGTGTGGGTGCACGACCACATAAATTATGACCTCACCTACACGGGCAAGGCGCTTGACGCGCTTTCGGTGCTGGACCAGAGGCGCGGCGTCTGTGCGGAGTACACGACGCTTTTCATCGCGCTCGCCAGGTCAATCGGCATACCGGCGAAATTCGTTGCCGGCTATTCCTACGGCGAGCGCGGCTGGGAGAGGCACGCGTACGCCGAGGCGTATCTCGGCAAATGGGTTCCCGTCGATCCGCTGTGGCTGGAGATAGGCTACCTCGACGCGACCCACCTGAAGTTCGGGGATCATGCCGACAATTCCGTAAAGAACAACGTCGAAGTCACCGGCTTCAACGTCAACAACATAGAATGGACCGAGGACGACGTCAACCTTTCGACAGTCTCATTCTCGCAGATTGAAAAAGCCGACTACGAGCTGGCGATTTCGGGCGATGAATTCAGGAAAGGCGACGAGGGGATCGTCACGCTTTCGCTGACGCCGCAGGAATACATAGTGGGAAGCATGATACTGGAGCCCTGCGCAGGGGATTACAATGTCGTCCAGGTCGAGGACAAGCAGAAGAACGTCATACTCAGGCCCGGCGTAAAGGAGCAGGTCTACTGGAAGATAAAGGCCAGCGCAGACCTGCCTGCGAACATGCTTTTCACATGTCCGCTGACGCTGAACTCGCGGTCGCTCGCGCTCAAGACGATAGACGCGATGGTCAACACGCAATACGGCCGGCGAAGCGGGCAGAAGCTTTCGGCAAGGCTTTCCGCCTCAATGCTTGAACTCGGGGAAGAGCAGAAGGTTTACATCTCGGTTTCAGGCCTTGCGGGCGCAGCGAAAGCCGGCGTGCTCGCGGGCGATGCGAAGGAGGAATGGGACATCGAAGGCGATTTCCAGACTGTCTTCTCTTTCAAACCCGGTGAACTGGGGGAGAACGAAGTCGTGGTCTACACGTCCCAGGGCGAGGTGCTGGTTCTGAAATACGCGGTTGAGGCGCACCTGAGCGTTTCGCTCGATAACCTAACAACGCCAGAGTACATGAAGGTCGGCGAGGCCAGAAACGTATCCGCTTACGTTATCAACAAAGGAGTCGCGCAGGACAGCATACGGGTTAACATAAACATCGATGGCATTGACAACTACGCGAGCTTCATGCTCCAGAACGGCTATTTCGTCTCTCTGCCGGTTTCCTTCACTTCCACGGGTACCAAGGTCGTCAGGTTCGAAGTATCCGCGCCGGGGCTGAACCTGTCCAAGACGAGATTCATCGAGGTCTACGAGGAGCCTGTAATATATTACGAGACGGATTACGCGAGAAACAAGGCGTTCCTGAAGCTCGACGTGCAGAGGTCGAAAATACGCAACGTGACCATCCGCATCTCGGGCAGCGAAGCAAAAGCTGACGAAGTTTTCGGCGAAAAGACTTTCGACTTCCCGCTCCAGCCCGGCAAGTACGTGATGGAAATCACCTGCAACGACGTCGCAGGCAACCCTCGGAAGATAACGCAGGACATCGAATTCCGCGAGAAGAACTTCCTTGAGATGCTGCTGGATATCATAAATGAAATGGTATCAACCATAAGTTCGCTTTTCGCCCCTTCGTAATTTATTTAAACTCCGTATGGCAATTAATTTTTTATGGAAAAGAAAAAGTCCAAGAAGGCAAGTTCCGGTTGCTCATGTTGCTAGGAGAATGAGCATTTGATTTTGGTCTTTGTTTTTTATTGTTTATTCTAGTTTAGCTCAGAAGGAAAAACATCAATGGACCGGTCGGGATTTGAACCCGAGGCCTCCACCATGCCTTCACCAGCAACCATATTAATGTCGCTTAAGGTGGCGATCTACCGCTGATCTACCGGCCCGTCCAGCGAAACACGACCTGAAATATAAATCCAAGCCGTCAAACGCTAGATATATCTAATCTGGAGAGCTATTTAAAATACATTTGTTTGAAAGTTTGAAAATTATTTTGTTTTACTCTTTCGTCACTATCGTCGTCTCGCCCTTGCTGGCCATCTGCTCGACCCGCTTCCTGAGTAGTTTCTCTATCTCTCCGGAGATTGTCATCTCGTTTAGAACGCAGAACGCCTTGAACTTCAGAAACAGGTCCTTGTCGACTTCTATCGTTGTTGTAATAGTTTCCGGTTTTTCCTGTTTTTCTGTCCTCACTTCATCTGTTGGCATGGTAAATTTATACTTTAATGCTTTTTAAAGTTTTCTGCGGGCTCTACAAATATTTTTAAATATGGACATATACAAATAGTTAAATATATGAGTTAAAGCAGATAAAGACCAACGGTCTAATATAATAAACAAGGATGATATAAAATTTGGTTCTGTGGTTGTGGGGGTGCGAATATGTGTCCGGATGCATTGGAGGGATTTGATGCCTATCAGGCAAAGATTATGGTTTTTGGTTGCGGCGGAGGCGGCTGCAATACGATAACGCGTCTGACCGACATGAACATACAGGGCGCGGTGACAGTGGGGGTTAACACAGACGCGAAACATCTTTCCGTTACGAGGGCTCACAAGAAGCTTCTCATAGGGAAGGAGACGACCCGCGGCCTTGGCGCGGGAGGCTTCCCTGACGTGGGCAAGAAGGCAGCGGAGGAATCGAAAGACAAGATAAAGGACATACTCAAGGGCTGCGACCTCCTCTTCATCACCTGCGGCCTCGGCGGCGGCACGGGAACAGGCGCTAGCCCTGCAATAGCCAAGATGGCGAAGGAGCTCGGAGCAATTGTGATATCCCCTGTCACGCTGCCATTCAAGATGGAAGGCGCGAGGATAAGGAAGGCGGAGGACGGGCTTCTCAATCTGAGAGACGCATGCGACACCGTAATCGTCATCGAGAACCAGAAGCTGCTCGAGCTCGCGGGCAACAAGCCGCTGGGAGACGCTTTCGCAGTCGCTGACGGCCTTATAGCGACGATGATAAAGGGCGTGACTGAAACGATATCGCAGCCCTCGCTGGTCAACCTGGACTATGCGGACGTCAAGACGATAATGCACTCGGGAGGCGTAGCGACAATCGGCGTCGGCGTTTCGGACACGAAGAACCGCGCCAAAGAAGCGATAGATCAGGCACTCAATCACCCGCTACTCGACGTAGACTACGAGGGAGCGACTGGCGCGCTGATACAAATTATCGGCGGCGACGACCTTACGCTCGACGAGGTAAGCCTCATAGGCGAGACCGTCTCGAAGAAGATGAACCCGGAAGCGACGGTCATGTGGGGAGCGAGGGTGATGCCCGAATTCAAGGGCAAGCTCCAGGTGATAACGATAATCACGGGCGTCAGCTCACCGTACATCCTTGGCAACAAGGCCGAGGAGACCAAGAAGGTCAACAAGGTCTTCACCAACGACCTCGGCATCAAGATGTACTGATGGCTTGAAGCACCAGCCACCAGGACTTTTCTTTTTATTTTTCCAAATCAAACTATTTCTAAGTATAATTTTTGCGGTTGCGGGGGTTGGTGGTTGCATGGTCAAGGCTTATCTTAATTATATCAACGGCAGATGGATGAAATCTTCTTCGGGTAAAACTTTCAGGAAAATAAATCCCGCGACCGGCGAGACGCTTTTCACATGCCAGGCAGGCAACGAGAGTGACGTGGACCTCGCGGTGACGGCTGCTAAAAACGCGTTCCGCAAATGGAAGTTTGTTCCAGCCCCGAAGAAAGGCGAAATCCTTTTCAGGGCAGCGCGCATAATGGAAGCACGAAAGGAAGAACTGGCGCATCTTCTTACGAAGGAGAACGGGAAGAATCTCGAGGAAGCTAGAGGCGAAGTGCAGGAAGCGATTGACATAACCCAGTACGTCGCGGGCGAGGGCAGACGCCTTCTTGGCGAAACGACGACCTCCGAGCTCGCCGACAAGTTCGCGATGTTCATACGCGAGCCGATCGGCGTCGTGGGAGTGATCACGCCGTGGAACTTCCCGCTTGCGATACCTGCATGGAAAATACCCGCCGTGCTGGTCTGCGGCAACACGCTTGTCTTCAAGCCGTCCAGCGACGCGCCTGCGTGCGGCATAGAACTGGTAAAAATCCTCGAGGAGGCGGGCGTCCCTCCCGGCGTATTGAACATGGTGACAGGTTCCGGCTCTTCTGCAGGCGATGCGATAGCGAAGCATAAGGGGATACGCCACCTCTCGTTCACCGGCTCCGCCGACGTCGGAACGCACATTTACGTCGAGGGAGCGAAGAAGCTGAACTCCGTCGAGCTTGAAATGGGCGGCAAGAACCCGCAAATCGTTCTCGCAGACGCGGATCTCGAGCTCGCCGTCGATGGCGCGCTGTGGGGCGCGTTCGGAACGGCGGGGCAGAGATGCACGGCAACGTCGAGAATCATACTTGAAAAGCCCATCGCAAAACAATTCACCGCGAAATTCCTGAAAAGGGTGAAAAAATTAAGGCTTGGCAACGGCCTTAAAGGAGCGCAGGTCGGGCCGATAATAAACTCAGGGCAGATGGCCAAAATCCTGGGCTACATAGCGACCGGCAAGAAGGAGGGAGCAAAACTCCTTACCGGAGGCTACCGCCTGGGCGGCGCCGAACACAAAAAAGGCTTCTTTGTCGCTCCGACTGTATTCGCGCATGTCACGCCGGACATGACCATCGCTCAGGAGGAGATTTTCGGTCCTGTCGTGTGCCTTATCGAGGCGAAAGATTTCGATGACGCGGTTAAAATCGCGAACTCCGTCAATTATGGCCTGTCATGGTCGATTTTCACCAGAGACATAAACAAGGCGATGAAGGCGATGAGATCCGCTGAAGCTGGCATTGTCTACATAAATGCGCCGACCATCGGCGCTGAGGTCCATCTGCCCTTCGGAGGGGTGAAGAGAACGGGCAACGGCGGCCGCGAGGCAGGGACCGAGGCGATAAAGGAGTTCACGCAGATAAAGACCGTTTTCATAGACTATTCCGGCCGCCTCCAGAGGGCGCAAATAGATATAGACTAGTTAATGCAATATTATTATATCAGGTGCAGCATGGCGGATGCAGGCAGCATGAAGTTCTGGATCCCTCTGGTGACGTGGCTAATCGCAGTAATAATATTGACAGTAATCGTCTACTCCTTCTATACGCCGTCACCCACAATAACAGTGACATACGTTGTCATCCTTTTCGCGGGCTTCTACATAATGTGGAGAGGCAAGGAGCTGCACAGGAAAATCCAGAAGCGCATTGAAAGAAAGCTCGAATCACAGAAGGCGAAAAAGGCAAAGAAGGCAAAGAAATGAAGAAGCTGGTTCTCTGCTGCGGCAGCGAAAGCAAAGGCGACAGCCTGGCTTTCGGGATATGCGACGCGCTGAAGGAAAAAATGAAGCGCTTCGACTTCGCGAAATGCAGCGACGTTTTCGAGATGACGGAACATCTGCAGAGCAGGGAGACGATAATCGTAGACGTGGTCAAGGGCCTGAAAAAAACGAGGCTTTTCAGGGGAGCGGGAGAGTTCGCCAAGACCAAGACAGTCACTGTCCACGAGCTCGACATATGCTCCCTGCTGAAGATGCTCGAGGCCTCGGAAAAAAAACAATTTGCGATAATCGGCGTGCCTTTCGGCCTTGAAAAAACAAAGGCAGCAAAAGCAGTGGAGCAGATTCTTACTTCTTTATCTTGAGCTCGAGGAAATGCGCGGAGCACGAGAAGCACGGGTCATACGCCCGTATCAACATCTCCAGGAGAAGTTTCACTTTCGCAGCGGGCTTTTTTGAAATCGATGGCAGGAAGAGCGCTATATCGTCCTCCATCCTTGCCGCGTTCTGTGAAGTGGGCGTTATCACGTTTGCGAATTTCACCCTGCCGTCCCCGCCGATCTTGTAATGATGGAAGAGCAGGCCGCGCGGAGCCTCGCAGACGCCGACGCCTTCGCCTTCTTTCGGCCTCGCCTCGAAGTGCTCGTGCTTCATGCCTTGCCCGTGTTTTTCCAGCAGCGCCAGCGATGCGTCGGCAAAGTGCACCATCTCTATCGCTTGTGCGATGTTGTTGGCGAATGGATTTATGATAGGCGGCCTCAGGCGCGCGTTTCTGAGCACGCTTCTCGCATCCCTGGAAAGCCTTTCCCAACTGGCATTGACTCTGGGTAGCGAGCCGGTCATGTAGCTCCTGCCGCGCAGTTTGGCATGCTTGGCGTTGGAATACTCGACCACGTCCTCCAGCAGGTTCTTCATGTAGTCGCGTGGCCTGAATAGCAGGCCGTCGTTGGATGCTATTATGCCGTCATAAAGGGCATATTCCTTGTTGCTCTTGAGGCTAATGTGTCTGCATCTGGCCTCCAGTTCCGGCAGCTCTATGCCCGAGAAAATTTTCGCAACTTTCAGCGAGAGCTTCTTTATGCTCTCGAGATTCTTCCTCACGTTTTCGATTGTCTTTTTGTCAGGCACCGAGTGGAAGCCGCCCACCGTGGGAGTGACTGGATGAAGAGCTCGGCCTCCCAGAAGCTTGACTATATCGCTCGCCAGCTTCTGCAGGTCGAGCGCCAGATGAATATACTCGTGTTTCTTCTTGGAAAGCTCTATCACGTCTTCGAAGCCGAGGTAATCGGGCAGCGCGAAGAAGAACAGATGCGCCGTATGGCTGTGTATGGTGCTGGCGTAGAGCAGCAGCTTGCGCAAATCTATGGTCTGCTCGGTGGGAGCGAAGCCTATCGCGTCCTCCACCGCCTTTATCGACGTAAGCGTATGCACGACGGAGCAGATGCCGCATATCTTCTGGGTTATTATGGGCGCTTCGCGGAAATCCCTGCCCAGCAGCAGGGTCTCGAAATACCTCGAGGCCTCATAAACCTCGAGATGCGTTTTCTTTACCCTGTCGCCGTCCATCTCTACATTCAGCTTCGCATGACCTTCCAGTTTCGTCAGCTCGTCAAGCGTGAAGCCCCTATGGCTCATTTGTCCACTTCCTTCTGTGCTTCCTTCGCCTTTTCCGCAGGCGAGGCGTATCTGGTGAAAGCGAATTTGATCTGCTCCCTGCTTATGCCATGCTCCTTCAGGAGATCGACCTCCGCGCCCAGATTGCCGTCGGGCAGCGGGCCGCGGCAGCCGTCGCAGGCAGTCCTGCTTGCAGGGCACGGGGCGTTGCAGCCTGCGTAGGTGACGGGACCGAAACAGGCGATGCCTTCCTTGAAGAGGCATTTTATCCCGCGCTTCTTGCACTCGACGCAGACGCAGTAGTCCTTCTCGCGCGGCGTTTTGCCGTTGAGCAGGTCAGCTATGACGTCGAAGGCCTCGTCCTCGTTTACCGGGCAGCCGCGCATGTAATAGTCGACTTTTACATGCTTGTCTATCGGCTCGACTTCGCTTCTTGAAGGGAACTTGGTTTCTTTCGGATGGACGGCTTTCCTGTAATCAGATGCGAAGTTTCTCAGCGCAGGGACGCCGCCCCAGCAGGCGCACGTGCCGTAAGCGATAAGGAACTGCGTCTTCTCCCTGACGTTCTTCAGCTCCCTTAGTTCGCGTTCAGTCGAAACAGCGCCGTCCATGAACACGACGTCATAACGCCCCTTCCTGTCGTTGAACTCCTTCAGCATCCAGAAGTTCGCTATTTCGACGTTCTCGAAAACATCGACGAGTTTTCCGCCCAGCAAAAGGAACTGGAAAAAGCAGCCTTTGCACGAGGTCATGCCTATGAAGGCGACTCTCGCTTTCTTTGCTTTTTTCTTAATGTTCTTTGCCATGTTTATCACCATATCTTCTCCGTCAGCTCGTCGAGTTCGTCCTTCCTGAAGACAGGTCCGTCAACGCAGACGTATTTGCTCCCTATGTTGCAGTGGCCGCACTTGCCGATTCCGCACTGCATCATGCGCTCGAGCGAGAAGTAAATCTTGCCGTCTGCTATGCCGATCTTTTTGAACTCCTCGTAAACGTCCCTGAGCATGTTGGTCGGCCCGCAGCATATCGCCACATCTGCCTTGACCTTGTATTTCCCGAAGAGCGGCTCCACGTATCCTATATCGCCCTTCCAGGATTTGCCATAGGTATTGGAAACCGTGACAATTGATTCGATCCCGTTCTTGTGCCATCTTTTCATCCTTTCCTTGAATATCACGTTTGCCGGGCAGTGCGTGCCGTAGAGCAGCCAGACCTTGCCGTAGTCTTCCCGGTTCTTTATTATATATTCAATGACTGCGCCGAGCGGCGCTATCCCCACGCCTCCTGCTATTATGATCAGGTCCTTGCCTTTGAAGCTGTCCATCGGGTACCAGTTGCCGTAGGGCCCGCGTATTCCTATAGCATCGCCCTTCTTCAGCCTGAACAGCGCTTCGGTCACGCAGCCCGTTCTCTTGACGCTTATTTCGAAGAAGTTCTTTTCGTAGGGCGACGAGGAGATTGAAATCGGCACCTCGCCGACGCCTAAAACCATGACCTGCAAAAACTGCCCGGGCATGAAGTCCATCTTTGTCTTCCTGTCCCTGAACCTCAGCCTGAAGGTGTAGATGTCTTTGCATTCCTTTTTCACGGCGGTTATGACCGCCACCCTGGGCAGGTACTGGTTACCTTTTTCTGTAATCATATTCGTCCCTCGCCTTCTTCGCTTCCTCGGTTATGTCTATGTGCGTCATGCACTCCTTGATGCACCGCCCGCAGCCGACGCAGTGGAATTTGTCCTGATTCTGCTTGCCGTAGAGCAGCTTGTGGTAGAAGAACTGTTTCACCCGCTCGGTCCGCGAATCGCGCGTGCAAGCCCCGCCGGCGACCATGGTGAAAGGCTTCAGCATGCAGTAGTTCTGCGTTCTCACTATCTTCCCACCGCTCCTGTCCATGGAGCCCTGGTGGGAGATGTCGAAGCAGTAGCAGGTCGGGCAGACGCTCGTGCATGAGCCGCATGAGAGGCAGCGCTTCGCCGTTTCCTCCCAGAATTTGTTGCCAAACGAAGTCGTCATTGCCGCCTCAAGGTTTTCGGTTCTGATATTTTTCCTGAACTCGAGCTTCGCTCTTTTCACCCTCTGCCCAGTTTTCCTGAACAGTTTTGATCGGGCAATTATCGCCCTGCCTTTCTCGCTTCCTGCCTCGACGTGGAATTCCCCTCCGTGGTCAGTGAAGAGCAGATCGAAGCCCGTCGCTTCGCACGTATCCATCGATTCGCAAAAGCAGTTTTCATCTGCCTTGCTGCAGTTAAGCGCGAAAATCAGCGTATTATCCCGTCTCTTCTTGTAATAGGCGTCTGTGTGCCATGAGAGCAGGACCTTGTCGAGAACGTCAAGGCCGTGCGTGTCGCATGGCCTGACGCCAAAGATTATGCTTTTGTCTCTTGCTCTCTTCTCGCTTATTTTGCCGCCTTTCTGGTATTCCATGAGCACCTCGGCCTCGCGGATGAAGAACTTCTTGGGCGGGAATTCGGTGTTGAGATAGCCATGGAGGTCGATTTCCTTCGCTGTCTTTATCTCCGCGAAATTGTGCTCGCCGTTCGCCTGCACAGGAGCAAAAATCTTGAATTGTTTGAGCAGCGCATCGATGAACCCAGGAAAATCCTGTTTTTTTATAAGGTAGAATCCAGCTTCAGCCATCCCGCTCCCCAAATCCCCTAATAATAAGATTTGTAATTCGTTTTATTTAAGCTATCGCGGTCAATTAAAAATCATGCATTTCAGAATCGAAGACAGACTCCAGTGGGGCGAGGATGCTACCTTCATCCCGAACAAGTTCTTTCCTGTCTACAACTGGTTCTACTACAAGGAAGGTTACTCCCGCAGTCTCGTTCTCAACACGCTTGATATGTTCAACAGCCCGGCATCCAAAGGCTTCGTGCTTGACCCCTTCTGCGGCGTGGGGACGACTAACCTCGCGTGCCGCGAGCGCGGCATAAACTCCGTCGGCTTCGACGTCTCGCCGCTCGCGCTTTTCTCTGCAAAAGTAAAGTGCAGGAGCTACGATGCCGGCAGGCTGAAAAGAGCCTTCTCCGTTTTCAGACAGGCGCGTTTCGAAATGCCGGACAAGGCATGGGTATCAGGCGATGTGAAACGCTTCTTCAACCCGCACACACTCGATGACGTGCTTTTTTTTGCCAAGGAAGTGGAAAAAATAGACGACGCCGAAACAAGAGACTTCTTCCGCCTCGGCCTTATCACCACGGCGACGCGCTGCTCTTACATGTACAAGGACGGCAGCATGCTGAAGCGAGTGAAACATCCCGTCCCGCCTTTCAGGAAGGTCTATTTCGCCCGCCTCAAAAGGATGATACACGACCTCGACAAAATCAGGGTGAAGAAATGCAGCACCATAATTTCTCACGGCGACGCGAGAAGGCTGAAACTGGAAGATGAAGCGATAGACTGCGTCATAACCTCGCCCCCATACCTGAACAAGATAGAGTACACGAAAATCTACAGAGTCGAGGAAGCCCTTTTCTTCCGCTACTTTAGCGAAAGCGGCGGCGAAGGGATTCGCTCGTATATCGGGCACGATGCGGCGTCTGAAATCATTTTTCCCGACCTGCCAGTATCGTCGAACGCATATTTCTCCGACATGAACCGCATGATGAAAGAGCTTTACCGCGTCTGCAAGCCCGGAGCGAAACTGGCGATAGTCGTGGGCAACGGCTGCTTCCCGGACCGCGTCGTGGAAAGCGATTCGCTCCTCGCCCAGCTCGCGAAAGACGCTGGTTTCGAAGTCAAAAACATCTTCGTCCTCAACAAGCGCTGGTGCATGCGCAATCGCGTTGAAAAGGTCGGACCGCTGAGAGAGAGTATGATAGTTCTAGAAAAATAAAGTCTGCCGTGCAACTGCTCTCATTTATCGCAGGCATCAGGGTGAGCTGCTCCTCTTGTTGGTGGAATAAGTAAAATAAATTATTTGTTATTTTGTACTATCCTTTACTATGATTCCTACCTTTTTGTGGCAAAGTTCGTGCTCTTTATCATTCTTATCGTCATAATCCTTATGCTTTCTATGCCACTCTTGATGCTCCTTTTGCGTAATAACCATTTTTTTCTTAAGTTTTTTGTTCATATGTTTGCTTTGTCTCGTAATTTTAAATAATTATCATTATTTTTCAAGCAGGCATAAATAAAAAATTAGCTTAATAATTTTCATGCTTGATTGCGAGTCCGTCTTATGGGTATCAAACTTTATGCTAACGTTTTAACAGTAAATTATATGGCCAAAAAAATCGCAATCCTCGTAATCGGAATAGTTGTCATCGCAATTGTTTCTTTGGCAGTCCTGAAGATGTGGCCGCAAGGGCAGCCGTCTGTAACGAATGCCGATTTCATGCTACTCGATGGCGAAGGTCCCAATGCAGGAGGAGAGTTTTCCAGGGAACTGGGCATAAACACGATTCCTATTTATCTTGATGACTGGTCAAAATTCGAACCCGCAGATGACCAGTGGGACTGGACTGATGCATTCCCGGATAATATAAATGGATACGACCATTCGGTTTTGAGAATTGGCATACTGCACGTACTGGCCTGGAATCCGGAAAATATCCCCACATGGGTGGACAAGAATGATATCGATGGCAAGTTCAGGGAGGAATATGGCGAATTTGTCACGGAGGCAGTTAAACAGGTGAAGAAAAGGAATATCCCTATTGACGTATATCTGGTCGAGCTTGAATCCAATTTCGCTGGCCATGAAATAAGGGAGAATATCACAAACGCATGGATTATAGACTGGATCAAATGGGAAGTTGAACTGATTAAAACCATCGACCCCGGCGCGAAGATTGCCATCCCCCTGACGCCGACTGAATTCAGGCCGAAGGAGTCCCTTGATAACACGGATGATCGTGGGAAAATTCTTCTCGCGGATTTTGTTAAACGGATGATGGAAGCAGATGTCAGCTTTGATGCATTTGGCTTCAATGTCGCCAGCGGTTTTTATGATAAAATAGACGACTGGAGAGATTTGAAAGCAGCTTTGGACAAATGGTCTGCCATTGACAAGGAAATTTTTGTCTGGGCGATGGGATATCCTGCTGACAATATTGATAATTTGCCTTTCAACTATCCCAGAACAGAAGGCTATTCCGAAGAATGGCAAAAGGAACAGTATGCAAATTCTTTGCGAATCCTTCTCGAAAATCCCAAAGTCATCGGGCTATCTATTGATTTGTATGACTATCAAGAACCGGGTCAAAAGACGCCGGTTCACTGGGGACTGATTGGCGGAGACAGAACAAGACCGGAAACCCTCTTCAATAGGCAAAGCTTTGACGTCGTGAAAGAATACTGGAACGATAATTACAGATGAAGTTTTCGGAGGACCTCGTTCTCCCAAGAATGTCTAAATATCCCTCGTCATCCTGAGGAACAGCTCTCCTCTCTTCCTTTCGAGGTTTGCTTCATTCTCCTTCTTCAGTCTGTCCTCGAGTTTCTTGAACCCCGGCCTGAAGCGGCGGTAGGCAAAAATTGCCGAAGCGAGAGCCGCTTTCTCATGGTCGTTCATCCTCTTTTTTACTTCTGCTCTTCCCTTTTTTATGAAATCCTCGACCAGCAGGCGTTTCTTCTTCTTGGTCATGTTCTTCGCCGGGAGAATCATTTTAGCTGAAATTGAAGCGGCGATTTTCTTCGCCTGCGAAGGCGGCTTGGCGCGGTCCGTTGAGAGGACCAGAACGTTGCCCATTTTTATCATGCGTTCGAGAATGTCGGAGTTCTGCGGATGAATGAGGGTGTCAAGATAGATGATGTCGCCAGCCAGATCCAGCAGCGCTATTGACGTGTGCAGCCCGACGTCAATCCCTCCGATGATAAAAGGTCGTTTGTCAGATGGTTCCATTCAAAATTAAATTGCCGCTAATATTTAAAAAACGCTCGCCTATTTATGCTAATGATAAAAGCGGTGATATTCGATTTTGACGGCGTGATAGCCGACTCGATGAAAATTATCTACGAGATTTACAAGGCGGTCTGCAGGGAAATGGGCAAGAGGTTCCAGTATTCCATAGACGAGTTCGCCCGCGTCCTCGACGGCAACTACAGGAACTTCTACGTTGAACTAGGCATAAGCGAGGAGGAAATCGAGATAGCCAACGAGACCTACAAAAAATACTTCCTCCAGCTGGAAAAGGAAATCCGCCCTTTCCATGGTATCCACGATGTTCTGGCGGCTCTCAGGAAGAGAGGCATAAAAATCGGCATTTCCTCGAACACACACGAGTTCATAATAAGGCGGCTCCTCAAGAACTTCGGCATGGAGGAGCACATAGACGTGGTTGTCGGGGGGAAAGATATAAACAAGCTGAAGCCGGACCCCGCTCAGATAATCCTGGCAATGGAAAAGCTTGGTGTCAGGCACACAGAGTGCGCTTTCGTGGGCGATATGGAAGTGGACATGCTCGCAGGCCGGGCGGCGCACGTGGCGAAGCTGATAGCCGTCACGTACGGCTACCATGGGAGAGAGCGCCTTGAGAAATTCGGGCCTGACGTGATGGTGAAAAACCCAGTTGAGATTCTCGGTTACATTTAAGCCCAAAATTAACAGATAATTTTTAATATTGCTAGTTGGCATATAACAACCATGAAAATCGGCATGGATTTCAATTCGCGCCGCGTCAGGAAATACGGTTTCGTGTTTTTCATCGCGACGGTTTTTGTCGTCTATTCCTTCTTCAGCGTCATGCGACCGCTGGAGGATGACGAGTCCCTCTATGTCCTTACTGGCAGGGCTATGCTCGATGGGGCGCTGGACCCTTTCAGGGTCCTTTATTAC
>JBGPQP010000012.1:0-28339 GCA_041489155.1 Candidatus Aenigmatarchaeota archaeon
GTATTGATATTCCTTATATATAATTATAATGGTTTAAATACGTGTCTTTATCGTCTTCCACTTTTTCTTAGCCAGCTCGTATCTTTCAGGCGTACCGATGTCGAAGAACTTGCCGCTGAAAGCGAAGCCGAACAGCTTCCCCTGGCGTGCGAGCTGCGGGAAAATGTCCCTCTCGAGCATGCAGAACTTGTTTTCCGGGATCATATTTATGACTTCCGGCTCGACTATCGATAAGCCGGCGTTTATCATGTTCGACGGTGCCTCGCCCTTCTTGGGCTTTTCCACGAATTCGACAATCCTTTCTTCTTTCAGCCTCGCGACGCCGTAATCGCCCGGGTCATCCACTTTCGCGAGCGCGATAGTCACTAGCGCGCGGTTTCTCTTGTGCGCCTCGTACATCTTTCCGATGTCTATGTCCTTCAGCTCGTCGCCGTTGGAAGCGATGAAAGTTTTCGTGAGCATCGCCTCCGCGAGCCTCAGCGGGCCGGCGGTGCCGAGGGGTTTTTCTTCTTCCACGAACGAGAAGTGCATGCCGTATTTCGACCAGTTCTTCTGCTCGGCAATTATTTTTTCCTTCAGGTAGCCGACCGAAACTATAACATGCCTCACGCCATACCGCTTCAGCAGGTCGAAGATGTGCTCAACGACGGGTTTGCCGTTGACAGGGACCAGGGATTTGGGCATGGAATAAGTTATAGGCCTGAGCCTCGTGCCTTCGCCTCCGCAGAGAACAATCGCCCTGTCAGGCCCTTTCATAGCAAGTAGTATGGGCCGGCGAGATATAAATTTTCCGGGAGTCCTGGATGCTTATTTCCTCGCCTGGAAAATCGTCTCGAGCTCGGCCAGCTTCTTCAGCCGGTTTATGTGGCGCTCCTCGTTGCTGAACTTCGTTTCCAAGAACGCCTTCACAATCTTCTTCGCCTCAATGTCCGTCGTGAATCTCGCGCCGAGCGTCAGGACGTTCGCGTTGTTGTGCTCTCGGCTCGCCTTCGCCAGGTCGTGGTTCATGCAGAACGCCGCGCGGATGCCGGGGAACTTGTTTGCGGCAATCGACATGCCTATGCCTGAGCCGCAGATGAGAATCCCGAACTCGAACCCGCCTAGGACGGCTTCCGCGACCTTCTTGGCATATTCGGGGTAATCGCTTGCTTCCTCAGAATTAGTGCCGAAGTCCTCGAAGTGGTAGCCGTTCGCTGTAAGAAATTCCTTTATCTTCTCTTTCAATTCAAAACCCGCATGGTCTGAGCCTATCGCAATCTTCATGCTATTTCTTTCGTGGGCCGCTATAAAAATATGATCACGGGAATCTCACAAAGGGATTGCCGAATTCAGGGTCTGACTGCAGTTCGATGGTTTCTTTAATCAGACCTGTAATCCTGTTCAAACGCCTTGCATCAATGACTATGTGTTCACCCTCTTTTGGCACATGCGGAAATAAAAAACTGCCTTTCTCCAGGTGCAATGCGTATCTTTTACCTAAAATGTCTATGGCCCAGCCGCTGGCATACTCGTCATGACCATAAAAAATCCCATATACCCTTTTTCCGTTAAATTCAACGTAAGGCGGATTGTTGAACCATTTGCCGCTCAATGTGCCTCCGCCCTGAACAAATACGTCAGAATCCCTTTTCACCGGAATTTTTACAAGCATTGAAAATCACAGATTATTATTTCTAATAAAGACAGTTTTTTAAACGGCAATTACTCCAGATATAAACGAAGCGCATGAACACAATATTTAAAGCGCGAAGCCAAAAACTCAAAATGGTCAAGATAGCGCCTTCCATCCTTTCAGCCGATTTCAGCTGCCTGGACAGGGAACTGGCAAAGGTGAAGGAGGCAGAATGGATACACGTGGACGTGATGGACGGCCGCTTCGTCAACAACATAACCATAGGCCCGCTTATAGTCAGGGCACTGCGCAGGATAACGAAGCAATTCCTCGACGTCCACCTGATGATAGAGGAGCCTGAAAAATACGTTGAAGCCTTCGCAAAAGCGGGCGCCGACCTGATAACCGTCCATGCAGAGGCGTGCAAAAACTTAGATGCCGTGATCGCACTCATAAGGAAAAACAAGTGCAAGGCCGGCATTTCGATAAAGCCCGCGACCGACGTGCGGGCGATCGAGAACGTGCTGGCGAACGTCGACCTGGTGCTGGTGATGACGGTCGAGCCGGGCTTCGGCGGGCAGCAGTTCATGAACCATGTTCTCACGAAAGTGACCAAACTGAAAGAAATCGCGCGCGACAGAAAGCTTCGCTTCGAGATCGAAGTGGACGGCGGCATAGGGCCTGACAACTGCGAAAGCGTCGCCGCCGCTGGCGCCGACATCCTGGTTGCCGGCTCTGCGGTATTCGGCAGCGACGACCCGGCAAAGCGCGTGAGGGAGATAAGGGAGCGCGCGAACCGTGCAGGCAAAGTTTTAAAGCGAGGGGCAGAATAAGATATTAAAAAGTGCGAATGGTGATGATATGGAAATATATGTTGATTCCGCGGATATAGACGAGATAAGGGAAGCGAAGGAGCACGGCCTCTGCGAGGGCGTCACGACGAACCCTTCGCTGATAAAGAGGGCGGTCGAAAAGCTAAAGGCCGGCGGCAAGGAAGTGAAGATGGAAGAATACATAAAGATGCTCTGCGAAACCACCGGCAAGGGATGCCCTGTAAGCCTCGAGGTCGTGAGCCTGAATGCGGGGGACATGGTCAGGGAAGCGGAAACGCTTTACAGGAAGTTCAACAGCGTTGCAGGCAACGTGGTGATCAAGATCCCCGTGAGCACCTCGACCCATGATCAGGAAAAGCATTACGAGGGGCTCAAGGCGATAGGCATGCTTGCCAGGAAGAACATTCCAGTGAACGCGACGCTCATAATGACGCCGGAGCAGTCGCTTCTCGCTGCGAGGGCGGGAGCGAAATACGTCAGCCCTTTCGCTGGCAGGGTGGACGACTGGATAAGGAAGAAGCTCGGCGTGCACTTCGGCAAGAACGATTACTTCCCGGAGCACGGGCTGGTAAGCGACGGAAAGACCATCGATGACAACGGCATAGCCAGCGGCGTCGATCTTGTAAAAAGGACGAAAGTCATATTTGAAAAATACGGCATAAAGGCGAAGATCATCGCCGCCTCCCTGAGGAACGCGAGGCAGGTGAGGGAAGTCGCCGAGACAGGGGCAGACATTGCAACCATCCCCTTCGAAGTCCTCGGGAACATGATAAAGCACCCGAAGACATTGGAAGGGATCGTCAAGTTCTCTGAAGACGTGGTGCCGGAGTATAAGGAATTGTTCGGGTGACTGCATGGACGTTTCTATCATCGGGACAGGCTACGTAGGCCTTACGACAGGAGTTGGCTTCGCCGTCCGGGGCAACAGCGTAATCTGCGTCGACATTGACAAACACAAGGTCGGACAGATAAACAGCGGCCTTTCGCCTATCTACGAGCCGTACCTCGACGAATACCTGAAAAAAGTCCTTAAAGAAAAAAAGTTCGTTGCAACCACCGATCTCAGGGACGCTATCTCGAAGACGAGCATCAGCTTCATTTCCGTCGGAACGCCTTCGCGCGACGACGGCTCCATCGACCTGAAATACATCGCCTCCACCTCGAAACAAATAGGCGAGGTGCTGAAAAAGAAGGAAGCCTACCATGTCATTGTCGTCAAATCGACGGTCGTGCCTGGCACGACAGAAGAGGTCGTGCAGAAAAATCTCGAGCGTTATTCTGGCAAGAAGGCCGGAAAGGATTTTGGCCTGTGCACGAACCCGGAGTTCCTGCGCGAGGGGAAGGCGATGCAGGACTTCCTAAGCCCTGACCGTGTCGTGATAGGAGCGATAGACAAGAAGTCGGGCGATGTCGTTGAAAAGCTTTACGCCGGCTTCAAGGCCCAAGTTATCAGGACGAACATAAAAACCGCGGAGATGATAAAGTACGCGAGCAACGCATTCCTCGCCATGAAGGTTTCCTACACCAACGAAATCGGCAACATCTGCAAGAGACTCGGCATAGATGTCAACGAAGTGATGAAAGGCGTCGGGACGGACATAAGGATTTCGCCGCATTTCCTCAATGCAGGCTGCGGCTACGGCGGATCATGCTTCCCGAAAGATGTCGAAGCCCTGATACACAGAGCGAAGGAGCTGGGCTATGAGCCTAAGCTGCTCGAAGAGGTGCACGAGCTTAACAAGAGACAGAAAGTCAGGCTCGTCGAGCAGCTCGAGAAAAAGGTCGGCGGCCTGAGGAACAAGAAAATCTGCGTTCTCGGACTCGCCTTCAAGCCGGATTCTGACGACATCCGCGAGGCTTCATCCATCGCGATAATCTCAAGGCTGCTGGAAAGGGGAGCGAGGGTCAAAGCGTATGACCCGAAGGCCAGCGAGCACATGAAGAAGCTCTTCCCGAAAGTCGAGTATGCCAAGAGCGCGAAGGACGCGATAGCGGACAGCGACGCGTGCCTCGTCGTGACGGAATGGGACGAGTTCAAACGCCTTACCGACGCGGATTTCGCCAAAATGAAAGGCAGGACGATCCTAGAGGGACGACGTATTCTGGACAGGGCGAAGGTCACGAAGTTCGAGGGCATCTGCTGGTAGCCTCTGCAGGCAGGGGACAGTATTGATTTTAATTTTTTGCTGCTTCGTTATTCTAATGAGTCTTGCATACGACCTCACGATGAAAGGCCCCGTAGGCCTTTATAACAGATATTTCAGAACAGAGAAATACTGCAAAAAATGGCTAGACTCAGGAAGGGACATTCACAGCCTTGAAAACAGAATCAAAAAGGACAGGGATGTCATAAGGGGTATCACGCTTCCAGTAGCCGGTGTGCTGATTGCTAACAGTTACCGGGTATCTAACAAAGATAAAATCCAGAAAATTCTGGGTCACTTTTCCAAAGGTTACGCAACTTCAGAATTCGGACAGATGGCAGCAGATGGTCTCGTGAAAAACAAATTTCTGAAATACCTTTCAGGCCTCGGCCTTGGCTTCGGCGGCTCATTGGCAACCGAAACTCTGCAGAGGAAGGATATTCTGCCGGGAGTTTTCGATGAATTTGACATCATGATGGAAATGTTTGGCGCTTATTTCGCAACGACCCTTGAAAGATTCTTTGACGTTAGGCTGAATAATGTGCTAGATGCGCAACAAAAAGAAAAATGAAGGCCTATAAAAACAATAGGCCTGTGAAATCAAACTTAAATCTTGTTGACCTTTTCGATTCCGACTTTCTTTACGAATGCTTTCTTGATTCTCGCCGGAAGCCACTCAGGTCTCTTCTCAGGGGCGTCCACAACCCTCACGCTTCCCCTGAAGACGTGTATGGTGTAGGTCCTGTCCTTGTTTCTCCTTCCCCTCTCGCGGAGTCGGATGTCTGCTATCCCCCTCGCGGCTGCCTTGAGGGCTGCCTGTCTGGGAGACCTTCCTGTAAACACTGAAACTTTGCTGCCCTTCTTGAGAAGATAGTACTTCTTTCTCGAAGCCATCCCGACACCTCCAATTTGAAAATCCCTTTGCGTGTATGTGTTTTCTGATTAAATTATGGAGGGGGTATTTAAATGTTTATGCTCAAAACCGCTTGATATGGGTTATATAACAGCGTTATAAAGCGTTTTAAATCACCATGCCAACACTAACGCATGCAGGTGCAGCAGCAGAATTGCGGGTCACAGGGGAACAGTAGAGATAAACATGACAAATACATGCGACATCATCACAAATATGTGGGGACAGAAGAGATTCCTCCCGTTCCGCCCTTCAAAGGCATTCCATCGGACCTGGCCTTTCAGGCATGCAGGTACCAAGAACATCCTGCCACATTTGACTGGTTGGCCGATTTTTGCAATAGATACGAAAAGAGGCTCGACAGGATAAGCGTACTTTATCGCAGGGTTCACAGGCTGTACAGCGGGCGGCTTGAAGAGCTGAGCAATGCGCTCGACAATAAAGTCAAGGCAATGAAAGGCGAAATGACAAAAGATGAGGAAAATGTCATCGTGGGTGTTGTGAATCATGCAAAAAACGTTGAAGGAGGGCTTGAGATGATGACGAACGTCATCGCACAGCCTCAGATGGCCCTGAATGATTACTGGCGCATATTTGCTTTCAACTCGATAGGCAACGCTTGGCTGCATATGAAAAAGATGTCTGAAGAGCTGAATGGTCTGGGCTGATTTTTATTCAGCCTAGGACAACTATTTATTATGGAAATAGACTGGGTAATAGGGATAATGGTATTTCTGGTGTTTATCGGCTGGGCCTTCACCTACTACTTCGCCATATTCCAGCAGAGCGACATGCAGTTCGAAATCGCGGCAGGCGTCGAGAGGGACAAGGTCATGAATTTCATTTCCGCCGGTGTTTACGAGGCGCCGGTCATATACGAATCCGGCGAAGCTGTTTCCGGCGCGGTCCTCAAGGCGAAATCCGTGTGGTACTCGGGCGAGAAAAATGCGACGAAAGTTTTTTCGGGCAGCGAGGCGCTTCCCTGCAGGATAGACGACGATGACCTCTACTGGCAGGCGGACGTCGCCAGCGGGACGAACGTCTTCGCGATAGTCGTCGCCGACGTGAACACCACCATGAACTGCACCGCGTCCTTCGCTATAACCTCATCAAACCTCACGATACCGTGGGCCTTCGAGAAGAAAACGATGGCCTCGCTGGCAAGGCTTCAGCAGATGAACGGGACGGGTTATGACGCGTTCAAAAATGCGCTCAGCATCAACCAGAACTTCAGGATAAAAATCGAAAAGGCGTCCGGGGACATGATCTACGGGAAATCCATTCCTTTAGGTCCGGTAAACGTTCACTCGAAAGAATTCGGAAGAAGGATTTTCGAAACTTCGGAGCAGGCGAACATAACCATTTACGTCTGGGCATGAGGTGTGCATGATGAAAGGCTTTTGGAGGCTGATGGAAAGCGTGATGGCGGTCATCCTCGTCATGGTCTTCCTTGCCTCGGCCGGGAGCGTATACGTCGCCAAGCCTCCGGAAACAGGGGTGACGGCAAGAGGGCAAGAAATGCTCAGGGAACTTGACACCAGGGATGAGCTCCGTCCCCTCGCTGCCTCGGGCGATTACTCGGCCATAGAATCCATGATAGACCTGCCAGGATACGACCATACAGTACAAATATGCGATTTCACCGGCAACTGCACCGGAACTTATCCGGAAGCCAGGAATGTGATGGTTTCCAGCTACATAATCTCAGGCTATGATGAATACGGACCGCTTGAAATCAAGCTTTACATATGGTGACGGCATGAAAAACCAGAAAATATGGAAAAGGAAGATGAAAGGCCAGTTCTTCCTGCTGACCGCGTCTTTCTTAATCATAATTTTATACCTTGGCATCTCGGTTTACCTGACGCCTTCCTTCAGCGCCGGTGCCGGGAGCGACCTCTCCGATTTTTTCAGCAACATCAGGGATGAATACCCGAGGGCCTTCAACTTCGGCCTTGAGGCAGCGAACCCGGCCACGACGCTCGCGGATTTCAGCCGCATCGCGCTCAACGCGACAAACGAGAGGAAAGCGAATCTCCACGCGCTCTGGATAATGACGCAGAACGATAGCGACGACCTGAACGTCACGGTGGGGAACTCTTTCGGCCAGGAGCTCAACGTCACGCTTAACGTCTCGGGCGACGCGAAGGTTCTGAGGGTCGCGGAAGGCGGTGTGAATTCCACGCTTTTCAGTTCGCCGCCATCCGAATTCCAGCTTCGGGCAAGCTTTAATACGACGGAAAAGAATGTATTATTAGAGAAATACAAAGCGAGCCTTTACGTGATTCTTGAAATTACTAAGGGCAGCAACAGGATAGCGGGTGAAACCAAGGCATGAAGGGACTGAGCCTGATTTCTGGCGTGTTATTCATGGCTTTCCTAATAGCAGCTACAGGGATAGTCTACTGGACGGCCGTCCCGACGCTGCAGAAGGTGCAATGCTCGATGGTGATGGACAAGATGAAATCATCGTTCGTTTCGCTGGACGAGGTCATACAGAAAGTCGCCGCCGAGGGCGAGGGCTCGAAAAGGACCATAAGCCTCAACATAGATGAGGGCGAGATACATTTTGACGGCGACAACGAAACCATCTACTGGGAATACGAATGCAGCACGCCCATAATTTCCCCGAGGACATTCCAGACCTTCGGCAACGTGATATTCGGTGCGAACCTGGACGCGAAGGCTTACGAAGGCGTGTGCCTGGGCCAAGCGGCTTTCATACTCGAGAACGAGCACCTGATAGCCTGCCTGAAAAAAATCGGCTCGGAGGGCAACAACACCAGGTACAACATCTCCGAAGTCCTGCTGTCGCTTTACCAGAAGGACACCGGCCAGACGCTTCCGCTGGAATACCTAGAAATCACGCTTGACAACAACCAGACCTCTTCGACGGGCGTGGGGTACACGCATCTTTCGAAGACGGGCTATCATCTTCCCTACGGCGAAGTCACCGCATACATGGAATCGGATTACGGCATAACTTACAGCGTAAAGTTAATACTTGAATCCGGCGAGGATTTCCTTACGATAAAGGGTGAATAGAGATGCATGGAAAGAAACCTGTGAAAGGCGCTTCGCAGATAATCTCGACCATACTGCTGATAGGCATAGTCGTGCTCATGGCAGCGGTGATCGGGCCGTGGGTATTGAACCTCGCGACCACCGCTTCGCAGGGAGCGGGCAACGACGTGAACCAGGATCTCATCTGCCGGGGAACTGCATACGCGTTCGACAGCGACTACGGCAATTCGGGCGTCTCCTGGAGCTTCAACGACACGAACGGGACCATGAGCGTGAAAGTCATGAACACGGGCACGCAGAACCTGTACAACTTTTCCCTAGAGCTGACGCTGCAGACGGCGACGGGCACGAAGCTCATAATCTATCCGGACGTCAACATAACGTCAGAGACCCAGAAGACGAAAACCAACCCCCTGAAGCCCGGCTACGACTGGATAATCGACGCGGACGTCGGCAACATAAACAGCACGTGGTCCCTCATAAAGGTGAAGGTAATAAATGATGTCTGCCCGCGCGTCTCGCCGTCTGTCGAGCTCTAGCGCATGCGGCTTTCAAAATTTATATGCCGAGCGCCAATATCTTAATATCCAGACGTGATTGGAATGGCTGAAGAAAAGGATTATGCTTCGGGTATGAAGGACGTAATTGACAAGCTGTCGACCGTGGAAGACCTCCAGAACATGGTACAGCTCGACGTCATAAACCTGAGGAACGAGATCGAAAAGATCAGGCTCACTTTTTCAGGCTCCATAGCTTCCGAGGCCGACGACCACCTGGTCGAACTGCAGAACCTGGCGAAGGACGTCGACCTGTTCAAGCGGTGGAAGCAGACGGTCGATGAAGTCAGGTTCCTGCGCGACAAGGTCATGCTGCCTTCGCAGCCATCCGAGACAGCGGCCCCCGAGGAATTCGATGAGCTGCGCAGGGACATAGAGCAGATGAGGATGGAAATGCAGGCAAGAAGGACACCTTCGACGACGATAGACCTGGCCGACCTAAAGGAAGCCATAGAGGACAACAAGAAGGCAGTCGAGAATCTCAAGTTCATGATTTCCGATAAGTCGAGGGGCGCGATGCCCGACCTGGAGACCATAAAGAGAATGGTCACGGAGAATAGGAGGCTCATCGACGACCTGAGGGTAAAGGTGGACATGTCACGACCATCGATACCCTCGGCGACGCAGCGCGAGCTCGAGAATCTCCATGCCGAGGTCTCGAACCTCGAGACGGAAGTCCACAGCATGAAGGACGTGAAGCCCGGCAGGACCGCCGGCAAAGGCGAGATCGAAAATCTCAAGACCGAGCTGTACGCGAAGCTCGACGATCTTAACACCAAGTTCGGCCCGAAGAGCTCCGATGAAATCAAGAGGGCAATGGAGGCGAACCGCGCGAGCCTTGACAAAATCAAGTCGCTGGTTTCCGGAGAGGAGACGACCATAGAAAGCCTCAAGCGGGAAATGGACGAGAGCAGGAAGTTCGTCGCGGAAGTCAAGAACATCGTGCTTTCCAAGAACCCGCAGCTTTCGAAGAAAATGATGATCCCACCTGACCCTGAGGTCAGGAAGAAGATGCTCAATCTCGAGCAGAAAATCGAATTTCTCGGCAGGAAGATAGAGAAGATGAGCGAACTGAAGCCCATAAAGCTGCCCGAGTTCGCGGCGCTGGCGAAGGGGACGAAAGGCAGACCTGCGCCAACGGGCGATACCGAAAGCCTGCGGAGGGAGATCGACACCATCGTCTCGCGCATGGACGGCTTCCTGACTAAGGACGACGTCGAGAAGGGCTTCCTCGAGAAGCGGATGAAAGCGGACGAGAAGCTGCTCACCGGCGAGATCTACAAGGATCTGAATGACATAAAGAAGGCGATCATGCGCGGCGAGGACCACATAAACAGCGTAGCGACCGACGTCGAGGGTCTCAAGAAGGAAGTCGTGACGGTCGAGAAGCGCGAATGGGGCAAGGTCAGCGAGATTCCGGCGATAGACGACCTCAAGAAGCGCATAGACGAACTGGAGAGGAAGATCGACGAGATGCACGAGGGGCCCGTATTCATCGAGTGAACAATAATTTTTAAAGCAAACCTCCAATTATCATAATCCAATATAATTTTCAGGTGATGTTTTATGGCGAATGTGAAAATCGGTTCTGAATTCAAACCGTCGTTGCAGCTGAAGAAGCTTTATTTTGCCTATCTCATCTCGAGCTTTGTCCTTTTCTTCATCATTTTCTGCGCTCCTCTGCTGCTTTTCGCTCCCGTGGAGGTGGCCATAATCTTGGGCTTTTTCCTGATACTTCCTATCATGATCATCTTTCTGTTCGCTGCCTGGTGGATTCCCAAATTCTATAACACCATGCTGTACAAGCTGACGGACAGCGAGATCGTATGGAGAAGGGGCGTGTGGTTCAAGGAGACGGGCATAGTCCCCTACAACAGGATAACCAACATCGACATCAAGCAGGGGCCTGTTTCGAGGAAGCTGAGGATCGCCTCTCTCAAAATCCAGACAGCAGGCTATTCAGGCCAGGCAGCAAGGCCGTCCGAGATAAGGATAGACGGCATGGAGAATTTCGAGGACGTGCGCGAAGTGATAATGTCTTTCGTGCGGGGGAGGAAGCCGGTCGCCGTCGAGACCTATGACGAAACGAAGGGCGAGGCCAGTATGCTCGGCGAACTGGTGAAGATAAGAAAGCTGCTCGAGAAACGGAAGAAATGAAATTTTGCGCGTCTTTCCTGTTTTCAGTATGTCGTCTTCATTTTTTTCACGGCATTGTACACCGGCCTGAAGACTTTTGAATACAGATCACCTCTTGCAAAATTAAGCAGGTCTTTTACCGGGCGGATGACGCTTTCCTCGAAGCCGTCGATTTCTGGCACGCCATCGCTTCTCCTGACTGTAATTTTTGCCTTTTCATTTACAGAACAATAGGTTATGTCGCACAAGTCTGTGGCGTCGGTGAATGTGCTGTCGATTCTCCTAAAATGAAACGTGCTCCTGCCCAGTGCTGTTTCGGGCACTACTCTTATCCTGTTCCTTTCCAGATATCTTGCAATCCTTCTGGAGGCATTAGTATTTGTTCTCTCCTCGTTCATCTAATCACCAATGGCATCTGATTTGATTGAATTTGAAAATAAATTTTAAATAAACATCCGAAATATCACGCCGCCTTTCTTCTGAACTTCAGGAGCAGCGAACGCTTTCTTGCGCTGAAATCCGGCGGCAGGTGTATCTCGTGCATGTCCTGGATGTTCTCGACTGCGTAGAATACGTTGGCATCGACTTCCTTGATGATGCTTATGACGTTCCTCAGCTTGTCTCTCTTGATTATCGCGAATATCATCTTCCTGTCCTTTGTCCCGCCCTGCGTGTCAACGACCGTGATCTTGTACCCAGCCAGGTCCAGCTTGCCGACCATCTCGGCCGGATCCTTGCTGGTGGTTATTATGACGCTGAGGTAACCCATCGCAAGGATTTCCTCTATGGCCATGCCGACGAACGTCCCCACGGCGAAGCCGCCCGCGTAGGCTATGTAATTAAGGATGTTTGCCATCTCCAGTATGATGCGGCTTATGGCGAACAGCCAGATGAGCATCTCGAAGAAGCCGATCACAGGAGCTATGTACTTCATGCCCCTTGAGATGAAGATTATCCTTATCGTTCCCATTGACACGTCGAGGATTCTGGCCAGGAAAATGAAAAGCGGTATTATTATGAGGCCGATAAAATCAGAATTCAGAAGAGTCACAAAATCCATGCAGACACCCTGATTTAATATAGACCGGCCGCGTATAAATTAATTCGCCGCAGCAAAGCATTTATCTCTTATCCGCAAATAGAGATTAAGGCGTCTTTATGGTTCAGGCAGAAGAAAAAAAACATGATCGCGGCATTATCGTCTGCGGCGTCGACGAGGCGGGACGCGGCGCGGTGATAGGCCCGCTTGTCATAGCAGGCGTTTCTGTTTTTGAGAAAGACATTGCGAAACTGAAGAAAATCGGCGTAAAGGATTCGAAAGAACTTTCGCCATCGCAGCGCGAGAAGCTCGCCAAGAAAATCGAGAAGATCGTCAAGGACATCGTAGTCGTCAAGGTAGGGCCCTGCAAGATCGATGACTACAACAAGCAGGGCGTCAATCTCAACCGCGTCGAGGCGATGAAGATGTGCATGGTAATCGACTGCCTCAGCGCGGCGAAGGCGTACGTCGACGGCCCGGAGGTCAACACCGAAAAATTCGGCAGGGTCATGCACAAGATGCTGAAAAACGACACCTCGCTGGTTGTGGAAAATTACGCTGACAAGAAATATCCTGTCGTTTCTGCGGCGTCCATACTCGCGAAGGTCGAGCGCGACAAGGAAATGGAAGAACTGGGGAAGAAGTACGGCATCGAGGGGACCGGCTACCCGTCGGATGAGCGAACGATCGCTTCGATGAAAGCCTACCTGGAGAAGAACAAGAAGTTCCCGGAGAAGGGGCTCGTCCGCTTCTCGTGGGACACGACGAAGGAAATGCTCGGCGAGAACAAACAGAAGAAGCTGTTCTGGTTCTGGGGAAAATAAAATTTTCTTTTAAGTTCCGTTTAAATCATTTAAGAACATTTATCATTCTGTCAAGATATTCTGGAAGTAAAGTATCTTGGAACCACTCAGTTTTGGCAAAAGAAACTTCGTCATTGCCGCCTATCACCGCCTTAAGTGTTGAAGAGTCTTTTTTGCCTCCGAATTTTAATTCAAATGTAACCCTTTTCCCAGAATATTCTTTACCCTCGTTCATCATTACTGTATTTTCGACAACAGTTATAATTACTTGATCCTTTATGTCATCATCATTTAGTCCTATGCCATTGATTTCGTAACCGGTTCGCGGGTTAACTAACGGCTTACATTTTTTCCATAATTCCGTGATTTTGTCTAGAACTTTAGCTTTTTCCTTGTCGTCCCTTGTATAAGTATCGTCGGGCTTTGCTGATGGTTCGCCATACGTCGACATATCGCCGTGGTGCGCCGTATATATGCTTTTTGCATTAAGCCCTGCTGGCGCCGCCAATAAGGTTGAGGCGCAAAGAATAGCGGCGCCTTTTTTCAGGCTCCTTATGCCTTTGGATACATAGCCCATATTTATCGATTAATTTTGGAGAAGAAATTTTAAAAGCCTTTATTGTGCTTGGGTTCACGGCTTGAACCTTCTCTGCGTGCGCGGGAAAGCAATCGCATCCTTGATGTTTTCCAGATGGCAGAGCCATGCGACCACGCGCTCGACGCCGAGACCGTATCCCGAGTGGGGAACGCTACCATAACGCCTGAGATCCATGTACCAAGAATAGTTCTCCGGCTTCTCGCCCATTTTCTTCAGCGACTCGGTCAGCGCCTTGATGTCCGTGTCTCGCTGCGAGCCGCCGATTATCTCGCCGTAGCTTTCGGGCGCGAGCATGTCGAAGCACAGCGCCGTCTTCGCGTCCTTCGGGTCGCGCGGCTTGTAAAACGCCATTATCTCCTTCGGGTAATGCGTGACCACGACGGGCGTGTCGAAGTGCTTCATGAGCTTGTCTTCTTCGACTGTGCGCAGGTCCTTACCCCAAGCGATTTTCAGGCCTTCCTTCTCGCGCAGGATTTCCAGCGCCTTAGTATATGTAATCGTGGGGAAAGGCTTCTTCGCAATCGCTTCGAGCTTCTTGATGTCCTGCCCCAAGATTTCCAGTTCCTTTTTGTTGTGCTTGAGGACTTCCTCTATCATGAACCTGACTTCGTCCTTCGCTACTGTCGTCACCTCGTCCAGCTCCATCCATGCGGCTTCCATCTCCGCCATCCAGAACTCGGCGAGATGCCTCGACGTCTTCGAACGTTCGGCGCGGAACGTCGGCGAAACGTCATAGACTTTCTCGAGCGCGAATATCGCGGCCTCGGCGTAAAGCTGCCATGACTGCGTGAGATAAGTGATGTCGTCGAAATATTTCACCTGAAATAATGTCGCGCCGCCTTCGCACTGGCTCGGCTGGAAGATGGGCGGGTCGAACTCATAATAGCCGCGGTCGCGAAAAAACTTGTGTATCGCTCCCATGACAGTGTGGCGTATTTTCATTGCCGCCGTGAGCTGGCGCGAGCGCAGCCAGAGATGCCGGACGTCCATCAGGAACTCCGGCGACTGGTCCTTGGTTATCGGGTAGCGCTCTGCGATGTGGACGGGATGAAGCTCGCTTATCTTTACCTCGTAGCCCGTCGGTGCGCGCTTGTCCTCTACCACATGGCCTTTTACAATCACCGATGATTCCATCGTAAGCGACTTTGCCTTTTCGAAGTCCTTGCTGTCCACTTTTATCGTGCACTGCACGATGTCGTGCGAATCGCGTATGATGAGAAAGATGATGTCCTTACTCTCACGCTTTCGGTAGACCCATCCCTTTATTTCGATGGCCTTTCCGACGCTCGAGGGGACTTTGTCTATGTTCATGCAATCGCCTATTATCATATTTTTTGTCGCGTACTTAAAATGTTTCTCCTACAGCTCGCGTTTCAGAGCAGTTTTATCCCGTACTTCTCGCATTCTTTCTCTATGCGCTCCGGCCAGATGCTCGCCTGAACTTCGCCTATGTGCTGCTTGCGCAGGAAGAGCATGCACAGGCGCGACTGCCCGATGCCTCCGCCTATCGTGAGCGGCAATTCGCCTCTGAGCAGACGCGTATGCCATTCCATCTGCTGCCTTTCTTCTGCTTTTCTTTCCGCCAGCTGCCGCAAAAGCGAAGCGCTATCGACGCGAATACCCATCGACGAAAGTTCCATCGCCTTTCCCAGCGGCGGATACCAGACGAGTATGTCGCCGTTCAGCCCGCGCTTGCCTTCGCCCGTTTCTGTAATCCAGTCGTCGTAGTCGGGCGCGCGACCATCGTGAGGCTTGCCGTCGGCCAGCGCAGCTCCGATGCCTATGATGAAGACAGCGCCCTTCTCCTTCGTTATCGCGTCTTCCCTCTGCCTCGGAGAAAGGTCCGGGTATTTCTGCGCGAGGTCTTCAGCGTGGACGAACGCGATTTCGCCAGGGAGGAAAGGTTCTATCTGCGAATATCGTCCGTGTATCATCTGCTCTGTCTCCCTTATCACGCTGTAGATTTTCCTCACCATGAATTTCAGGAAGGCGAGGCTTCTCTCTTCCGGCAGAATGATTCTTTCCCAGTCCCACTGGTCGACGTAGAGCGAGTGGAGCTCGTCCATCGCTTCGTCCGGCCTGATCGCATTCATGTCAGTGTAAAGCCCCTCGCCCGTTGCGAAGCCGTAGTCAGCGAGCGCCATGCGCTTCCACTTTGCCAGCGAAAAGACTATCTCGGCCTTCGCGTGCGCATCATCCGGGATTGTGAAAGTGACCTTGTGCTCGACGCCGTTCAGGTCGTCGTTCACGCCGGTCCCGCTCCTGACGATTATCGGCGCTGAAACCCGCTGCAGCGACAGCGCTTCGGCCAGGCGATGCTCGAAGAAGTCCTTTATCAGCTTTATCGCCTTCTCCGTCTCCCTAACATCAAGCGTTCCCTTCATCAAAACCACCCATTTAAGGATAAAATCTGATAAGGCGGGCTGGATATATATGTTTTTACTGATTTATTCGGAAAAATATACAAAAAATACCAACTTTTATATACTAAATGGAACAATTGTTCAATATGGATTACGCTACGGCAGCCAGTCCCGACAGGAAAAGGAAGGCAGAGACCGGTAGCCAGATCGACACCAAGGACCTCCGCATCCTGGAGATCCTGAAAGAAAGCGGCGATCTGACGGTGCGCCAGGTCGCCGCTCGAACGCTCCTGCCCATAACGACCGTCCACAACCGCATAAACCGCCTGAAGAAGATGGGCGTCATAAAGCGCTTCACCATCGAGCTCGATTACCGCAAGATGGGGAAAACGCTATCCGCGTACGTGCTGGTCAGGGTGGATTCGCATTATCTCAAATCCCTGAGGATCAGCCAGCACGAGCTCGCCAGGGAACTGAAGATGCTTCCGTTCGTCGAGAAGGCCGACATCGTGACGGGAACGATAGACATCATCATGCTAATACGGGTGAAGGACATCGAGGAACTGGACAAGATAGTGATAGATACGCTGCGGGATTTCAAGGGCATCCTCTCGACGGAGACGCTGGTGATACTGCGCGAAAACTGAAAAATTTCAAAAGTTTAATAAAACCCGGAAAATATAATTGATGATTATGGAGCAGACGTACTCGAAAGAGCTGAAAGCCGACGCAAGGGCGAAGGTTAAGGGCTGGGTGGACAACATACGCAGGATGGGCAACATCGCGTTCCTCACCGTCCGCGACCGAGAAGGCCTCGTGCAGGTCATCGCGAAGAAAGGCGACGTCTCTGATGCGGTCATAGATGTCATCTCAAACCTCGGCAAGGAGGACTGCGTCGAGGTTGAAGGGACGGTCGTGAAATCGAAGATCGCCAAGCTCGGCTACGAGCTCGTGCCTTCAAACGTCAAACTTCTCGCAGCCGCAGAAAAGCCGCTGCCCATGGACAAGCACATCGAGTCGTGGAAGGACACGCGCTTCGACTACCGCTTCATGGACCTGCGCAGGCCGGAGGTCAAGAAGATTTTCATCATCCGCCACAAGGTCATGGGCTTCGCCCACGAGTTTTTCCACAAGAACGGCTTCATCGAGGTGCATACGCCGGTCATTCAGGCCGCAGGCGCGGAGGGAGGAGCGAACCTTTTCAAGTTCAACTATTACGGCAAGCAAGCGTATCTCCGCCAGTCGCCTCAGCTCTACAAGCAGATGATGATGGCTTCCGGGCTGGACCGCGTCTACGAGATAGGCCAGGCGTTCCGCGCGGAGAAGTTCCATACGAGGCGGCATATCTCCGAGTTCATGTCCCTCGACTTCGAGCTGGCGTGGATAGACAGCGAGGAGGACGTGCTCAACGTTCTGGAACGCATGGTCGTCCACATCATGAAAGGCCTGAAAGGCGATGGCCTGCCCGACATTGAAGTGCCGGAGATACCCTTCAGACGCGTGACTTACGAGGAAGTCATCAATACGCTCAACAAGGCAGGCATGAACAAGAAGTTCGGCGACGACCTCGAGGACGCGGAGGAGGCGAAGTTCGCGGAGATAATGAAGAAGAAAGGCGTTGATATTTACTTCATAACTAAGTTCCCGTCCGTGCTGAAGCCGTTCTACATAATGTTCGACGGCGAGCTTTCCAGAGGGATAGATCTCGATTACAAGGGCCTCGAACTTGCATCCGGCGGCCAGCGTGAGCACAGGTACGGGGTCCTGAAAAGGGTCATGACGGAGAAAGGCCTGGATCCGAATGACTTCAAATTCTATCTCGACGCGTTCAGATATGGTTGTCCTCCGATGGGAGGAATTGGTTTCGGAGTGGACAGATTTGTTAAACAGATTATGAACTTGGCCGATGTTCAAGAAGCAATATTGTTTCCGAGAACTCCGGATAGACTAGTCCCCTGATTTATGTTTTTACTAATCTTTTATTTTTGCTGTTTCCATGCCGCTTTTCTCCGCTTTTTCCTTAATATCCCTGAGCACGACCTTTCCTTTCACCATGTCAAACTGAACCTGCTCCAGACAATTTGCGAGCCAAGGATTAATTTTTTTGTATTTGGCTATAATGTCAGAAAAATAATCGAGAACTTCTCCCGTGTCTATTTTACCGCTCCAGTATTCAGACTTCAGTTTTGTTGTGCCTGCCAGGCACTGGTAGAAATCCTTATCAACGTACGGGTTTTCTAGTTTTACTGTTGTTGCTCCCAGCATGCACAAGCCTAGCCCGAAGTTAAATAATTTTCTGCCGAAGCCGTATTTCATGTTATTTGTAATGGCGGCAAGAATTTTAAACTTATCCCCGAATAACTAAAAATGTCCGAAACGCAGAGAAAGTATATTCTGAGGGACACCTCACCCCGTCTGACCATAACTTATAAAGGCGGGATTTACAACCTTGTGTCGCGCGATGGTATATCTCCTCCCGTCTGGTACGACAAATTTTCCCTTAAGGTGGAGGACCCTGCTCTGCTTTCCGAGCTTGACAAAACGCAGGATGGTCAGAAACCAAGGCCGAATCCGGTGCTGGAGCAGGCTTATAAAAAAATTCGCATCAGGCATAAAAGTCCGCCCGGGCCGTCCGGGGCCGTGAATGCGCATGACGTGGCTGCAAGAAAAAGGAGCTCTCATAAAGACAAAAGAGAAAGGCTGCTCTATCTGAAGCTTATCGTCAAACACGATATCAGGGGCGCTTACCACGGCAATCTGCCATTTGATCCATATACATCTGAACGGGGTGAAATAAGCAGAACCTTGAAGGGGCTTGAAAGCCGGTATCCGCGCATCATGGAAAGGGAATACAAGGATCTAAACCCTCAGGCAAAACGTAATGATTTGCTGAAGGTTTTGGAAGAACTAAAGCAGGAACTCGAAATTGAAAAGAGCGTGCCCGTCACCCGAAGTGATCGTATCCCTTCCCCAGTTTCTTCTTCTGCCGGCCCTCCAGAAGGTAAAGCCCCTTCTTACGGGGGAGAGTCTTACCCACAACAGTGAACTTGACCTTCTTTTTTAATTCCTTAAGCCGCTTTCCAGGCAGCGTGAACACGAGCTCAAAATCCTCGCCCCCGTACAGAGCGAACTCCATCGCTTTCGCTTTCAGGAGTTCAGTTGCCTTCCTTGTTTCCGGGGAGATCGGAATCTTCTCGGCATAAATGACCGCGCCGACCTTCGACATCTCGCAGATGTGCCCCACTTCCGGGGCGAGGCCGTCCGAGACGTCGATCATTGCGTTCGCGAATTTCGAAATGATTTGCGATTCCTTCAGTCTCGCTTTCGGTTCAAGATGCGCCTTCACTGCGCCGAAGCGCTTCGCTCCTGTGCCGAAGCGCCTGAACAGCTCGAGGCCAGCTTTCGACTTGCCCAGGTCGCCGGTGACGCAAATCAGATCGCCGACTTTCGCGCCAGAACGCAGGACCGGCTTCTGCGTCTCGCCGACCATGCACACGTCAATAACAATCTGCCTGCCGTGAGTCATGTTGCCGCCTATGACCTCGAAGCCGTATTTCTGCGCGGCTGCATAAATGCCTTTGTAAAGCCCGTCAACAAACTCGACTTCCGTCGCTTTCGTCATGCACAGCGAAATAAGAACATATCTTGGTTTGCCGCCGCTCGCAGCGATGTCCGACACATTGATTTCCATCGCCTTCATGCCTATCTGGTATGGCGTGGACCATTTCAGCGAGAAGTGGTCGTCCTCGACCAGCGTGTCGGTCGTGAAAAGCAGCTTCCTGCCGTTTACGCTCACGACGGCTGTGTCGTCGCCTATCTGGTTCAGAACGCTCCTGTCTTTTATCTTCCTGGAAATCCGTTTTATCAGCGCGAACTCGCCGCCTATATCCCTGATTTTCATTTTTTCTCACGCAAAGATTTTGTTATTTTGACCGAGCAGAACCTGTCGCACATGGAGCACGTATTAGGATCTTTCGGGGCGCATTCCTCGCGCATCTTCTTCGCCTTCGCAGGATTGATGGCGAGCTCCATCATGCGCTTCCAGTCCAGATTTGCCCTCGCTTCCGCCATCCTGTCATCCCAGTCGCGGCCGATGCCGCGCGACAGGTCGGCGGCGTGTGCAGCGATTTTCGAGGCGATCACGCCCTCGCGGACGTCGTCGACATTCGGAAGGCCGAGATGCTCGCGCGGCGTGACGTAGCAAAGGAAATCAGCGCCATGATAAGCAGCGAGCGCGCCGCCTATCGCCGAAGTGATGTGATCATAACCCGGCGCGATATCGGTGACGATTGGCCCGAGCACGTAGAAAGGCCGGCCGTCGCAGATCTTTTTCTGCAGGTCTATGTTCCTCTTTATCTGGTGGAGCGGGACGTGTCCCGGTCCTTCTATCATGACCTGCACGTTCTCGTCGTAAGCTGCCCGGGCCTGGTCGCCAAGCACGCGCAGTTCGTGCAGTTGTGCGCTGTCCGTCGCGTCCTTTATGCAGCCGGGGCGCAGCCCGTCACCCAGGCTTAAGGTAACATCATGCTTGTAAGCGAGTTTCAGAATCTTGTCGAAATTCGTGTACAGCGGATTCTCGCGCCTGTTGTGATCCATCCATTTTATCAGGAACGCACCGCCGCGGGAAACGACTCCCATCATCCGCTTTTTGACCAGCGGTATCGCCGCCCTGCGCACGCCCGAATGGACGGTGATGAAATCGACGCCGTCTTCGATGTGCTTCCTTATGCCGCGCAGGAAATCGCTTTCCGTCAGGTCAACTATGTCCCCGTTCTCGACAACGGCCTGGTAAATCGGGACCGTTCCTATCGGAACCGTAGAATGCTTCAATATCTCCCTGCGCACGCGGTCGATGTCGCCGCCGGTGCTCAGGTCCATCACCGTGTCCGCACCGGCTTCTATCGAAACGCGCAGCTTTTCCAGCTCATACGCTACGTCAGCCTTCGCGACTGAAGTCCCTATGTTAGAATTTATCTTGACGCGCAATCCCCTGCCTATCCCTATCGGCTTCACGTTCCTGCGCAGCGTGCTCAGCGGAATCACGACGTAGCCCTTCGCTATGTTTTTCATCAGCTCTTTCACTGCGACGTTCTCGGCTCTGGCGACGGCTTCCATCTCCTTCGTGATTGCGTTATTTCTTGCCTTTTCGAGCTGCGTGCTCATGGATGATCCTCTCCGCTTTCTTTATCTCTTCTCCGACGTCCTCCGCCTTCAGAATCGCCGACATCATGCAGACGCTTTCAGCGCCGGCTTCGACGACGTCGCCGAGGTTCCCGAAGTTTATGCCGCCTATGACCGTGAAGGGCACCCGCAGCGTTTTGCTCGCCTGCCTCACCACATCGAGGCCTATCGGCTCGCCGGCGTCCTTCTTCGTCGAGGTCGCGAAGACGGGCGAAAGGCTCACGTAATCCGCCCCGAAATCCTCGAAGCGTTTCGCATCCTCCAGCGAGCTGACCGTCACGCCGATGATTTTTTTGCTGCCGAAAATTTTCCTCACGTCAATGAAATCCGTGTCATAAGGCCCTATATGGATACCATCGGCGTTGCTTGCGAGCGCGACCTTGATGCGGTCGTTGACTATGAAAAGCGCCTTCCCTCTGCAGATGCCAGCGATCTGCTTCGCCTCGGCTATCATTGCGTCGTCATCGAGGTTCTTTTCCCTGTACTGCACGATGCGCACGCCTGCGTTTACCGCCGCCTTCACGTCTTCGATTACGCTCTTCTTCGAAAGCGAGCGGTCGGTTATGAAATACAAACCCTTCAGAGTGAAATTCATTCTTCAACCCTCAGCTTCTGCATGCTGCCTATGGTATTTTCGTCCAGATTGTAAAGCTCGTCGTAAAACCTTTCCTTGAAGCTGCCAGGCCCGCGGATTTTTTCTGCAGCGATTTCGCCCGCAATGCCGAAGCAGACGAGAGCGTATGCCGCGGCTTTCGCATAGTCGTTCTCGACCGCCGCGAACGCGCCTATCACGCTGGTCGCCATGCAGCCGGTTCCCACAATCGAACCCATCATGGCATGGCCGTTCGCAACAACATAAGTCCTTCTGCCGTCAGAGACGATGTCTTCCTTGCCCGTCATAACGACAGTCGCCTTATACTTCTTGGCGAGCGTTCTGGCTATGTCCTTGCGCTCGCCTTCGATGCCCATCGATTCCACGCCCTTCACCTCGGCTTTCGCGCCTGCGAGCGTCGCAATCTCGCCGGCATTGCCCTTGATTATGTCCACGCGCACCTTCTCCAGAATCTCTTTCGCCTTTGCCGTGCGCAGCTTTGTCGCTCCGGCGCCAACTGCGTCGAGCACGACCGGGATTTTCTTTTCGTTCGCCCTCTTCGCGGCCAGGAGCATCGAGCGGACGAGCGAAGGCGTGAGGGTCCCGATATTCAGGACAAGCGCGTTCGCTATGCCTGTCATATCCTCGACCTCTTCGGAAGCGTGCGCCATAACCGGCAATGCGCCTATGCATCTCGTCACATTCGCGCAGTCGTATATGGTGACCCAGTTGGTTATGTGGTGAACCAAAGGCTTCAAAGCCTTTATCCTCGAAAGCGTACCATATATCTCGTCCATGACATCACCCTCGTAAACGTATCATAAAGCTATTCTCAGCCTGATATTTATCTTGCTCGCAAGGAATTCCTCGAGGTGGCCCTTGTCTTTTTTAATGCTGTGGGCTATCTCCGCGCCGCTCTTCGCGGTTTTTTCAAGCTCGCTTTCCATCACGGTGATCTCGTGCCTGAGGTTCTCGATCTCCCTCTCCGCCTCGCTCCTCTTTTCCGGCACGTCGGACCTCTCGAACTTCGCCTTCTTCTCGGAGATCTCGCTTTCCAGGAACCTGTACTTGTCCGCGAGCTCCGGCAGGTAGTTGAGCTCGATCTTCTTCACCAGCTCCTCTATGCGCTCGCGCTCCTCGCTCTTGAGGTTGAGCGAACGGAGCCTCAGCAGCGCGTCCATTATCTTCGAGCCGCCCTGCTCCTGCAATAGAACCTTGAGCGGCGAGTGCGAGATGTCAGAATAGAGCGAAAGCTTCTCCTTTTCCATCGCTTCGCCTCCGCTAGCAGCGGCATGTTCGAGCTTCTTCATCGGCCTCTTTATGCCGGAGAGCTCGTCATTAAGCTTGTTGCCTATGTCACTCCTTTCTTTTTCCATCGACCTTATGCTGCCGTCGAGTTCGGCGTAGTGCCTGTATTTTTCCCCGGCGAGGAAGGCCTCCAGCTCCTTCGCCTTTGCGTCGATTTTCTCCTTCCTGTTCTTTATCTTTTCCGTAAGCAGCGAGGCCTGCGCCTCCAGATCCTTCGCCCTCCTGTCCAGCTCCAGGAGCCTTGACGCCTTTGACTTCGTTTCGCCGTCGAGCCACAGCGCGCTTCCATCAAGCATGGAAAGCAGCTGCTTCCTCGTTTCTTCCGTCTCCTTCAGCAGCTTCGTTATCCTCGAGGTATCGTGCCTGAAGTATTTGGAAAGAAGGATTGCCTGCTTGGGCGGGATGTGCATGAGCTCGTGCAGTATCTTCCCGGTCCCTGCGCAGAAGCCGGAAACCTCTGAGTAATTGAAAGCGTTAATCGCGGGCGGGTTGCCGAGCAGGGAAAGCGCCTTCCTGGCGTAGTTGTCCTTCACCATGTTAACGGGAGCGTAAATCTTCTCATGCGCCTCGAACTTCTTTTGCGTCAGCTCGGCGCTGATTTTCCTTATCTCACCGAAGCCGTCGCTTATGTCGCGGTAAAGATTGTCGGCCTGCTTCCGCTCTTCGGTGATCTTCCTGGCCAGCTCCCTGTTCACCGCGTCGGCGACCTGGGATAGAGCGATTTCTTCTGCGGCTTCAGCTGGCGCAGTCTCATGCGCTATCGCTTCTTTCGTCTCTTTCTTGCCCTTCCTCAGGAACCCAAAAAAACCCATAAAGGTTTATTTGCAGGCGGATTTTAAAGGTTTGAGCTGGGTGACCACAAAAGATAAAAACGTGGTCACCTCCAGAACCATGCTGCAAAACCTTTTTATGTGTGCTACACTAAAATTAATAATATGTTAATTTCGGTGTAGCGCATGAAAAGAGGCAAGACCCAAAAACGGATGAACGGTCTTTCAGGTAAAGAGATGGAGATGGTCTCATACCTTGAACTGGACAACAAAAGATTCTTCAGTCGTAACGATGTTGAAAGGTTTTTCGGAAGCAGAAACGAGATGAATGTCTACATGCATAAGCTGATGGAAAAGGGAAGGATTGTGAAAATTAACAGGGAAAAATACTACCTTGTTCCCATACAAGCCTACCATGGAAACTGGTCCGAGCATCCTTTCATATTAACCGATGAAATGTGCAATGGCAAGGGATATTGCATAGGCGGCAAGAGCGCAGCGCATTACTGGGGGCTCATAGAACAGATACCAGCGGAAACAGAGGTTTTCAGCATGACCAGGCAGGGAAATGTCGTATTTTTCGGCTTCACGATAAGGTTCAGGAGGGTCAGGAAGCTTCCGAAACACACGAAGATAATAATCCAAAGGCACAGCGCCCTTATAGCGACTAAGGAGGAGAGCCGTAAATGGAAATGATTTCGGAGAATAAGCTGAGATATATAGCCGGCATGAAGGGGCTAAACCTTATTTACATAGAGAAGGACTACTTTCTGACGGTATTCCTTTATCTGACAAAGGGTATCAGAGGCATTTATCTCAAAGGCGGGACAGCCCTGAACAAAATATTTTTAGACCATGCCAGGCTTTCCGAGGACCTCGACTTCGCCGCGGACAGGCCGGTCCGTGAAATAAGGAATGAACTCGAAAGGGTGGTCAAAAACAGCGGTTTCTTCACAAGGATCAGGGCCGACAAAACGACCAAAGATTTTGTCAGATATCTGATATATTACAGGAGCTATTTTCAGGCAGAATCCTTCATAATCGCCGACGTGAACCGCAAAGCTTCAATACATCTGAAGCCGGAAAAACGCAAAATGCCTAATTTTTACGGCTTGGATTTCAGCATAAGCACGCTGAATATCAGGGAGATAATCGCAGAAAAGGTAAGGGCGCTGATAACCAGAAACCAGCCCAGGGATTATTTTGACGCCTATTTCATACTAAGAAAGCATCACGTCGACATGAAACTTGTAAAAATGAAACTAAAGGAAGCGAAGGAAACGTTTGACACGAAAAGGATATTCAGAAATGCAAACAAAATCTATTCACGCTGGGATTCCGACATCAGCCCACTCACGAACAAAAAGCTCGGCTATATGGAATGCATTAAAGCACTGAAAAATAAATTCGGTTGACATCGCCTTCCTTAGGAACCCAAGAAAACCCATAGAGTTTTATTCGCATGGAGGTTTTAAAGTTTTAGGCCGATGGGGAAAACAACATCGTTTTTTATTTCTTTTGCGCGTAATGTAAACCATGCTAAAAAACCTTGGCAGATACTTTGACCTAGGCAGCGACGAAAAGCTGACAATAACGGGCGTAAGAACAGAGAAAATCGCAGAATACAGCACAAATCCTTTTTTGTTTGTTGCGGGCATTTTAAGAGGGCGACCTGCCATAGAACAACCCAAAGATGTTATGCATGTCAGCATCAAGGCAAAGAACGATGCAGGAGAGCAATTCAGCAGGACTTACAGGTTCACGACGGACCGCTGGAAAAATTTTGTAGAAACGATGACGCACTGCGCGGAAGAAAATGCCAGTCTCTATCTTTATGTCGGAAAGAACAAGCTGCCCCGTTTACTGCCTTACATCGTTTGATTTTTAAAGCGCCGCTCCAATTTAAAAAAATCACTGCCCCGCCAGAAAGCCGAAACCCTTGTAAAGCTGCCTGAGCTCTGACAGAATTCGCTTCTCCTCAGCCGCTGACGCGTCGCTGACTTCTATTTCATGGACGTTTTTCTCCCGCGATGCCCTGAGGTCGTATTTTATCTTAATCGAGCGGCTGCCAGGGCCGACCCCTTCCAGCACCCCGCCGCCCACGCGGGCGAGCCTCTCCGTGTTCCCAAAAACATAATCGCTAAGGGCCACCCCCAGCTGCGGGAAATCGCCCAAGCCAAGTTCAGGCGCATAAGCGAGCGAGAGCTTTTTCATGATAAGTGCTTTTGGGTTTAGTTTTAAAAACGGAAGGTGCGGTTAGGCATTCAAATTCTCCTGCCACACGCCGAACGCCTTCTTGGGCGAAGCGAATCTTCAGCCTGAAAGGTATGCGTCGCAATGCCTGAAAAACAGCCTGGCGTGGTTTATCGACTCCTCGGCCGGGGCTTTATTCGCCTGGGGAATCGTGTTGTACGTGAAATCGCCGCGCTTCTTCCTTTCCCTTTTGTATACTTCGAGGAGCATCTCCGCCCTCACAATCAGTTCCCTGTATATGATGAGCAGCTTGGCGTCCAGAACGCCGGTGTCGATGAACGCTTCTTTGAATTTTTCAAACGTTTTCTTGTGTATCTCGGGGGGCTTTGTCTCAATGTTCTTCGTCAGGAGCATGGCTTTTGCGCAGTAGAATATCGCATAATATGCGTGCGATATGACCCCGCTGTAAAACGTGTCACTCTTTCCCAGCTTTAGCATGTCTTTCACTTTCTGCTGGCATGACGCCTCGAACAATATTGACGCCGACTCTATTTCGCTTCTCGCCCTTCTGACGTACATGTCAGCCTTTGAATCCATGCCTCATCGCCTCGAACAATATCCTGTAATATGGCTCCGCGCCGTATATAATGACGTGCTTTCTCGCAAGCTCCTTCCCGTAATTGAACCCGCCGTTCGTCAGCATCAGGTAAAACTCTTCGCGCGTGAATACGAAGCCATGGGTCTCCGGTATCATAAGTTCGCCTTCCTTCAGCGCGATTTCATACTCGGTCTTGGGTTCGCCGTCCGGTATAATTATTGCAACATCCACGTCAGAAGCCGGCTTTTGCTTCCCTTCAGCGTAGCTTCCGCCGACGATGAGGCTGAAGAACGGACTCTTTATCTTTTCCATTATCCTGGCTATGTTTTTCACCGGAAGGTCGCTCCTTTCCTTCGCCGCCAGCGATTCGAGAAAGGCAAGATAAATGATGTTGGAACCGTTTTCATAGTTGATAAAATACGTGTTGGTATTGCCTTTCCTTTTTTCCTCAAGTATTCCAAGCGAGGCGAATTTTTTCAGCGCATCGAAAACATAGTGATGCGACCTGTTTTCAGTAATCCGTTTTATTTCGGTTATGGTGAATTCCCTCCACGGCTCCTTCACGAACGGCCTCAGCAGAAGAAGCTCGTTTTTCACCAGCCCCCTCGCCAGCCCCGCCAGTCTCGCCAGTCCACTTTTATGGATAGTTCTGTCCATATTAATGGATAGTTAACAGTCTTTAAATACTTTAGCAGCATTCACTTCACATTCTCCTGCCACACGCCGAAGGCCTTTTTCGTCTTCTTACTCAGAATTGGGAAGGCGATGTTTAAACGCTGGTTTTTTAAAGTAATAAAATTATCATTAAGCGTATGAATTTGTCAGAATTTAATGCTAGAATGAGAGCAGAAGTTGAAACATACAAACAAAGTTACAGAAAAGATAATTCTGCTTTCCTGATTTGGTTTTTAAGAAATATTTTCTGTCTTGATGAACAAACTGCAGTAGATAGCGTTTGTGATGGTTCAAATGATAAAGGTATCGATGGAATTTGGGTTGATGATGAATCAGAGGAAATATATGTTTTTCAATCGAAATTTTCTCCACAAAATAATCGTGATGAAGGGGATTCTGATATCAAAAAATTTGTTGGCGTTAAATCTTGGTTTTTAAAGGATCAGATTAGTAAATTGTTTGTTAGTTTAGCTAATGAAGAGCTAAAACAACTTTTAATTACCCTTAAAATTGAAGAAAAAATTGCTAGTCAATACTCTGTAATTTTAATTTATGTAACGAATAAGATATTCGATAAAAATGCAAATGAATATATAGAAACTTGCTCAAATTTGGAGTTCTATGATAATAAATCATTGTTTGAAAAATATACGTATATAGTTGAGAAAGAAGTTAAAAATACACCAAAAATATTGAATGTTCCAAATACCACTGCAATTGAATATCAACAAGTCCCTGGAAATGAATCCATTGTCTTGCCCATTCAGGCGAATCAACTGTTAAAATTAGATGGAATTCAAGATCATACATTATTTTCAAGAAACGTTCGATACTGGGCTGGACGAACAAGAGTAAATAAGGGGATTGCTGCTACAATCAAAGATTCTCATGAACATCAGAAGTTTTTCTTATATCATAATGGAGTTACAATCGTATGCAGCAATTATAAATTTGATAGGGATAGAAAACAGATTAATTTAGAAGGATATCAAGTTATTAA
>JBGPQP010000013.1:0-24855 GCA_041489155.1 Candidatus Aenigmatarchaeota archaeon
CACGTAATTGCTAGAGTTAGCATCGTAGTACTGTGTGTGGTTCACAACACCTGCCTTCCACCACTGCTTTCCTGTATAATAAGTAGCGCAGTCAGGCTCGAAAGTTCTGTTCATATAGCCCGAGCCTGACGAAGTCGTGTCCTGCGCAGGTCCCCAGCTGACGCCGTCTGTCGTGACCCAGAATTTCTTGTACGTGGGCGGCACGACATTGAGACCGTCAACCGCGTCCTTCACGCTCACCGAAAGCTCCGTGGTGTTCGTGCCTGTTCTGGTCACGTTGGACTCGTTGCCTCCCACAAGGCTTATGTTCAGACCTCTCTTCGTGACCTCAAGCGAATGATTTGCGGTTTCGTAAGTCATGCCTCTCTGGTCAGTAACGTTGAATTTCCAGTACCATATGCCGATATCAGAGGAAAGGTACTTCCTAGTAAGCGTTGCATTATAGCCTACGCGGTCGGAAAGCATCGTGGAGTTTGCGAGTTGCCATGGCCCTGTTGTAGAATTGTATTCCCAGAGCTCGAGCGTGAGCGTATCATCGTCATCGGTAACGTTGACTGAGAAAACGAAGTTCGGTCCGTCCGAAGGTCTTGCCCAGTACGTCGATGACGGGCTGACAATCTCGTTGTTCAAAAGAGGCGAAACCTGTCTGAAGAATGAGTCAACGAATTTCGTCGAGTTCGGATTGAAATAAGTCCTCGTACTGGAAACGGTGATGTTGTACTGGCCGCCAGGCAGGCTGGTCATGTTGAGGGTGCAGTTGTAGCGCCCGTTACCTAGTGCCTCAACAGTTGTGCAGTTGGCTAAATACGAATCATGTGAAACTGATATGTTCATGTTCGCGTCAACGACCGGCGTTCCGCATTCGTATTCGTCGCTTATATTTATGTATATACTGACGTTCTCGCCGCTAAGGCAGTAGCTCTTGCCGCTGCACGTGGCATTGTCGAACGTGTGTATCAGTTCGCCGATTATCGTGAGGTTCGAAAGGAAGGTCATGTTTTCCTCGTCGTAGCAGGAATTGTTTATGGTGCCTGCTGTCCAGTTGTGGAGGCCTACTGCGTATCCGCAGCCCGGATTGAAGTTGAACCTGAAGTAGCCGCTGCTGTCCGTCGTGTTCTGCAATCCTGAATCATAGCCTGCGCTGTCGTTGTACTTCACCCAGAACTTGCCGTCAACGCTCGCACCAACATAGGTTTGGTTGTCGGTGTCATAGACCCTTATTATTATGGTCTCATTCGTATACTGCTCCCCTGAGCGGTTGACTATGTTGTTGTCGCCGTCAACAAGCGAGATGCTCACGTTGTCTTTTTCAACAGTATAGCTCTGCGTGCTTGACGAACCAGAAAGGTCGTACTGGCCGCTGTAGTTCATGTCGGTGCCGTTGAACTTAAAGTAATACGTGTTGCCAACGAATGAGCAATTATGGAAAAGCGAGAAATTCACGTATTTGTTGGCGCAAAGCGTGCAGTTGGTCGTGTTTCTGAGTACCCATGGCTCCGCTCCGGTGTTTGATGTCCAGAACCATACAGTGACATTGTTGTAGTCCACGTCGTCGACACGGACGCTGAAATTGGTCGGCGCGCCCCAGCCTTCGCGGACGTATGAGGGGCTGGTGAATGTCGGGGCGTTGTTTACGTAGCTCTGCAGCCAGACGACATCGTCGTGCATTTCCGTGTCGTTATTGTAGTAGCCGGTGGAATTCATCTGTATCCACACGCCGTATTTGTAAACAGGCGTCTCCTGCGTCGTCGTCCAGTTGCAGCGATAGGTGCCGTTGTTGTAATCGACTATGTCGCCGCAGGTATAATTGTAGGTCGCGTTCTTGACCATCAGGACTGAGATGTTTAGCCCGGGGATAAGGTTACCGCACTCATCGGTTATGTTTATGTATACATAAACGTTGTCTTCCTGATGCTTCGTATAATTGTCAGGCCTCATGCTGGCATTGAGATTGCCATAAACAGTGATGTTGAACGATGGCGAAATCGCAGTTTTGTAGCAGGTGTCCGAGGTTGCCACGAAGCCGTACCAGTACTGTTTTCCTACCTCGTAATTGCAGTTACCTTTAAGCGAGAAGTCGAAATTGACGTGACCTGTGCCGCTCGTTGTATTCATAGCTTCTGTAAGGTTCTGCGAATTGGTATTGGTCCTATTGGTGCTTATGTTAAGATAAACGGTCGCAGCAGAGTCGGCGACGTACATCTTCCTGTCAGTGTCGTTGACTATAAGCGACAGGCTGAAGTTGCCGCCTGTCCTGTTGACCTTGGTCTCGTTGCCTGCGAAGTATAGTATCTGCACGTCGTTTTTCTCGAGAACATAGCTGTTGTCGTTGTTCACGTAATCCCCTAGCGCAGTCTGGGTCTTTCGTTCGTTTCCCATGTCATCCGTGCCTGTGAACTGGAAATAGAAGGTCGGGTTGCCGGTCAGGTTGGCGCACATATACGTCTCGTTCCAGTAGAAGGTGTAGTTCGTGCACGAGGTGCAGTTCTGCGTCAATCCGACCTGCGAATAATCGACGCCGTATTTCTTCCTCTCGAAAATTACGGTTACGTTGTCCCCGGCCTCATCCGTCACGTTGACGCTGAAATTATAAAGAGCGCCCCAGCCGTCAAGCCTCGGCGTAACGTTTGCGTACTTCAGTATTGGTATCGTCTTCAGGTAGAAGGTGTAGGGAGGTACTCTTGTTGTCTGGTTCGGATAGTAGTAGCTCTTGACAGGGTTCGGTTGGTATGTCTTGTTGGCCCACATGGTCACGTTATACCAGCCCTCCGCCACTCCAGTGGAAATCCAGTCGCCCTGATAGAAACCGCCTCCGAGATTCGGGACGTTAGAATAATTGTACCTGTAATTCCTGACGCTCATGTTGAACTCGACATTCGCGTAGTCAAGCGTGTTGCCGCAGTCGTCCTTGACCTGACCCTGCACGAATATGTTGTCACCCCACGTGTAGTTGTTTGAGCCGTCGGGCTTGATTATCGTAAGATTAAGGTCACCCATGACGTCGAGAACGTATGTGCTGCTTATGTTCGGGTAATAGCAGCTGTCACTTGCATTCATCTGCGCGCGCCATATCTGGTTTCTCGCTTCGTATTCATAGTCACCCTCGCTGTCGCATGTGGGATTGAAGCTCCTGTTTATGTAACCCGAAGCGTTTGTAGCCGCATTCAGGCCGTCATCATAAGCATAATAGTTCCAGCTCACCCATATGGTCGCGTTGGCGCCTGACGTGAGGTATGTCTTGTTGCTCTCATCGTAAAGCCTGAGAACCAGAAGATCCTCCTGCGCACCGCTTCTGTTGGCTATGGTATTGTTGCCACGCACGTGCTCAAAGATGACGGAGTCGGGGAGCACGCCGAAGGTGCCGTATGTGCCCGTGCCGTTATCGTTATTGGCGTTGTCTGTGACGTTGAACCTGAAGCGCGCCGATGAATTTATGTCTGAGCAGTTGAGGCGGACATCTGTGAAGTTTATCTTTGTCCATAAAAGACACGCAGTGCAATTTTTTGTTTCAATATTTTTCCACCCGGTTCCCGTGTCGAACTGGAGCGTGACATTCACGTTTCCTCCTTCTATCCCGTGGTCCTTGACCTCGACCGAGAAATTCCATCCGCCTCCCCACCCCTTGCTGTCGGTGGTCTTGTTGTTCACGGTCATGTTGGCGAAAAGCGGAGGCCAGTTCAGGGATATCTCGACTTTGAAATTTTCGGAAACGTTGTACTTGTAGCAAAGATCGCTTGCATGTATGTAACCTCTCCACGTCATGTTGCCTGAACTGAATCTGTCGTCAGGCGTGAAGGTAACGTTTGCATAACCGCCCGCATCCGTTCGCGTGTCGTTGACGTAAACAAAGCTGTTCATGTCGCCTTGGATGGTCGTCACGTTGAAGTATATCAGCGGATGCTCGGAGGTTGGTTTTGGGTAGATATAGCTTCCGTTATCCGTATCGCGAACCCTTAACTTGAAGGGCACCGCCGTGCCTGGGGTGATGCTGTTGTTGCCTTCTATGTATTCCACTATCGTGTTGGCCTTCTCCATGTTTATGGTATCGCTGTTGCCTATGTAGTCGCCGGCAGCGACTGATGTATCGTATGTGTAAGTTTCCCCATCCTCTGCACTGAAGTAGAATTTGATGGTTTTGTCTGCATAGGTTTCGCACGGCATGATTGTGTTCAGTTCTATGTCATTCCATGCAAGAACGAGGTTTGTGCAGTTGATAGGGTTGGAGGGGCAGTTGGGGCCGCAGCAGCGGCTGCCGTAAGATTCCTCGAGCGCGCCAACAGCAAGCCAAAGCGTAACGTTTACCGTGTCGTCGAGGTTGTCCGTTATATTGACCGAGTAGTTCCTCACCTTTGACCATGATTCGGTCCTGTAAGTCGCATTCGCATCCTTGAGCATGGGAACCGTCCTGAGTTCAAATGCATTCGTTTCGGTCACCGTATCGTTGTAATAGTTGTTCTCGTATGATTTCATGGTGAAGTTGTACATGCCATTCGTTCTGTTGAGCGTCTGCCAGATGCAGGTGTAAACGTTCTCGCCTATCCTCTGGATGTTCGGGCAGAGATAACTCGCTCCTGCAGTAGAAAGATTGAAGGTCACGTGGGTGGTGTCGATTTTCATTGGCTCTTCGCAGAAGTTGTAGATATACGTCGTTATAGAAACGTTCGCCCTGCCCTGTTGTATAATTGTTCCGCCAGTCGGCGCTACGATTGTGTTTATGATTTCGCCTATTGTCGTGAAATTATAATAGCCGTACTGGCTGGCTTCGGCGGTCGAGTTGGTCTGCTTGTAGCAGACTTCGTCTGAGTTTACCTTAACGTACCACCAGTGCGGTCCTACTTCGTACTCTTCCTCTGTGTAAGGCGTCGATTCGTTGTCGCAGTGGTCTGCTGCGGTAAAGTTGTAAGTTATGTTACCGCCAGCACTGGTATCAAATACCTGGCCGCTGTCCCAGAGAATCGTACCTCCAAGCGTGCCCAACTGCGAAATGTAAAGAGTTGTGTTGAGGCCCGAAAAATAACTTCCGTTCTCATCCCTTATCCTCAGGTGAAGAGTGAGATTCGTTCTCTCGGACGTGCGGTTGGCGATTGCGCCCGGCCCGTGGCCGGAAAGTATCTCGAATATGACATTGTCCCTAGTCACATTGAAGTAGCCGATGGGCGTTTCTTCCATGAAGTATTTCGGGTCCTCTATCTTTATCTTGTACTCGTAAGACTTGTCGGCATCGGTACATGTGAAGTGCTGGATGAACTTTATGCTCTGGTTCGTAACCGAGTTGTTGGCCTGTGTGGAATTTATTATGTTCCATATGCTTGTATTGGCCTGTCTTGACCAGAGGGTCACGTTTATGCTGTCGTTCCTCTGGTCGTACACGTTCAATGAGAAGTTTATCGGCTGGCCCCACTGACTTTGCGCAGGATTGACGCTGGCATTGGAGATTTTCGGCGGGGTGTTGTACCTCACTTTGAAGAACAGCTGCTGCGGCTCAGTGGCAAGGCCTCCCCATTCCCAGAGGTATTTGAATTGCGTGACCTTGACTATCTCGGCTGCTGCGCTCGTGTCAGACCTTACCTCTAGTTTCAGGGTTTTGCTGGGCTGGGTCGTGTACTGGTTTGTGTCAAAGTCTGTCGGGTCATAGTCGTATACGGTTTCCGTACCTGACCCGCCTATCGTGGGACGATATTTGTTCCATATTTCTATCCTTCCGGTAAGGCTGTCGTTGTATAAATATACCTGCCCGCCCTCGCCTGTTTCAAGGGTGTTTCCGTCCAAGCCCCAGACCACCCTTGTGGTAAACTCCGTGATCCTTGGGTTGCTAACACCACTAGGCGCCTGCTCTATCCCGATGGTGAAATTGCTTGACGGCCTTCCCGTTGCGTCTCCGGGGTCGGAATACGTCGAACTGTCAGTGTATTCGATGCTGCCGGACTGCTCGGAATATGTCGTGGGGGAGAGATCGTATTCCTGCGCGTCGCTCGTGCAGTTGAGGCGGAAGGTGAAGTTCTTGGCCGCGCCAACGGGGACGTTTTCATCAAGAGTCCAGTTGATGGTTCTTCCGGACGTATACCATACTCCGGTGCCGTTGTTAGTGACATTGCACGCCTGCGGTATTTTCACGCTTATGTTCCATGCGCCCGAGGCCGCGGTCGCCCTGCCCCTGTTCGTCCCCTGAATTATGAACCACTGGGAGATGTTCGGGGTCACGACCTTTGAATAGTTGCTTTCATTAAGCGTAAGCGAGAAGTCGAAATGGGCATAGTCGAACGTGTCGCTGGTGACCCCATAGTAAGACTGCTCGGCATCGGTGTACTCGCTGCCCGCCTTGCCCTGATAAAGCAGGGACCATGCGCCGAAATTTGAGCTCGTCATGGTTGTCGGGGAAAGCAGAGTGTAGTTAAGCATGACAAACTCGTTGACGCCCAGATGGCTTATGAACCACGTTATTGTCGTGATGCCTGTAACAGGGTCGACGCTCGTACTCGAATTGCCGGAAGTGTAACTCACGGACCATCCGTTGGGGACGGTTTCATTGAAATATATGTTTTCGGCAGGTCCGCACTCCGCATTGTGCAGGACGAATTTGGGATATACGTTCGTGTAGTTGCCAACTTTCACAGGCATTTCCCTGTAGACTTTTATATAAGGCGACGGAATGTAGAGCGTCCTGTTTGTCACGAAGGCTTTGCTGTAATTATTAGGGTCCTTATAGGAGACATTGAAGTAAATGATATACAAACCTTCGGTCGAAGGCACGGTCACGGAAAAATTGGTAATGTTCGACGAGCTGCCCGAAACGTTCATGCGCTTTGAAGACGGTGAAACCGTGAAATCCGAAGGCGTGATGTGGCTTATGTTGAACTCTATCGTTGAGCTCCAGTTGTTCTGTATGCTGACATTTAGCTGAATCGTCTCCCCTAGACAGGCGCCGTAGTCCGGAATAAGCATTCTGGATACGTAAACAACCTCGAAGAGGTTGTAGCTCATCGTCGTCGACGAGCCGCTGGCCCACACTGCAGTGACGTTGACCGTGTAGTTGGAAGGCAGCCATCCAGCGGTGGATATGTTCGTGAAATTTATAACGTAGGACGATGAAGCCGGCCAGGTTATATTTTTTGTCAGGTTGTAAACAAGGGAATTTTGACTGTCTGTTATTCTGAGCGTAAGGTTACCGTTGATGCTGGAGCCAAGCGTATTGGTCATATTGACCCTTACGTCTATCGGGTCCATGACCTCAAACATGGTGCCATTGATGTTGGAGATGTTGTTGTAAACTTTTGTTTCGGTTGCGTAAAGGTCGGGTACGGTGGCATTGAGGTTTATGAGGTCAAGCTTGAATGTATAGTCATAAAGTCTGGAATCGTTGTGAAAATAAATCCTGACCTTCCAGTTGTTGGTCGCGTTCTTGTAATACTGGGCATTGGTCGAGATGTTTCTCGATATGAGGACGTCTGACCCTGATGTGTTGTACGCCTGCGATATGAAGCCGTCGCCTGACGTAGGCCATTCATCGTTGACAAAATCGTAAAGCTGTATCTGTATCGTGCCGTTTATCTCGCTCTGGAACTCGACAGAAAGGTTCAGGGCATCCCAGGGCTTGCTTTCCGCGTCGCCCACAAATTCTATTGTGGAGTAAGAATTGGTGACCTCCCCGTATTTGTCGAAATCCAGCCACATCTTGTAGCCTTCGTTTGTGCCGACGTTGTTGCTCAGCTGCGTCGTGTTCGTGAAGAGCGTTCCCTCGCTGTCGAGCATTATGTCAAAGCCAGCGAAGCTTGTGTCGTTCATGGTCCAGCCGAGCGCTTTGATGTCACCAGCGACGTTCCTCGGGTTCCTAACGAACTGTATGACCCTTGGTATGCCGGTCGTTACCGTTGTCGTTTCCCCTGCCCACCCCCCTGTCCAGATGTTATAGCTGAGGCTGGAGGCGCCTTCCGAATATATCAGGACGCCTTCCTCAGTTCCGTCCGGATACCACACGAATGACTCGGTCGTGCCTTCACTATCGTCTCCGCCCGACGTCCCAGTGTGCTCTGTATGTTCCGTGTCCCATGCTGAGCCGCTCCAGAACCTGGTGTTGAGGTCGTTCCCATCGTCGTGAACGACCATCATGATGCTGTCGGTTCCCGGCCTCGTTCTGAGAGTTATCCAGTTGGGGTCGCCGCCCATGGGCGATGCATAAACTGGTAATCGGTTTGACCACGTGCCGTTCCATATCCTGTAAGACATGTAGGCGGTGGTCCCGTTCCCCCACACGAACATGGCGTCGCCGCTGAGTTCTTCCCAAGCGGCGTCGAAATCCTGCTCGTCCTGGCCCGCCGCGGTGTCATCGAGTGTCACGTTGTCGATGATGTTGGTCCCGTTCCATATCGCGCCGTAATGGACGTAGTTGTACGGATCGAGTACCATTATCGCTATCTTGTCGCTGTTCGGGTCCGGCTCGGCACCTATCCACGTTATGTTGCCATTGACCGAGTTCGAGAAGTCGAAGGTGTACGCCTGTGACCACATGCTGCCGTTCCATATCCTGTACCTTATGGCACTGTCCGTGGCATCGCTCCTGTAGAAAAGCAGGGCCCTGCCACTCAGAGTTTCGTACGCGATGTCGAACGCCTTAACCCTTAAGAGGGTTCTGACTCCTGTCGCGATAGTGCTGTTCTGGTTCCAGCTGGTTCCGTTAAAGACATAGACGTACGTGTTGTTGTCAACGCCTTTTATGGCGGCAATCTTCTCGTACTGCCTTTCCCTCAGGGGGCATGAAACGACCATGCCTATGTCATACGCCGTGCCCATCGTTGACATCTCGCCTTGAGAGCCCCACGAGAGCGTTGCTCCGTCCCATCTTCTATATTTCGGATACGTGTCCCCGCTGCCGTCCGTTGAGATGTAGATTATTGTGGCGCTGGTGGACGAGCTGTCGTCGAAATCGTAGGTATTCAGGAATTCCATGTATGTGTTGTCGTTGGTCCTGAGGTTGCTCACGCTCCCTGCCTTCAAAGTCCCGTTTACGACGGCATAAGACGAGACGTTATAGAGGCTGTAGCTTGGGTCGACTGCAAGCATCCATGGCCTGGCCTCCGCGAATTCCTTTTCTGAGAAGAATTCCAAATAGGAAACCTTCGAGGGTCCCATCGAATAAAGATAAGGCCAGACGGGCGGAGTGTTGAAATAATAAGTAAGACTGGATCCGCTTGGGACGTTTTCCCAGGTAAGAGCCTTGAAATCTCCATTCTCCGTCACCACCGCATCCGTTCCTGAAACATCGAACTCCTTTGGCACGTATTCCGTGAAGATGAACGTGTTTGCGGAGGTGTACGAGTTAACCGTTATGGTCGATTTGAAGGGTCCTCTTCCCGGGTCTATAGTAACCGGCGTATTTCTCACGATGTCGAACTCGTAATATGATTTTGCAACGAAATATGAATTTATCTCAACGTCGGGCAGGTCGTTCCTTTTTGCCTGCAGCAGATATTGCCCCTCCCCGCCGACCGTGTAATTGGCAACGTAGACTCCTGGCTGTATCTCAACGATTCCACCTTCGGACGTTGAAATGGAGGTTATTTCATTGTCTGGGCCTGTTATGTATAAAGCAACATCCGCCCCGGAAACCAGATACCCTCCCTTGTCCAGCACCACAATCAGGATTTCTGCGGTTTCCCCCGGCCTGTAAATGCTTTTCCTCGTGTTTATCGAGATCAGGCCCCAGTTGAACCATATCTCCTCTTTGCTTTCACCTGATTCGATGACTAGCTTGTAGGCGCCTGCCCTGAAGTTTTTCTTCGCGTCGAGCTTTATGCTGAAAGCCCCGTCCGCCTTTTCAACGACCTCAGGCTGGATATCAAGCCTTTCTCCGTTCTGCGTTTCGACATAAACATCAGTTATTTTGCCTTCATTTTCCTTTACAACGTATGTTTGTTGTGAAAGCTGAGGAACCTTCCATGAAACTGAATCGTCTAGGCCGTCGTAATCAGAATCCATGAATTTTACTTCATGTTCCGGGTCATTTGTCACATCGGTCTCTTCAGTGAAAATGGCATCGCTGCCTTCCTTCCAGAAAACTTCTACGCCGCCCGAAATCTGCACGTCAAAAGTTGGTTCTTCTTCAAAGGAGAAGGATTTTTTGCCAGATAACTCATTTATTTCCGTCTCGGTCTTTATGCTCTCCGGTATTTCAGTTGACACCTGAACATCTTTGTAGTGTTCCTCATCAAAATCGCTGCTTATCCTGATCTCTTTCCGCCACCCTTCCGTTGAGTATTCCTCTGTTTCTTCCTTCTGCGGTGCCGGGGTTTCGTAGTCTATCTCATATTTAGCCGCGGCCTCTGACTCTATCCTTTCTTCCTTCCATGTGCTTATTTTTTCTCTTATCCTCTGCAGTATTTTTACCGTCCTGCTCCCTTTCTGTTCGCCGGTCTCAATTTCCAGTCTGCCTTTTATGTCCTTGATTTTTCTTAGCATGACATTGTCGGCCTTCTCTGGAAGAGTAACCTGCAGCTCTATGTTTTCAACAGCCATCTTATTGGGGTTTTTGACAGTAATTATTTTCTTCCACTCGACAGGTTCGCCCACCTCTGCAACACCCTGTATGGTTTCTGCTTCTATGGTCATGTTTTCCAGCGGGCAGTTTACGTGAACGGGAAATTCCTGCGCGACAGCAGAAGTTGCGCTCTCGGCAGAAACCTTTAGCGTGTAGTTACCGCAGGCACCCGCCTTTGCGTCCCATTCGAGAGCGAATGAGGCATTTTCTTCGATGAATGGGATTACCAAGGTCTTGTTTTCTATTTCGAACGAAACAGGTGCTGACACGTTTATGCTTATGTTTTCTGATGAGCCATAAAGTGAGCTTACGTTTGCTTTTATCTTGAAAGTTTCCTGCAGGTTTATTGCGCTTGGCAAAGCGAAAACGTAAAGCTTAATTTCAGATACATGGGTTAGCGAAATGTTGGTCCCGTTCAGCGGCGCTGTTATGTTAATGGTTTCGTTTGCAGGCTCTGCGATATCTGTTTCGTTCAGTGTTTCGTCACCATCGACAGTTTCGTTTCCGGTTGTTTCATTCTGAAAAATGGGCAAATCTCCAGCTGGCACAAGCGTATCGTTGGTTGCGTTCTGCTCAAAAGTTTCATTTGTGATATTCAAAAGGAAGTCACTGATGAAGTCCTCTCCGATTTCTGAGGTGACTTCGTTGTTCGCTATTACGTAACCCTCGATCGACAGAGATGAATTTTCAGTCGTGTTAGTCAGGTTGTAAGCGGTTATTATGGCCGCCGGCGCCAGAACAAGGAACATAAAAACAGCGATGAGCTGTATCTGCCCGATGCTGCCGAGGCTTGATTTCATGTCATGGCCCTGAAGGCGTTTTATAGCCTGTCTCTCCTTTTTTCCCACGCAACCGTTTTTCAGGTAGCATAGCCTCGCAGGCCCTATCTCTCTCTCGTATATGATTTCAGCTCCCCTGAGCTCGTAAACGTACTTTGTCACCGTGTGCCTGTGCAGCTTCGTTAAATCAGAAATAGCGGTGATGGTGAGCCCTTCAGGGTGCTTCTTGAGGGCTTCTATTATCTGTCCGCGAGCTGAACCCACGTCCATAGAACCTGTACCAACCCTATAGGATTACCTTGTACATTAGTGTACAACGCTAATATCATACATAAGTGTCGAAGTATATATAGCATTGGTTAATAGGGTAATAGACAAAGGTTTAAATTGTCGATCGACAATACAATAGAATGATTGATTTTCTGAGGGCCAGGAGGGTGGGGAAGGGCAAGAAGGATTACCTTAGTGAGCTGTCAAAAATCGCTAAAGGGGAACGCGAAAAGATTCTTAGGGAAAAAATAAGGGAAATCGTTTTTGAGGAACTTCAGGGCTGCGGGATAAACAAACGAATTGACGACATTCATGCTTCCAATAAAAACCTTGAAAAAAATCTTGAAAATCTGAAAAGTTCCCTGGTGCCTTTGAGTCGGTCGAAAACCGACAGTATAAGGAAAATCAAGATAAAGAGGATGATAATCGAGCTGCTTAGAAAAGAAAAACGCATGACTGCGTCGGATGTCAGCGTTAAGCTGGACCTTTCCAGGACGAGGTGCAGCGAGTACCTCACGGAACTCGAGAAATCGGGTGCAGCACGCGGTTTGGTCGTGTCAAGGCAGAAGTTCTACGAGCTCACCGAACAAGCGAATGATAATCAGTGATTTTTAAGCCTCTCGTTGAGAACGGACACGTTTCTGTTTATGTCAGAAAGCCTGTTGTTGCGATTCCTGATCAGCAGTTCGTAATCGATTCTGCTCATGGAACCTTTCTTGAAATAATTGGTCTGGATGTCGGTTATGGACTTCTTTATTTTTTCCCTTTCGGCTTCCAAGCTTTTAATTTCAGACCTGCATTTTTTCACATGCGCCCTTTCCCTCAGCCTGAAACCGATTACCACAGATGCCAAGGCAACAACCAGCAATACCCAAAGGTAATCCATGATGGTTTCCGAAATCCAGCTTCTTTGCTGTACCCTTTTCAGGGATTCCTCGGCCTCGATTTTATCCAGCCTGTTCATGGCTTCTAACATCATGGCTTCAGCGTCGACGTAGTTGTCAAGCGTGAATTCGGAAACCCCGCTGTCGAAAATCTCTGAGGCAGATGAGGTATCGTAACCTAGGGATGAAAGCTCATAAATCTTCGTTTCAACGCTGTTTATCAGTTCGTTGGTTTTTATTGCCTTTTCCTTTATATCAAGAACCTTACTGGCGAGAGATTCCGCGCCTTCGTAATACCCTTCGCCGTAAAGTTTTTTGGCTTCGGAAAGCGTGTCGTTAGCGTAGGTTACGCCGAAGCCCATGGCTTGCATTTCTGCTATTGTTTTTTCTGCAATTTCTATTGCTTTCGCGGCTTTGTCGTTTTCCGCGGCATTGGCCATTCCCGCAACCAGGAATAAAACAAGCATCGCAGCAGCAGCCTTGGGCAGCGAGGTCCCTTTTTTTGTTTTGCTGTTTTCTGTTCTGAGATCTTCAGTCATGCTTTGTATCTGGAACAATTCGTTTTTTGCATTTTCCATAAGTCTGCTGTAATGATCTCTTCCAAGTTTTCCGTGAAGGAAGTAGCTGCTCTGGGCATCGGATATGGAATTTCTGATTCTTTTTTCCTCGTTAGTCAGCAAAATGACGGCTTTTTCATGGTTGACCATATCCTTCAGTTTGAATAGGGTATCGATTCTTGCTTTACTTGTTTTCGCAAAACTGTTTTCGTATCTTTCCATCATCTGCCTGTATTTATCCGCGCCGATTTTGCCTTTTGCATATTCGTTCTGAAGCTCCAGAATCAGTTTCTTTATCATGTTATCCTCTACGCTAAGCAAATCAAGTTTCCGGTTTAGGGCGGAAACGGACATTCTTTTTTTGGCCTTTCTGGCTCCGAACACAAAAACCAAGACAAGCAGGATAATCAGCCACCAATAGTTGTAAACGATTATCAGATAGCCTGCGGTTCCTGATTCGAAGGTGTACAGGAGCGTGGCGCTCTCAGCCCTCTCGTTAGCTCTCTGATACTCGCCTCGCTGGAACGCGGACTTGGAAAGGAAAAGCATTTTCTCTGTTTCCGGCAGATTCACGCTTTGGTTTTTCATGATGCCGATGTTTTTTTCAAGGTCGTTTATTTTGTTGTCGAGTTCGAAGGCAAGATTTTTGGCTTCTACCACGCTTTCAGAGAGTTCCTTGACCTTGTCGTAATTGCCTTCGTCAAGCGACTTTTCTATTTCGTCGATAATTTCTTCCAGTTTGCTTTTTTCTAAACCCGACTTCTCCATTTCGAGTATGGATTCCTTTGCAGCTTCATAATACTGGAGGGTTTTGTTCTCTATGAACCTGTGGGTTATGAGCGAGAGTGTTGATATTTTCACGGCACTGGTGTTTTTTGAAGCCTCGACAAACTGCCCTCTGACCGTAACGTTCAAATCGTATCTGTTGTTAACCGCATAACTGGGGGCCCGTATTTCGATTTCGAAGTATTTTGTTTCACCGTATTTTATTGAGCTGATATATGGCTGCGCAATCTTCATGAATGTCTGCGGGTAACCGGAAAGTGACAGGTAGACGTTTTTCAGTTCCGTTCCAATTACCTTATTTTCGACTCCTATATTCAGCGTCTTGTTTTCCCCGCGGTTTATGTCAAGCCTGCCCGGGAAGGTCAGAATTATCTCGTAATTCTTTTTTTCGGCGGGTAGCGCGAGGTCAATGCTTCCTCCGGTGTTACCTCCAGTGTTACCTCCCGAAGGGATGGAGCAGTCGTTGTCCGTGACGTAGGAACACCCTACACCACAGACGTCGTCCAGATTGTTGCAAATGACCGATACATTCAAAGATGCGTTAGCGGGAGAGTTATTCGAGCTGTTGGTATTAACGTATAAGGAAGATACCACAGCATTCGCGTTTGAGCTTATGTAAACGGTTATATTGTTCCAGCTAACGGAGCCATTGCTCAGGTTGCCCGCAAAATAATCCAGATTCCCCGACGTGTTTGACCAGCCGGAAGGCAGTGTCCAGTTTATCCATACATTTGCGGCGGTCTCGTTGCCTATGTTTCTCACCTTTGCGCTGTAATTTACCCCTCCGCTGCTTTGCTGAACAATATTTTCATAATTCTCAATGCTGACAATCAGGTATGGACCGTTCCATGAGGAAATGATGGTTGCATTCAGTGTTACGCTGTATGGGTCGGCATTTGTAGTGGTGGCATTCACGGTTATCCGTAGCGGATATATTCCCGGCTCAGAAGGAGAGGTTACATTGATGTTTATATGCTCTTTCCCCTTTGCTGGAATATCGAAACTGTTTGGATCCGATATGTTGAAATACGTGTTAGCAAAATTCGATGATATTCTGAAGTTTAACGGATAATCCCCGGTGTTGTTGATGACAATTACACTCAAACTTCCGTTTGTACTAAACATTATATTCTTTTCTTCAAGACTTCCTGGGGAAACATTCCACGAGTGGTCATAATCTACTGATATATTGTATTGCTGGCTGGTTGCGTTATGCCCCAATACGTCGCTTGACCATATTCTGTAGTCCCATGTGTCTGGAGGGAGTGGCACAGAAAAGGAGGCATTCCATTCATCCGAGCTCATGTTGCTCATATTGACATTATCCCACGTTGAAACGCCTGATCGCTTGAATTGAAATATGGCAGAGCCAACACCACTTACGTCGGTTACGTTCGCAATTACGCTGATGCTCATATTGGGGTCTATGTCATCCTCGCTTGAAGGCGAAAGCATGATGTTGTTCAGCACAGGCGAGCTGGCTGCGTCGACGTAAAACGTATAGTTGGAAGACCAAGAACTGTTTGATTCGTTATCATGCGCCAAGCATGCCCATTTATAGGCGCCGTCGGGTATGCCGCTTATGGTCCAATTGACAGATTCGTTATAATGGTCAGCAGCACCTCTGTCATAGGACGCGGTTATTTCCTGTTCGCCCAGTACCCTGTTGGTTATCCTAAGCTCATCTAACACGACGCTTTTCTGGTTACCGCCGGTGTTGTTGCTGCCTAAGTAAAGATTTGTGCCGAAAACCGACCCATAGCTGCTGTACTCGTTGCCACCAGGAGTCATAGAGCTGTTGGAACCGTCCACAAACATGTCCACTCTCCTTCCTCCGCCGAAATCGCCGTAAAGGTCCCATAAGACAGCGACGTGATGCCATTCGCCTTCGTGCCAGCCCAACGGATTGTCTGTATAAATCTCGGCCACGCCGTAGTTGTCATCGTCATAAAAAGTGAAATACAGCACGTCGGATGGACCTGGCTCTATAAAAATTTCCATCCTATTACCTCCGGCATCTCCGTAGCCGTCAGTTGAAAGCAAATATACATTTTCTCCCCAGTCAGACGTGTTGTAATTCGGGCTTATCCAGAATTCCAGGGTTCCCCTGCTGTAGTTTATGTTACCCGAAGTCGGGTATGTCAGGATATCAGAGCCGTTTATCAGCACGCCTTTCATAAACCTGCTCTGGACAATATCAGTCGATGTGTTGGTGCCCGTTTCGCCATCCTCACACGTATAGTTGTTGAATCTGCACATGAGCATTGTGTCGGAGCTTTTATCAAGTTCCATGATATTTTTCGTGTTGTAGATAGCGAAAGACCCGTTTATATCATTGAACAAGGAAACATTGTAAACTTTTTCATCGTCGCTCACGTTGCATACAAATGTGATGTTATTTGTTGATGAAACGTTGCCGTCAGATGGGGAAACAAGCGTTACGGTGGGAGGGGCGGCGAAAACTAATACCTGAAATAAAAATATTAGAATAATGGCTGGCAGTAAGATCAATAATGCCTTTTTAGCCATATTTATTAAATAAAATTCATGGATTATAAAGAAAAAATTATGTTTAAACAGGGGAGAAAAATTGTTGTTGCGGCCATGCTGATTTTTTTGTCCCTTGTTGTTTTTTTGATACTGATTCCTAAAACAAATGACATAAACAAAATAGAAATTAGCGAGCCAGAAATCAGCATTGCGATGGACAAGGAAATCTACTATTCCTCGGAGGAGATGAATATCAATGCGAGCATTTTGCTCCCGGAGGAAGGTTATGTGGTCCTGAAAATTTACGGCATTCCTGACAGCAGGGGAAACTACAGAATAAACGAAGAAAGAAACATAAGCGCTGGGCCAGAAAGAACCGATGAGGCTTTCGTTTTCAGCATGCCGAGCTGTTACGGCTGCGCGGGCGTTTCTCCGGGAAATTATGAAATCGTAATGGAGCTTGTCAGCAACGGAAAAATAATAGGAAACTGCTCGAAAACGGTTAAACTTGAAAAATAAGCTATTTTTATTCCAGTATAAAGAATTAATATGCCGACGCATACGCAGTATGCGTTATTACAAGATTGGGCCCGTAGCTCAGCTGGATAGAGCGCTAGCTTGCGGAGCTGGAGGCCGCGCGTTCGAATCGCGCCGGGCTCGTTTGCATTTTTCTGGAATCAAAGGACTCAAAGAATTTATAAACCATTCCCTTATCAATTAATTACGCATGGGGCTGTGAGGTAGTCCGGCATCCTGGCGGGCTCCAGTAAAGCGAAAATGCGAATTGGAGCTTTGAGGGTATTTTGAGGATTTCCCAAATATCCTGTGACGAAAGAGATACCCGCATACCTGGGTTCAAATCCCAGCGGCCCCATGTAACTTTTTTATAAAAAATATAGATGAAAATAACTATGGGAAACAACTATATCATATTGATAAGCTAATGCCCTAAATTATGATTAATGAAAAAAATAGCTATACTCTCAATTATCTTGATAGTTCTTGTTAGCCTTTGTGTTAATAAACAGCCACAATCGTCTGGCGGCGGTATTGAAACACCACCACAAAAGACTCCAGAATCTACGTCATCGTCGGTGCCTATTTCAGTGCCCAATACGAGCGCATGTGCAATTACCTCACCGCCACCGAGCATGGAAGGTATCAATACTCATCCTGAAGTATACGGTACGGGTGCGGACCCAAATATCATAACATTAGGCCCCAAAGTTGGCGCTCACCCGGATTGGCAGCCCTACGAGAATAAGTTTAGCATGGAATTCGAACTTCAACGCGGAACGCCCGTACTTGCGCCTGTCGACATGGTGCTGATAGGGATCAACAACAGGGGCGCTGCTTATCGTATTCAAGAGGGAGAAAAAGTAAGCCCATTCGATGATTTGGGGTTATACTTTGAGTCTGCCAGTCCTGATTGGCCAAAGATGATAATATTTACCTATCACTTAATGAGTTCACCGCTGGTGCTTAAAGACAATCAAAGTGAAATTGAAGAGTGGGGAACGGTTTTTCGAGCCCAGGGGCATCTCTTTTATGACTTCACCGATTATATGGCCCCAGAAAATGCGATTTCATGCGATGCCATGATTGGACGCTTGGTAAAACGTGGCGAACTGATTGGATTCGCTGGTAATGTCGGTACCCACTCCATGGCCCCTTTTGCTTTTAAAGTGTCACATACGTCAGAAAATCCGACCGTTCAAAAAGGGAACCGCTACCTTCATTGGGTACAACCAAGCTCGTTCTTTTACTGGAAATGTTACAGTCCTGATGCGAATTTTCCCAGTGGCGTGCTTGCTTATCCCTTCGAATGTGAAGGGTATCAACTTCCTACCGAGCAGCATGATGTGAATTTCAAGTACACATCAACGGAATAAAATAGGATTGAATGGAAGCTACCCAAGGAGCGGCAGGCTGGAGAGGAATTCTTATAGTTGTTGATATGGTTATATGAAAATAACGAAACCCACGCTTTCTTTCACGTTTTTATTGAGACCTCAATAAAGAATAATCATGAGGGCCCAGACTGCTTTCGAGTTCATGGTAATAGCTATATTCGTACTTGCTTTTCTTACTCCCATCTGGATCTATCTGGTACAAATACAAACGGAAACCAACGACCAGTTCACGTTGTCATATGCCAAGAACGCAGTAACCCAGATAGCGAAGAAGGCCGACCTAGTTTATTCGCAGAGGATGGATGCAAGGATAAGATTGGAAATCTATATACCGCGGGGCGTGCAGGATATAAACATCTCTGGAAACGAGATAAACATGAAGATATTGTCATCTTCGGGAACAGTAGACGTTTTTGCCACGTCGATCGCACAGCTCCAGGGAAATCTTCCAACCGAAGAAGGGCTCTATATGGTCATGCTTAAGGCCGAAGGGGACTACGTAAACGTGACGCTTGCTTGATTTGTAATCGGACTTGAGATGTGTGAAAAAATGAAAAAAATGAAAATTGTCGCCATCGGCGTAGTGCTGCTTTCATTTGCAATAGGCATATATTTTTACGGCCAGGCACCTGACATCATACCTTCGCACTGGAACATAAAGGGCGAGGTCGATGACTACACACCAAAATTCGGGGGCATGTTCTTGGTCCCCCTGCTCATGGGTTGCTTCCTGCTGCTTTTTGAAGCGATACCCAGGATGGACCCGTTGAAAGCGAACATTGAAAAATTCAGGATGCATTATGAACGGTTCATTGTGCTCATCCTTATGTTCTTTTTATACGTCTACCTGCTCACGCTTTCCTGGGCAATGGGGATGAGCTTCAACATGATACAGGCCCTTTCACCGGCCTTCGGCATATTGTTTTTCTACTGCGGCATTCTCATAGCCAACGCGAAGCAGAACTGGTTCATAGGAATACGCACACCGTGGACCATGAGCAGCGAAAAGGTCTGGAATAAAACCCACAGAATTGGCGGGAAGCTGTTCAAGGCAGCAGGCATAATTTCTTTATGCGGAATCTTACTGCCTGATTACGCGATTTTCATCGTCCTGGCTCCGGTAATTTTATTTTCGGTCTACTTGGTAGTTTATTCCTATCTGGAATACAAAAAGGAGAAGAGAGCATGAAAGCTCAGGTAGCCATCGAGTTCATGATGATTTTCGGGGTTTTTCTGTTAGGCATAACCATCGTCGCCCTCGCCGCATGGAACAACATCGCGAACGCGGAAAAATCTTCGATGGACTTCGAGGCGAGAAGGATACTTAATCTGATAAGCGGCAGGATAAATACTGTCTACCTTGAGGGCCACGGTTTTTCAATAGGCTTAGCCGTGCCTGAAAAAATAGGCGTAAGCGATTACGCCATTACTATAGATGAAAACACGCTCTGGCTTGAGCTGAATGGAGTTTCCTATACAAGCAAGTTGCTTGCCTCGAACATAACCGGCAGCGTTAAAAGGGGAGAAAACACTTTAACCAACGTGAACGGTGCTGTTGTCTTATCTTAATAAAATGTGATAATAACATGAAAAGGAAGAGGGGACAGGTGTGGTCCCTTGATCTGATCACGTCAATAGTGATTTTTCTCATGGTCCTGATGCCTCTGTTCTTTTTATGGAATTACGTGAACAGGCAAAACGAGCAGCAGATACTTTTTGACGAAACTGAGAACCTCGCCCTGTCCGTATCTGACTCTCTTGTCAGAACAAAGGGCATACCAGAAGACTGGAATACATCGAACGTTAACACGATAGGCCTCGCTACCGAGGAAAACGTTCTTGATGCGGCTAAGGTTTCCTATTTTTTGACGATGGGAGGCAGTGAATACAACAGGACCAGAACGATGCTGACCGGCGGCTATGATTTTTTCTTCAATCTCACTGATCTCAACGGAACAAACTATGGAGTAGTCGGGAGCAAACCTGATGACAAAACGCTTGTGCCGGTTGAAAGATACTGCCTTTATAATGATAGGATTGCCAAGCTAGAATTCGCAATAATATTCTAAAACTTAATCTACAGTTCCATCTCAAGCATTTTATAGCGAATCTTTATCCTGTATCCTGCTTCCTTTATCCTTTTTATGACTTCGATGTCCTGCGTGCCTTTCTTAGAAATAAATTCTTCTATACCCAGCTCCACAAGGGCAATGGGGTTAACGATGTCGACCATAACTTCCTTGTCCTTCATCTCTATTTCAGCTGCGGGGGTGTTGCCCATGTATATCATGAAATGCGCTTTTCCCACTATGCTCTTGAAAATGTCGGCAAGAATATCCATAAAGACACTCTGGCTTTATTTCTTGTTTTCAAAAGGGACTATGATAAACTCAATGTTGCCGTTAACTTTAACCTTGGACTTGCCTACCTTGAATTCAACGCCGTTAAGGTTTATCTTGGTCCTCGTCTCCTTTCCTTCGAGAATCTCCAGAAGCTTCTCAAGGAACTCTTCCTTGTCTTTTACTATGTCATCCAGAACTCCCATCAAACCACCTCGCGATTATTACAGATTATTTTCAATTTCTAACTATATATATTTTCAATTTATATCCAAGCAACACAATTCTAAAACATGTACAAGCAGGTCATAGTCGTTCGCAGGGATTTGAAAATGGACAAGGGCAAGCTCGCCGCCCAGGTAGCGCATGCCTCTCTCGAGGCCTACAAAAAAGCTGATTCTCGCGACATAGAAGGCTGGGAAAACGAGGGGATGAAAAAGATTGTTGTCTCAGTAAATGACATAAAAGAGTTTATGGGAATAAAGGAACGCGCTAAGGAGGCCAGGCTGCCGTACGCCGTTATCCGCGACGCAGGAAAAACCCAGCTCGAACCGGGAACCGTGACGGCAATGGGCATAGGACCTGCGGAAGACGGGAGGGTAGACAAAATAACAAAGAACCTTAAACTGCTGTGATCCTGGTTTTATCATTACTTATTAGGAATTAAATATACGTAAGCTATTAAAGCTTACCACCAAGAACCAAGAATTCAAAAAGATCTGAGTTGTTTGGCTATCACAGGTGATATGATGGACGATAATTATGAGTTGAAAACCGGTGTCGATCTTGCATTCAAGCTGGTGCTCATGAACCAGAGAGTGCCTGTCAGAACGGTAGCTAAAATTCTTGACTTCAAGCTGGATTACACGAAAAAGCTGCTTGGCATGCTTGAAAGGAAGAAGATGGGCAGGATGAACTACAAGCCTTTCGGCGAAACGGAAGTCATGATTAACAACGGTCACGCTATAGAGGAGATGATTGGCATGAACAGAATGAAGGTTTTCGATTGGATGATAAACTGCCCAAGGGAGGAACGAGGCGTCATGTTCAGGGTTTCATGCCAGAATTGCGAGCATTTCAAGGATCTTGACGGCAAGATTCTGAAAGGCAAGGAAGGCTATGATTTCAGGCCCGAGCACGTTCTTTGCGGCTGGGCCAAAATCTTGGAAAACGTGCATTATTTAAAATTTACTCTGAATTAAAAATAGTACATCATGGTGAGGTGATTATAGCTATGTTGAAAGGAATACTGAATAAAGGTTTCGTGAAATACAGCCTGGGGCTGGCAATATTAATTTTGTGCGTTTTTTCGTTGATCATGTACGTCAGACCTACGTCCGGCAAAATCTCGGACACTGGCCTTATGACGGGCAACGGTGACAACGGAAAGCATAATGGCATTGAAGTCTTGGATTTTTATGAAAACGGCATTGAACCGCAGGCACCGCCACAGAATAACAACGACAACGAAAATTCAGGTTCAGACTCAGGTTCGAGCTCTGGCAGTTACGGCAGTTTTGCTTCCAGCTTCGGAGGCAGTTCGGGAGGAGGCGAAACTGTGCAATCAACAATAGAAATAACGAAAGTGATAGAAGGGCCATACTACGGACAATGCCCTCCTAACGCGCCAACAGATGTTTGCTATCTCGATGGTGTCACAAACATAATTGTGAACACAAACGACCCTGACCCTACGGGAACCTGCGAATGGGGCTACTATCTTGACGACAATTACCAGCAATTCTTTGGCTGGTATGCCACATTCCCTGTGCACTTCCCAGAAGAGACAAAACACGAGCTGCGCATAAGATGCTGGGATGCTCTAGGAAACCCGATGCCAGAAGATGTGGAAGTGTTCTACGTCGACAAAACACCACCAACAACAACAAAGACTTATGGTCAGCCATTGGTAGAGACACCTACAGGTGGATATCCGAAATGGATAACATCACAGACACCTATAATGTTGACAGTTGACGATACAGGTCCGCACAAATCAGGCATAAAGGAGACAATGTATAGGATAACACTTATGCAGGGCAACGAGTCTTGCCTAAGCAATGACGTGTGCCAGCAACAGCAGACTGGAGGGGGGGTAGATCTCGGAACAGCCGGCAATTTCGCGATTCTGTCAAAATCAGGAATCACCAATGTTCCTACATCTGCTATTACTGGAGATGTTGGAACGAGTCCAATCACCGGTGCAGCTATTACTGGACTAGAATGTCCAGAAGTGAATGGGACAATATACACGGTCGATGATGCTGGCCCTTCGTGTAAGGTAATAGACCCGGTCTTACTGACCGCGGCTGTAAGCGACATGGGAGCAGCGTACACCAATCTCTCCGGACGAACTCCGGATTATACTGAACTTGGAGCTGGAAATATTGGCGGGATGACACTCGCCCCCGGTGTCTACAAATGGAGTACTGACGTGACAATACCAACAGATGTCACCCTCTCGGGCGGCCCAAATGATGTATGGATATTCCAGATAGCAGGAACTCTCAGTATCAGCTCTGATAAGAAGGTTATCCTAAGTGGCGATGCACAGGCAAAGAACATCTTCTGGGTGGTCGCTGGCACAACGACACTTGGAACAACATCTGTTTTCAATGGAAATATTCTTGGTGGTTCGGGTGCATCGACGATTGCGCTACTTAATGGTGCAACACTAAACGGAAGAGCATTGGCACAAAAAGATGTTACATTAATTGCCAATACTGTCTCATTACCACCTGTTGGGGGGCAATTTAACATATATTTATCACCTTTCCAGATACAGCAGGAATCATGCCACATGATTGAATACTACAGCGTTGACAACGTTAATAAGACCGAAATAATAAAGAGACAGTGCGTGTTCGTTGATAACACGCTTACTTCATACTGTGGCGACGGTGCTGTAAATGCGGGCGAACAGTGCGAGCTGCCTAATACCTATAACAACACGTATTGTATACAAAATACTTCACAATGCCAGCCTTCGGGCAGGAAGCTAGGAACGAGGGATGCTTACGGCAACTGCGATGGCAGTTGTGGCTGTACGAATGACCCGTTCGTGTACAACTGCGTCAAAGACGTGTGTGGGGCTGAGTGCGACCTGAACAGCGGTTGTCCAGACTACTGCGACGGCAGCGTTAAGCACACGGGCAGGACTTGCGGCTGGTGCTCGACTTGTCTTTGCACCAATGGGACTGCATTTAATTGTAATTCGCTTGATGCGTGGTACAACACGACCGAAACTAAGTGGGTAAGCACGGGCGAGTGCACGGAGAAGGAGCAGAAGAAGCAGGAATACAGGGATTATAACTGCGGCACTTCGCCTGCTGTAGATTGTTATTACAATGTTACCCAGACTAACTGGGTTGACACTGGTCAGAACAGGAACAAACCGGATGGGACGAGCTGTAACGATGGCTTTTGGTGCAGAGATAATGATGTTTGTACGGCAGGAGTATGTAATGGTGCCACAAAGAACTGCAGCCAGTATAACATACCGATGGTTGCAAGATGTGACAACGTTCCTGATGCAAATTCGTACACGTGGGATTATGGAGCAGGCTTCGTAAGCGTTTGTGATGAAGAGCATGACAGGTGTACTACAGGTGAGCAGAATCTGACGCACACGTGCAGCGTGCTTAACTGCAGCGCACAATGCGACGCTACGCATGGCTGCGCTAATTCTACATGCTCCCAGACGTACAATGATTATTGTAATACGACAAAGCTTGTGGAGTACGACAGCGACAAGGTGAAGGATTCGACTACCGTAAATGGCTCGTGCCAGAATTCGTGCAGAAGCAATTGCACGTGCACCAACTGCACAGCCAGCTGCTCACCGCCACCCACAAACACGTATTGCGTGAAGGGCGTGTGCGATGCGAGTTGCGCAGTAAACAGCGACTGCACATGTCAGCAGGATGGGTGCGTGGGAAAGGATTATTACGATTATCCATCACAGGGTGCTTGCACCAATGGGTGTAGCTGCGACCAAGGTTCATGCACGCCATCGATAAGTTATAATGACCCGAGATGCTCGCATAAGGTTTGCGATTACCAGTTACAGGCATGCAGCCTAGTGGAAGGTGCGGGTACGAACCAGTGCAGCACATGGCAGGACTGCCAGTTCTGCGGGAATGGCGTGGTCGACGGCTTCGAACAATGCGAGCTGCCGAGTACGGTGAATAACGCGTATTGCATCCAGACGACCAGCCAGTGCAGCGGCACCAAGCTTGGAACGAGGGACGCCTTGGGGAACTGTGGAGCTTCGTGTGGTTGCGTGTATGACCCGTTCACGTATGCG
>JBGPQP010000014.1:0-23282 GCA_041489155.1 Candidatus Aenigmatarchaeota archaeon
ATCGCCGTCGGTGTTCTGGTCGTTCTCCCCGGGCTCGTTTTCTGCGTCCGTTACTTTTCTCGCAGGATTCATGTATTGAGCCATCAGGGCATGGAGCAGCGTGCCAATGTGACGAGCCGTTTTCAGGAGTCGCTGTCCTCGGTCTCTCTGATCAAGGCCTTCTCATCAGAAAGGAGGGCCTTAAACCGTCTTATGTCCGAAATGAAAAACGCCTTTCAAATCTCCCTGGAACAATCGACCGTGGCTTCGGTGGCCAACCTGGCGATCAATTCCATGCCCAGCATCGCCCGGGCTGTTGTGCTGGCGCTGGGGGGCTACTGGGTCATCAAAGGGGACTGGAGCCTCGGGTCTTTGCTTGCCTTTCAAGCCTACCTGGGATATGTGTTTGGTCCGGCGCAGTTCCTGGCCTCAGCGAACCTTGATTTGCAGAATGCCTTAGCCTCCCTGGAAAGGGTTTCAGCCCTTTATGATATTTTCCCGGAAGAGAATATCAGGGCGGCGGATCGCGGGCTCGCGGGCCTGTAGACGAGACCCGGGAACTGCTCCGGTTCGTACTCAGTGTTCTCGACTGTGTTGACGATCTTGTTAAGGGAAATTTTTATGTTCAGAGATGTAAAAGCGACAACGTTCTCGATTTTTATTGAGAATTTGCTTGGAGATTCAACCACATTTTTCGCCATCCTGATGCCACCCCTCAATTTTAATTTTGCAATAGAAATTTTTGAATTATAATATTATAAATTAAACGTATTTAAAGACATGGTTACCACAAAATTCTAAGCGAGCAAATCATTTTTTTCTGAGCTTGAAGGTCGATTCTATTATCCATAAAACTGAGCTGGCTATGAAGAACATGCCTATGTAAAACAGCATCTGCGCCTGCGCGAAATAGGGGTTGAGATAATATGATATGTAGGGTATGTTCACGCGGAAAAGGTAGGCTGCGAGTCCGGCTTCGAGCACGAGGTCAACTGCATTGTTGAGCAGCAGCAGAATTAAAACAATGCGATGCGTTTTCAGTTCCTTGAACGTATGGCGGAGGTCGAAGATGGTGAAAAGCAGCGAGGCTACCATGACAGCGCCCCACACATACGTTCGGAACGTGGGAAGCCTGAAGTACATGCCCGAAAGGCCTATGATAACTATCCCCACAAACAGGCCCACGATGCAATCCTCATACTCGTGGATGAACTTCATGAAAAATTATTGGTGATAGCAGAATAATAATCTTCACCTATAAAAATGAGGTTATGATGATGTAAGAGCCCGCGGAAATGAGGGCCGTGGCGGGTATGGTAAGTATCCACACCCAGAGCATTTTTCGCGCTGTGACCCAGCGGACTTTCTTGAAGCTTTCCACTGCCCCGACGCCCATTATGGAGCCTGAAATGACATGAGTCGTGCTTACAGGAATGCCTAAGATGGACGAAAAGAACAGGACGACTCCGCCCGAGCTTTCTGCGCAGAAGCCTTCGAACGGATGAAGCTTCGTTATTTTCGTGCCCATTGTCTTCACTATCCTCCAGCCGCCAAGATACGTTCCGAGGGATATGGCCGCATGGCAGGAAAGGATGACCCAGACCGGCACGTGAAAAGTGCTCAGCATACCGGCGCTGAACAGCAGGACGGTGATGATACCCATGGTTTTCTGGGCGTCATTCGTTCCGTGCCCCACACTGTAAAAGAACGATGAAAACAACTGTAGCCGTTTGAACAGGGCGGCGAGCTTCACAGGATGCTGCCTTCTGAAAATGTTCATTATAAGGATAGTGAAGAAGGTCGCTCCCACGAATCCGAGCAGGGGTGCAAAAAATATGAAGGCGAATATCGTCATTATGCCGGAAAGGTTTAGGAAGCTTGTGCCGCTTGTTATCAGAACGCTGCCTATGAGACCACCAATGAGGCCGTGGCTGCTGGAAGCCGGAAGGCCGAGCAGCCACGTGATGATATTCCATGCTATCGCGCCGCAGATGGCTGAAAGTATTATGTAAACGTTGACCGCGCTGGGGTTGACAATGCCTTTGCCTATCGTTTCCGCGACTGCAACCGAGAACACGAACGCTCCCACGAAATTCGCAAGCGCCGCCATCAGGACCGCCTGGTGCGGCGTGAGGACCTTGGTCACAACAATCGTCGCTATCGCGTTCGCAGCGTCGTGAAAACCATTCAGAAAATCGAAAACGAGCGCGGTAGAAATCCCGATAAGAACAAGAATTTCAAGGCTAACCATGCTTTATCACTATCGCTCCGAGTGTGTCGCCAACCTCGTCGCACATGTTGATCGCTTCTTCGACTGATTCGTAAATTTCCTTGAATTTTATGAGCTCCTTTGTGTCATGATTGTTCTCGAAAATTTCCTCCACGCAACTGAAAAAGAGCTTGTCCGCCTCGACCTCGATGTTATGCAGGCTTATTATAGCCTTCTTTATTTCGGCGTAATTTTTGAGATTATGCATAGAATTTTTGATGATGGTGCAGCATTCTAGAATATGCCTTGAGAATTTAGTCATGTCGGCAGGCATCTGCCTTATTTTGTATACGGCTATTCTTGTTGCCGTGTGATGTATGAAATCCAGAATGTCATCCATTTTCTGGGTCAGGTCCAGGATGTCCTCCCTGTCGAACGGCGTTATGAAAGTTTCGTGAAGGCCATCGGAAATGCTCCTTGTTATATCGTCTCCCTTGTGTTCTATTTCCTTTATCACGCTTCTCTTTTCGAGTATTTCCGCCTCTTTCAGTTTATCGAAATTAGTGACGAAATTGTTGAACTCGTCGGCACCCTGGTAAAGTATGTCTGACTGGGCCATGAGCATGTCTATGAACTTCCTTTCCCTGGGTAGCAGAAAATCCAGTATTCTCTTCATCATGAACCCTTTGTCTTAAATGTTATTTCACTTCTTTTTATAGGCTAATATCCCTTTCCAGAAGTAAAATTTCAAGATCAAGGGTTGAAAGTCACCACCGGAGTATCTGCAGCTCCCTGCCGGTGATGTCGAAAACCCTTGAAGATTCGCCTGAAAGCTCCCCGGCGTCTATCGCGTAATCCACTATCTGGGTCAATGCGGCTGGTATTTCCCTGACTGACGTCGTGGGCAGCGTTGTGGACAGGTTGACGGAAGTCGTTATGAAAGGCACGCCTTGCGAACGGATGAAGTCGCAGAACTCGTTGCGGGGGATGCGCACGCCCATAGTCCCTTCCTTTGAAACGACGTAAGGCATGCCCTTTTTCGCCTTTAAGATGACTGTGTAAGGGCCTGGCAGCAGGTTGTCTATGAACTTGACGTTTTCGCCCGTGATCCTCGAGTTTTCCGCTATCCATGCCTTGGAGGGCGCGATGACGGAAAAGGTTTTCGAAGGGTCGCGGCCTTTCGCAGTTATTATTTTCTCGATGCTGGCGGTTTTTTCCGCGTTGCAGCCGATGCCGTAGACAGTGTCTGTCGGGTAAACCAGTATGCTGCCTTCCCTTATCGCTTTCGCGATCACGACCCTCTCAAGGTCTTTCAGGGCTTCGCTGACCTTGATTATTTTCATATCAATAATAGAATTTGGGAATATTTGGTATATATAAAAAATTATTCTTTAAGGAAGCCTTCATACGTCTTCCTGTAAAGCTCGGAGTTCTTCAGCACTTCGGCGTCGCGCTGATACATGTCGGATTTCATGGTCCTGCCAGTCGTCTTCTCCCAAGCTTCAAAAGAAATGCCGTACTTGTTCTGCACGCTGTCCCTGTACCATTCAGGTATGACGTTGAAGGCGCAGAAGGGGATGATTGCTTCCGGCGTGAGGTAATGGATGCAGCAGCGCTTTACGCGCTCTATGTCATAATTATAGGTGTCCATGAAATGCATCATCCCGATGAACAGTGACTTGCGGTGGAACGCGCCCAGTGAACTGTAATCGTGTTTCATCAGGGCGTCATAGATTATTTTGCCCAGCGAGAAGCCTTTGGGTGCTTTCGACTTATCTATGAAAGAGTTGAGCTTGAAGAACATCTTGGCGCCGACGACGTATTTGCTCTTGCCTTTTTGCAGTTCTTCAGCCTGCTCCTCGACGTATTCGAAAAGGCCGCCGATGTCTATGAACCTGGTTATCGGCAGCATTTTCCCGTTGTCCTCGAAAACGTAAGTCGCCATGCCACAGGCAAAATGAGTCGACAGCGAGTACTGCGGCTTCTTGACAAGCGATTCGACGAAATCAGTGATGACCTTCATTGAGGGAACCGGGTAGAAATCGTCCTTGCTTATCGCGCCGCCAGTCTGCTCCTCTATCTTTTGTATTACGTCTGGAATTGTTATCCTGTGTTTGTCGCGTTCTTTCCTAGGCATTCGCCCGACGAGGGAGACTGGCTGATAGTTGACGCCGCGGACCACGTCCATGTTCCTGAAGCCGAAGCGCAGGATGTCGCCGACTTCGCTGTCATTGACCCCTTTGATTATGGTAGGCACGAGCACAAGGCTGACCTCTGCCTTCCTCGAATTCTCAAGGACCTGCGGGATTTCGTAGTGATTCTTGGGATTCGTTTGCGGGGTCACGCCGTCGAACGAAAGGTAAACCGTGTTTATGCCGTTTTCCCTCAGCTTCGCCACGAACTCCGGGTCCTGGGAAAAACGTATGCCGTTGGTGTTGTACTGGACGTGCTCGACGCCTTCCTCCTTTGTCATCTTTATTATGTCAATTATGTCGTTCCTCAGCGAAGGCTCGCCTCCCGTTATCTGGAGCGCGTTGCCGGGAACCGGTTTTTCATCCCTCAGCAGTTTCACCGCCTTCCTCAGCTCTTCAAGCGACGGCTCGTAAACGTATCCCGCCCTCTTGGCGAAGAAAAAGCAGTACCAGCAGTTGAGGTCGCAGCGGTTGGTGACGACGAGGTTCGCAAGCGCTGTGTGGGATTTGTGGAGCGAACAGAGGCCGCAATCCTTCGGGCAGACAGGATTCGCTTTCGCCACGTTCGGGTTCTCAACGCCCCTGCCGTCGTAGGCAAAAGTCGAAGCTCTCTTGTACATGTCGGCAGAACCCCAGTAAAGCTCCACGACTTCGCCGTGCTCGTCGCATTTCTTCTTTATCCAGATTTTGCCGTCCTCTTCGAATATCGTGGCAGCAATTATCTTCAGGCACTCCGGGCATACGGAAGCCGTGACAAGAGGGAGTTTCACGGCTTCCACGCTGCCTTCCTTTTTCTTTTCCTGCGGCATCAGACCACTCCAAACAAGCCTCGGGGGCTTTAATTTGAAAGTTTTAAAAAGTTTTAAATGTTCAATTAATAATTAGTATATTGCAGGAATTTATAAAATTAACTAGCGGATGCAAAATGACCGATGGCGAGATACGCGAAATAGAGAAGAAGATTTATGACACTTTCTCCGAGCTGGCAAAATCCATGGGCTTCTCCCCCATACACGGCAACATCATAGCCGCGCTCATTGTCGGTGGCGGCTCGCTGCCCCTCCAGGAAATAGCGAAGAAAACGGGATATTCGATATCGATGGTCTCGCTCAGCATGGACCTTCTCGAGATATTAGGAATAGTCAAGAAGGTCAAGAAATCGAGGGACAGGAAGCTGTACATAGAGCTGAGCGGTAACCTGCTCGAGTCGCTGAAAAGGATATTCCTCATGCGGGTGAAGAAGGGGATATCGGAGTCGCTTCTCGAGTTCGAGCAGGGGAAGGGAAGACTGCAGAAACTACAGGGGAGAGACAAGGAAGACGTGCTGAAGGCGATAGAAACCCTTGAGAATGAGATAAAGAGGCTGGAGAAATACGTTTCGCTTCTTTCAGAGATAAAGCTGCCCTGATTTTCATTTGCCCTTATTTTAATCTAATCAGCAATCAGCCGGGGCAGCTGGGGTATATTTCTGTTGTTGTCTCCTGGCATACGAAGGTCTTGAGCGTTACCTTGGCCTTTGACATGGGTTTGGAATACATTCTCATATAGCAATTTATTTTAACTCATATCCCTGCACTACCTCTAAATAGCAGGCACACAGTTGCCGTCGGGCGCACCCATGCATATTTGGCCTTCGTCGCAGTAGCTGTCCTTGAAGCACCATCTGCAGTCCTTGCCTGAGGACTCGGGGCAGTTATCGTGATTTTCTCCGCGGTCGGGTTGACATACGCCGTCGCCGCAGCAGTCGTAGCATTTCAAATTCACACATGAACCGCTCTTGCATTCGCTGTCGGACGTGCATGCTTCTCCACACTCCTTGTTTGCTGGTGGTATTATCTGGCAGTTGCCGTTCCTGTTGATGTAAGAATTGGGGTTGGTGCGGTCGTAGCCGGAAGCACACCTGCACGGGAAGTCGAAGTTATTCGGTCTGATATCCCATCCGCTGTCCCATTGGCACCAACCTGAAGGAATCACGAAATAATTGTCAACATCTTTAACTGTCCCGCCCTCGCAATGCGCCTTCAATTCGTCCTCTGCTTGCGCGGCGTCGAGGCTGTATTTGGCTGACCACTCATCATATTTCCATTCGACCCTTGTCTTGTACCACACAGGACAATAGTCAAGATTGCATTTGCCCGCAGCGCTGTCGTAGCAGCATAAAATGCCGGGATGGCATGAATAGTCGTTGCATTGAGACTCTTTCCCGTCCCATTGAGAGCAGGGATGATAAGGGTCTGACGGGTACTTCCAGTCGGTGCCCTCGTCTCTGAGGCCTCTGCATGGCACTGTACCGCTTCCCTTCCAGTAGCATACGCGCAGCTCGCAGTGCCATTGGTTATTTAGCTCTTCGCAGTTTTCCACAGTTCCGCAACCGGGACCGCCGTTCTGCCAACTGCACGCGGAATCCAGATTGCACGCATAAACATTATCGCCGTATTGCTGGTTGCACAGGTCGGGCGGTATTACTATGCCGCCGGGCGGGCACAATGTGTCATCGGTTTTGCCGACTGTCTTGTCGTTTAGCGAAACCTCCGTGACCTCGTTGGTTTCGGGCTGGCCGTCATAATCGAAGTGGTTAGTTGTCACTTTTATCGTGCACTTGTAAGCAGCCGCCATCGGGGCGTTGAACTTCAGGGTGTATTGGTTGTTGTTCATAGGAAGGTAAGGCTGCGGCGAGCAGATACCGTAACTTCCCGTGGAACATCCATACCCGCCAAAGCCGCTGCCGCAGGAAAACGTCAGGTCCACTTTTGGCGGCATGGCGTCTGATGCGGCACTGACACAAAGCATAATACAAGTTGCAAAAAACGCTGAAAACACAACGATTTTCTTCATTTTGCCTCCTCCCCCTTCTTTAAACTAAACGAATATCTCATAAACTCTAATAACATTTTATTTTTGACCTGCATCTACCGGAAACGCACATTTCGCAATCATCACAGTCGTCGTCATTATCGCAATCCCTGTCGCTGCCGCAGTCCTTCCTGCAATTCGCCCCGGTCTCACCCCTGACTGTCTGGCACACTCCGTCGCCACAGCAGTTGTAGCATATGTAATTCGTGCAGGTGCCGCTCTGGCACTGGCTGTCGATTGTGCAGGAAGCGCCGCAGGCTTTCAATGTGCTTCCTCCGCCGCAGTTACCATTATAAACCACTCCGTTGGAGAAGCCGGGGCAGCTTTGCGATGCGCTGTAAACATCACTATTGCATGTGAAACTCTCAAGGGTTACGGGCATGTTGGTGAATTTCTGCGCCCAAACATTGTGCCACTGTGTTTTGCCTTGGCATTCGTTTCCCAAGCAGTAGGAATTGAACTCAAAGCTGAGAGGCATCGCTAGGACCAGGCATCTTTCGTCATCACCCTCCTTTTTGATGCAGATCGAATGAGCATCTGAGTTCCATGTTATCTTATACTTTTTATTACCTTCCAACGTAGGGCTGTTCCCTCGGGTTATTCCTTCCCCACACCATCCGTCCCTGATGGCACCCTCAGAGCACGGGCAACACGAACATTCCTCGCATGTGCCTACACCTGTTTTGACCACGTAATTGTCTATATCTGGGAAATATACAAAACTTACACCTGAATAAACCCTGCTCCTGGTGTTGCTCATGTCAAAAATTACGTATCTCACATCCTCTCCCTCGCCGGCCCTGGCATCATTAAGTTCGTCCGGGATTAGGTTTCCTATTTTGAATTCGACAGAGCCGCTTTTGCAGAATTTGCTGTCGCTATAGCCGCTGAAACACGTGGGATTCGAAAGGCCTCCCACGTCGCTGGGCACATTGTTTACGCATGGCGGATGCACGCATTCGCTCACAGTATTGCAGTAGCTGTCATCAGTCGTGCCTACAACCTTGTCGTTCAGTATGACTTGCGTCTTTTCGTTGGGCTCCGCGACGCTGGGATTATACGGCGGAGAGCCGCAATTGAAGCTGAAATCGTTTGTGACGGCGGTTATCGTGCATTTGTAATCAGCCGCCCTCGGAGCGTTGAACTTCAGGGTGTACTGGTTGTTGTTCATATTAAGCCCATATTCGGCCATGCAGTCTTTCTTGTAGCAGCCGCCTGACGGGAAGCCGCTGGCGCACGTGAAAGTCGCGCTGAATGAGGCGTCAGTAGCAGCGGCCCTTGCTGTATCGGTCTGCATAAAACCAAGCATTATCATTGTTGCGAATAAGCAAACGACAGTGCCCAAGATGGCCATTTTACCTTTCATTCTATCCTTCATATTTGCTCTTGTCCGACTACGTTTTTCTCGTGCTTAATTATCATTTCTTCATCCTGTCGAACAGCGACTTTGTCTCCTTCTTCCAGAAGGAGCTCAGGAATATCCCGAATACCGCTATTATCGCAGCGAGGACTGCGAACACCAGAATCCATGTGTTTATAGGGATAGGTGCAGCACATGCCGTCTTGCACGAACCTCCGCAGTCAACTCCCTGCTCGTCGCCGTCTTTCATCATGTTATGGCAGTGGGCCGGTTCCTCTTCGCCCCCGAAGCCTTCATCTGTTATGCCATCGCAGTCGTCATCGATGCCGTTGAATATCTCGTTCTGGGCGCCGGGAGCTGCGAACCTGTTGTAGCACGCGCATTTGGTTGAGCCTATGGAATTCCCTCTGTCCACGTCATCAATCACGCCGTTGCAGTCGTCGTCCTTGCCGTTGCAAGTTTCAGGCAAAGGCATAATGCCTCCGGCGCATTGTCCCCATTTTCCGTTGACGCACTTTTTGACGCCAGGAGTGCATTCTCCGACGTTGGAGCCGCACTGCATCTCCTCGCCTTCACTGCACCTGCAGTCTATGTCGTCGTCTATAACCTGGTTGCAGTCATTGTCAATGCCGTCGCATTTTTCCACGGACGGGTTTCGGCCGTTGTAGCAGCCGCACTGCGTTTCCTCGACTGAGTAGCCGCCGTCCACGTCGTCTATCACCCCGTTGCAGTCGTCGTCTTTCATGTTGCACACTTCGTCTGAAGAGCGTTTGCCTCCTGCGCAAGCGCCCCAAACGCCGCCAGTGCAGGACGCCCTGCCCAGCTCACATTCACCAATTGACGAGCCGCAGGGCTTGGTCTGGCCCTCGAAGCACACGCAAAAAAGACCCTCGTCTATCGTTCCATCACAGTCGTCGTCAATCTTGTTGCAGGCTTCATCGCTTTTGGCTTTCCCTCCGTAGCAGCCGCATTTCGTGTCCTCTACTGACTGCATGCCCTTAATATCATCAACAATCCCATTGCAGTCGTCATCGACGCCGTTGCATATCTCCAGCTGCTTCTTGTCCGTGGTGTTGCCCATGCCTCCCGAGGTTTCGGTTGAGCATATTGTCGTGTTGCCGTTGGCCGCGCAGGTTATCACTCCACCGGCGCAGGCGCCGGTGCCGCATGTCTTGCCTAGCGTTGGCCATTTGTCGTCAACGACGCCGTTACAGTCGTCGTCTATGCCGTTGCACATCTCGGTGGATGCAGCGACAAGACCCTTGTTATAGCAGCGGCATTTGGTGGCGTCGACAGATTTGCCGCCTCCCACGTCGTCTATCACGCCGTTACAGTCGTCGTCTATGCCGTTGCAGGTTTCTGCCTTCGGGTCGCTGCTGTTGTAGCAGCCGCATTTCGTAGAAGCGATGGAATTGCCGCCGTTCACGTTGTCCGTTATGTTGTCGCAGTTGTTGTCCTTGCCGTCGCACACTTCGGTTGAAGAATCCTTGGCCCCTATGCAGCCGCCCCACACACCTCCGGAAAGGCACTCCTGCCTTCCCTCTATGCATTCGCCATCATTCGAGCCGCAATATTTCCAGTCTCCAGGCGAGCAGATGCAGCCCTCATCAACGCTGTTATCGCAGTCGTTGTCTATGTTGTCGCATGTCTCGTTCTGGGCAAGATTGTTGCTGCCGCCTATGGTTGAGCAGACGACGCCGTTTTTGGCTGCATTGCACTGCCAGTAGCCGCCCTCACATATGGTGCCTATGCCGCATTCGTTCGTATAATCAGGCCAGTCCCAGCCCAGGGTCTCCAGCCACGGGTCATCTATCACCCCGTTGCAGTTGTCATCCTTGGAGTTGCAGCTTTCCGTCAGCTCGCCGGGCTCATGCGCTCCCCCGGCGCAGGCGCAGGTCGAGATGTCGTAAACGTCATCGATGCCCTCGTGAACGGATTCCTCATCGTTACAGTCGTCGTCTATGCCGTTGCATACTTCTTCTCTTGAAGCCGGCAGGCCCACGCCATAGCATCTGCATTTCGTCGCTTCGACTGAAGTGCCTCCTCCGATGTTATCTATTACGCCATCGCAGTCGTCATCGATGCCGTTGCAGAGTTCAGGTTCTTTGTTTGCAAGGCTGCTGCACTGCGTCTTCGGGTTCTGCCATGCGCCATTAACGCAGCTTATCGTGCCGAAGCCGCATTTCGATATGTCGCTGTAGACATCGCAGAAATCGAAAAGCGGGGCATTGTAAAAGGTCCACTGGTTATCAACCAGACCGTCGCAGTCGTCGTCAAGGCCATTGCAGACCTCCTGGAAAGGCCCTGTCTGGTTTTCGCAGTAGTCCCAGAAGCCGTCAGCGCAGGTGGCGTTGCCTGGTTTGCACACGCCTATCGCTGCCGCGGTCGCGGCGCTGCCGTACTTCGTCTCATAATCATAGCCGTAGAAGCATAGCGTTTTTTCGCCGGGGTTGCATTGCAGCGTGTCTATGCAGAACTCGTTCGACGAGCTGTTCAGCTTCTGCGGATATGTCTTGTCGAATACAAGAACCCTGAAGCAGTATTTGTTTTCGGGCTTCAGGTTTTGTATCCTGAGCCTGTTCTCAGAGCCTCCGTAAACCGGAGGGCCATAAGAGCCGTAATACGTCCCGGGCCCTGTCTTGAAGCCCTCTTGCGTCGAGTTGTAAAGCTCGTAATGATCAAAATCGTTCAACGGCGGATTCTGTGTCCATATGAGGTCAACATAATTGTCGCCAAGCTTTTCATACCACAAAGAAGGCGGGTATGGTGCATCCGTGTCCACGCAGAATTCCATTGGCTTCTTGGTGAAAGCAGGATTATCACCATTATCCTTAGCAGCAGCGCAGATGTACATGTGTTCTACCACTTCGTATTCCGGGCCAGAAGCGAAATAAGCGTTATAATCGGTCGGGCAGGTGGCCGGAAGCCCGGCCTTGTTGAGCCATACCTTTACCCTTTCGCTATACTCCGTGCACCCTGTTTCACCGTCGACACACTTTATGAGGGCATTCACGATTTTCTGAATGTACTGGGTGCAGCCGGCGGCGGGGTCGGAGGGAAGAGCATCACTGATGCTGCTCTGCAGCGTAACGTTTGGAGGCGTCGTGTCTGCCGTGCATACGCCGTTCTGATTCTGCTGGTCGCAGTACATCCATGGGATGCCGCAATACCACTGCGTGCCTGGTAATTTGGTATAATCGTAGCAGCAGGGATCTCCCACCTTCCTGCCGCAGAGTATCTCGCATTCGATGGTGACCGACTTGAGGCCGTGGCTCTCGAAGCCCTTGAGGGTGATGGTGTTGTCCGTCGCCTTTAATTCCACTTCGCCTAGTATCGGCGTATTGGCGGGATCGAAGACTTTCGTCACGTCCTCGCATATCTCGCACACGTCCGCCCTGCCAATAGCAGGCACCACCAACGCAAAAACTGCCATCAAAGCACATGCAACCAAAAACGCAAATTTTTTATTCATCTCCAACACCTCCGAAAAACAATACCATAAACATCATAATATCACATCATGCGCAGTCTTCCGGGCAGGTCCATTGGTTTTCACCATACTCTGTATCGCAAGTGCCGTCGCCGCAATCCGTGCAGTAGTTATACCCTCCCGCCTTGAGGCATCGCAAGTCGGCGCAGCAGTCACCAAGGCTTATGCTGCATCTCTCGCCTATTTCCTTGCATTCGCCATCGCCGTCACCGTCGCCGCCGCAGTCAAAGACCTCGACCGTTCCCGCAGGCGCGAAAAAATATGCTCCGTGGAGCCAGCTGCAACCATCGCCAGGGCCGCAGTATTTGCCAAGGTTGAGCCCGCTGTAATATGCAAGCCTGTCGGCAGGAGTCGAAAGGGTTATGGTGCTGCCTGAAGTTTGATCTGAAAATGTCACAGTCTTACGGTCGGAACTCACTTCCACTTTGTATGTGTGGTCCACTATTGCTGGGATCTCTTTTATGTTGCTTAAAAGTGTGCACCAGTCATAACATCCCTGGGGAACGCCGCAATCCATGCAATAGCCTGCCCTCGGCTCGATGTTTCTTTCGCCTTCCCAGTTCCTGTACCTTATCTGTATGTAGTTCCTGTTTGTGGAACCGCCAACGCCCAGCACCTGGGCCTTGTCTTTCCCTTCGTCGAGGTCAAGCAGGGCCTGTTTAACCTTGAAGCATATCTTGCCGCTGAAAGCGTGCTGATTGCCGCCGCGCAGCACATTGGGATCTCCGCCCATGTTGGTGGTGCACATGGGACAGACGCAGGGGCATCCAGAGCATATGCCGGCACACTGCGGCAGGCACGGGTTCTCACACACGCCACCCGGCGGGCAGGCCGTGTCAAGCGTCCTTCCGACCGCCTTGTCGTTTAGCGCGATTTCAGTGACTTCGTTTGTCTCTTGCGGACCTCCGGCAGGGTAGTCGAAATGGTTCGCTACGGCTGTTATAGTGCATTTATAGGCAGCCACTTTCGGGGCGTTGAAGTTGAAGGTGTATTGGTTGTAGTTCATGGGAAGGTAAGGCTGGAAGGTCGAGCCACATATGCCGAGCGTTTCGCTCGAGCAGGAGAAGCCGCTGCTGCATGACCAGGTTTTGCTCACGTTTAACGGCGAGCTGCCCTGGGCAGACGCGGAAGGGAAGGCTGATATAAGCATGAATGCAAACGCGGCGAAAACTGCGGCGAAAAATAAGGACAAAATCTTGTTGTGCATTTTTACAGTCCCTCCACGTCGTATACAGACACCATGTCCTGTGCGTTCCTGCATTCTACTGACTGGACTACCATCGATTTGATGCCTGTTTCCTGTCTTACGGGGAAAAGCCCTATGTCATTCGCTTCAACTTTCTTCTTCAGGAAATCCTTGTTGGTTTTGGTCTCCTGCTCGGAAGAGATCAGCACAACGAAGCCTGTGAGGGGAACGGAACCCGTGTTGTAAACCACAAGGTTTATGTTGCCGCTTTCGGCGTTGTAGTAGGCCTTCTGCAGGATTATCTGGGCCTTCGAGCAGACCTGGAATTCCTCGCGCTCTGAATACGAGAACTGGGAAATCCATGCGTAGAAAATGCCTGAAACCACGAGAGAAAAGGCTATCAGCATTATGGTTGCTATCAGCGGTGAAATGCCCCTCATCTTATTTTCTACCCCCTTCTTTCCCTCAAGGCTTGACGAACACCAGCACTATGCCGACCGCGACTATCACCACTACCAGCGCGATGAAAACTATCATCCATGTGCCGCTCTGGATTGGCTGCGTCGGACCGGCGCACGGGTTCGGGCAGGAGCCGCCGCAGTCGATGCCTTCCTCTTTGCCGTCTTGCATGCCGTTCTCGCAGCTGCCCACCTCCGCTCCTCCTAGGCAGCCCTCGTCTATCCTTCCGTCGCAGTTGTTATCCTTTTCGTCGCACACCTCGGTCGCAGGCTGGCCGCCGTTGCAGACGAGCGTCTTGCCGTCTTCCGAGCAGATGAAAACGCCAGCGCATATGCCGTCGCCGCAGGTCTGGCCTACGTTCGCCCAGTCTTCATCCGTCGCTTCGTCACAGTCGTCGTCAATCTTGTTGCAGCTTTCGACGCCGGGGAGCGCGTCGTTGTAGCATGCGCATCTGGCCGCCTCGACTGAAGCACCATCTCTGACGTTATCGATTACGCCATCACAGTCGTCGTCAATCATGTTGCAGGTCTCAGGCTTCGCGCCTTTCGCGTACGCGTTGTCGTAACAGCCGCATTTTGTTTCATCGACCGAGTCCTTGCCGCCGATGTCGTCGACTATGCCGTTGCAGTCGTTGTCCACGCCATCGCAGGTTTCTGTTGTCTTGTCGGCGCCGCCGTAACAGCCGCATCCGCCTGCAGGCAGGTCGTCTATCACGTCGTTGCAGTTGTTGTCCTTGCGGTCGCATGTTTCAGGCACAGGCATTATGCCTCCTATGCAGTTGCTCCATTTCTTGTCGGCGCAGGTCTGGATGCCTTCCCTGCATTCGCCCACATCGGCACTGCACTTCCTCTGCTCGCCGTCGACATCGCAGATGCAGTTCTCGTCTATCACGCCGTTGCAGTCATTGTCTATGTTGTCTCCGCATTCCTCGTCGATTGCCTTGTCCTGCGAGCCGCCCTTTTCAGTCGAGCAAACCGCAGTTTCCTTGTTCTGGGAGCATTCGTAGACGCCGCCTGAGCAGGCGCCCATGCCGCATGCGCCTCCGAGTGTGGGCCAGTCCTCGTCTATCAGGCCATTGCAGTCGTTGTCGATACCGTCGCATATCTCCTGCAGCTCGCCTGACTTGTGGGTGCCGTTGTAGCATGCACACGCCGCCGTGTTGGCGACGTTGTCTATCCTGCCATCACAGTCGTCATCGATGCCGTTGCAGAATTCAGGCTTCGCCGCTGCGTTGCCTGCGAAACCGCCTGAGCAGAAGCATTTGCCTTCAAGCCCGTCATCTATAAGGCCGTTGCAGTCGTCATCAATATTATTGCATATCTCGCCCGACGCCTTCTTCGTACTTATCATCACGGCTAGCTGGTTCATGTTGTTCGCGTTCACTTCCATGTCAATGGAGCAGCCGCAGTCCGTCAGCCCGTCATCTATAAGGCCGTTGCAGTCGTCATCGATGCCGTTGCATGTCTCCTCTCCTCTCGGTACGCCGTTGTAGCACCTGCAGAACTTGTTGGATATGTCGCCCCAGACGTTGTCTATCTTGCCGTCGCAGTCGTCGTCAAGAGCGTTGCAGGTTTCGTTCATCCTTAGGTCGCTGCCGGCGATGCCCTCGTTTGACGTGGTGCTGCAGACAATGCCTGTGCCGTCTTTCGAGCAGACAAACATACCTCCGATGCATCTGCTGTTCAGCGGGCTGCACGAAGCGCCAAGGAACTCGAACTTGTTGACCGAGCTGCCGCCCTGCTGCCACGGGTCGTCTATGACGCCGCTGCAGTCGTTGTCAATATCATCGCACTTCTCGACTGATATTGCAGTGGCCCACGTGTTGTTGTAGGGGCCGAATACCGTCCCTGCGCAGGCGCATTTCTCCAGGTTCTCGTCTATCAGGCCGTTGCAGTTGTCATCGATACCGTTGCATGCGGTCTCGGTTTCGTTCGTTTTCTGTGTTATGTTCACGATCTGGTCGAAGCAACCGCAGTGCGTCGCTTCGATAGAAGCGCCTCCCTTGACGTCGTCAACGACGCCGTTGCAGTCGTCATCGATGCCGTTGCAGACCTCGATGCTAGGTTTGCCGCCGTTGGAACAGGCGCAGGTCTCGGGAACTGCGATGTCATCTATCTCTGCGTTGCAGTCATCATCCTTCATGTTGCATAGCTCGGTCTTCGGCATCATCGCAGTGCAATTGTTCCATTCGGTTCCTTCGCAGGCCTGTGTGCCGAAGGTGCATTCGCTCACCGAGCTTACCGGAAAGTCTGTTTTCTGGCAAATTCTTACCGAGTCGCAAAGGCCTAGGACAGTCGCCTTCTTTTCGCTGTCCTCTGACGTGATGTTTTCAAGCATGGAGGTGCATTTCTCATAAATGTCGACTTCCTCCTCGGCTATGGTCTCGTTTATGGTCTCCTCCTGGCCAAGACTTGAGTAAGGCTGGTAATAGCGCATCTTCTCCCTTATCGCCGCCTGGTCGAAAGCCTGCGAGTAGACTGCGAGCTCGTCTATCAGCGAATACGCCGTCTTCGAAGTCCCTTCGCCGCCTATGTAGACGTCGAGGCCTATGTCATTCGCTTCCCACGTGACGCTCTTGGTTGCCTTCTGGACGCCGTCGACGTAAAGCGAGATGCCTTTAAGGTTGTCCCACGTCGCCGCTATGTGATGCCACTCGAGATTAATGATGCCGGCATTAATGGTGTAGTTCTTGCCGGTCTTGTCAAAGACCTGGAATACCGTGCCGTTCTCGCTCAGGTAAAGGCTGAACTGGTTACCTCCGTTGAAGTCTTTTGAATAGAAAAGATAATGTTCTTCGGTTAGGTCGGTAGGCTTGACCCACATCATTATCGTGCCGCGGTTCTTGTTGAAGTTCTCGGACGTCGGGTAGAGCAGTTTGTCCACGCCGTCTATGTAAGCTCCTTGTACGGGGACGGTTTCTTCCATAAGGTCGCGGGTATCTTCAACAAAGGTCACCCCGTAAACGTTTTTGGGGTACATGTTGCCCTCGCATACCGTGGAGTTATCGAAGTGGCAGAGCAGGAACAAGCCTCTCGCATAATCCAGGCCCGTGACTTCGCTCAGGCTGACGGGTATGTACGTCGCCATAGGACTGCCATAATACAGGTAGAATTTCTTTTCCTGGTTGGGAGCGAGATCGGTCTTGAACCAGACCGTCGTCTTGGAGCGCTTGAAGGGCGTAGAATTGCTCCACGCCAGGTTCTTCTCTTCTCCTGCCGGGATTATCCTCAGGTCGCCGCCGTCGCTTCTCAGCTTGCCATTCTCTATGAGGAAGCCAGAGCCTATTGAAACATTAATCGGGTAGCCTTTAAGGTCAACGTTGTCATTGTTCTTGACGGTTATTATTCTCCTATATTTCACGTTCTCAGGCGCTTCCGCCCATGTAATCATCTTCTTCAGCTCGTCCACCACGTCAGCGCAGACGTCGTCCAACTGCTGTCTGCTCTTGTAGTATATGCCGCTCTCGTAGCCGCAGAGCTTTATCACCCCTTCGGGTGAACAGTAGCAGTCCTCGTCTATCGAGTAGTCGCAGTCGTTGTCGCGCAAGTCGCAGGTCTCGTCGTGCTTGAGCTTTATCGCCTTGCCGCTGAACGTCTCGTCGGGGTTGACGGTCGTGTTGCACACCGCCTCGTCGCCGTGGACGTTACACACGTAGTTGCCGCCGGCGCAGGCGCCGTAACCGCAGGTCTTGCCCACGTTCGGGAAGCTCTCGTCAGCTAGGCCATTGCAATCGTTGTCCATGCCGTCGCATTTTTCCTTGACGTTCCATTTGATTTCGACGGACTCGTTCGGGCTTCTCCTCGCGCATGCGCAGTCCTTTGCTCCGTCGTCTATGACGCCGTTGCAGTCCGAGTCTATGCCGTCGCACGACGCATCGCCGCCGGCCTTGAGCCTGTGTATAATATCTGCATCGGTCAGCAGGGCGCAGCCGCAGGTCTCTATTGCCGGCACGTCGTCAACCCTGCCGTTGCAGTTGTCATCGATGCCGTTGCAGGCCTCTTCTGAAGGCGAGGAAGCGGTGCAGCTGCAGGTGTCGCTGAGGACCGTGAACTTCTTTTGTTCGAACCTGCACGTGCTCGTGTTCTGGTAGTAATGGCTGCATTCGAGGTACGTGAGGTTCTCCCTTAATACGTAATTGTCATCGACGATGCTGATGTATTGGATGCGTCTTATGTTCATGCATTGTCTTACCTTCTCGGTGCACGTGTTTAGAGTAACATTGCCCGAGACCGTCACCGGCGTTTCGGCCAGGTTGCATGATGAGGAGTTGTAAAGCTTCTTGCACCATTCGTAAGGACTGCCGTCCTTCATGCACTGCTGCACGGCGGCATCGCAGGTGTTTATCCACACCTTGCCCTGCGCGTCGTCAACGACGCCGTTGCAGTCGTCGTCGATGCTATTGCATTTTTCAGGAGACGCAGGAGCTCCCATGAAGCAGCCGCACTGGGTGACCTGGTATGGATTCTTCTTGCCGCCGCTTACTATTATCTCGTTTATCATCAGGTCAAAGCTCATGACGTCGTCAACGATGCCATCGCAGTCGTCGTCTATGCCGTTGCATGCCTCGGGAGACGGGTAAACGGGAAGGTCGTTGCTCGTCTCGTATTCCCATCGCAGGTACGTGTTGCTCAGATTCTTGCACGTCCTCAGGCCGGGCTTGCAGGCGCCCTTGCCTTTCGTTCCCGGATATGTGGCATCATCATAATAATACTGCTTTTCTCCTTCCCTCAGGCAGTCAACGACGCTGAACCCGTAATTCCGGATTTTGTTATACTGGATCGAGGTGTTGCCGGAGGTCATGTTGTAGGTCGCCGTAAGAACGAGCGTGTATTTCTTTCTCTCGCCGGGAACCCTGAAGCCGAAGTCATCGAAAAGGTTGAAGGGGATGGTGTAGTTTTTGTCCAGGATCTTGTCGGCGTTTTCGCCGAGTTTTGCAAGTATGTTCCAGCCGTCAATCTCGTTGCCTGTATAATTGAGGTCGATCTTTGTAAGAGGTTCGGTACCCTTGAGCTTCAGCTTCACTCTCTTCAACTCCCAGAGCGGCCCTACCGTAGGGAAGGGCAGTGCGAAGGTCGAGGAGGCGCTCTGGTTGAGCTCGTTTATGCAGTCCAGCCTGCAGCCCCATCCGGGCCTGCAGTAGCAGCACTTGCCTGTCCCAGTTTTTATGTCGCAGAACTGGTTGGTGAAGTTCGACTGGTACAAAACGCCTTCCGTGTAATCCAGCGTGGCGCTGGATTTTACCAGGACGCAGAGCTTGTTTCCGCCCCTTGTACTGTCATCAAAAGGCGGCAGGAAGTTTGCTATGTAAGAATAGCCGTAGCCCTTGTAGTCGTTTAGGGTAATTTTATCGTCACCTGTTGCGCCATCCGTGCTGACGCTGAACTTCATCAGGCAGCATCTCATCTCGTAGGCTCCCTTAATATAGCTGTATCTGTTGTCTGCAACGCAGTCGGTTTCCCATGAAGCCCAGTCATCCGCCTTCTTGCACTCGTAAAGGCCACCCACCTTTTTTCTCTCGCCAAGCCATTCCCTCACATACAAATCCCTTTGGGTGTCGATGCTTTTCCGGTCGAAATTAACGTTGCTGTTGCCGGATTTAATGAAGCCTGTCTTCTTCGTCGGATCGCCTCCGACGTTGTCCCACTGGTCGGGGTTGAAGCCGAGGTGGGTTATCCAGCCGTACTTGTTAGTCTTGATGCCCAGATATTCGTCATTACCGCAGGCCTCCCTAAGCGAACACCAAACCTCATCGTTGTCGCAGAGGTTATCTGAACGGACATGATTCGTTGAAAAATAATAAAAGTTCCTTACCTCCTTCAGGCCTTGGTTCGCGAGCACGCTGGCCTTGCCCGTGATATGCAGACCGTTCGCGCCGGGCGCCTCGCTGCTCATGAAGGCTCCGTTGCCGAGGATGTCAAGGAGCGACGCGTCTTTCGCCTGCTCGCTCTCGACTCTCAGGCCGACAGGATTTTCACCCTCATCGCCAGTCTCGCCTTCCCCTCCGCCCGATGTCCTGCCGAACGGGTCGTTGTACAGGTAAAACTCAATCCTGTACCAGCTGTCGGGTTCAAGACCCATGTCGAAGGGACAACCTATGCTCTGGAAGCCCCCTTTCTGTGCCAGCTCGCTGCGGCATGACCAGTTGAATTGCACATCCCACGAGCCGGTGCCTAAATTCTGCCTGTAAACATAAAACCTTGCGCCGTCGTCCGGATACATCCTGAACTGCACGGAGCCGAGAAGCCTTCTTACCGTGTGCACATAAGTCTCTATTTTCCAGGAGTGCGCAGTGCCCCAGCCCAGGTCCCAGCTCTTGTCGACAACAGGGTCATTCGGGACATAATTGCTGTCGGTGAACTCGTAATAAAGAATGGCGCCTTTCTGCATGGGGACGGTCTTCCAGTCTTTGCCGCCGAAGTCGTCCCAGGAGCTCCTGTCTATCTGGTAAGTGCGCTCATACTCGGTGCAGGTACCCCCGAAGCAAACGTAGCCAACGCGTCCATGCTCTATGCAACAATCTTTATTACAAGTACAAGGAGCTTCATCTCCGACACAGTCGCCGTTCAGGCCTGACCTGGTGCAGTTGTAAGTGGCTCCTCTGCATCCTGGAGCGGGCACACAAATCCCTGGAGAATAAGGGGAATCTAACCATCCATATGAGCAGCATTGCGTGTGCTGCGTGCAGGCAGTGCTTCCTACCTCAGGATATGTGTATTTGCCTTTCGTGCATTGCAGGAAGCCGACATGCCTGTTGCACAGAAAACCTGTAGGTTGGCTGTCGTCGAAGTCCCACGGGCCGGAGCAGTAATGGCCCTGGAAATCTGTTACCGGGATGCCCTGTACGACCCTGCCGTAGACCTTCCACCTGTTCTTGAAGTCGTTCTCGCCTTCCCACGGGTAGGGATCTCTCTGCTTTTGCTCTACGTCATAATTGAACTCTATCGGCGTGTATGTGTAATTCCTGCCCTCGACCGTCGCGGAGAAGTTGAAGTATACGGGTCTGAAGACGTATAGGCCGTTGGTTAGGATGTTGTACTTCTCCAGATAGGGCTTTAGGTAAAGCATCTTTGAAGATATGCCTTCGCCGACCCTAAATATCTCGGCCGTTACTGTGGACTGGTTCCCTGTAACGTTGAAAGGGTAGTCGAAGGTGAGGTTAAAATCGAGGTCCATGGGTTGATTCTTTACGAAGTTGCCCAGGTCATGGTCCTTGGCCGGCACCTGGAACTCGACGTACGGATGATAGACGTCGCTCATAGTTGACGCGGCCAAAAACAACGACAAAAATAAAACAAAAGGAATTAGATAGACTCTCCTATAGGAACCCCCACCCGACATGTATTATTATTTTATTTACAATTATATAAATTAATAGCCGCGGCGCGGTTTGCGGGTAATAAACGATTGGGTAAAAACATTTGGGCAGAACAAACTTGCCTGAGAACTTATCCGAGGAATTTCTCGAGCCTCTGTTTTATCATGGCCTTCGGCAGCGCGCCAGTAAGGCGGTCGACCATCCTGCCGTTCTTGAACACCAGCATGGTGGGGATGGACATTATGCCGTATTTGCCGGCGCTTTCCGTGTTCTGGTCCACGTTCATCTTAGCAAAGGCGATGCCTTTCATCTCGCCGGCGAGCTCGTCTATCACGGGCTTGAGCGCCTGGCACGGACCGCACCAGTCCGCATAGAAATCAATCAGCGCGAGCTTGTGCTTCTTCAGGAATTCGTTCAGGCATGCATCGTCAATAGCGTTAACCTTTGTCATGGCAATCGTCTTTCACTGAACCCGTCACAACCCTCTCCACTTCATCGTCTCTGCAACACGCTTGACCGAGAGGATATAAGCAGCGGTTCTCATGTCGACCTTGTATTTTTCCTTTATGGCTGCGATGTCCCTGAAGGCCTTTGTCATGAGGCGGTCCAGCCTCTCGTTAACTTCCTCTTTGGACCAGTAATAATTCATGTTGTTCTGCACCCACTCGAAATACGAGACCGTCACGCCGCCTGCATTGGTCAGGATGTCGGGAACGACCATGACGCCTTTCCTGTTGAGGATTTCATCGGCTTCGGGCGTTGTAGGTCCGTTCGCTCCCTCGATGACGAAACGCGCCTTCACGCTGCCGGCGTTCTCCTTCGTAAGAACGTTTTCCAGAGCGCACGGGGCGAGAATGTCGCACTTCATCGCGAGCAGCTCCTCATTCGAAATTTTCTTCGCCCCTTTCAGGCCGACGACGCTGCCCGTCTTGTCCTTGTGGGCCATCACTTCGTTGGGGTTCAGGCCCTTCGGGTTGTAGATGCCGCCTTGCGAATCGGAGGCGGCGATGACCTTTATGCCCATCTTGTTGAAAAGCGCGGCAGCGACGTGGCCCAAGTTGCCGTAGCCCTGTATCACCGCGGTCATCCGCTTCGGATTGAGTTTCTTGTATTTTACCAGTTCCCTAGTGACGACGGCGAGGCCGTGGCCTGTCGCTTCATCCCTTCCCTCCGAGCCAAAGCAGTCGACGGGTTTGCCCGTTATCACGCTAGGCGCGTTGTAGCCCTTTCTCTTCGAGAACTCGTCCATCATCCATGCCATTATCTTGGGGTTCGTGTAAACATCAGGCGCAGGGATATCCTTCTTGGGGCCTATAAAATCTCCCATCGTGCGCACGTACCCCCGAGAAAGCCGCTCGAGTTCGCCTTCGCTCATCTCCTTCGGGTTGCACACTACGCCGCCCTTCGCGCCGCCGTAGGGGACTCCCACGACCGAGCATTTCCACGTCATCCAGGAGGCGAGCGCCTTTACCTCGTTGACGTTGACGTTCGGATGGAAGCGTATGCCGCCTTTGTACGGTCCGCGCGCGTTGTTGTGGTGGACGCGATAGCCCTTGAATACGCGGATTTTTCCGTTGTCCATTCTTACGGGAATCGAGACCTCTAGATACTCGTTTACTTCTTTAAGCACTTCGTAAACATCATCCCCCATCTTGAGGACGTCTATCGCCTTTTTCAGCTGCTTCTGAGCGGATTCAAAAGGATTGACCTCTGCCATCACCATCACCCCACACCAAGCCAAAGTCTGAAAATTAATGAGTAGTTATTTTATTGCATTCTATTATTTATTAGAGTTTTGCTTCATGCGCGTTTTCTGACGTACTTGTAAGCAGATCTTGCAGCGTTCGCTCCCTCGCCTGCCGCGATGATTATCTGCTCGAAGTCAGCGGAGCCGTTGGTGACGTCGCCGGCCGCGAAGACTCCCTTGACGTTCGTTGCCATGTCGCTTCCGACTTTTATCTTCCCCGACCTGCCGTCGAGCGCTACGCCCAGCCTGTGCGCGAGCTCTGTCTGCGGTATAGAGCCAACCTCAACGAAAACGCCCTCGACCTTCAGCCTGAACTCCTTGTCCGCCTTGTCAAAAACCATCGCCTCGACAAACTCCTTGCCCTCGATTCTTTTCGGCGCAAGGGAGAAAAGCATCTTTATCTTCTTGTTCTGTTCGGCCGCCTTCACCCACGCGGGCATGGCGCGCATGTCGCACTTTTCCTTCCTGTACGCCAGGTAAATCTTTTTCGTG
>JBGPQP010000015.1:0-21219 GCA_041489155.1 Candidatus Aenigmatarchaeota archaeon
CGTTTAATTGCGATAGTTGTGGAAAATTCAATTCAGAGGGGACATTTTATCTTAAATTTATTGCAGTATCTGGTAAAAAGAGATACTACTGTGAACAATGTGCAAACGAAAGTTTCAAACATTACAGTTGTCAGGAATGTGGTAAAAAATGGACAATATTCAAGACAAATGAAGAGGGATGGGACGACTTCGAATGGATAGATTATGAAAAAAGGATATACAAATATGATAATAAGTGGTTATGTTACGAATGCTATCGCAAAAAAGTTAATGATGCTATACGGAAAAACCCAGATTTATTTATAGAGATATGCGAGAGGAACAAACCACAAGAAAATTACAGGTTTTACAAACTTATCTCGATAATTGATTGTAAATACTATTTTAATTGCGGTCTTGCGATAAACTATGGCTATTGTAAAGAAATGTGTAAGGTGACATGTGATATATGCGGAAAAGAAATGAGAATAGAGGTTTGTCATGTTCACCATAAAAGAAAACTTCCCAAGGGTTCGAATCAATACAAATACGAAAACCCTGAAAATCTTTCTATTATATGTGCGTCTTGCCATAAGAAAGAAGAATTAAACCTGAGGCTTTGACATTTTTTTCAGGGCAGTCTATTCTGAGCAGAACGCCATCGGAATTTAAAGAAACCAGAAAATGTGCATGCGGTAATACGATAGCAATAAGTAACAAATCTGGAATTTGCTCTTCTTGTATAGAAAATGCGCGAAAGGAAAGAGAAAAAAGATATAGAGCAAGAATGTATCGTTGATTATTAGGATTTCTACAGGAGTGTTTAAACATAGCCTTTTAAGGCAAAGTTCGAATTTTTAAAGTGGTGATTAATTGAAAAAATTCCTGGAATTGTTATTGGCTGCAATGTTCGGTGGTATTATAAGCAATTTTTGGCGAATATCGACCGATTCTGTATGGAATGTATTTACACTTTTAGCGAACTCTATTGTCATAATCATTTTTTTATGTGTGATTTACTTTGTTTTTCAAGGGTTAGAAGAATTTGTAAATTGGTGGAAGAAAAAAGGTCAAACTTCGAAGGGAGAAATCGGTGATCGGACGGATAAAAATCATGCTAATAAGCCACCTTTCAATCATTTTATTTATTATATGAGTGTGCCATTTGTAATATCGATGCTTATGGCATACTTCAATTTCATTGCGATAAAAGATCCCCAAGAACAAGTTAAGGTGGCTGTTAACTTTTGGGCATTCCTTGCTACCATATCTGGAGCATTCATCATTTTCTGGTTCGGTAAAATTTCTGATACTAGAACTCTGCAACGGCGTAAAAAGAAAATGATCAAGGAAGACATACGAGAGGAGAAGCATGGGGGAATAATAGATAAAAGGGGTGCAAACCTGATTGGATTGATTTTTGCCGTGATCGCTGGAACGACTTTAGCGCGTTTTATTGATAAATACACAACGGGAATTTATTTAGGAAGTTTGCAAAATATTTTTATAGAAACTTTTGAACTTACTCACGCCGGTCAGCTTTTCATTAATATACTCACTGCAATTTCGATGATTTGCTTAGTCGGCTTATCAGTCGTCTTTTTAGCCATTTATTGGAAGAAAAAGGTATCAAATTTCAAAGAGGGAAAAATTGAATTCGTTTTAACCGTATTGTACGCCTCTTTTCCATTCATGGTGTCTCATATACCCGGATTATTTGTATACGGCACTTCTACAATATTTAAAGGTAAAGATTTCGGAGCTACAACAGATTTATTCTATGTTTTAGCGTATTTTGGATCTCTGTTCCTTTTTCAATTTTTATGGAAACCTATTGAACTCAAATTTAACAGATTGCGACGTTTTATTTTCGGCAGAAATGAAAGTTCTTCCCGGGTTTGAATCAGCGTTTCTTTTTCATCTTTTCCCTGGTTTTGCGATTTTATCTTCCATGCTTACCCCTCCGGAGAGCGGATATTTAAGGGCTGTCTATGTTAAACAAATTCTTAAAGTCGGCGGGGAAAATTAAATTAATATGCCAAACCGCGTAAAGTCAAAAATCGTTGCAAAATCGAAGGAAAGGATTGAAATAGAGAGATTTTCAGATGATTTCAGCGTCAGGGCAGCGGTAGATTTATCAGGGAAGCCGCTGCGGACAAAAAGCGGCAGGGCTTTCATCGATACTCTTCTTAACGGCATGGGCAAATTCGGCGCTGAAATAATTGTAGCAAGGGATGTGGCTGACACCAAAAAAATAATTCATAATTCAGGCTACGCTTTCGGCGAGGCGCTGAGAAAGGTTTATGAGAAGAGGAAGGCTAAGGAAACCGGCATGGCAATATACGCAAAGGACAAGGCGATGTGCATGGTCGCCATAAGCGCGAAAAGGCAGGCAGGCGAGGCGAATCTCCAGATAATCGGGAAACCGGACTTCGACGCAGAGCATTTCTTCGCGTTCTTCGACGGCCTAGCGCAGGGTTTCGAAGCCGAAATAAATGTCTTGATAAAAATACCGGATATTAAAAAATCAGGCCACGTGGACTTCCTGGCTAAAGCCTTTTCATCGTGTCTTTGCCAGATAATCAGCGTACAGATCTGATGAAGTTCGCCGCTGACCTGTCATACGTTTTTTCAGCGTTTTTCGGGAAAAGGCAGCCGGGGATCTCTCCGTTTTGCCTGTGATGGCGGATGCATTCGCAGCACATGCCTTTGCGGGAGCAGGACGGGTAGCTGCATGTACAATGCTTGAGATTCTCGCTCCTGTTCTGGCACTCTTTCACGGAATCACCTGGTATTAATCTGTTGTCAAAATAATGGAATGAGCTATTTTTTCCTCGTTTTCTTTTTCTTCCTTTGCTCAGGGATATTTATCCTTTCATGGATTTCCTTGAGGAATTTCTTGTCAGGCGTTCTCACCTTCAGTCTCCTGTGGCCTGCCAGGCTCTCGTATTTGCCTGTCTGAAGCGTCAGGAAATAGTCCCTTCCGGATTTCATGTGGTTCACGAGGAGAACTAGGTCACCGTGTTCGGCGAGGTTAAGCTCCCCCTGCGGCCTTCCGTACACCATCTCGCGCAGCCTGTCGTAAATCCTGGCCTCGCCTTCGCTGAGGCTGGCGAGCTCCCTGCCGAGGTTATCGACATGGTAAAGCCTGACTTTCCCTTCTTCCTCGAGCTTCTGCAGCTCCCGTATGATCGGATGCCTGTGGTTCATTATCATTGCCGAATGGTCAAGCGTGATTTTTACCATATACGCCACAATTAATTCTTAGAAACAAGTTTTTTAACCCTTTAATTGCCGTTTTCGTACTGCTTCGCCTTTATCCGCATGGCATCCTCGACATGGTTGCGAGCAAAAGACTCATTCTCCTTCCTGTGTTTCCTGAGGAACTGATAGCCTATAAGTGTGACTGCTAGGAAGCTTCCCAAAGCAACCAGAGCGATTTCGATTTCAAACATATATTTCAAATAATTTGTCCGCCGTTCTTTTAAACCTTTGTTAATTCCGAACGGATTTAAGCGAAGAAGGGCAATTATTAAACATGGTGTCCGTAACTGACAGGGGCCTAGTGGCGCTTCTGATACTGATCGGGGCCGTCCTTTTCGCGGCAGGAGTCGCAGGAGGCTACGTATCCTCACTTTCTTCCCCGGAATTCTTCATAGCGTGGATGTTCCTAGCATTCATAGGGATAATAGTCGCCCTGGTCGGAATCGCCATGGGCATGGGCGGAAAGCCCGCGGAAAGGTAAACGTTTCGCTCGCTTCCCGACCTTTTCTGGCTTTTTCTTAAAAATCGCTATACATCGCCTCATTTTATTCCCTCTCTTTCTCCGCTTTCCACTCATCACCAGCCAGTCAAATTTCAAGGAAGTCTCACTTTTTGTTTAAAATTAATTTTTCATAAAATATATAATTTAGTATATATTTTAAATTATATCTATCATTAAAAATATTTTAAATAAAATATTTTATTTTATATATTATTTAGTATATATAAATAAAATTCCATGTTGCAGGCGTTTAAACATACGTTTAAACATGGATAAAAACAGAGGCGATGTTATACGTTTTCGAAGGCTTTTTCTATCTGTTTTCTTCCTTTGTCAAGCTTATATTTTTTATGATATTCGAGGAATTTTGCCCAGTTTTTACCTCTTGTTATTTTGAATAAAATATGTTCAGAGTTTTCATTCTTTCTGGTCAAAATCCAAAGATCGGTATTAGGAATTTCCAAATAATCTATAGATTTGTCTATTCTACATGGTCCACATTCAACCGCTATTTGTCGGTTTTCTTTTGAAGCCAGTAGATCTACAATCCCGCCACGAATCCATATTTCAAAACCTTCTATCTTAAATCCACTTTCTTTAAGAAGGCCGACTGCTATTTGTTTGATGTCTTTTTGAGGACCTTTGATTTTGATATTAGATTTTTTGATTTTTTCCGGATTGATAATTTCTTGTTCCATGGATATCGCTTTATTATCTATAAATCCTGCAACAATAATTTCTCTGTAAAGATCAAGGTACCTAAAATCGCCTTGAAAAAATATATCTATCATCTTCTTTACGGTAGCAAAAGATGTGTTGTAAACCCTAAACATTTCATCGTAAATGTCTTCATTTTCCATGGTCTCTATCTTTCGGTTTTTCTTTCTAGTAAACACCCAGAATATTTATACAATTGATTCTATTATCTTATCGTAATTTTTCTGAACGCTTTCAATCCCAGGAGTACCATAAACATCTATTGTCGTTTTTATGCTGGAATGCCCCAGCATCTTTTGGACCTCTTCCATCCTCATGCCCTTCTCGAGCATTATCCTGGCAAATGAGTGTCTGAATAAATGAGGGGTTATGTCTTTCTTTCCCGGGTTTGGATGCCTTACACCGGCGATTCTACCGCATTTCGCGCATATCTCGTTTATTTGCTTGAGGGATATGGTATTCTGTTTGTTGCTTGTTATTAGCTTTCCTTCCTTCCTGTCTCCTATATAAAATTTTATGTCTTGAAGCGTGTCCGAATCTACCGGAACGGTCCTGCTCTTGTCACCCTTTCCGCTTCTAATGTATATTCGTCTCTTATCGAAGTCAACATCCCTTACCTCCAGATCCCTCAGCTCCCCCCTTCTCATCCCAGTCCTGGCCAGTATTTTGATAATGGTTCTATCTCTCAAGGAAGGAGAACAAACTATAATTTTTTTGATTTCATCCCTCGTCAAGTAGTATACTGACTCTTTTTCTCTTTCTGTCATACTTAATATAATGTTACACTTTTATATAAAAGTTACGTTTTAGTAATTTTTACTTAAATAATATTACGTTTTAAGTTACAGAATATACATTCTGTAACGTTTTAGCTTCAGTAACGAAATTTCTGAAGCTAAACGTGTTTTCCCATAGGTTTTTAGGCCAGATAGGTTGTCCTACCAGGCAAAACATGGCCCGAAAAACAAATGTCTGGAATAAGACTAAAATCACGCAGGTTTTTTCTCAGCTTTCCTTTCCTTCTTTACCGCTGGTTTTGCCTGTTTCCTGCACTTGTCCTCGACCTGGATCAGCTTCTTCTTGACGGCCTCCATGTTGTGCGCTATGTCCCAGCCGTCATCGGTCAGCTTCACGCCCTTTATGCGACCCTTCTTATCGAAAATCACCAGACCCATGCCATGCAGGATGTCCAGGATCTTTATCGTATGCGAGTACGTGCAGTCGGCTTCCTTCGAAAGAATCGTAGCATAAACCGGCGTCTTTGCCGTCTTCATTGCAAGCAGTATCCTTGCCGGCTTCTCTCTTAAAAACAAGTCTTCCAATACCGGTTTTTCTTTCGCTGTTTCTGCCATTATATAAATTATAACACTTAGTTATATAAATGTTATCTATCTATTAAAATGGGTATTTTTTCTAAAATATTTTATAATATATATTTTTTATTAAATTTATTAAAATAGATATTTTATAAAGTATTTTTTATAAAATATATACTTTAGAATATACTTTTCAGCACTTTACAAAAAACACAAAAAGTGAGAGTTGAAAGTGAAAGTGAGAACTGAACGTGCAGACTGCATCAGAACAAAAAACAGATATACATCGACCCAATTTTTCATCCAGAAACGCTGGGCACGAAGGAATAATCAGTACTTCGTCTTCTGCCTGTAGCTCACGTCCACCTGATACTCGCTCTTCGTGATGTAGACGCTCTCAAAGGAGAGTTCGGGCGCGATTTCATCACCCCTTTCTTTTTCGGTGTCTTCATCGGATGCCATGGTTTTTCTTATCTGAACCTCGAACTCCTCTTCAACCGGAGGCAGCGGCGGCTGGTATGAAAGGCTTGTGGGGAAGCTCCAGATTTGTTTTCCGTTTTCAGGATTAACGCAATAGAGATGGCAGTCCCAGGAGGGCAGTAAAAGTTTGTCATTCCACATGTCTGAAAAAAAGAAATAACCACCGCCACTGAATCTCCAGACCTCCTTGTGCGTCTTCAGATCAACCGCATAAACGCTCTGGTCTTCCGAGGGGATGAATATCATGTTCCTGTAAACATGAGGCAGACCTATATTGCCGCCGGTCTTGAACCTCCAGAGCTCTTTTCCTTCCAGACTTATTGCATAAAGAATGCCTTCTCTCGACGGAAGGTAAAGAACGTTCCCGTGAAGCAGGGGTGAAAAAACGAGGCCGAAACTTCCCGCCCTGAAGCGCCAGAGCTCCTTCCCTTTGCCTATATCTATCGCATACAGGTAGTTGTCAAAGGAATCGACGTATATTATGCCATCGTGCACGAGGAACTCGTTGATGTTGAAAACCTCTCCGCCGGTTTTAAACCTCCAAAGCTCCTCGCCGGTGGCCTTGTCGAGGCAATAAAGGAAGCCGTCGAAAGAGCCAAAAAATATCATGTTTTCATGCAATGTGGGGGTTGAAATCATCTCGTCGCCGGTCCTGAATCTCCAGACGAGTTTTCCATCCTTCGCGTCCAGACAGTAAAGATAGCCGTCTCTCGAAACCGTGTAAACCAGGCCAGAATCAATGGCCGGGCTGCTGTTGATCTCGCCGCCTGTCCTGAACTTCCAGGCGAGCTTGCCTGTCTTCTCATTCAAAGCATAAATGTAACAGTCGAAAGAGCCGAAATAAACGATGCCATCGGCTATTTTCGGGTAGCCGTCAACTATGCAGCCGCCCGTCCTGAAACGCCATATCTCCTTGCCGGTTTCGCAGTCAATGGCGTAGAGATGATGGTCTGCAGAACCCATGTACGCGACGCCGTCGTGAACCGCCACGCATTCGGCTCCCCCGCCGTACTGGGTTTTCCATATCCTGGAATATTTCTTGGTCTTTCGTATGACGAAGTCCTCGAGCTCGGTGGAAAACTCGCCGAAATCGAATGTCATGTTCCAGTTTTCGACGTGCAATTTAAAAACAGTTATATTTAGAAAATCTCTTTCTGGACATGCTTTAAGATTTTGTCCACTTCGCTTTCATCGTAACTCTTCGCCTCCAGAATTTTCTTTATCTCGGAAGCCGCGTAACCTCTGTAAATGTAGCTCTTCACGAACTTCTCCAGCTCGAACTCGTCCATTTTTCTGTCTGCCTTTCGTCTCTTGTAGTTTTCTGCCGCCAGGTATGCGATTACGAGAATCATTACGGTTACGCCGAACATCAGGAAGGACGAATAGTCCTGCCCTTCCCTGCATTCCATCGCCTCTTTGGGTTTTTTGTCAAAGGTGCCGCATATGTTGACGTCAACGCACTCCCTTGTTCTAAGGTTAAGCTCGTTGCATTCCGACCATCCCGAACAGACCCACATCTCTTCGCAGGCCTTCGGCGGGCCGCCTGCGTAAGAGGCTCCTTCTTTGCACTTGCCGCAGTCCTCCTGGCAGTTATCGCAGGTCTCGTAAATAGAACAGAGACCGTCGCCACAGTAGCCGGAGTAAGAGATTCTCGATAGCAAGGCATATGTGGTGAAATGCTGAACCGAGAAAACGAACGTCGAGTTCTCATAGCTTATGAGCCTGCATTCCTTGCAGAATACCGCATCCTTGGTCACTATCGGGTTGTCTAGCGTCACGTTATAGAAGGTTATCACAGCGGATTTGTTGAGATCCGGTGATATCTCCGTGTTTATGATGATGCTCCCCTCTCCTATTTCTATGTATTTGTTCAAGTTCTTCCCCACGAGTGTGAGCTCGTTTTTCCTGAATTCTATCTTTGCCACTTCAGGGATTCCGATGGTGATGTTTGTCGCGTTAAGGAGATCGACCTTTGAAAAGTCGGTTGTCAGGTCATTCTCGAATTTATTGTATCTCGGCAGCTCGCAGCCGTAGATGCTGACCGCCTTAAACGGCTCAGTGTTGGGGCACTGATCAGCCGCGTCGTAAACGCCGTCGCCGTCAGTGTCCTTCACCGACGCCTCGATTATGTTTACGGTTATGGTCTTTGTGCTGTAATTCTTGCCATCGCTCACGCTCAGAACAACGTTATAAGCGCCTGCTGTTGTGTAGAAGCGTTCTGTTGTCGGTGATCCGGTCTGCAGCACTTCACCATTTCCGAAATCCCAGGAGTATGCCAGTTTATCCCCGTCTTCATCATAGCTGGTGACGGCGCTGAACAGTATTTTTGTGCCGACAAGAAATTCCTGATTTGCAATGGGATTGGCGATAAGCGCCACTGGCATCCTGTTAACATTGCCCACGGTTATGACGATTTCCCTGTAGACGTTTATTTTGCCGTCGGAGACCGTGAATCTTATCTTGTAATTGCCCTGCTGCCCTGTCGTCGGCAGCCAGCTGAACTTGCTCGTGATGTTGTCGAACGCCGCGCCTTCGGGGAGGGGTTCAGCGGAATAAACCACATTGTCGCCGTCGGGATCGCTCGCGCGGACAAAAAATTCGATGAGCACGTTTTCATCAACCTTCCTGTCTCCTATCGGGTCTATTGCAGGCGGCCTGTTGACCTCGCCTACCGTTATCATTATTTCCTCGTGGCCGGACATCACGGGCTCGCCGTCGTCAAGCACGAAGAAATCCATCCAGTAATTGCCTTTCTGGTTATACGCCGGATTCCAGTGGAATTTTCTCGCGGTCTTTTCGAAATATGCCCCGGGCGGCAGGCGGGAAGCGTAGAACGAAAGCGAGTCGCCGTCCGGGTCGCTGCCGTTGACGTAAAACTCGAGCACTTCGCCCTCCTTAACCTCTTTGTTGCCTATGGGCCTGATATAAGGCGGGTGGTTTTCGTAGCAGCCGCCGTCGTTTGCGCACGCTCCTGTTTCGCAGCCGCAGGTGCCGCATCTTTCCATGAGATATCCGTTGTGGCAGTAAAGTGGTTTTTTGGCAGAGCACGTGCCGTTAACGGTTCCGTCGCTGCATTTCAAAACGGATTTCAGGCAGGTGTCGTTTTTGCATTCATAGCCTTCGTTGCAGCCGCACAGGGAGCAATGCGACCTCAGTACTCCGTTATAACAATAAAAAGGTTTTTCCGGAGAACATTGGCCATTTAATGTATTACCGCATTGCAAAGGCATTTTTATGCAGGCCGTGCCATTGCATTCGAAGCCGGCATCGCAACCGCAAAAAGAGCAGTTCAGCACGATCTGGCCGTTGTCACAATAAGCTGGCTTGTCTGCAAAGCAGCTGCCATGAGGCACCTCTCCAGTGCATGTTTCTGGTATTCCAACATATCCGTCCGATTCATCAACAGAAAATGACGAGGTTGAAAAGAGTATTAAGACGGCCAAAAAAACTCCGAAAACAACCCATTTCATTGCTCTCTGATTTAATTATGAGAGTTTAGATAATAAATTCCAGCATTCAGGCTGGTTCAGGTTTCCAGAATCTTTGTCACGCCATCGCTCTCTTTGTCTCGCTGGAGCTTGTAGGTCGAGCCCGTGATGTAGTCGGACAGGCGCTCCTCATGTGTGATGAGGAAGACCTGATCGATGATGTTCTCCATCCTGTCTTTCAGAACCGAACCGAAGTGCTCTATTGCGTTGCGGTCGAGGTTGTGCGTCGGCTCATCAAGAATCAGCCAGCGCAGGTTCGGGGTGAATGCCAAAGCAAAGGCAATGCGGAGCGCAAGGCACGCGAGCGAACGCTCGCCGCCCGAAACAATATCAACGTTGATCCAGTCTTTCGAACTTTTGAGCTGGAGTACATAGTCCTTATCCACGAGCATGCGGATTTCCGAGAAATCTCCATAGGGATAAAGCTCTTCCCAGATCTGGTTCATTATGTAATTCACGGTCTTGAGGAACTCGTCCCTCAGCTGGTCCTGCGTGTTTCGCAGAACAGAAATGAAAACGTCCATCGCTTCTATTGTTTTTTCATATTTTGCCGCATCCCTCTTGTACTGGACGAACACGTCTCTCTGCTCCTCGAGGTCCTTCAGGCCAGCTTTCTTGTCTCTGAGCATTTCGTCGGCGTCATTGAGTTTCGTTTCCAGGCCGCGCGAAACCCCGACAACTTCCTGCAGTTCGTTCCTCATTTTCTTTATGTCCTTGCCCCTGAGCTTCTTCTCGAGCGAAAGCCTCTGCCTATCAAGGCCTTTCAGTTGTTTTGCATGCGCTTCCTTCTCTTCTCTGAGGTTTTCGAATTCTTCCTTTTCCTTCAGCAGGTCGGCATGTCTGTTTTTCTTCAGCCTCAGTTTTTCGAGCGAAAGCCGCATTGTTTTCTCTTCAGCTTCCTTCTTCCGTACATCGGCAGCTATCGCATTCACTTCCTTCATGTGCAGGGATATCTTGTCCTCGTTTTCCATTATCCTGTCTTTCAGCGGCTCGATGTCCTTCAGCTCCCTCTTGAGCCCGGTGTACTGGTCGATGTTCCTCCTGAACTCGTCGCAGCCGGCATTTTCCCTGGTCAGCTTTTTCAGGGCCTCGCTTATCCTGACGTCGATCTCCCCCATGTGCTTCAGTCTGTGCTCGACGAGCTCCTTCTTCCTGTCGCTGGCGAGAGCTGATTCGCAGACAGGACACTTGTCGCCCGCTGTCTTCAGCTCCGTGAGGCTTCTCTGCATCTCGTTCTTTTCAGCTTCCAGCGAGTAAAGTTCCTTCTTCAACTCCTCGGCGTTTTTCAGCATCTCTTCCAGTTTCTTATCCGGATCCTCGCCCAGCGTCTTTTCAATCTTCCTGAGCTTCATCTCGTTCTCTTTGCTCGCCGAAAGCCTGACCTTCGCATCCTTTATCTGTTCGCGGAGGAAATGAATTTTTCCGTTCTTCGATGAAACGCTCTCCCTTATTATGCGGATCTCGCTCTCCTTCCCATCGAGTCTGACCTCTAGTTTGATTATACCGGCATTCATTTCTTTCAGGGCTTCGGCGCTTGTTCTCACGCCTTTCAGCTTCATCTTCCTGCTTTCAAGCTGCTTCTGCATCTCCGAAACGCGCGAGCGGAGCGCATCGCTTTTCCTTGTCGTTTCGTTAAGAAGCTCATGCTGCGACTCGTAGGCAACGACTTTCTCGGACAGCTTTCTCCTGCCTTTCTCGGCGAAAGAGAGTTTTTCCTTGAGCTCTTCCGCTTCAGTTTCCTTCTTCCTTATTTCCTTTTCAAACACGGCTATCCTTTCGTCAAGCTTCCGCCCCTTCATGTCTTCTAACACGCGGAGCATTTCCTTGCGGCGCTCGAAAAGCTTGTTCCTTACGGAAACCGCGGCTTCCCTCGCCTTCTCGTAGCGGTCGAGCTTCAGCATCTCGTCTATCTGCTGCATGCGCTTGCCCTTCGGGATCTGTAGGAAGTAATCGAGGGCGTTCTGCTCCGAGTAGACTGCCCTCGAGAAAAGATCATAATCCATTTGTAGGATTCTCTCGACCTCGCGCGTCACGCCCTGCGGGTTGACCTCAAGCAGCTTGCCGTTCTCGCGTATCTCGGCGGAAGAACCCTTGCCTCTGTCGATAGAGCGCTTGATGGCGTAGGTTTTGCCATTTACCATGAATTCGAGCTCGACTGAAGCGTGCTGCTTAGTATGAGGTTTCGCCATTATCAGGTCGTCGATGCCAAGTCTCCTGGAACCGAGCGCTGAAAACGTGCCGAAGAGACCGAAAGCTATCGCTTGCATGACGCTCGTCTTCCCGCTGCCCATTATGCCGAAAAGCGCGTTAACCCCCTTCGAGAACGAGAGCTCGGAATCAAGATGCGATTTCCAGTTCGTGAGCTTGACGCGCGTAATCATGTAGAGAATTTGGCGCGGGAATTTTTAAGCCTTGAAATTTTAATTTAAATTCCACTTAACGAATTAACCAATTATGTTCTTTCCAGGCGTGCCGAAGGGCTTCAGGGAAAGGTACGAAAAAATAGTGGACGACTGGAATGCGTTTTCTGCATGTTTAACGAAACCGCTGCCCAAGACGTTCAGAATCAACACTCTGAAGACAGACGCACGAAAAGTCATAGAAAGGCTGGAAGGCTATGGTATTCGGATGACTCCTGTGCCATGGTACGACCTTGCCTTTACCACAGGCAGCGAGAAGATAGGAGCGACGCTCGAACACTTCACGGGCCGCATATACATTCAGGAAGGCGTCTCCATGATCCCGCCGCTCCTGCTGCGGGAAGAGCTGGAAGAAACGCCGGAAGCGAAAATCCTTGACGCCTGCGCAGCGCCGGGTTCCAAGACGACGCAGCTCTCCGCGATGATGCGGAACCGCGGGCTGATAGTGGCGAACGACGCGAGGTTCGGCCGGCTGAAAATCGTGAAGCACAACGCAGAGAAGCTGGGTTGCATGAACGTCGCAATGATAAACAAAGACATGCGCTTTTTCACGACGGATATGCGCTTCGACTTCATAATGCTGGACGCACCCTGCTCTTCCGAGGGTATAATAAGGAAGAACTGGGACGTGCTGCTAACATGGAACGAGAAAGACATTTTCTCCGCATCCGGCGTGCAGAAGCAGCTGCTGACCAGGTGCTATGATTTGCTGAAACCTGGCGGCGCTATAATCTATTCCACCTGCACTTTCGCGCCTGAAGAGAACGAAGGCGTGATAGATTATATTCTGGAGAAAAGAGATTGCGAATTAGCGGCCATCAGGCTCGACGGCCTTAAAACCGCTCCGCCCGTGGAGGAATGGAGTGGCAAGGAATTTGACAAAGAGGTCGGCAAGGCCGCAAGGGTCTGGCCGCACCACAACGACACTGGCGGTTTCTTCGTGGCAAAAATAAGGAAGGCAGGCAGTTCCTGAGGCGATGCGTATGATTATAAAGCCGCTCCAAAAGGCGAAGGAGAAAGAGCTGTTAAACTTCCTTAGAGATAGGTTCGGCATGGACAGGCACGCTTTCTCCGGCTTCGGCCTGATCACGACGCCGAAAGGCAGGGTGTTCATGGTAACGCCCGGCGTCTACGAGTTCTCCGAGACGATAAACGTCGCCTCAATAAGCCTGCCTTTCGCCCGCTTCGAAGGTAAGATAAAGCCGACCTCGGTGATGCTACAGATGTTCGGCCACCTAGCAACAAAAAATGTCATCGAGCTGGGCAGGGAAGATGCGATAAATTTCGCCAGTGGTCTGGACCTCAGCGCCGGGAGTCACGGCTGCTCGGACGGTTATATTATATTGAAATATGAAGGCATCCCGCTCGGCTGCGGGCTGCTGAGAGGCAACGAAATCAAGAACATGCTGCCGAAAGCGAAAAGAATGACGCTTGAGCTGCTCTGATATTTATAAACCAAAACCGCATATAATCAACATATCTTAGGGTGATTCTGATAAGCGAAAAAAAGTCCGAAAAAACCGAAAGGCAAGAGAAAGTTGACAGGCAGGAAAAAGCGAGCAGGGATGAAAAACTCGAAAAGACTGACAAATCGGACAAGCTGGACAAGCGGCTTATCCCTGATTTTAACATCGGCATCGTCGGGCACGTGGACCACGGCAAGACGACGCTGACCGAAGCGCTGACCGGCAAATGGACCGATACGCATTCCGAGGAGATAAAACGAGGAATTTCCATACGCCTCGGCTATGCAGAGATGACGGTTTACAAATGCCTCAAGTGCAAGGGCACGAAGGCATATTCGACGGCGAAGAAATGCATAAACTGCTTCTCCAGCTGCGAGCCCGTGCGCACGATATCGTTCGTCGACGCGCCCGGCCACGAAACGCTGATGGCGACCGTGCTGTCAGGCGCGGCGCTGATGGACGGCGCGCTGCTCATTATCGCAGCGAACGAGGCATGCCCGCAGCCGCAGACTTCCGAACATCTGACAGCGTTAAACATCGTCGGCATAAAGAAGATAATAATCGTGCAGACTAAAATCGATCTAGTCACGAGAGAGCAGGCGCTCACGAATTACCAGCAGATCAAGGCTTTCATTAAAGGAACGATTGCCGAGAACGCGCCTGTCATCCCGATTTCCTCGAGGCAGAGGGTCAACCTCGACCTACTTATAGAAACGATGGACAGCGTGATGGAAGTCCCGGAACGCGACCAGGGAAAGATTCCTAAATTCCTTATTGCGAGGTCATTCGACGTCAACAAGCCCGGAACGGAAATAGAGCAGCTGAGGGGCGGCGTGATCGGCGGCTCGCTTACGCAGGGGAAGCTGAAGGTCGGTGATGAGATAGAGATAAAACCGGGCATAAAGGTGAAGGATAAATACGAGCCTGTCTTCGCCAGAATAACAAGCATGCAGAAGGCAGGGATGAACCTGAACGAAATAGAGCCCGGAGGCCTAGCCGGAGTTTCGACGACGCTCGATCCCTATCTCACTAAATCCGATTCCCTTTCTGGGAGCATAGCAAGCACCCCGGGGAAGCTTCCGCTTGTCGTGAGCCACGCGAAGTTCAGAACCACGCTTCTGAAGCGCGTTGTCGGGACGAAGGAGGAAATGGATGTCGGCAGCCTGAAAACCAGCGACATTCTCATGATAACCCTCGCGACGATGAGGACGACCGGCTCGGTTGTTTCGACGAGGCAGAACGAAGTTGATGTCAACCTGAAAAGCCCGCTCTGCGCAGGCAAAGGCGAAAGGGTCGCTCTTTCAAAACTTTTCTCCGGCCGCTGGAGGCTCATAGGCTACGGGGAAATTGTCTAATGCCCGTTGCACGGTTTTGCGGCTTTGCCTACAAAGTCTTGAAATAAGCCTACTTTTTGTGCAGACGGCATTTTTGCCCAAAAAGTGACGTTTTTATCTACTTATATAATTTCTTATTAGTAGTGAATAATCCAAACATTTAAATAACTAACTTTCATATTAAATATATGTCAAAGCCTATCACAAGATTTGACCACGAATTTGTCGCGTATAATAATGTAGTTATAGCTGTACCTTATAGAGGGGAAGGTTCAAGATTCGTTTCTCTTGATGGTAGACAAGTTTCAGAAATGAGCAAAATAGATAAGTTAAAGGAAGGATCTCCTGTTTATTGGTCTGATTTAGGTAATATACACTCTCTGGCCTATAGAACTAAACACAGACAACCTAACAAAACTGACGATAAACAAGAATTAATTGCCGGGATTGGGAGCAAGGATAAAGGGATTTTGCTGGAACTAGAATTTCCTCGTTATTGGGACCTAATTGATCATAAGCGTCCCAATGGAAATGCTTTAATACCAATAGACATATTTCCAGAAGATATATTACCAGTGTACCTGAAAGGAGGTTATGTTGATCAAGATCGTGGCAATCCTGCCGGTTTGCTAGTTGCTGGTCTAGGCGAATGCAGATTGGTAGTAAGCGGATCTGGTGAATCCAGAATTATTTTGCCAGATAAAGGCAGATTCCCGAGATATTATCATGCTAATGGCATTGAAGTGATTCCAAGAAGCGAAAGAATATACGCGACTGCTGAATGCAGAGTTAAAAAGCAAAATATAACAGATTCTCTTCACAAAGCAGGCGTCGATATACCGAGAACGCTTGAAAGATTTGAAGATTTTGGAAGATGGAAAGTATCTGAAGGAATTTTTTAAAATTTAGACTTTTTGTGCAGAATCCCGACTTTTTGGGCAAACGCTACTTATTGGGCAAAGCCCGGTTTTGCAAAACATTTAAATAACGGAAATGATAATCAAATACATTCGCGCCTTAAGGGTCGCGGATAAATGCTCAGTTTGAGAGGGAGGTCAAAACATGGCGATAATCGGCTTGAGTTTCAACGCAATGGAAGCAAAGAGGGACAAGGAACAGAAGATCAGGTCTGAAATAAAGGTCAATTCCGTGCCGAGGATAAACGACATGAAGGAAGTCACAATCTCGACGCTCGACGGTAAAAAGGTCCTTTCGATGGACTTCGAGTTCGTCACGACCTATGACCCGAGAGTCGGGGAGATAAAGATCAGCGGCGACCTGCTTTACCTTTCTGAAGACAACAAGGCTATGCTCAAGCAGTGGGAGAAGGAGAAGAAGATCCCTGAGAAGCCTTCGCTTGAGATACTTAACTACCTTTTCAGGAGATGCCTGATAAAGGTCTCGAACATCGCAGAAGATCTTCAGCTGCCCCCGCCGCTTCCGATGCCGACGGTGAAACCGAAGGCTGCGAAGGAGTAAGTTGTTTTTTATTTACCCCTTTACTATTTCTATCAGATGATGCCATGCCCAGGGAGATAGAAGTGAAATTCCCCGTGGAAAATGAAAAGGATCTTGCCAGAAAGCTCGCCAGAATAGGCGCCAAAAAAACGGGCGAAGGCTTGGAGCACAGCGAGATCTTCGACGACGGCACGCTGCGCAAGAAAGGCTATCTGCTGCGCCTGAGGAGATTCGGAGGGAAAGCGAAACTCACCTTCAAGGCCATGATAACACAGAAGGAGTTCAAGGAAGCCGAAGAGACGAACCTTGAGGTCAGCAATTTTGACGGGATGAAGCAAATCATCGAAAAGCTCGGCTTCCCTGTTTTCTGGGTCTACGAAAAGAAGAAAACAAACTATCTTCTCGGCAAGACGAAGATAACGATAGACCGCCTGCCGTTCGCGACCTACATGGAAATCGAGGGCAGCAAAAAGGACATACGATGCGCAATCAGGAAACTCGGCCTCGATCCCTCGAAGGGCATAACAGAAACGTATTTCGAGCTTTACGAAAAGCACTGCAAAAAGAAAGGCATCGGAATGGGGAACTTGACCTTCAGAAAAGGCTAGAAGGACTTTTGAATGCTATTTCTTCAGGCTCTTCAATAATTCATCAGTCATCTTCTCAAGTTGTTTTTCTATATCTAGATTGAGTTTGTTCTCAAAAATGTCGTTGCAGTTTCCCTTTAGCTCGCTTCTGGAACGGAAGCTTTTTTTAGCGACAACAGGAATGCCCAAAGTTTTGCAGAAATTGTCGGTTATGTTCTTCAGACAAACGTCTATCTCTTTCTCTTCATCTGTTCCGACAGCGATTACTATTGCTCTCTTGCCTGAAAAATCTGTCTGCGCAGTGTAGAAAATGCTGCATCTGTCTATGAAGTCCTTGAAAATTCCGGTCGGCATCTTGAAGTAATTAGGAGTGATGAAAACATAGCCGTCCGCTTTCCTTATCTCGTCAAAAATTTTCACCATGTCGTCCTTTTTGTGGCAGTCGAGGTTCTTGTTGCAGTATTCCACGCAACCGGTGCACCTATCTATCTTTTTATCTCTCAGAAGGATGATCTCGTTTTCTGCTCCCTTTTTATTGAACATCTCTTTTAATTTCAAAAGAATTGCTTCCGAGTTTCCTTTTCTCGGGCTCCCGCAGATGCTTAATATTTTCATTCCATCATCTATTTCTTGACTAGGCGGATGTCCTCGCTCGTGACTGTCTTCCTGCCGGCGTGCTTGGCGTATTTTATGGCGTCCGTCGCTATGCCGTCTGCCAAGCCTTCAATCACGATGGCGAATTCCTTCATCGCTGACTTCGAAACCCTCTTCGCCCCCGCGTCCTTGAGTATGCGCTCGAACGGCGCGAGCGGAAGCCTCTGCTTTTTTACAGCCATGTTATCCCTCCGGAAAAGCTTTTTTAATTTTTTAAATTTGAATAACGGTGTTTATAAAGTTTTTCAGGCGGTTTGAAAGCCTTTCAGGCTTTCTTTTTTTGATTTGAACATGCACGCATGCATAAAAGAATTGAAAAGAAGGAAGCAGAGACTTTTTTGCTCCTGTATCTTTATAAAGCAGTTTCGTCATAAATTTATAATTAAAACAAACGGAGGTAAAGCATGTCAAGTGCATATTGCGTCAAGTGCAGGAAAAAGGTCGAAATTAAGAACGAGCAGAGCGTGAAACTCAAAAACGGCAAGCCAGCAAAGAAGGGTATCTGCCCGGTCTGCGGCACAAAGGTTTTCAGAATCGGAAAGTAAATCCGGCTTTCCCTTTTTCAATTTTAACAAAATCGGCAAACCCGGGAATTTGTTTCAATTCGCTTTTTCTTTTGTCTTCTTGTACCAAAAAACCATTTTCTCCAGTTCTTTTTCGAAATCGATTTTGCCCGGGTCGTAGCCAAGCTCTCTCTTTGCCGCCGAAATGTCGTAGTTTCTGTTCATGGTGAGGACGTCGAGATACGGCTTCATCCTCCTCATTCGGGCAATGAATTTAACAAACCAGTAAGGATACAGCACCGGTTCCCTGCCCAGAAGCCTTACAAGATCGCTTGCGAATTCGGTGAATTTCACGGGCTCCTCGTCGGCGATGTTGTATATCCCTTCCGCCTTCGGCTTAAGCGCCAGCTTGAATGCCTGGACCGCGTTGGATATGTGGGTGACATGCGTCAGGTTTTCAGTCTGCGGGATGGGGAAGCCTTTCTCGAGCATTGACAGGCTCTTCAGCCACTGCGGCGAACCCTCGCCGTAAATGGGAGCTATGCGCAGGACGACGTTTTTCATGCCCGAATCGCGAACGAGATTTTCCGCCTCGCGCTTGGATTCGCCGTAAAAATTCTTCGGGTTGCGCGGGTAGCTTTCGTCCGCCTGGCCGCTGATTTCCCCGTATACGGAAACGCTGGAAGATAAGATGAACTTGTCAGCCTTTCTGCAGGCCTCGAGGACGTTTTTCGTGCCGTGGACGTTTATTCTGAACAGTTCCTGCCTCGGCTTAGAATAGGAAACAAGGCCTGCAAGGTGGATTACAGTATCCACATCTTTCCCGACCCATTTAAGCGTCGACGGATCTGCTATATCGCCTTTTGCTATCTCGCACCTCGGGTACATCTGCTTTGCCTGCTCGTAATCCTGGGCGAGAATCTTGATGTGTTTAGCTGCCCCTATTTCCTTCAGCAGGGCTGAACCTATAAAACCCGTTGCGCCTGTGACCAAAAGCATATTTATATCTGACTTTCCCAATTTAAAACTATGAAAATCGGCAAAGTCGAAACTCACATCCATGAGACCATCGAGAAGGACGGCGCTGTGTTTTTCGGCCTCATAGATCCTATGGACGAAAACAAGGGCAACCCGCTGAAATTCGCCAAGGTCTTCGACGAGGCTGGCGCTGACATCATACTCGTAGGAGGCTCTATAGGAGCGGAAGGGGAGGCTTTCAACAACATTGTAAAGCAGATAAAGGAGGCCGTCGGCAAACCGGTAATGCTTTTCCCGGGCAACATAGGCGGCGTAACTAAATACGCAGACGCGCTTTATTTCATGAGTCTCCTGAATTCGAACAATCCTTACTGGATAACCGGAGCGCAGGCGCTTGCAGCGCCCATGATAGCGAACTCGAAACTCGAGGCGATTCCCACTTCGCTGCTGATAATCGAGCCGGGCGAAACGGTCGGCTGGATAGGGGAGGCGAAGCCAATCCCGTATCACAAACCCGACATAGCCGTCGCCTACGCCCTAGCCGGCAAGCTGCTAGGCCAGAGGATTACGATTCTTGAGCGAGGCTCGGGCGCGCCAGGTCCCGCGTCGCCAGAAATGTTCCGCGCAGTGAAGGAAGCGGTCGGTCATCCGGTCATATGCGCTGGCTCGAGCAAGACGCTGGATGACATCCACACCACTCTTCTTGCAGGCGCTGATGGCATACACGTCGCTTCCCTTGTGCAGAAGGCAGACAACCCCTTGTCAATGGCAAATAAGCTCGTGGAGTTCACGAAAAAGACTGGCAAGGAAAAGCTTAAGAAGTAAACGTAATACCTGTTAAACACTGTTTTTCATGAACTGCATCTTCCATAGACGTCAATGCCGTTCGGCCTGCCGCTTTCGAATTCGGAGCAATAATACTTCCTGACCAGATCCTCTATCATGACGTATCTCGGGTATTTCGATGAAGGGTAAGAAGCTATCAACGCGTAGCTGAAATAGCCGTCCTTCAGCGCGGCTTCGTACTCCTCGATCTTGGAATCGACGACGTTGTCATAGCTGAAATAGTAATAGCTGTATACTTCGCTTGCGGTGGAGTCTAGCGGCATTCCTTTTATTAACATGTAGCTGTTCAGGTTCAGAGCGAGGACCTTGCCGCCGACGTCCCCAAGATGATCCACGATCATGTTATAAGACGGGTAATTGTTAACCTCGGAATACGCTATCCACATGTTCGCCCCCGCGAAGACCGCCAGCAGCAGAAATGCCCTGGGTCCGGTTTTTTTCGTCAAGCTGGCGCCGACGAAGACCGCCGCCGAAAACTCGGCATATGGCAGATGCCTCACCAGCGAGTTGTAGTCGAGGAAGATTATCTGGTATGCCAGCACGGAAAACGCAGGCAGCAGAAAAAGAGCGTATGGCGCGATTTTCCGGTAGCTTTTCCCCGAATATGCGAAGTAAGCGGCAATGATCGAGCAGGCGGGAATGGTCATCGCGAAAACGTTTATGAACGTCCACGCGCTTCCAGACGATGTCGCGTTTACCTTCGTCACGAACAGGAAGTTTATCAGGACTGGAATCAGATTCCTGTAGAGCATCAGGAAGGGGACCGAAACCGCGAGGCAGCCTGCCAGGTATCTCGACCATTTTCTCTGCGAAACGTGATATAACAGCATCACCGCAACGGGAATGACCAGTATAAATTTAGTCGTCATCGCAAGCCCGGAAAAAACGCCAGAGTAAAGCATCTTCTTCCCCTGGCCGAAATAAATGCTTGCCATCAGGAAGAAAAGGGCGACCGAGTCCAGAAAGCCGTCGCTGGCCAGCGTTATGGCCGCTCCGGAAAAAGCGATTAGCGCCAGAGGAACGACCGCGTTCCCCTTCAGGCGCCTAATCAACAGATAGACCAATGCCAAGGAAAGAACGACAAAAAGAGCGGATACCATCCTCACGAGCAATATGCCGCCTGCATTGTAGCTGGCGCCGTATATTAAAGGAGCGAGCGGACTTCCCATTATGTAATGAAAAGGATTCGAATAATGCCCGTAATAAAGGACCCTGAAAGGGTCCAGC
>JBGPQP010000016.1:0-19577 GCA_041489155.1 Candidatus Aenigmatarchaeota archaeon
AGAACATCCACATAGGGCCGAGCGACTACGTCCCTTGGCAGAACGACAACAAAGTCTGCTTCATTCGCATTGAAGGCAGGAAGTTCGGCGATGTTCCGATAGAGCTCGAGCTGCGCCTGTCCGTCGAGGATTCGCCGAATTCCGCTGGCATCGTGATAGACGCGGTTCGCTGCGCTAAGCTGGCAAAGGACAGGGAAATCGGCGGCCCATTACTCTCGTCATCGGCGTATTTCATGAAGCATCCGCCGCAGCAGTTCCCCGATTCCGTAGCGAAGCAGATGGTAGAAGAATTTATTAAGGGCGAGAGAGAAAGATAAATTATAACGGGAGCTTGGGATTGGATGGTCCTTTACAAGAACAGGAACTGGTTCAAAAACCTGTCGATAAAGATAGGCATAATATTCTCCAAAACCGGTCTTTCTCCGAACCAGTGGACGCTGCTTGTGATAATTCCGACCATAATATCCCTTTACTACCTGCTGCAGCAGAGATTCCTGCTGGCAGCGGCTTTCCTGCTCGTTTCAGCGTTCCTAGACTTCGTCGACGGCTCCGTAGCGAGGGTCATGGGCAAGGTAACCAAGTTTGGCGCGTATCTGGACACGATAATGGACAGATATGTTGAAGCAGTGATAATCCTAGGCCTCTTGTTCTGCGGTCTTCCAGCGTTTTTCCTGCCTGCTGCGGCTTGGCTGTTCATATTTTTCTTCGGCTCGATGATGACGACGTACGCTAAGGCCGCTGCAAAAGAGAAAGAGCTGACTGAAAAGGAGTTGACAGGCGGCCTGCTGGAGCGCGGCGAGCGCATTATAATCCTTTTCGCAGGCATCCTTCTGGGCGCCTACAACCTCAATTACCTGGTCTACATAATCGTTATGCTCGCGGTCCTGACGAACGTGACCGCACTGCAGAGAATTGTTCTGGCATCAAGAGAAGCCGCCGTGAAAAACCAGTAAAGCATTTAAAGTTTTTTGACAATTTCAGTTAATGCTAAGAATACCAGTAGAGGTTTACGTAATAGCCAAGGAAAAAGTACCATTTGGTGTAGTGAGCGTATTTTACGTGCCCACAGGCCATAATTTAAGCGATGTAAGCCCCATTCAGGCAACTTACCCGCTGGATGTGTTTCCTTCGGCTGACAAGCTAGAGACTGGCATGAGAAAAATGATAACTGTACACGAAGAAGATCTTAGAAAGCTGCAGTTATAATTTTCAGATCTTTCTTATCCTGCCCGGGCTCGGTTCATAACAGATGCCGTCATTAAGCAGTTCGTCGACCGCAGCCTCGATTTCCGCGCCTTTCGCCTTCACCCTTTTTACGAGGTCCGAATAAACCACGCCGTCCTTCTGCGAGCCGATTATGTCCAGAAGCTGCTTCTTGAGCGCGTTCTTTTCCTTGCCCTTCTTCTCCGCGATGAACATGTCTATCCACTGCGACTCGAGGCCATGTTTCTCGACGAGTTCTTTGCGCAGCTCTTCGGGATCGCTGTCCTTGTGCTTTTCAATCAGTTCCTTTGTCTTCTTTATCCCCATCTCTTTGTATGCAAGCTCGAGCCTTCGCATGATCTCGAAGTTGGGGTCGCTGACTTTGCCCACGACCTCTGGCATCACATACACCTCGCCCTGGTATTCACGGACCTTGCCTATCACGTCGACTATGTCGCCAACGGTAACCGTGTCGAGCGGCTTGACGGTCTTGAAGATCTTGACGCGTATGGTGTCGCTGCCGTCATCCAGCGTTATTGCAGCGTAATTGCCGTCTTCGGCAACGAATTTCGCGACAACCGTGCCCATCAGCCTCGCGCGGGAAATCTCCTCGCCAAGCTGCGTTTTTACCACGCTGGGCTCGAAGCCCTCTTTCTTTACGTACGTACCGTTAACCAGATCCCACACGCGGACTTTCTTGGCCGTTTGCCTCGCTATCATGCGAAACCCCCATCCTCAATTGAATGTGTTTATTTTTTGTAGTTAAGATATAAAAACAACGTTTAAACGAGATGTCCAGCTCTATATGATCTTCTGGCTGAACAGGAGCGAGACGACGAAGAGTATCACGGCAACAGCTATGACGACGTAAAGCAGCGGCTTGTCGTTGGCGAAGCCGAAAGAGATCGGTCCTATGAAGCCGCCGACGGCGACTTTTGCGCCGGTTTTGCCGTCGCCGGCGCCCAGAAGGGAACCTATGATTATGATGAAAATGCCTATGAAGACAACCGCGACACCGATTAATATAAGCTGTTCCATACGCATTCCCTACTTTCCGTATCTCCTTTCCCTGTTCCTGAATTCTTCCATTATCCTGTCGAATTCCCTCGTGGTGAAATCGGGCCACAGCGTGTCGCTGAAGAAGAGTTCTGCGTATTCCGCCTGGTAGAGCATGAAGCCTGAGAGGCGCTTCTCGCCTCCTGTGCGTATTATCAGGTCAAGCGGCTTCGGTATCATAAGGAACCTCTCGAATACCCTTTCCGAGATGTTTTTCAGGTTGGCAGGCATCGACCTGTCGTTTATTTTCTTCGCGAGGCTGAGCGCGGCGGCGATGATTTCGAACTTGCCGCCGTATCCAAGGCCTATGTTGAGCCTGAGCCTGTCGTAGCCTTTCGTGAGCTCTATCGACTGTTTTATCGCCCCGGCGAGCGACTGCGGGATTTCGTCGAACTTGCTGCCGAAAACGTTTACTCTCACCCTTTCATTGTGCACCAGTTTCTTTATACGCGAGTTCTTGTTGAATTGCTCGATATTCTCTTCGATAAGATCCTCTATTAGCCTGAAGACCCTCTGCTTGTCCTTGTCGTTCCTTTTGAAGTTCTCGGTTGACATCGCCCAGACCGTGACCTCGGTTATTTCCGGGTGCTTTTTCCAGATGTGCCTGAGGATTTCCTTGATCCCGTTCCCCGATTCCTTCCCATCCCAGTCCGTGGGCTTGCCGTGCGCCTTCCCCCAGCGCCTGCTGCCGTCAGGTATAATGCCTATGTGGAGGCCCTTCCTTGCCATAGTTTTGTTTTGTATCACATCTTAAAAAAGAAATTGCGGGGTTCGATTCCTGGCGGTTATTTACCGAATCTGCGCTGGCGCTGGCCGTATTCTTCTATCGCCGCGATAAGGTCTTCCTTTTCGAATTCCGGCCACAGCTTTTCCACGAAAACCAGCTCTGAATAAGTTGCCTGGAACGGGAGGAAATTCGACATCCGCTTTTCCCCGCCCGTCCTTATTATCATGTCGGGGTCCGGGAAGCCGTTGGTCCAGAAATTCGCCCGCAGCACGGCCTCGTTTATCTCCTCGGGTTTTAGCCTTCCCTCGCTCGCGTCAGCCGCGATTTTCTTGACTGCCTCCACGATTTCCTGCCTGCCGCCGTACGCCATGGCCAGGTTGAGGAAGGTATCCGAATAATTTTTAGTCTTGTTCATCGCCGTCTTTATCAGTTCCTGTATGTCTTCGGGAAGCAGGTCGAGCCTGCCGAAAAACCTCACTCTGGTCCTGTTCTTGTGCACCGGATGGTTCCTGTTTTTTATCAAATCGCTTACTTCTTTCCTGGTCAAATCGTAAATGTATTTCAGCTCCCTTTTCGGCCGTTTTTCGATGTTTTCAAGGGAAAGGAGATAAACGGTCACTACCCTGACTCCCAGCTCCTTTGCCCAGTCCATCACTATTCTTATCTTGCCGACGCCCCATTCATGGCCTTTCCACGGCTGCTTCATGAGCCTTCTGGCGAGCCGCCTGTTGCCGTCAGGAATTATGCCTACGTGCTGGGGGATTTGCAACATAAAAACTTGCCTGTCTGAATCATATTTTCGGGTTTATAAGAATAATGGTTAGATATAAATAAATATTTGCAAAAGAAGCCTTTATCTGAGTTTTAACGGTGAACAATGATGCAATTCGAGCTGCACTGCCATTCGTGTTATTCAGTGGGCACGAAAGTCCCTACGGAAGGGATACCCAAGCCCGAAGAAATCATAAAGAGAGCGAAGGCAATAGGCCTCGCTGGTATAGCCATAACGGACCACCGCACGACGAAGGCGTGGCCTGCCGCCGCCAAAGAGGCGAAGAGGCAAGGCGTGATATTCATCCCGGGCGTTGAGCTGCAGACGGATGCAGGGCATCTGATAGCGCTGGGCATAAACGAGCCTGTCCCGAATCTTTTGTCAGTCGAGGAATCAGTCGAAAGAATCCACCGGCAGGGCGGCATCGCAGTCGCCCCGCATCCCTTCGACATAAAGGGCGATGGCATCGGAGGCCTTGGGATATACGCCGACGCCATCGAAGTCTTCAATTCGCTCAGCATCGAAAAGGTGAACAACCGCTTCGCCCTGTCGAGATTCGGTCACAAGCGCATTGCGAAGGTCGTGGGATCGGATGCGCATACGCTCGGCATGATAGGCCTTTCCGTGAATATCATGGACGCATACGATGTCGATTCAGTTCTGAAATGCATACTGAAAGGCAAGGTGAGCTATGCAGCGAGATACGTGCCCATGGACGAGCTCATGTCATGGGTAAGGCTGCGCCTGTCCGGCTCGCAGGCAGAGGTTCTGCAGTACGCCAGCCTCAACTACTCGCCTCCAAAGCGCTGGCTTTACACCAAGATGCTCAAGAAGTTTCTCTCCACCAGCGACAGACCATGGCGCGTGCTGGCGGAAATGAGCCTCTGCGCGGTCAGGGGTTATGGCGTCCTGAAAATCATATCCTACTAACCCTTATTATTAGGCCTAACCTAACATAAAATATGGCTAAAAGCATATCTTCGAGAAAGAATCATTAAATAAGAGATGGTGCCTAGGACATGAGCAAAAAAGCTTTGATGGCAATTGTGCTGATTCCGCTATTTTTATTTTTATTTTCTGCTAGCTATGCCGGTGCGGTCGAGATATGCGAGTCCTGCGATGATGTCGAGGACGTGTTCAACTCTTATTCTATCTCATGGCTGGGCAATGTCAGACTCGGCGCTACCAACACCATCACTTTGAGCGGCCACCAGAGCCATGGCATAAAGTCCTTGTTAGTCTCATGCGAGATGCCGTGCGGCAAGCTGGGCGAAAAATGCTGCTATGACGGAGTGGTTAGCGCATTCGTCTGCGATTACAACTACCTCAAATGCACTGCGCAGGACGAAAGCGGCATATGCGCTTACACCTGCAACCCCGGAGAAACGACGCAGTGCTTCACCTACAGAAACGGCGAAACCATATACGGCGAAGACGCGGTAACAACAGGAGCCTGCGCCCCGGGCACTGCGGCCTGCGTTGACCATCTGTGGGGGCCCTGCGAAAACCAGGTAGGGCCTTTCCAGGAGATATGCAACGGCATCGATGACGACTGCGACGGCAAGATAGACAACCAGTGGACAGACGACTCTTATCCCATATACACCTATTGCTGCGAAGACGGATACGAATGCGGGGAATGCGGCATGGGCATGAAATACTGCTTTAACGGCAACTGGCAGGATGACAGCCAGTGCACGAGCATGGCATACGCTTCGCCGGAGCTTTGCAATGGCCTTGACGACGACTGCGACGGGGTGATAGATGACGTGGGCAATGGCGCTTCTGTGGAAGAAACGAAATGTGCCTGCTATAACGGAAACGCAAATAAAATAGAGACATGCAACGGCCTTGACGACGACTGCAACGAGGTGATAGATGATGTTTATGACGTCTCTACGTGCGCCTGCTACAACGGCGCACACACACCCGGCGAGCTGACGGAAAGCTGCAACTCCAAAGACGACGACTGCAACGGGGTGATAGACGACCAGTGGATTGGAACATTGGGCTGGGATTGGCCTTACTATGTCGAATACTGCGGCATGGGTACGCCGTGCGAGGGAGGTTATTGGAAATGCAATGCGGCCAAAAACGGCGTCGTCTGCTCAACCATAGGCGGCAGCAACAATCTTGCCCAGAACGAGACATGCGACAACATAGACAATGACTGCGATAACAGCGTTGATGAGGGCTGCGCCTGCGCACCAGGCAACTGGACCTACTGCGGCTTGAATGTTGGCGAATGCGTACAGGGGCTGCAGGAGTGCGTTTCTGGTGCATGGAGCACCCAATGCATAAATTACAAAGGCCCGGAAAACGAAATATGCGACGGCAGTGACAACGACTGCGACAACATAACAGACAACGTGAACGGCGGCAACTCGACCATTTCTACCAAATGCAGATGCTACAACAAGGGCACACCATCGGCAGAGACCTGCAACGGCATAGACGACGACTGTAACGGCAGGGTTGACGACGTTGGCAGCGGGACTTCAGTGGATTCCTCGCATTGCAGATGCTATGGAGGCATAGTTAAACCAGGAGAAAAAAGCGAGACATGCAATAATATAGACGACGACTGCGACGGCAAGATAGACGAAGAATGGGCCAATCTGGGCAAAGACTGCGGTACCGGCATATGCTCTGGAGGGAAGTTTGTTTGCTCCATCAGCGGCAATTACACCGTCTGCTCCACCATGAGCAGCTACGGCATGATGAATGCGACGGACAAGACAAAGCTCGAGGTCTGCAACGGCATAGACGACGACTGCAACGGCATCGTGGATGACATAGGTGGCATGCAGTCGGTGGAAGACACGAAATGCGGCTGCTACGGAGGGAAAGCCAAGGCCAGTGAGGCCTGCAACAAGATAGACGACGACTGCGATGAAGGAATAGACGAGGAGTTATTATGCCTGTGTTTTGACGGCCAGAAGAAGGCCTGCGGCTCGCCCATAGGCGAGTGCGAATTAGGCGAGGCAGAATGCACCGGCGGCGTGTGGGGCAGATGCACCGGAGGCAAAGGCCCTGCCGAAGAAACGTGCAACATGAAGGACGATGACTGTGACGGAGCGATGGACAATGTTGAAAACGGTTATTCCATAGAAGAAACCCGCTGCGGCTGTTACAACAATGGCAGGCCTTCCATCGAGAAATGCGACGGCATTGACAACGACTGCAACCAGGTTATAGACGACGACATAGACTGCAGGTGCAGTGAAGGCGAGGAGATGCAGTGCGGCTCCAACGTCGGAGAATGCACCCCTGGCATGAAGCAATGCATAGGAGGTGCCTGGGGAGCGTGCGCAGGAGGCGTGCTGCCGAAACCTGAAGAATGCAACGGCAAGGACGACGACTGCAACGGCGTCGTTGACGACGTCGATGGTGGGAATTCCATAGGTTCTTCCAGATGTGCATGTTACAACAGATTTGCTATGCCGTCATCCCAGGACGAGATATTCAACGGCATAGATGACGACTGCGACGGGAAAGTTGATGAGGGCTTCGGGAACGTAGAAGAGCCTTCTCACTGTCATGACAACGTCAGGAACGGCGACGAGACTGGCGTCGATTGCGGAGGTTCGTGCAAGAAGGCCTGCCCGGTGATGCCTGCCGTTAACGTATGGATTATCATATTCGCGGCGCTTGTGGCGGTCATAGCGATATTCGGTTTGTTCTTCAGCTCCTTCTGGAAGAAGGAGACAAAGTCGCTGTTCGAGAGGGGAAGGGGGAAACGCAAAATAATTTCCATAGTTTTGGTGGCGCTTTTGGTTGCAGTTTTGTTCGCTGAATATAACGTTAACAGATATTCAGGCTATGCTACTGTGAAGTTCGCTGGTTCTGAAGAAATGCCGAAAATAAACCAGCAATGGACGTGCGGCAACGGCTTTCAGGGCTGCACTGCGGTAAGCACGCAGGATATCTGCACCCCGGACCCCTACCTGCCCATGAACTACAACACCTACAACATCAACCTGCAGGCTCCCGCAGAGGGAAACTACAGCTGCGAGATACGCGTCGTTTCAAATCATTTCGACTACAGCGGCACGCAGGAAAACGATGAAAGGACTGACGTTTACCTGAACGGCAAGCTCGTCGGCACGACGAGCGACCTGCGCTGCCCGCCCGGCGGGCGTAATATAGACGTAGACGTATGTGCTGTGGAGCCAGACTGTGTGTGTTCTGTTTTGCTGGATATCAGCATGTGCGAAAGCAAACATAGCGTAGAGACCTGTAACGTCGAACCAAACTGCTGCTGGATGTATACTGACCAGGGAGAGAACGCGGATCGCGGCTGCGGCGGAGTTGGCTGCTGTGCAGGAAAAGGTGGCGTTGGATCGCCTGATGAGTACATGGCTTCCGTGCGCCTTTGCTACTGGGACGGAAGCAAATCATGGTGTTTGAAAAAGGCATGCTCAAACGCTGACTGGCAGACATACAAATGCGAGAATTACAATAACCAGAACGATTGCAACGATTACACCAAGCACGCCGGCCTTGTCTGCTGCTGGTACGGCGGCAAATGCCAGACCGATGTCTGCCCGAACTGGTACAGCTCAAGAGTTGACGGGAGATTTGCTTACGCCAAAGGACAGTGCGAGGGCACAGGATCAGACCCTTATGTGCTGCTTCCTGCCGGGGCATGCACATGGGACAGCGCCAATCCAGGAAGCGTATTCCCGTGCAGATGCGCTTCTGGCTTCAGCTCATACACAAATCCTGACACGTACGTCAATGACAGAGGAAGCGAATGCGTTGTGACTGTGCTTAAATGACAGCTACTGCGACGAAGGCCAAATATGCATGGGCGCGCGCCCGACGGCAACTGCGTGTCTATGATGTAGGGTAAGATTAAATGGTCAATATTGCGAACGGAGCGCTATTGCTCGGCGTGGTTTTCTGGGCAGCGACTTTTGTGGTCATTAAGGAAGCGGTCGAATTTGTGGACGTTTACTCTTTCATTTCCGTTCGTTTTCTCATCGCTTCTGCCATATTGAGCTTGATATTTTTCAGAAGATTCAGGAATTACGATTTAAAAGTCCTTAAGAAAGGGGTTCTAATTGGGATAATCCTGGCAGCTTCCTTTATTTTTCAGGTAACGGGAATCAAATTCACAACCGCTTCCAACGCCGCCTTTATTACAGGCTTGAGCGTGGTTCTCGTCCCGATTTTCGTATGTTCCATAGACAGGAAGTTGCCTAAAGCGATGCAAATCATGGCAGTTGTATTAGCCTTTGCAGGACTTGTTTTGTTGACACTGAGGCCCGGTTTCGGCTTCAATGCCGGAGACATGTGGACATTATTGTGTGCTGTCACGTTCGGGATACATCTTATAATGATCAGCAGGCTGGTGAAAAAAATTGATGTACCCATGTTCGTTGTCACGCAGTTTCTGACCGTGGCGGTGATAAGCGCAGCGATAGGCCTTTTGTTTAACGGCCAAATAGTTATTTCAGATCAGTTCGTTGTCTGGAGGGCGATACTCTTCTGCGCCATCTTCGCAAGCGCTTACATGTATACGGCGCAGGCACATTTCCAGAGGTATATAACTGAAATAAAAGCGGCAATAATATATTCTTTCGAGCCGCTGTTCGCTGCAGTGATGGCGTTCCTTTACCTAGGAGAAATGCTCACCCCGCAGGCGATAATCGGAGGGTTGTTGATCTTTATAGGTATGCTTTTATCAGAGTTGAAGCTAAAATCCAAGACTGCATTGCCAGGAGCTACCTGAATTCCTATCTCACGAACAGCACGAACTTTACGACCAGGATTATCAGAATGACGAGCACGATGAGGGCGAGCAGGATGACCCTGCCGCTGCCGCTGGCGAAGCTCACTATCATGCCTGTCGGCACCGTGGGTTTGCCGGCTGCCGTGCCTTCTTCATTGACCGGTTCTGGCATGACACCGACTCCGATTCTGAAGAGCAGTTCCTTTTCTACGTTTGCGGACGCTGCCTTAAGCGAAGCGCTATAAACGCTCTTGTTGACGTCGAAGCCCGGTGAAGCGTAGAGATAAACTGTCGCTTCTTCCCCTGCTTTGAGGGCAAGCGAATCCTCGCTGATGTGGAACCACGCAGGGGCTTCGAGCGACAAGGCATAGTTTTCCGGCTTCTCGCCGCTGTTCTTTATCTTAGCTGCGATGGCCAGGCCCTTGCCGGCCTCCACCATGCTGACCGCGCTCTCGCTGGAGATCTCGACGTTGTAGCATTTTTCCTTGGGCTTTATTGTAATCATGGTAACCGCTTCCTTGGAAACGTAGTCTGAACGGAGCCTGAAGGTGATGTTGTGCTGGCCGTCAGAGAAGTCCGTTTTAACCGTTGTGGAGAACATTTTCAGCTCGCCAGGGGACAGGGAAATCACGCCGATGTCATTGTTTTCAACGCCCAAAGTGTAATTCTCCGCGAACTGGCCGGTGTTCTTGAAGACTATTGTATACTGCAGTTCGTCACCCGCGCATATTTCCGCCTTTGCCGGGCTCACGCCGAACTCCGCCGAGTAGCAGTTCTTGACCGTCAGCTTCGCTGAATTCTGGTCAGAAATATCACCGCTTTTTGCGGCAACTGTGACTAGGGTTTCGCCCGGCTGCATTGTTTTGGTGTCAATGGAAAGCTTGATTTCCTGTACGTCGCCGGAATCTATGCTGATCTTTTCGCTTTCAAGCGTCCCGAGGCTCGTGCGGATGTCGTAGGTATCAGCGCCCGTTCCCGTGTTTTTGACCGTGATCTTGAAATCAGCGGTCAGGCCGCCGCAGATTTCCTGCGCAGACGGCGCAACAATGATAGCGACCCCCCTGCATTCCTTCACATCCACGGCCGCGCTGGAGTTTTTCACCAGTTTGGGGTAGCCTTTCGAGCTTACAACAATGGTCAAAACTGACTTGCCCTTCGCTTCAGGATAGGCGAAAAGGCCTAGGCTCCTCTCCTCGCCCTGAAGGATAGTGATGTTGTCCTGGCTGGGCGTTACCCAGTTCGGAACGCTTATAAGATAAACATCCTCCGACGTCCCGAGATTCTTTAGGGTGAGCACGAATTTCGAGGAACCTCCCATGCAAGCGGTCGCCTCCGCTGGTTCGAGGTTCATGCTGAAATCATAACATTTGTTCACTTTGACCTGCGTGGATGCCTCGCTTTTGGCGTAAGATGATTTTGATGCGGCTTTCACTGTTATCGTGCCGCTCTGGGCAGGTGCGTTGACATATACGACGAAGTTCTTCGTCTTTCCGGCATCTATCGAGACTGTTTCCTTGTGAAGTTCGGCGCCCCATGACCCGGAAACAATAATTTCGAATTCCTCAGCCGCCTTGCCGTTGTTGGTGGCGCTGAAGTCGTACTGGAACTGAGAATCAGCGCAAACTTCTATCGCCTCTTCTACCTTTATCGCTACGTTGTGGCACGTCAAAACCTCGATTTCAACGGCTTTCGTAGCTTCATCAATGCCTGCCTTCGCTTTGACGCTCGCCTGATAGACTCCCGGCTCGACTGCCGGCGGGTTGATCCAGAACATTATCGTCTTGGTTTCCCCTGAAGCAAGGGTGGCGTCAGGCTGGATGAAGCCGTTCGAAGGCGAGGTCCAGCCCTGGGGAAGCCCGAGCGACAGCGAATACGCGTGCGTCTCATCGTCGTTGTTTGTAAGCGTAAGGTAAAGCGTTTTCGTGTCTGTTGGACACGTGGAAAATTTTTCCTCGGAAAGCGTCATCCCTATGTTGGAATATGCGCTTGCCAGCGGAACCATAAGGCTGAACAAAACCACTACGGCCAGGATACTGACGATATAATTTCGCATGACATCACCACCAAAATGGTCTGGATTAATTAATATATTTATAAACTCTATGGTAGTCAAATTTTAAAAACAGATATTGTTAACAGAAGAGTTTGAAATTTATCAGAAGGGTTTCAGGGCGTTCATGCAGAAATTTCTTCTTTTTCCCTTTCTTTCAACGTAAACAGCGTTGCATCCAACAGCTCAGCTCTAAGTCCAAGCAAAACTACGTCACCCATTGAAACGCTTCTCATTCTCATTTTTACATCGCTTTTATACATTTAAGAAGTCCCTGCCGAACTTAGGATAATAAGTGCCGTCATGGTATTTGACTATTTCCGCCGGCAGCATCCTGCCAATTATGCCAGCATCTGTCTCTTTCGCTGCTGTTGCGCCTGTATTCACGTTTATTGCGTTCGCAGTGCCGCCAACGCCGGTGCTGCCCTTCATCATCCGCGTGTTCTGCGCGTCGTAGTAAGCGAAAGGCTTGTGATAAGTTTTGTAGGGCGTACCGTAGACGTGGTCCTCGTACGTTTTTTTCTTGTATCTGCCGGCAAAGAAGTACAGCGCAACGAGAACTGCCAGAATCGCGGCAAGCGCTGCTCCGACAAGCCAGTTGCCTTCCAGTGCGCTGATCATGCCTGTCAGGCCATTCTGATTATTGCTTTTGGCACCGGCAGGAGCGACGTAAAGCTTAACCGGCTGCTCAAAGGTCTTGCTGCCTGTCGTAACCTTGACTTTGAAATTATAGTTTCCGACGCTCTTAGGAACAATGTAAGCGTATACGGTCTGGCTGCCTTTCATCTCGATTTCATTCGGGTAGTTCGCCCAGCCCTCAGGAAGGCCTTCGACAGAGATGGCGAATTTCGCCTGGTTTGGACTGTAAATATCTATCGCTACTGTCTTGCCGGTGTTTACCTCGGTATCTATGGAAGCAGGACTTATCTTCACTGTCGTTTCTCCTGTGACAGCGCCGGTGCCTCCGCTTCCGCCGGAACCACCTGTCGGTATGAAGACGCCCGACGTGGCCGGGAAGATCGTTATCTCAGCGGTTTTGTTGAGCTTGCCGCTGCATGAAAGATACGCCTCAACGGTCGCCTTGTGAGCGCCGACCGAAAGCGGGAATTCGAACCTCTTCACTGCGCTGTCTCCTGCGCTGAGGTGGACCGAATACTGGTCCTTGAAAACCTTGTCAACGTAAAGCTTGAAATACAGCGTGCCTGACTGACCGCCCGTGTTTTCGATCTCGCTCTCGACCCATCCGGTACTCCCTTCTATCATGTAGGTGTTGTAATCGAACCTGCCGAACAGGATGCTGCATCCCGTTCCTTGCGTCGCCTCGCCGCTCGTACTTCTCGAGGCCGTGGCGTAATTGTGTCCCTCGTCGTAAACCGTGACCTCGCATTTTATCGTGTCTTCGGCGTCGGCAAGAATGTCTACGTCCGTGCTCGCTTCGTCGCTGTCACCTTCGAGATCGTGCTTGTAGGTGAACATGAGTTCGTCGTTATAATACCATTTGAACCTGACATATGAGAGATCGCCGTCATGGTCGTAAGCCTCGACGTCGCACGTGAATTTCACATAATTGTTAACCGCTTCCTTGGTGATGCTTATGTCATCTATCTGAGGCCTTTCATCATCGTCGTTTCCGTCGTTGCCGTTGCCAACGTACACTACAACTGCTGTGCTCCATAACGATTCATTCTGCTCGTCGTCCTTCACCATAAGCCTCGCGTAATAGATGCCGTCTTGCGAGTACGCATGGTAAGCAAAAGGTGTCGAAGCAGGCTGCCACGCTGACTGCGAGCCGTCGCCGAAATCAAAAAGATACTGGGTTATGCTACCGCCGTCAGGGTCGTACGAGCCATAGCCCGAGAACTGGATGTTCTCGTCTTCTTCGGGGTAGCGGTCGTTCACGAAAAGGACCGCAACCGGCCTCTGGGTGTATGATGGTGTGGACGGTGGATAAACCGGAGGATTAACACTTCCTCCGCTGTAGCCTGAAATGACGACGGGCATCGAATCCTCGACAGTGCTCTGGCCTGCGGCGTCATAAACCTTGGCCCTGCACTTGAACAGGTCTCCTGCGCTCGCATAGCCGTAGCGCAGGGTGTCGTACGCAGTGTCGCTGGAGCCCATTATGTACTTGGCTGCTGACTTTACCAGCCTGTCGTTCCTGTACCATTCTATGACAACATAGCCAAGATTATCATCCGCGTCCGTCGCGAAGACGGAGCACGTCAAATCTTGTTGAGGGTTGGGGTGTCTTGGGGTGATATCCACGTAGGATACGCTTGGCGCAGAATTAGACACCATGTTTCCTACGCGGACAGCATGAGTTTCCCTGTCGTACGCGCCGGCAAAGTCATAGAGCTTTGCCTCGCAAACAACGTAATCATTCGCTTCCTTTGGCGATGTAAAAACATCATAAGCCGAACTGGTCGAGCCGTAAACAAGCTTGTTGGTCTGCCTGAGCAGCTGGCCGTTCCTGTACCAACTGAATTCGACGTAATCCAGATTGCCATCGACATCTGAAACGCTGACCGAGCAGGTAAGTTCCTGGTACTTCGTCGGGTTATCCGGCGTGATACCTATTGCATCGATTACAGGCGGTGTGTTCGCCACTGCAGTCACATTAGCTGGCAAAGAAATCATGACTATTGCTACCAAAGCCAAAAACATAAAACCAAGATTTTTAACCAAATTCTTCATAAAATCACCCATTACCTCAATTCTTCTCCTGCATGAGCCATATCATGAGTCTCTTTTCTATGTCGCCGAGATTTTCAAGCATGTACAGGGGGTTCATAAAATCCACACCCTCATTCCCTTCTTTTTTATCTTTTTTAGCTTTGTTTTGAATGTTTTCCAAGTGTTTTACTATTTACAAGTGATAATTTATTGGTAAGAGGCTTTATAAACCTTTCGGTAGGGGGTGATGTCGCACGGTTTATAATCTATCTGTAGCCCAAACGACCGGAGAATTTGTCGGCCCCGTACAATCTTAGAAGGCGAGCAGGCGTAATGCCGCGAAATCTAACAGAATAACCTGCTTTCTCGCAACATTTTGAAACATTCTCGATAAGGCCGCCGGATTCTTGGTGTGGCTCAAGTTTTGGACAATGAATAAAAATATCATCGGGATTCTCCGGAAGTTCTGTAGCATAAGAAGTTCCATCACGGCCTGTTTCTGGAAACCAGGCAGTTTTGGTTCCTGTCTTCCAGCCTATTACAATGTGTTCTGCAATTGGCAACTCTCCTTTTTTGCTACAATTGGGATCAGAACCGCTGCATTTTATATAGTCCGGTTTTTTTGCAGGTCCATCAGATTTATTTTCATTACTCATATGTAATAAATATATTCAATATTTATAAAGATTTTCCCTGAGTTCGGAGTCGGAAGGCAGAATGATATTCAATTTAAAGTCATCTGGCCTGCCTGCCTATTTCTTCCTTTATGGTTTTATCAAGGCCTTTCGGATGGTGGCGGAAGAAGTCCTCGATTTCCGTCGCCTTCCTGTGACTGTGGTGGTAATCTTTGCCTTTAGCCATCAGGCTCCTTTCGTGCAACTCGTGGATAAGTATGAACTTCCTTTCTCCCGGGTGAATGTCTTGATCGATCCATATCTCGTTATCGGGAATGAAGTGGAAGACCTTGTCATGCCCTCCTCCTCCGAAAAAAGTGTAGAACACGTCTCTCACAAGCTCGCCGTCGACTATCCACACTCTCACCTTGTCGCTGTATTTCTTCAGCAGTTTCTTGTGGATCATGCCAATAATTTCCTTCTTGTGCTCCCTCACGCTGCCCAGTTTTTTCATTATTTCGGATTTGCCTCTTTCCCTCTTTTCGGCGAGTGATGCTTTTGCTGAAGCCTCCTCGAAACTCATCCCTTTCAACATCAGCCTGTGTTCGACCAGCATGTGGTCTATGTAGTATATTATCTCGTCTTCCTTCGTCCCGTCGGCTATCCAGAACTCGTTCTTTGGTATGAATTTGAAGTTAAAATAATGTGCGTAATTCACGAAATCCTCGCAGATGTTCCTGCGGATGTACTCGCCGTCCACGAGCCATACCTGGATTTTGGAAAGCTTGCATATTTTTTTAAGGTAAATTTTCCTGTTGCCGCTTATCCTTACCTTGCCGTTTCTGAACGCCTCGTCGAGAAAAAACCCCACGGGGCACCACCTTATTTAATAATTTCGCAGAGCTCGCTTAAGAATTTTAATAGGTCCGTTCAATATGTTTTATGGCACAGATTTTCAGGCACAGAGGCTTCAAGATAACCAGGCGCCACACCAGAAGAACGCTTTACACCAAGAAAAAACCGCCCGTGAAGAGGGGAAGAGTATATAGGATGTACATAAGCGACGTGAGCAAGCGCGGCGACGGCGTCGGCAAAATCGACAACTTCGCGGTCTTCGTGCCCGGCGCGGAAATCGGGGAAACCGTCGACGTCAAGATAATCGAGGTCAAGAAGAACTGCGCTGTGGGGAAAAAAGTAGGCGGCGTAAAGGTAGCATGATTCTATAACAATTCTATTCCCGGCTTCCCCGGCATCGCCTTTGCCGCCTTGTCGCTTGCTGACGCCTCAGCGCGGGAGATTTCGACATTCAGGTTGAATTCATGCTTGAGGAATTTCGCTGCCTCCAGCAAAGCGCCAAACTCCTCGTCCTGGCCGAGGATTTGGGACGGCAGCTTTGACGGGTCCTTGACGACGGACGGGACGAACCTGGAGATTTCCTGGCCGTGCTCCTTGTCCACCACCGCCTTCATTATCTTGCCTATGTCCCTGGTTTTCTCCATTTCGTCCTTCAGCTTCTGGAAGAAGGCGTATTTCCACTTGGGTGAAACGAAAAGCCTGATCTTCTTCGGCTCGATTTTCACGAGCCTGAGCACGCTCCTGATATCTTCTGTGACGCAGTCCACCAGCTCGTCGGAAGCGACGAATTTCTCGTTTATCATCTTCTTATCGCTTTCAGGCCAGCCCCGGAGCGAGGAGAAGCCTTTGCCGCCAGACTTTTCCCACAACTCCTCGCTGATGTGCGGCACAACAGGATTGAGCATGCGTATGTATTTGTCCACGAAAAGCCCGTAAACTGCATGCAATTCATTCGCGTCCGAGCGGCGCTTCAGCTTCTTCAGCCATGAGGGGATCGAATAAAGCACTATGCTGCCGTAATCCCTGAGGCGCATTTCGGACAAAGCTTTGTCCGCTTCGGCGACAGCGGCCTCGAATCTGGCCATGAAAGCCCTGCCGAGAGAACCCAGCTCTTCGTGTCCGCGCTTTTTATGCTCATGGTTTCGCCTGCGGATTGCTTCTGCGACCATTTCGTATATTCCAGAAAGCGTTTTCTGGATGTTCTCGGCTTCGTTCGTCTTCCAGTCGAACGTGCCTTCAAGATTCGTCGCCGTAGAGATGTACGCGCGGAACGTGTCCGCCCCATACGTATTCTTGACGTCCAGCAGCGTGATGACATTGCCCTTCGACTTCGACATCTTCATGCCACCGCTCTGAACAAACCCATGGAAGGAAATCTTCTTCGGCCAGTATTTCTCCGGGAAAATGCCCGCGTGGGCGAAGATGAAGAATGAAAGATGGTTGGAAAGATGGGCGACGTACGTATGGCGGTGGTCGTTCGGGTACCAGTAGTCGAACTGCGAGCGCATCTCTTTCAGGTTTTCTGCAGGGATATGAGTAAGCTTGCTCACGTGCATCGCATCGCCTTCGCCAAGATAAACGTAATCGAAAAATGCCGTTTCTAGCTGCTCAGGCTTTATCCTGTACTTGTTTATCAGGTTCTTGATGATGTAGAAGCTCATGTAAATCGTCGAGTCGGACAGCGATTCTATTATCCAGTCACGGTTGAAAGGCAGCGGCGTCCCCAGGCCCCTCCTCCTCGCTGCCGGCCTCTTGTCAAGCCATTCGAACGTATCTTCAAAGAGTTTTCTCATCGTGCCAGGCAGCAGCTCCATTTCCCTGAGGCATCTGGAAGCGAGCGGTTTCCAGCCTTTGGCGTTGAAGTCGAGGAACCACTGGTCTTCCAGGACGGAGACCACGACTCTGGTTCCGTCCCTGCAGAAAGCGGCTCTGGACGTTTCATAAATAACATCCGCCTCGCCGCTTTCGATGAGCTCCTTTTTCACCGCATCCTTCGCATCGATGACTTTCATGCCTGCATATTTGCCGCAGTTCTCGTTCATCACGCCAGTGTGGAAGCCTTCCTTGTAAATCGTCTGCGTCGCCCCCTCCAGGCGAGGATCATGCTGGTTAGCCAGCGAAAGCTGCTCCGATATCCGCAGAGCGGCAAGGTCGCCCCAGCCCGGAATTTTTATGATTGGTATCGGCTTTATTTTCCTGACCTCCTCGGTGTCCAGGCCGTATTTCTTGCAGGTTTCCCTGTCGTTCTGCAGGTCCTTCAGCGCCATCCAGTCGTACGGCGCGTCAGAAGGTACGCTGGTAACGATGCCGCTCCCGACATTCGCTTCAACGAACGTGGAAGGGAGAATAATGACTTTCTTGCCGATGCCCGGTGCTCTTGCGTATTGGCCTATAAGGTCCGCTCCTTTTACGTAGCCTGCCGCCTTCAGGCCTTTCTTCTGGAAATTTAGTTTTTCGTAGCCTTCCCTGCTCATGACCCAGGTCTCTTCACCAGCTGCGATTTTCATGTATTCGGTTTCCGGGTTCACCCAGAGATTCGTTTGTCCGAATACGGTCTCGGGCCTCAGCGTCGCGGCAACCAGAATCAGGCCGTCGTCCATCCTGAATTTAAGGAGCGTGAATTCGAGTTTCGAGACGGGATTGGTGTCCGCGTCCTGTATGTCGTCCTCGCCGACGGCGTTCTCGCATTTGGGGCAGTAAAGCACGGGATAGCTGCCTTTTATCAGGTAATTCTTGTCCCGGTATTTCATGAACTGCCAGGTTATGAACTTCTGGTAGTCGGGGTCGCCAGTCGTGAAGCGCCTCGTCCAGTCGATGCTCAGGCCGAGAGAGGCATATTCATCCATCATTTTGGGGATAAAGAAGTTGACAATGTTCCACGGCTCGCTGAAGGAGCGCACGATTTTGGCAGCTTCCTTTTCATTCTTCACGTAATTGCGGACATAGCTCTTATACAGATCGATTTTTGCCTGGTCGCATGCTTCGATTGCGGCGGATATGCCAAGCACCGGCGTTCCGGTTATGTGGAACGCCAGCGGGTAGAGAACGTTGAAGCCCTTCATGCGCATGTAGCGCACGTAGATGTCGCTTTCAGCCACTGCTCGCCCGTGGCCGATGTGGAGGCTGCCTGAGATGTACGGATAAGGCGTGGTGAAGAAGAACTTCTTCTTCCCGCGGTCGATTTTGGGCTCGAATATTCTGCCCTCCCTCCACCGCTTCTGCCATTTTTCCTCGGTCTTCCTGAAGTCGTGCGCGCTCTCTGCCATACGTATTGCCCTTTTAAATAATATTAATAGACTGCCGGGTATTATATAAAATAATCAAGGGCGTGTAGCTCAGCTGGAAACAAGGGAAGAAACAGACCTGGTCTGTTTCGGTCTGCAGTAGAGCGCTGGCCTTCTATGCAGTTCTGCGCCATTGGGTGCGGGGCAAAGCTTGGAAGATTTGAAACGAAGGGGTTTCTGCTTCTTCGTTGATGATAAAGAAGAAAGCCTGAGGTCGGGGGTCCGAATCCCCCCACGCCCGTCTGTCTTTTTAAAAATTTTTCAAAATAAAAAGCTGGCAGGATTCACTCCGCCATCGGCTTTACCTTAACGCCGATTTCCTCGAGCTTGATTTTGAACTTGTCCAGCGCGCGGTAGATGTCGTCCACGCTTTGCGCGCCCGTGCAGATTATCTTGCCCGAGCTGAACAGCAGGAATGCAACGCGCGGCTCGCTTATCCTGTAGACGAGACCCGGGAACTGCTCCGGCTCATACTCGGCATTTTCAAGGGAGAAGGCGATGTCTTCGAGATTCAGGTCAGCCTTTATCCTCGCTGATGCTACTATGTTCTCCACCTGTATCGGATATTTGTCAGGGACTTTAATGCCGGTTTCCTTTATCTTCGCG
>JBGPQP010000017.1:0-17581 GCA_041489155.1 Candidatus Aenigmatarchaeota archaeon
AACTTGTTCAGTGGTTTTACCGGACGTTTTTCAGGCGTATGCTTATCCGTAGATTTTACACCCATAGACACTCCCTCTGCGTTTAAACCCTCTTATAATAGATTATATGCGTCAAATTATTTAAATCTCTATTGAGCTTAGACTCTCTGAACCCTTATATTACTCATGCCTCCGCTTCTGCCAAGGTTCTCGATGATCAGCGTGTTGTAGCCTCTGCCAATCCCAAGCGTTCTGTTCAGATTGATGTTCTGATACTGGAGCACTGTCTTCAGCCTTGACTTCGTGCCGAGGCCGAAGCCGAAACTGGGCTCGGGATAGGTAAGGAATTCACCCCTTTCAATGAGACCAAGCCTGTTGTTGACAGTCACCCAGCTGCCCCTCGAAAAAACAACGAAAACCATCGAGTTCGCAAACCTCTGCTCCGTGCCGATGCTGAAAATGCTCGAGCCTTTTTCAGTTATGAGGGAAAGGGGATTCGATGACGAGGAGACGACGGCCTTAAGCGCATCGCCGGAGTATGATGCGATGTAGTAATGCTCCGGCGTGTAGTATTTGCCGGTCATGAGCTGCGAAAACGTAATTTCTCCCAAAGCCGGATACGGTACGTAAATCGCGTCCGAAGTGCTGTTAAGCACGAGCTTTACCTGTATGGTCAGGGTATATATGGCTATCTTCTTCCAGGCGTAGCCCTTTATGTCGTAGGCGTCAGCTGCGGTGATGTTTATGGACCAGAGACCGTCCGCGTTGCTGGGTATGGTATAATTGTATTCATATGCATAGCCGTTCTCTATCTCGGAAATGTTGGTCATGAGGGCGTTATCGACCATCGTGGAACCGAGATTGTTCGTTATTATGACGGTCGCGTTGCTAAGGTACGATCTCCCGAGGCTCGTGTTAACAAAGGCTCTTATCCTGACAATCCTTCCAGGCTTGAAGCTTTCCTTCTCGGAAAGACCGAGATCGTAGGTTTTCATCTCCACCTGCGGGGCGCCTATTTCTTCAAGGTAAAGCGCAAGATAAACATTGCCTGTAAGATTGACAGAAGTGCTGTTTGATACGAAACCCGGCCTTGTGGCGTTGACCGTATAGTTTGAATAATAGTTTTTGCCTGAAGAAGTCTGGTTGTATTCTGTCAGAGATCGCCTCGCTAGATAACCACTTGAGTTGGTCAGGCCGTTGAACTGGATCGAGCCAAAACTGTTCAGTATGGTGACATTGGCGTTTTCTATCGCAGTCCCGCCGGTCTCATTCAGAATCCTGACATCCAGATGCCACCTGATCCATATGATTGCGCTGCTGCCAACGTAAACGCTTGCGTCTGCGAAACTCACGTTGGCCAGATAATTGCTCGTCTGGCTGGTGGAAGTGGCATAGACGTCATTGGTTGTCGAATTGGTTGCATTGAAATCAGTGAAATAATTGTTGTTTGCATCGTAAACCCTGATGCCCTGGTCATTTTCAACGGCTTTGCAGCCCGTGAAATTGTTGTTGTCCGAAAGCTGGAGAATGGCCCCGTATATCAGGTTCCCGTTCAGGTTGCAGTTATAAACTGAGTTGTTGAAAGAGGATTCGAGGTACATGCCGTTCCTGTCGTTTTTATTGGCGCTTGTGCCGTAAAAAGAGTTCGAAGAAGAGGAATAGACGTAGAAGCCATGATAATCATTCAGCGAGCTGTTCACGCTGTAGAACCTGTTTTTGTCCGAGCCCTGGTAAAGATAGACACCGGACAGGTTGTTCAGCCTGAAGGTCGTGTTCTGGATTACATTTTCATCCGAAGAGTAGAAGGCCAGCCCATATTTTACGTTTGAGTATACGGTGCAATTGGATATGGTGTTGTTGTTAGTGGAGGAAAAGTTTATGCCCGTCACGTTGTTGTAGTACAGGTTCAGCTGCGTGAAATTGTTATTTGCTCCCGAGTCCACATATATGCCGTTGTAATCATTGTACGAAATGTCGCTGCGCTCTACGACGTTAGAATAAGAAGATGACACTATTTCAACCCCGTTCCTGCGGTTGTCTTTCAGGGTGCAGTTTGAAACATTGTTGCTGCTGCTCATCATCATGTAAACCCCGCGGTTGTTCGAGACTGACGTCGTATTGTAGACAAGGCCGTTCCCGGTATTGTAAATGTAGACCCCGAACCACCAGTCGCTTGCATTGCAGTTTTTTATCGTCACGTTATTCCTGTTGTCTGCACGGATGCCATAGGTGCTGCTGGTGTAGACCCCGTCAACCCTGTGGCCTGCGCAGTCTAGCGTCGCATTGTCAGCTGTGAAGCTGATGCATGTCGTGTTGGAGCTGTTGATTATGTCCTGGGTCAGAACATAGGTCTCGCCTGCCGTGCCCAGCACGGAGCAGTTGTCTATGTTCGTCGCGGCAGACGCGCTTCCTGCGCCTAACAGCAAAAAGATCACCATAAGCGGAGTTATTGCCACCCATCTTCCCAGCATATTTTATAATTGTCCGGGGCCCAATAAAAACAGAATACAATTTAAAGTTTCCCGCCAAAAACAAATTGATGGACAGCAGAATTTTCGTCTTGCCTTTGGCCAGCATTGCGATAGTCCTTTTTCTGCTGATGAGACCCGATATCACTGGCTTCATCGTGGCAGGCGGCCCTCTACAGGAGAGCGAGATATCAGCGAAGATCGCCGTGACCATAAGCGAGGATGGTTTCGTCCCTGAAGATGCCATTGTTACAGTATATTTGGATGAAAACAAGGCCTCCATGAAATTCAGCGATTTTGTTTTCAAGACAGGCTCGGCCTTCAACCGCATAAGGGAATATATGCCCAAAATAAACTACGACGGCTACGGCTATGGCGGCCCTTACGCGTACACGCTGGACATTTCCGCCTTCGGTCTTGGCACAACGGTCGGGCCGGGCGAGCACGAGTTGATTATCGAAGTCAGCTACGAAGATTTCGTCTCACGCAGCTCGCAGAAAATAACCACATAGCGGACTGGTCCCGATTTACTGTTTCTTTCTTCTCCTGAAGTAGAAGAACCAGCCCGCGTTTATCATCACGAGAATGAGCACCAGAGGAACGAGAATATCCGCTCCCGGCCCTGCCCCGCCTTTCGTTGTTATCGCCCTCGCGGTCATGCCCACGATTTCAGTCTCTATGCTCTCGAGCTCGACCTGCGTCTTGAGCAGTTTCTCGGAGGTCTTGCCTGCGTAATGGAGGATGAGCTTCGCATCATACGTCCCCTTCTCGACACCTTCGGTGTCCCAGTAGGCGTAGAGCGTCGCCCGCTGCAGGGGCTCGACGTCGACGGACGCCGATTTGAAGCTTGCTACCTGATCGCCTTTCTGGCTGCTGATGACCATCTCGCCGAAGACGTTGTCAATCCTCTGATTCCACTTGTTCTCGATGTTTATCTCGAATTTCGCTATGCCGCCTAGTACGAAGTTCCTTACCTTGACGTCGAGGACTTCTATCCTCATGGCTCCGACCACAAAGTTCTTCTCTATCTTTGCGGTCTTGCCGTCGTAGTTCACGCTTACGACGGCGCGGTAGGTTCCTGGGTTGACGTTCGCCTCCCAAGGTATCGTTATTTCCCCGCTTTTCTTGGATTCTATCGCTATCGTTTCGCTTTCGACGGAGGCGATTTTATCGTTCGTCGGCCCGAGGATGTCGACGGTGGCGAAGGCCTTGTATATGTTTTCAGTGCCAAGGTTGAAGACCTTGACGAAGAACGTCGCCGTGGTGTTAGGCTCGACCTCGTTTATGGCCAGGTCGAGCTCTGCGTATTTGCCGGGATAAGGGACCTTGACCCTCAGCTGATGGGCCACTGCAGTGGTCGCCATGACTATCTGCCCTGCCTCGTTCCCCGCCTCGGGCAGTTCCATCACGACCAGTTTCGCCCAGTTGTCCCCGGGGGTTTCCAGTTTTTCCGGAAGCCTGAACCTGTATGTGAAAGGCTTTGACTCGTCGGTCTCCTTGAACTCGATTATGTTTTTCTCGGCCGTTATGTAATCCTTGAGGTCGCCTTCCGCGTAAACGAAGGCCTTGAAATCCTTGTGCTCGTTGTTGATTATCGTAAAGGTAATGCTTTTTTCAAGGTTCGGCTCGAAATCTATCGTGGTTCTGCCCGGCGTCAAGCCGATCGCCTTCGCGCTTGCAGCGCCCAGACTGAACATTACCAAAACTGCCGTTGCCAAGATCAGCGTTTTACGCCTGCTCTGCCATGACATTTTCATTCCCTTCGATTTCGAAGCTCTCGTTTATGCCCAGTATGAATAGGCCTGTTATCCCCCCTCCCAGGCCACTGACTTTGAGCTCTGTGTTGCCCTCGTTCTTTATATCGTTCTCGGTTCTCGAGAGCACGACGCTCGAGCCCAGCGTGAACTTAGCCGCGCCGCTGGAGAAGGGGCCGGATTCGACTTTCCAGTAATACGTCCCGAAATCCATGTCGCTTTCCGGCACGTAGGAGTTTCCGGTCATCCTAACTGCGATTGGCGTTTTGAATTTCGAATTGTCGTCGAGGTAAAGCGTGTATTCTCCCTGCATCCCGCCCCATGCAAATGACGGCCTCCTGTCGGTCATGTATGCCTTGTTGCCTGGTGAAATCAGGGGTATGGTGAGGAGATTAAGCAGCAGATAGGAAAGCATGACTATGACAAACAAATTCGCAATAATTACGGTTATCTTGCCTTTATTCATTTTTTCACCTGTGGTACTCCCCGGTAAACACCAGCGTTGAATTCTTGGAGCCGGGAGGCTCGTCCCCCGGGACCGTTATGCCTATGTCAACTTCGAAAGAGCTGTTGCCGGCAGTGTAGTTGAGGTTGTCAACAAACGTCGTGTTGGTTTGCGGGACACTCTCCCAGTCGGTCTGGGAGCCGCTCCAGTTGAAGGCGCCCGCTTCGTCGGAAAGCCAGTCGACCTTGTACTGGAAATACGAGGATGGCGTTGATACAAAGTCCCACAAAAGGTCGCTCGCGGATATGTTCACGTCGATCATGCAATTGCTTGTGCTCTGTACAGAGAAAGGATAGGGGTTGTTGTCGCTGGTGTTGTCGGAATAGCTAGGCGGCCTGTTTTCCCCGAAGTCAACAGTGTCGTTGAGCATGATAATCGAGATGTTCGTGTCTATGATAAGCTTCCATATGTCGCTCCATATGCCGTATTCATAACCGTCGCCAGCCCGCACAGACCAGTTGTAGTAGCTGTTGTCGTCGCCGAAGTATTTCAGCTCCGTGGTCGGCGTGTAGGAATTTGTCATTATATCAGTGACATATCTGTTGTCGTCAGACATGCATGTTCCAAAACAGGTTATGTTTATCGTGTAGTTCAGCGTGTCGCTGTCTGCGTCGCTCGGAACTTCCCAGTCGAACGTGGGTGTGTGGTCGGTGGTGTGCGACTCATTCTCGGGCGATGTTAGCACGACCTTTTCCGGCTCGTCGTTCTCCCTGAAGGTGCGCAGGGACTCGTTGGCCATGTTGTTCACGGAGTCGTTGGCGTAAACCTTGAAAGTGTACGTCGTCCCGTCCGTCGTAGCCTTCGTCGCGTCGCAGGTCACGCTGCTGCCCGTCCCCCTCATGGTCATCGTCTCATTGACACCGTTCCACTCCAGAATGCAGGTATCCACGCTTACCCCGGAGTCTGACGTGACGGTGACGTTAATGGTCTCGCTGTTAGAGGTGCGGCGTGTATCGTCGTCCGGCGTCGGGTTTACGTAAGTAATGATCAGGTCGGATATGACCCCGCAGCATATTTTCCTCCTGTATTCCGTGCAGGGTCCCAGGTGGGCGTCGGTATCGTTGTTTTCAGATGGATAGGCAGAAGCCATTGAGGCGAAGCATTCCCTGTTCGCAGGGCAGGCGTCGTCGACGTATGTGCAGTTGACGTAGCCTGGCACCCCGCTGAGACAGGCGCTTATGCCGTAAACTATCGCTCCCGAGTAGTCTCCGCGCTGCACGTGCGTGTTCGTGGTTGCATTTAGCTTGACAACAATCCCCTCGCCGCAGTTGTAGGAAAGCGTGGAGTTCGAATCGCAGCATATGGTGTAAGGATATGTTGCCTCTGAAACGTTCTCAGCGTGGGCGTTATAATAGCCTCCGGTGTCGTTTTTCAGATACAAAACTTTGGTGTAGGAGCAGCTGCCGCTCGCTGTTATGCTGCAGCTGAAATTGCCTGCTGCCGAGACGATGTATGCCGGGGAGAAGAGCATGAACATGATGAAAACGGCGGCAGCTAACAAAAGCACACCAGTGACCGAAGAGCTTTTCATCATGCTTATACCATTTTAATTTTTTCCAGGCTTGGCCCATTCTCCAAGTAATAGAGCTTCGCCTTTCCCACATCCCTGCGTTTGACAGTGCCTTTGGCTTCAAGAATGGCGAGATATTTCGACGTCGTCGCGCGGTGGGCGTTGATTTTCCTGGAAATCTCGCTTATCGTAAGCGACGTTTCAGCCCTTTTCAGAACTTCGATTATCGCGTTTTCGATGTCTATCGCCCAACCCAGCGACATTGATGCTGAACATCAATGACTAACATTAATTATTTGGTCCAGCCTGAATATAAAATTATTTCAGGCGTCTTCGCAGCATCACGTGCAGCCAGTCAGGGCCTCTATCCATGCCCTTTCCCTGACGCCAGTGTAGTTCATGCGGTTGTAAAGGATGGTCGGAATCTCCTGTACGCCTATCTGCTGGCAGGCCTGCAGGTTCGCGCCAACGCAGTCGACGTAGACCTTATTGGCATAGTTGCCGATTATCAGCAGCTGCTGCAGCGTGTTGGGCTCGCTCTTCTGGCCGAGAACGAGGAAGTTTTTCGCTTTCAGGCATTCGGAGAAATTCTTTTCTTTGTCCAACCTCTCCATGAAACCAGAAACTTCAATGATGTTACCTGATTCTGAAAAGAATCTGCCGTCCTTCGTGGCATATACCTCCCTCAGCACGTCGCCGCCCTGGATTTTCAGCCTGAGCAGCAGTCTGTAAAGGGAGCCTTCGTCATGCGTTGACAGCACTTCGACGTCGCTTTCTGTCAGCAGTTCGTAAACGCTTTTCACGCTGTCCAAAACCTGTTTCTGAGATTCTGATGTGATGGTATTCTGCAAGAGCGTAAATGCCAATATAACGATCAGAATCAGGATGATACCGATGTAAATCAGATCTCTTTTTTCAGGTTTTTTAGCGGCCATACAATAAAAATGAAAGCAGAATATAAAAACTTATTCTCAAGAACAGAAAAAAACAAAATGAAAAGAAAAAAGGAGGGTTGTGGGCTTCACCCTCAGCCTAGTTGTACCACAACGTCCCCAGTCGATGATTTTATCGTGTCACCTACCGATATGTTCCCCGCGACCACAAGCTTCGCCGCCGACGGGTTCGTTGTCCCGATGCCGACGTTGCCGTCTGCTTTTATTGTCATTTTTGTGCTGCTATTAGCTTGAAATGCAAAATCACTTTCAGTGAATGTTCCCATAGTCATTCTGTTTATGCCGCCTGAGCTTCCAACGAATATGTTGCCAGCAACGTTAGGGGCTGTAGAATTAAGGCGAATACTTATATTGTCGCCGGCAAGATGGAGTAATGACGCAGGACTCGTCGTCCCGATGCCGACGTTGCCCTTGAATGTGGAATTCCCGGCTCCAAAGGATTGCAATGAACCCGAAAGGACAACGTCACCTGTATTCCTTGTACCGTCAACATACGGAGTAGCCATTGGCTTCTCCTCGAATTGTACGTCGTCAACCAAAAAGCTACCTTGTACAGCATTGTTGTTGGTTCTGATGTACGCGCTTAAGGTTCCTGAAGAGGTGGGTGTAAAGACCCAGTAGAACCGCTTCCATTCGGACGTGGAGATTCCCGTGAAAGAGCCGCCCCCGGCAACCGTGGTCACCGAAACGCCTGCTGATGAGAAGTATGGCGTTGTTACACAACTGATGTTCTTGGCGTAAACAGACATGGTATAGGTATGCCCCGATGTTACCTCCTGATTCTCCCAAAGGGCAATGGCTGCCACGGTAGAGCTGGTTATATTAGCGGAGTATGCCCCGGAGCGGACATCGCTGGTATAGATCGCCAGGGCCCCATCCGTCTTTGCATCAAAGCTCCACGGGCTTGTGCTGCCGGTCTCGAATCCTGGGTTCGTATACCTGTTTGTCGTGCCGTCGTCTACAAAAACCGATCCGCTGGTCACGGAAAGGCTGGCATTGCGTATCTGGGCTGTTCCGCTTACATCCAGCTTGGCCCAGGGATCCGGCCCCGTCGTCCCGATGCCGACTCCTGTTGCCGTATCGTTGTAAACGTAACCGCCGCTCGTTGCCCAGCCTGCTCCTCCGCTACTATCCGTCCCGCATGTCCCAACACCGTCAGACCACTTCAATATCTCCCCATTAGCGCAGTTGGCCTTGAGCGTGATGTTCGAGACGTTCAGCGTCCCGGCCACGTCCAGCTTCTGCGTCGGGCTCGCCGTCCCGATGCCGACGTTGCCAGTTGTTGCGTTAATGTGCATTCTATCAACACCGTTTGGCATAAGAACTATATCTCCTGCATATCCTGTATATAAAACCAAAGGATAGGCTATGCCAGTTCCAAAGGCAGTCCCAGCTGCATTGTCTGTTACCAAATAAGCGACACCAGCACCATTTGAAATTGAATGTGACGCCCAATTTGTTCCTGTGGCTGAAGCCCTTATGTCTGGTGACGCAGCAGATACTTCAAGTTTTGTAGTCGGACTCGTCGTCCCGATGCCGACCCTGTCATTATTCGAATCAACGAAAAGCGTGCCGCCATCGAAGCTCGCGTTGCCGGCAATCGTGTGCGTTCCTGTTCCCAACACGGAGAAATTGCCGTTGAGCGTCAGGCCGCCGTCGGACGTGAAGTCTGTGTTGGCGCTGCCTATGTTTGATATCGCGTTGTTCGCCATGTCCAGCGCTCCGCCGACGGTCGGGCTTGTCAGCGTGTCGTCGCTGCCTACCGTGCATGCCTCGCTGGAACATGTGTCGTCGTCGTCGCAGAGGTCCGAGCTTCCAGTTATTGTCGAGCACTCCGTGGCAAGACTTGTTGAGTCGACATCCGAAGCACCGACGCAGTCGCTACAGGCCACGTCTGTCGCCGTCTGGTTCGCCCACGCCGTGCGGTTGGCAGTCACATCTAGACTTGTTGCGTGGTACGTCGAGTTGTAAGAGGAGGTCAGTCCCGAATCGTCCGCGCAGTCCCAGTCATTCGAACCCGTCTTCTTCAGTATCTGGCCGTTCGAGCACGACGCGCCGTCAGGCATTATCTCATTGTAGAATATCAGGCTTCCGCTGGACGCGTTAATGTCTCCTGCCACTTCGAGCTTGTTGGCAGGCGCCGCCGTCCCGATGCCGACGTTGCCGCCAGTTAATATCGTCATTTTGGCGTTATCTGCGCCGGTTCTAAATACAATATCTCCCGTTGCGACATTCCCCGCAGCTAAATATAGTTTTCCCGGGGTAGATGGGTCTTCATTTCCAGAGAGATGAATATACGCACCCCTTGCAGCGGCATTGTTTCCACCTCCCGAAACTGATAAATAATTGGTATCAGCACCATCGGTAGAGCTTGGAAGTATTTTTTTTCCACCACTACCAGACAACATTAAGTTTCCGGCTACGTCCAAAGTTGCCCCCGGTGCCGTCGTCCCGATGCCGACGTTGCCGGATTTATCAACTATAAGCTTGCCGGTTCCGTTACCGTTGTCTATCCTGAACAAGCTGCTGTCTTTGTATGCGTTTACGTTGGTCCAGTTATAGCTTGCGGCAGAGTCAAGCGTGATGTTCGAAGCTGTTATCGCGCTCACCGTGAATATTTCACTGTTTGTAACATTGGTTATTTTTATTGCGTCGCCCACGCTGATTTCTGTTATGAGGTCTGCAGAGGTATTTACCAGTGTAGAACCTGTTGAAGTATTCACCGTGCCGGACAGCGCGGTTCCAAGAGTTCCCTTAACATTCAATATGGTTGACGGACTCGCCGTCCCGATGCCGACTCTTCCGTTCAAAGCGTCTACATACAGCGTCGTGCCGTTCGCGATGAAGAACTTGTTGACGGTAAGGTTGGTCGGGAATATGAAGTCCCCTGTGTCGAAGGTGCTCCCTGATATAGCCGATGCCGGGTGGCCGGGGTCAGCTGCTTTTGCAAACGGAACGATAAGCAGCGCCGCGAAGGCAAAGAAAACGAGGGCTAGAGCTACCGCTAGGCCTGGTTGCGTTCTGGGCTTGGAAAATCCTCCAGTCACGGAGGCGTTTATCGGTTTGCCTCCGGACTTACATTTTCTGGACTTTTCCCTCAAGCCCATCTTCTTCACCTCCATCTTTGAAACATCAATTCTTTCCATACGTCTCACCTAAAAGTTCGAGTTGTAGTGAAGCACCCCCTTGAAATACATGTTCCCGGTTGCGCCGTCTATGAAGCCGGCCGTCGTTCCCGCCGAATCCCTTACGATAAAATCGTCGTTCCCGGAAGGCGCAGGGCTCGTCTGCTTGTAGAAATACCCTTTCGTGTACATGTTGCCAGAATTGTCCACGTATAGCATCACCGTCCCTGCCGAATTCCTGATTTGGAAGCAGTTCGAACATGACAGCGTTCCGCCCTGGCCGGCATTGTAAGCCCCCTTTATGTCAATATACCCGTTCTTGTCAAACCTCGCCTTCACTGCTCCGGTCGAATTCGTGATCAGCAGGCACTTGTTGGAGGCGTCGCATGTTGTCCCAGAGCCGCCGTTTATCGTGTTGTCCACGCAGTCGTTTGATACGCACGAGCTTTCTATCGGGCAGTTGGCGTCCGTGAGGCAGTCGTACCACGTCCCTGCGTTGCAGTAGTCGGTGTCGCCGTTCCCGTCGCCGTCCGTGGCCGTGCTCCCGCTCGTCACGCAGGTTGTCCCGTCCGTCGCCACGCAGTCCGTCGACGCGTCGCAGCAGCCGTCCTGTGACGAAGTGCAGCTGCCCGAATCCGGGAAGCCCGAGGCCGCCTGGCAGTAGCGGTAATTCTCTCCGGAGTCGTCGCCGCAGCAGCATTCCCTGCTCGGATACCCTGCAGAACCTATTGTGCAGTAATTAGGACGAGAGCCTGTTGTCTCATAATATGCTCCTTCCACATCCGCATCACCGCCCATGTTCCAGTGAAAACCATTGGCTGTGCAATAAGAGGTGTGGTAGTCGACGTTTATCCACCATGATGGATCTTGGGACGGATAGCAGCGATAATCGTTCCTGCCGTCGCTGTCAAGGTCATAATATGCGTTAGTTGCATAACAGTTCCCGTTGTAGAAGCAGTCGTAAACTCCATTGCAACATGCATCAGAGGATGTATCGGAACCTCCAATCTTCCCGTTGCCTTCGCCGGTGTTGCTCGGGTAAAGGTATTTCCATGCATAGAACTCGCTCGCATCATCCTCGCAGCAGCTCTGCGAAGTCCCGGATTCCCATGTCATAGGGTTCGCCCCGTTCCAGCAGCTTGCGCCATTGCAGTTGGTCGCCCCGACCTTGCAGTTGCACCAGTTCTGGTCGCTGTCCCAGCTGACGGTGTAGGCAGTGACCCATGAAGAGTAATCCCAGTCATACGCATCCCCTTGCGCATATGCCCTCGACTGGATGTCATATGTCCCTTCAGATGAGCAGTAAACATAACCGTCGCTGTCTGTCCATGTCTCCTGAATCGTATTGGCAAGAGCGCAGCAGTCTTCAGTATAGCAGGTGCATGTGCATCCGCCTGAAGACGAGGAATATGAAGAATCCTGCCACCCGCGCGGGTCGTTGGAATCGGCGGGGTCTCTCAGGAGGTAGTCCATATCGCTGGTATCGCACATGTGGCATGGCGAAGCATCCGTTCCTGTGCAGCTCGCCAAATTTTCTGCGTACGCGGTCTTGCTCATGAAGGAAAATTTTAGATAATGATGGCCGGTCGCGAGAATCTTCAAGAAAAGCCTTCCCGTTCCGTTTTCGCATTTCCAATCCCTGGCGACAATCTTTCCGTTGTCAATTCCTTCAATCCATGATTCGTTATTGGCTTTTACAGAGAAATATCCCTCAGCTTCGGTCTTCTTGTCGTTGCAGGTCAGCGCAATGAATTCTATATCCTTGCCGAAATACGTTCCATTATAAGCCTCTATTTCCAAATCACCCTCCCCCTCGGTTTCGAATTTAAGCTCCCACCTTCCCCACAGGGTGGGAGTTGAAACCGGGTTGAGGATTTTTATGTTAACATTTTGCTGCGGCTGTAAGATGGAATGCATTAAGAACTCAAGGAGGTTGGTCTGTTTTGCAGCCGCCTGAACGGGCAATAATAACATGGCTAGGCAAACCACCAGCATTGCCCCTGCCGCTGTTTTTCTATTCATGACCGCTGCCGCCTCTTCCGTTCAGAAACACCATGTCAGGATTTTGAAGTACCTTAACAGAACCAAGCGAATACAGCTTCGCTTTCCCGACGTCCCTCCTCTTGACGAAGCCTTTTGCCTCCAGGACTGCAAGATACTTTGAGGCAGTCACCCTGTGTATCCTTGTCCTTTCGGCTATTTCCAGTATGGTCAAAGAACTGTCAGACTGCTTGAGTATGCCCAGTATAATCTCTTCTAAAAACGAAGGCTCCATTACCAACCCTCATCCTGCATGATTGACATTAATGTCGAAAATTCGACATTGATGTATTACATTAAATAATTGGCATAACTAGTATAAATTGGCTAGCAAAATATTATCTCATGCGTTACGACCTGCCTTCGTTTCTATGCTCTCTATGCATGAGTCTGATAACCCCCTGTCAACAATCTCCTGGCACATGGTCTTGTTCAGCGAAAGCCTTGCAATGCAAAAAGTCCTGATGTCATATGCCTGTATCTGCTGGCAAAGGGCAATGTTTTGGTTTATTTCGGCGACATCGCCTATACAGAAATCCTTCTTTGAGGTTTTTTCGCAGTCGGCCAGCGTGGGATGCTCAGGATAAGAATCATTAAGGGCGTCTTTAGCCGAGTCATTTTTCTCCGAAGCATTTGTATTGCTGGTATTCTCAGGTACCTCAAAATGGATAAACAAAGCTGCGGCCAAAGCGAATGCAGCCAATAAAACTATAGCCCATTTGTTCATTCGTTCACTTCCAAGATGACATTTTTGTTGGGCGTGCCCATCCTGGTTTTGTAGCAGTCATTGCCGCAGCACCACTCTGCGGAAAAGCTTCTGATGTCGATGTCATTCGCACACGGTACAAGTTTCAGCACCCCTGTCCTGTCTGTCTCGAGAGGAGAATTTATGTTAAAATCGGCCGGTAGATTTATCGTGGTTTCCGTGCCCCTGGGAACTATTATTTTTATATAAGTCACGTTCTTCTCAGCCGGGTTGTAAAAGGGGACCATAAGATAGCCGTCTATGCATTTGCCATAGCCGTACTCTATTCTGCAGTCAGTCGAAAGCGCTCCTGAAAGCTCATCTTCCCAGTAAAGCCTCAAGGCAAAAATAAGCAGGGCAATAAAAAAAACCGCAGCAAAAATCAGGTATTTCTTTTTTTCGTCTTTCCTTTTATTTTTCATTTGAAATACTTGTCTTATAATTTTAAAAATTGCTTTGAGGAGGTTTTATGGCACGGGCACGAGTTCATCGAAGCCTCTTTTTTCCGCATATTCTTTGAATATGCCTTCGCATATCTTGTCGTACTTGCACGCCTTGCATTGCCTGCCTTTAACTCTTGCATATTCTCTTCTGTTTTTCTCTACCTCCAAATCCCTGAATTCCGGACCTACATGTTCTTCTTTAAGTCTATCTCTTGATTCGTATTCGCTCAAATAAGATTCGTAACCAACGCCTGCCATGTAGCATAAAGGAATGTATCTCATTACGAAATGCCTTATGTTATGCTCCTTACCGACGTTTATTGTTTTTGATATGTAATCCGACACTTCCTTTAATGTCGGCACAATTGTGTCAAAATTTTTGTAGGCATTGCCTCTTGGATGTATGAAAATGAATTCGCAGCCATCCGCTCCCAGTTTTATGTTATTTTCGGCTATTTGGGGAAGGTATTTGTAGTTTGGCCTGATTATCACCGTGTTTGTGCAAACGTAAATATTGGGTTTTATCTCCTTTACGTTTTTTATACCTGCCGTCGCCTGTTTGAAGGATCCAGGAGACTGGGTTAGATAGTCGTGGAGTTCAGCGTTGTGGCCGTGTATGGAGAATATGACATGGTTAAGACCGCATCCTATTATCTTTTCAGCGAAAGCCCTGTAATAGAACATTCTCCCATTTGTCGTGGTTGCTATTGTACGGAAACCCAGCCTTTTCGCATATCCTACAAGCTCAAAAATGTCCTTCCTTATTGTCGGCTCACCGCCGAGAAAATCAACAAAATTGCACCCCCTTTTAATTCCCTCTTCCATCTCTTTCTTGGCCTCTTCTGTTGTTTTGGGTTTTATGTTGCTTTCTCTTTTGTCTGCGCAATAACAGAATCTGCAATAATTGTTGCATTCATATCCAAGAATCAACGAGAGTTTCTTCGTTATCATATTCCCGAGTATAGTTTGTAAATAGATTTTTAAGGTTAAGTTCAATTCTAATTAATTATCATGGAAAGAGAAGATTATTGCGTGCAAAGCTGTATGCTTGATGCGTTCATTGAAGAACTTAGAAATTTAAAAAATCTGACCCTGCGTTTTTATTTTTCCTTTGATGATCTTAATCCGCATACCGGAGAAAAAATCAAGAAAATAGTAGACATAATTGAAAAAGAAAAGCTGGATTTGTTTTTAACTTTCGTTCCACCCTGTGTTTTCATCCCAAAAGGAGAGGTATTAAATTTATTTATATTCAGCCAAGAGTCGCCTGTTTTCGTATTTGATCATCTTGGCATCAAGCAGGCTCTAACCCATGATGACAAAGAGGCTATATTACATTCCATATTGTATGAAAAATGCGTTAAGTGCAGTCACATGCTTAACAGAACATGCGGCGGTATACATCTGAGGGGGTTTGAAGAGGAAACTAATAAAAAAACACATGCGTGGTTTTATCATTATCTTGAAAATGTGAGCAGTGGTGTGATAATGGATATCGGTTCAGGTATAATCCCGCATCTAAATTTTTACGAGAGGTTGGCGTCAGAAAATAAAAAACTTGTTTTCGTATGCCTTGACCCCGATAAATTTCTAATAAAACTTATGAACAATAAGATAAACCATAGGGAAAAAATCATTCAAGTCTGTGGCTTTGGCGAGCATCTGCCTTTCAAAAAAAAATCACTGGATTTTGTAATGATGCAAGGTTCGTATTCACATTTTTTGGATTTGGACGCAGTTCTGGAAAATGTCTATAAATCTTTGAAAGGCAAGGGCAAACTTGTGATTTTGGATTCGTATGAGCATGGACATGCTTCAGATAAATTAGACAGATTTGCTACGCACCACAGAGATCACAGGCTTGAAGAAGCACTTGTGAAAATCAAAGAAAAGGGATTAGCCATTCTTGACAGCTTTGAACGCAAAGATGTATGGGGTATATTGGCCATTAAAAATTAAATCCCTTATAGGGCTTTAAATTCGTTATCACCGGCAAGAACCCAGTAACTTTTCCATATCATGGGGCACTCTTCTTTTAATTTGCATCTTTTGCATGCTTCAACAAACATGAGTTCACTCTTTTGCTTCGTCACGCCTTTTGCAAGTTTATGGTATTTCTTTTTAATGGTACATAAAGGGAAATGGAACATTTTGACTTCTATATTTTTTTTAAGGAGGATCTCTGCAGCCTTTTCAGCATACGGCACCACTTCGCTGTATCTTACGAAAAGGACTTTTCTGTTTATGTAGGCATTGCCCGTATATTTCATGTTTATGAAAACAACTCTGTAGATTTTATCCAAATTCCTAGCTACGTAATTGGCTATATCTACAAGATGCCTGTAATTCATCTTGCTCACTATAACCCTCAGTTCGACCGGAACACCACATTTTATCAAATTTTTAATACCGCCAATTGTTTGCTCAAAACTTCCGGGTATTCTTGTTATGGCGTCATGCACATTTGTGTCATGACCATATAGGGCAATTCCCATTTTCAGGTTTTTGAGGCCTATACCAACCATTTTTTCTACAAAATTCTTATAGTAAAACATCCTTCCATTTGAAACAACAAACACTTCCATCTCCGGATTTCTTTTCTTTGCGTATCTTAGAAATTTGAAAAACTCTTTCCTTATCGTCGGTTCGCCGCCAGTCATGCATAATATATCACCATTTTTTACTGAGTTTATAACCTTTCTTATTTGCCTTTCGGGCGGGTCTAATGGTTTCAATTTTTCTACCACATCCAGATTGAATATGCAGGAAATACAATTGTTATTGCATCTAAAGGTTAAAGGCCAATCGACCATTTAAATCACTGTGCCCCTTTCCGATATTTTTTATCCGTCATGTACACATTGAAATAATCTTTTGGAATGCCCGGACACTTTTTATCAAAACTGCATTTTTTGCATTTATCGATTTTTATCTTACCTTCATATTTCTTTTGATCCAAGTCGGTTATAATGTCAGGCCAGTACATTATAGTGTTGTAATCGACCGTCCCTGAATATGTCTCTTCTTTATCCAAAAAACAAGGAGGTACGTTGAATATCCAGCCATCACGCCCCCTTTTTCTTACTATCTCAAGGGCTTCATGTACATATGGCCTTATGTCCTCGTATCTGGGAATAATTCTTTTATTATCAATCAGATTACCGTCTACCGTTGGGAATATGATGCAGTAAATTTTAACATTAAATCTGTCTATAGTAGCTTTTATAATCTCAGGTAAAGACTTATAGTTGAGCGTTGTTACTACTATGTTTAAGCTTATATCATCTACCAATTTTGAGCAGTTTTCCATACCTTTGATTAACTGATCGAATGATCCTTTCGCTGATGTCAAGTAATCATGGATTTTGGCGTCAGGGCCATGAAGAGAGAATATAAATCCTGTTGCGCCCGCATCAACAAGTTTTTTTGCGAACCATCCATAAGATAGCATCCTTCCGTTGGTAGTTATCCTTGTACTGTCAACCTTACCTCTTGCATATGAAACTATTTCAAATATATCTTTCCTTATCGTCGGTTCGCCACCCGTGAAATTTATTTCGCGGGGTCTTTCTTCGGCGGCCTTATCTATTTCCCATTTAATTTCTTCAAGGCGCATGTTGGTTCGCCTGATACCAACTGAGCAAAACTTGCAGTTGTTATTGCAGGAAAAGCCGACCACTATTTCTATTTTTTTATCTAGGTTGTATTTTCCAGAATCTTTTTTATCAGTTTCGGCCTTTAGTCCCAAAGATTCATTGCAAATTTTTGGAAGCCTGCTTTGGAAAGCATTATAAATGTTATCCTTGTCCTTTTCTAGCACATCCTTTTTGATGGATATTTTTTTATTGCCACAAAGATAGTAATCATCGTCCTTCTTCATTAAAAGATAAAGGCAATCTTTGCATGAAGCAGGAATATTGAATTTTTCAACAAGCCTCTTATATTGTTCATAGCCTTCAAAAAATTTTTTGGGTACAGGCCTCGCTACAACAAAATGGATACCCATATCTTTAAGATCTTCCAAAAACTTCTCTATTCTGTTTCCTGCTCCCAAGGGCG
>JBGPQP010000018.1:0-16486 GCA_041489155.1 Candidatus Aenigmatarchaeota archaeon
CAGCCACTCCTCCCACGGTTCCCATTCAAGCCACGGCTCCCACGCCAGCCACTCCTCCCACGGTTCCCATTCAAGCCACGGCTCCCACGCCAGCCACTCCTCCCACGGTTCCCATTCAAGCCACGGCTCCCACTCCTCCCACGCCAGCCACGGCTCCCACGGCTCCCACTCCTCCCACGGTTCCCATTCAAGCCACGGCTCCCACGGCTCCCACTCCTCCCACGGTTCCCATTCAAGCCACGGCTCCCACTCCTCCCACGCCAGCCACGGCTCCCACGGCTCCCACTCCTCCCACGCCAGCCACGGCTCCCACGGCTCCCACGCCTCCCACTCCTCCCACGGAAGTTGCTGGACGTGCCAGTAAATTCTGAGAAATCATAAAAGAAAATATTGCTAAAAGCTTAACTTTAAAAACTAGATTTTTGACCGCAAAAGCTTTAGCACATCGCCACTTTTTTGTAAACCTCGGACAACTTTTGAGCGAATATTTTTCCATCCACGTTTTTGGAATTGCTTTTAACTCTTCTGCCTATCTCATTGGCCTTTTCAGGATTCTTTACAATCCATTCAAGTCTTTTGGCATAAGCAGCAGTATCCCTAGGTTCAACAACTATAACGTCAATATTGTCTTTTAATGTTGCGAAGGAAGGCTTCCTGTGGGTTTCCTGACTTATCACGACGCATTTACCGAAATAGAAGGCCTCGTATGCCGTGAGCGGGGTGTGCATTTTCACAGGGAAATCAACCTCCGTTGCAATCAGGGCCGTAATGGAATTGTATAATAGCGGCATTGCCCATGGAGGCTGATAGTCCAGGATTTTGGTTTTCTTTTGCAGGCCAAATTTACATAAATAGTGTTGTATGGAATCCCTGCCTGACTCCGGCGCCATGAGCAAAAGAAAATCATTATCCTTTATTTTTGAAAGCGCTCTAAGCAGTTCTATCATGCCTTTGTTTTTTGAAATTTTACCGAAGCAGCCTATTATCGGTACTTTGTCGCAGGCTCCTATTTTTTTAAGAAAAGCCCTTATTTTTGCGCGGGAGGCATCGTCTTTAATGCTCATGCCAAAATCGCTTAAACATTCTATTTTATCTCTGGGTATACCCAGATTGAGCATGTCTTCAAGTTTAATTGGATCTAAGATTATCCGGTCGCTCTTTTTCAACATCTCTGTCAGAAGTTTGCTGTAAAGAGGGCTCCTCAGGAGATAAGTTATGTCGCTGCCCCCGTGCCTGGTGACCAGAGGCTTCCCTGTGATTAGTTTTGAAAAGAAGCCGGCAACTCCGTAGGGAATGAAATATTTGGTGTCTATGAGGTCTATGCTGTTTTCTCCTATGACGTCAACGACCAGATTTACCAGCGTGGAGATTCTTGACTTCACAAGAAGGTCCTTTTCATATTCAGGTGCGTGAACCTTCACGTTCCTCGGCTCATAACCCCTCATCTGCTCCTTGTCTAGATTTTCAAGGTAGTTTTCACCCTCCTCGGCATGATTCGTGACAATATGTATTTTATGCCCCATTTCACCGAGGGTTCTTGCAAGCCAGTAATTTATACTTGCACTTCCGCCCGTGTGAGGGGGGTATTTGCCTATCATGCATATGTTCGGTCTGCCCATAATCTCCTGTTCAATCCAAGTTTTAAAATGTTATCTTTTAAGTCAAGCCTATTTTAAAAACAAGCCGCCCATCAAAGCGCCTTTGGCCTAGTCGTAGGTGCAAGTATACCCACAGCAACCAGGGTCGCCTTCCCCGCCGCAGTCTTGGGTTTCACCTAAGCACGACACGCAAAGCCCCAACTGATAGTCCATAGTAGCGGTGCACTCTTCGCAGCCACCCCAATATTGCCATTTGCAGCAGTAATTACCTCCGCCACAATCACCGTTAGTATTACATTCGCAATTCCCCAAAGGTTTGTACTCCTCCCAATTCCCTTCGCTCTGGTTTCCGACCTGCTCGCTGGGCGTGTTGGTCACGTTGTTAAGCAGGGCGTTGTAAACGTCTATTCTGGAATAATTTGCCCCCTCGTGCTCGATTAAAAAGCCTGTTGCCCTGAGCCTGTAGTTCAAATCCATAGGTTCTAGTGATTCGTTTTCAAGAATGAGGGCTGCTGCCCCTGCAACCACAGCGGCTGAAGCGGACGTCCCGCTTCCTATTCTGAACCCGCCCCCAAGCTTTGTTGAGGTTATATTCACGCCTGGGGCCAGAACATCAAGAAGCGGGTTTATATTATTATCGGGATAAAACGTATCATTCTTGGTGGTTGCAGCAACAGAGGTCACATTCGTTCCGCACGCAGGAGCGGTCAAATTGCTGCTATGGTCATTACCAGAGGCAGCGACAACAAACATACCCTGTTGAGCGGCGTAATTCGATTCATCCGTGACCAGAACAGCGTCGCAGTACCCGTCAAAACTCCCGCCGCCAAGGGCAAGCAGCATGACGGAGATTTTATACAAATCCTTGTTCTCGATACAATAATCTATTGCAGCTATTATGTCCGACTCATAACCTATTCCATCGTTGCCCAAAGCTTTAACCGCAACGATTTTCGCATCCGGTGCGATGCCTGCAACAATCCCTGACACATACGTTCCGTGTCCGTGGTCATCCATCGGATCAGGGTCATCATTTACGAAATCATAACCGCCGATGTATTTACCCGAAAGGTTCTCATGGTTATAATCGATTCCCGTGTCTATAACACAAACAGTCTGGCTTTTACCAGTGAAGCCCAGATCCCACACCAAATCAGCCCCGATTAGCGGGACAGTCTCACCCAGCGTCGAAATTAATTGGTGATCCACCTGTATTAATTCCACTTCGTTTTCCAAAGAATACATGAGTTTTAAAAGACCATCCCTTTTCAATGTTCCTGAAAGAAAGCTCCCCGATTCACGTTTCTTCCCGAATTCCCCTTCGCTCAACCCTAACTCTTTGACACCTCCCCTGAACTTTATTATGACCCTGGACTCATCTTTTTTTGAAAATTTATCAATAACCTCCTTGTTGATATATGTTATTCCCTTGGAGCTTGCAATCTCCCCCACATCAACTTTTTCAGCCCCTGGCGCTGCTGTGAAGTAACCTATAATAGCGCCTCTCAAGAAAACGAGTGCAGATAAAACTATAATTATTAGAATCAAAAGGATTACAAAATAAACCCTCGGCCCAATTTTCTTGGTCATAATGGTCATAAAATTCAATACTAATCTAATAATTATTTAAACTAAAACTATAAAAATTTGAAATTATCAACCCTATCAAGCATTCCCCTTTGTCCAATGTTTAAAAATCTTTCTGTCCCTTTCAGAAAGGATAATTTTTTCAAAAATTGTTTTAATCATCCCATCGAATATCTTGCATCTCATATCTTCCGGGAGTTTCGGGACAATGCTTCCTTGTGATGTGTATGTGTTCACAGGGCATAGTGCGCAATAAGCAAACCATGGGCATGCATCGCATAATGAGCAAAATTTAGAGGAGATATCAATCATTGATGTTATGGTAGGCGATCTGAAAATGTCTTCATATTTGCTTGTTTTCACATTTCCAAGCTTGAATATGTCCAACACTTTCGCTTCATCGCAAGTGAATATGTCACCTTTATGGTTGTAAAGAAGCTGGCCTATGCCTGCACCGCATGGGGATCTGAAATCGACCATATTACTGCTCTCCTTTCCCAGTATTACGCTGCTCGCCAGAACTGCCCATACCTCCCTGAATTTCTCTCCGCTCCTGTTTATCTTCAGAACGTAATCAAGGACATTTTTCCAAAATTTCAAATATTCCTCAGCGGTGTAACCTATCTTCCCCCATGTTTTTTGTGCGAATCCAAGATTATTCATAAACCTAGGCCATACATCACTAAAGCCCAATTTTCTGAATTCATCAACTATCTCTTTCGGATAATCCAGTGAGTATCTGGTAACCGTTGTGAGCGCATGAAATCGGAAATCATATCCCTTCATCTCTTCCTTCAATCTCTTTATCCAGTAGACCACATCCTCATACGAACCCTTCCCTCCTAGGTATTTTCTGTTCTTGTCATGGACCTCTTTCGGTCCGTCTAAGGACGTGCACAAACCTATAGGTATGTGATCTTTCAGAAATTTTATGAAATCATCATCCGCATTTGTCAGATTCGTGACAATTGAAAAATTAACTTTTCTGTTCTGCTTTCTTGCGAGTTCTCTTGCATAATCAATGACAAATTCCACGATATCAAAATTGAAGGAACAATCCCCACCTTGGAATTCAATAGTGAAGTCTTTGGCGGTGGTTTTGAACATGAAATCTGCAATTGCTTTTGCCGTGTCCTTGTCCATGTCCCATCCTTTTGCATCAACTGGTTTGGAAAATGAGTGGCAATATACGCATCTCATGTTGCATCTGAAGGTCGGGACCATTATATGCAAATCAGGGCCGTTGAAAAGGAACCAGTATCTTTTTCTGTAATCTTCCACGACTTGGTTTATGTTATCCTTTGTGACAATTATGCCATTTTCTTTGAGCGTTTTATACAGATTAGCCTGCTCTTCAATTCTGCCTGTTCTAAAAAGCATATATTCTTTGCTGTTTAGCACGACCCATGCACCATGATCCGTGGTTATAAGAATATGTTCATCATCAAATTTGTGAACCCTGTGTTGATTTATAAGATAGTCCTTTTCCGGTTTTTTCAACTCAAAATCTATTCCACTATTAACCATCTGGTCACAACCCAGCTCTATTATTCTTTACTTCAGCAAGCAAATAGTTGATGAAGTTATATGTCATCTCTTCGATTCTCAAATCACTTACCTTAAGATTCAGCGTAACTATCATATTTTCGTCCATTTTTTTAATTCTAATATCCGCGACTTTTCTGAAATCATCCGCAACCTTTCTTATAACACGTTCAGGGTAGAAATCATATCTGAGCTCAAGTTCAGCTCTTTTTCTTTTTTTGTCTATTTTCAGGTTTCTCATTTTCAGCCTCCTTTGGCGGCGTCCATGGTTTCGCTATTCCAAGTGGGTCATCGATAACGAAATCTTCTCCTGCTGGTTCGCTCTCTTCCTCGTGTTTTTCGCAAGTTGGACAATATTTCTCTCCGCACTCTTCGCATAAGATGAGTTCACATCCACATTTTTCGCAATATTCCTCATCCTTTTCAGAGACCTCCTTTTGTAAATTCGTCACCAAAGCCCTTTCTATTATTGCCTTTCTCAGAGGCTGGTTTCTTACCGCCTGCACGACATAAACAGCATAGTTTAGAAGTTCATTGTTGAAGTCGTTGCCCAAATTTTCAAGGTTTTCCGTCTTGCTTTTGGGTTTCATCTGGATGAATATCTTTCCCTGCGGGTTGCCGTCTATCAGTATGTAAGCCCTGTCCAGAAATACATAAGAAGCAGAATAGATGATTTCAAGCGGATATATTTTAGAGTTTACTGAAATTGTCAAAAAATTATTCTTCCTGTCGATTTCTATATTCCTCAGCACCCTGTCTTTATTTTTATATGAGTTTTTAACCATGAAAACACCTTATTTTTGCGGCCATGCCCGGATTATAAAAATTTGGGTTTAAGATTTAAATACAGAAGCATTTTCAGAATGAGGTTATGACAAGCGGTTTTTCCTCCACCACTATTGTGTGTTCAGCTTGGGCTACAGGCATGCCCGATCTTTCCTTTAGGACAGGGTAGCTCCTTATCGCTTCTGCCATCTCAAGCTGGCGCAGCGCGAAAGAAACCTTGAAGGGCGAAAGACCCATTTTTATCATCCAGCGTTTGGCGAACGGCAGGCCCATGTACTCATTGCCTGCCAGGTCGAGTATATTCCTGGCTTCGGGTAACCTTACCGGCTTAGGCTGCACAAAGGAGAAAATTTCTACCGGTTCGGATTCTTTTACATACCCATTAGTCTCGCAGACGAAAGGCTCGAGAGCTATTACGTCGCCTTCTTTGAGTTCTTCCCTGGAATCGTTTTTTATGTTGGGGATTGTCGGCTGGCCGTGAATTACGTACTGGTCAAGCCCGTGACCTGTAAGATTTACGACGACGCCGTAGCCTGATGCCTGAACCACCTCGTTTATCGCTTGGCTTATTTCAGAAACCATTGTGCCTGGTTTTATGACCTTTATGCCCGCTTCCAGAGCCTTCTCAACGGCAGTTATAAGGTCGTTTTTTTCAGAACAATATGTGTATGCCATGTCGGCGACCCACCCATCTATGTGTATACCATGGTCTATTTTGACCAGATCGCCCGCCTTTATCACATTTGCATCGTCAAACTTAGGAGTATAGTGGGCTGTGATTTCATTTATGCCGATGTTAACAGGGAATGCCGGCTTGCCACCAAGCTGCAAAATGCGATTCTCTATGAATTCAGCGAGCTCGAGAATTTTCATGCCGGGCTGTATCTTTTCCAGAACCTCGGTTTTTAGCTTGGTCGAAATCTCGCCCGCCTTTCTGTATTTTTCCAGAGTTTCTTTATCCATAACGTTCTATTTGCCCTTTTATTTAAATAAGAAATCGTTTGGTAAGAAAAAAATGAAAAGGGGGCCTTACAAGCCCGCATCTTTTTTCAGCGCTTCGGCCTTGTCCGTCTTCTCCCACGTGAAATCAGGGTCGTTCCTGCCGAAGTGGCCGTAGCAGGTCGTTTTGCTGAATATCGGCCTTCGGAGCCTGAGCTCTTCTATCATGTGCGCTGGCCTGAAGTCGAAATGCTTTTTGACGATTTCAACTATCCTTTCGTCCGGTATCCTGCCAGTTCCCTCCGTATCCACGAATATCGATATCGGTTCGCTTCCGCCGATCGCGTAAGAAACCTGCACCTCGCACCTGTCGGCAAGGCCAGCTGCAACGATGTTTTTCGCCACGTATCTGGCATAGTACGCTGCTGTCCTGTCGACCTTCGTCGGGTCCTTGCCGGAGAAAGCGCCGCCTCCATGGCTGCCCATGCCGCCGTAGGTGTCGGCTATGATCTTCCTTCCCGTGCAGCCGGAATCGGCAACAGGGCCACCCATCACGAATCTTCCTGTGTTGTTTATGAAGTATTTTGTCCTTTCATCAACCAGCCTGCCGCAAACAGGTTTGATGACATGCTCCTTTATGTCCTTCCTCAGCTTTTCCAGATCGACATCAGGATCGTGCTGAGCTGCCACGACAACAGAATCGATCCTTTTCGGAACGCCTTTCTCATACTCGACCGTGACCTGGGTTTTGCCGTCCGGCCTGAGATATTTCAGGGTTCCGTTTTTCCTCACTTCAGCGAGTTTGAAGGCAATCTTATGCGCAAGGGCGATAGGCATCGGCATGAGTTCGGGCGTTTCCCTGCATGCGTAACCGACCATCATACCCTGATCCCCCGCGCCAACCTCTTTTTTCTCGCTCTTGTCAACACCCAAAGCTATGTCAGGGCTCTGCTCGTGTATCGAGACCAGAATGCCGACAGACTGATGGTCAAAGCCGTATTCGGGTTTTGTGTACCCAATGCGTTTAAGAACTGAGCGCACCACTCCCTGCACGTCAACATAAGTCTTTGTCGTTATTTCTCCTGTTACGACTATGAAACCCATTCCCGCCATCGTTTCACAGGCAACTCTCGCGGTAGGATCTTCCTTTATTATCGCGTCCAGGACCGCGTCCGAAATCTGGTCGCATACCTTGTCTGGATGACCCTCTGTCATCGCTTCTGACGTAAATAGAAACTTCCCGTTTTTCATTGAACCACCTCAAACATCTCCATATCGCTTCGGATTGTCGTTTCAATCTTTTAGTTAGACGAGTCTGCTTTATATAGATTTATATATTCAGATGTTAAAAATTATAACTGGTGGGAATAATGGAAGCGACGCTCATAACGGGTGAATACATCAAAAAATTGAGGATCGAAAGAGGCCTTTCCCAGACCGAACTCGCAAAATTCGCCGACGTGTCGCAGGCGCACGTGGCGAAAATCGAGGGTGGCAAAGTCGACCCGAGGCTTTCGACGGTGAACAAAATCCTTGTCGTGCTGCACGAAAAGGAGAAGGTAAAGCAATGCTGCAGGGACGTCATGAGCAAGGTGATGTCGGTGAGGCCGGAAACGCCGGTCAAGAAGATAATAGCGATTATGCGCGCTTCAGGCTTTTCGCAGGTGCCGGTCATCGAAAGAGGGATACAGATAGGAGAAATCAGCGAGGAAACGCTGCTGCACAATATGGACAGGAAGCTTGAAAAGCTGCAGGCGAAGGACATTATCGACAGGCCTTTCCCCGTCGTCGATGCAGGCGATTCTACTGAAACCCTGCCGCAGCTCCTGGACGCGCATCCGGCGGTTCTGGTTGCTGAGAAGGGGAGAATCACCGGCATAATAACCAAATCGGATTTGCTGGGCCTGAAATAGCTTTTTTAAAATACCTTTCACATTATAAGCGCATCGTTATGGTATGGGAACTGTTCTCCAAGAAGCTGCAAGACCTCATAAAAGAGCGAAAGTTCGAAAGGCCAACCTCGATACAGCGCGAAGGCATACCGCCCATAATTAGAGGCGAGAACACGCTGCTGATCGCGCCGACCGGCGTGGGCAAAACCGAAAGCGTGCTGCTGCCAGTGTTCGATGAATTCGTCAGGAACAGGGAAGGCCTGAAGCCGATATCCATACTTTACATCACTCCGCTCAAGTCGCTTAACCGTGACCTGCTCAACCGCATACTCTGGTGGGCGGGCAGGCTGGATTTCGAGGTGAGCGTGCGCCACGGAGACACGTCGCAATACGAGCGGAGCATGCAGGCTGCGAATCCGAGCGACATGTTCATAACGACGCCGGAAACGCTGCAGGCCATGCTCGTCGGCAGCAGGATGAGGGAACATCTCAGGAACATAAGATGGATAGTAATCGACGAGATCCACGAACTAGTCGGCAACAAGAGAGGCGTCCAGCTTTCCATCGGTCTCGAGCGCCTGAAGGAGATAATCAAGGAAAAACATAAAATCCAGCTCGTAGGCCTTTCCGCGACCGTCGGCACGCCTGACGCAGTAGCGAAATTCCTGACAGCCGGCAAGCCGTGCAAAATAATAAATACCATGGAAAGAGGCGAAATCGACATTCGCGTAGAATCGCCTAAACCTGAAAAGACTGACAGCGAACTTTCAGAAAAGGCGATAGTCAGTCCGGAGACTTCGGCGAGGCTGCGCAGAATCGCCGATCTCATCGAGAAGAACAGGTCCGTCCTCGCGTTTACCAACACGCGCGAATTTTCCGAAGTCCTTTCTTCGCGGCTCAGACTGCTGAAGCCGTCGCTGCCTATCGAAACCCACCATTCCTCGCTTTCCAAGGAAGTGAGGATAGAAGCAGAGGACAAGTTCAAGCAGGAAAAAATCAAGGCACTCGTGTGCACCTCGAGCTTGGAGCTCGGGATAGACATAGGCTCGATAAATCTTGTGCTGCAGTACATGTCGCCAAGACAGACATCCAAACTGCTCCAGCGCGTGGGACGCTCAGGGCATCGGGTATCAGAGATTTCGAGAGGCATTGTGATTTCGACTGACTCTGACGACTGCTTTGAAGCAAGCGTAATAGCGAGGCTGGCGAAGGAAAGAAACATAGAGCCGACAGAAGTTTACGGCAAATCCCTCGACGTCCTCGGCCACCAGATAGTCGGTCTCAGCCTCGAGGAATACAACATCCCCTTTGAAAAGGCCTATGATATAATCAGAAGGGCCTATCCTTTCAGCGGCCTTGAAAAAGACGAATTCTTCCAGGTGGCGAAGATGATGGAGAAGCTCGGCTTCATATGGGTAGGCTCGAAATTTCACGATACCATGCCACTGCGCAGGAGGAAGGGCGCGTGGCTTTACTACTACCAGAACCTTTCGACCATCCCTGACACGAAAAACTACAGGATCATCGACGTCGTGACCAACAAGCCCGTGGGAACGCTCGACGAGGAGTTCGTCGCCCTGCACGGCAGGCCCGGTACGTCGTTCATCGTCAAGGGCCAGGCCTGGAGAATCATCGACGTGCAGGAGAAATCGATATTAGTGGAGATGGAGGAAAACCCTGCGGCGGCGATACCTGCGTGGGAGGGCGAGCTCATACCAGTGCCTTTCGAGGTTTCGCAGGAGGTCGGGAAGCTCAGGAGGAAAATAGCAGAGATGTTTGCGAAAGGCGTGGGCAAAGAAGCGATGATTTCAAAACTCATCTCGGAGTATCCGATAACCAGGGACGTCGCTGTGAAGATGTTAAAGGAGATAGACAAGCAAGTGAAATACGGCTTCGTCCCTGATCATGAACGCATTCTCGTCGAATATTTCGAGGGTTTTGTCGTGATTCATGCGCCGTTCGGCTCGCTCGTCAACGAGACGATAGGACGAGTGTTGACGACGCTGCTGACAAACAAAATAGGTTCGGTAGGTCTCGAGGTCGACCCGTACAGGATCATGGTCAGACTCCCCGGCTACCAGTACCAGCAGGTCCTCGAAACGTTCAGAGGGATAGACCCGGAAACAATCCAGGGAATACTTGAAATCACGCTCCCCTCGAGCGAGCTTTTCGAGTGGAGATTCATCCACGTGGCGCAGAGGTTCGGGATAATCGGCCGCAACGCTGATTACGGGAAGGCATACATCAAGAAAATAATCGACGTCTATTTCAAGACGCCCCCGTACCTCGAGGCTCTCAACGAGATATTCGAGGAGAAGCTCGACGTAGAAACCTCGAAGAATGTGGTTCGCGACATCAGGTCAGGCAAGATAAGGCTAGAGTTCCGCGCAGGCCTCTCGCCGCTGGGCGACGCAGGCCTCACCAAGAAATACGAGATAGTCGCTCCCGAGAGGCCTGACAGGGAGATTTTCAAGGCCTTCGAGAAGCGCCTGATGGAAACGAAAATAGGCATGGTCTGCACGAACTGCGGCGAGATTTTCTTCCACAGCAGCGCCGGCAACATTCCTGAGAAAATCCAGTGCAGGAAATGCGGGGCGAAGCTTATAGGCTACGCCCCTTACATCTACACAACCGATGCTTCGAGGCTCGTTAAGCGCCACCTCGCCGGAGAAAAGCTCGGAAAAACCGATGAAAAACACCTCGAGTTCATAAATGATGCGGCGAGCCTGATACTGGCGCACGGGAAAGACGCTCTCCTTTGTCTCGCGGGCCGCGGCGTCGGCGTTAGGACCGCGTCAAGAATTCTCAGGAAGGGAGCGAAGGGCAACGACCTGCTTGCAGAGATTCTCGAGGCGGAGAAGCAGTTTGCAAAGACTAAAAGATTCTGGAAGAGGTAAAATTATTTTTAGCCGCCTTCCATAAGATCCTTCACGAACTTGTTTGCGTCAAACAATTCGATGTCCTTGTATTCCTGTCCCTTGCCTATGTAAAGAATCGGTTTCTTCACCGCGAGACACGCTGAAAGCATGCCTCCGCCCTTCTCGTTGACATCGACCTTCGTGAAAATCATGCAATCGACGCCGACCGCTTCGTCGAAGTTCTTGGCCTGCTCGACGAGATCGTTGCCTGCCAGCGAATCCATTACGAGAATCTTGAGGTCCGGCTTGTTGACCCGCACGACCTTTTTCAGTTCGTCCATCAGATTACGGTTGGCATGCGAGCGTCCTGCGGTGTCGGCGAGGACGAAATCAATGCCCTTCGCCTTCGCATGCTCTATCGCATCGTACACGACCGCCGCCGAGTCCGCGCCGTACTCGTGCTTTATCACCTTTATGCCGAGCCTTTCGCCGTGGACCTCGAGCTGCTCTATGGCGGCGGATCTCCACGTGTCCCCTGCCGCGAGGACGACCTGGAATTTCCTCTGCTTCAGGTACTGGCCGAGCTTCGCTATGCTCGTAGTCTTGCCTGAGCCGTTGAAGCCGAGGAAGACGATGCATATCGGTTTCTTTGCCTTCGCGAGTTTCTCGAGGTCGATCCTGCCTTGGTCGAAAATCTCGAGCAGGATTTTTTCGAGCGTCGTTCTTATGTCTTTTTCTATCTCCCCTCTTTTCAGCTGCTTCCCGACCAGCAGTCTTTTCATCTCGGATTTTATGAAGTCGATTGTCTCGATGGCCATGTTGGCTTCCATCAGACCGAGTTCCATCTCTTCAAACAATGAATCGATATCATTTTCAGAAATCTTTCTCTCGAGGACCTTGCCGGTCAGCCTGTCCATCAGGCCGGCCTTTTTCTCAACGGGTTTCTCCGCTGGCTTTTCGGTTTTTTCTACCTTATGGATTTCAGGCTCTTCGACCTTCCTTTCAATTTTCGGCTCATGCCTAGGTTTTTCCGGCGGCTTAGCTTTTGGTTTTTCTTCTTTCTCAGATATTTTTACCGGCCTTTCAACCCTTTCCACAAGTTTCTTTTCTTCCGGCTTCTTCTCTTCAAATCTGGCTTCGGGTTTTTCCATTCCACGTTCTAATGTTTGCGGAACCTCTTCCTTGCCTTTAATCCTTTCGCTAAGCTTCTCCACAGATTCGGATAGCTTCTTCTTCAGGAAACCAAACATAATAACCCTTTTTGGATTGCTGGTTTTTAACCTTTCCATTCGTCTTTCTTTACCTTCGGCTTGACGCCTGAATGGTAGGCGGCCTTCGCTATCGCGTGCGTCCCCGCGGGCGAGGTCAAGAAGATGAAGATTATCAGGAACAGCGCCTTTACGAAGATGAAGGAAAAGAAGCTGTCAAGCATGACGCCTGCAAGAATCAGGCACGTCCCGCCCACGTTAACGACGGTCTGGGCGTGCGAGCGCGCATAAACATCGGGGAAGCGAACCAGGCCTATAGCTCCTATTATCGAAAACATCCCTCCGAGCAGCATGAGCCAGATTCCAAACATAGTCATACCTTAGTATGCTTTTTTCCCATCAGGTATTTTGATACGGTGAGAGTGCTGAGGAATGATATCATCGCGTAGACAAGCGCCACATCAACGAACATGCTATTGTTGTAGAACAACGCCAGCAGGACGATTATGGCTATGACCGCCGAGTTTATAGTGTCAGCGGCGAGAACCCTGTCAGGCGCGGTCGGGCCTTTGATCGCGCGTATCAGGCATATGAAAATCGCAATCACCAGCAGGAAGACGGCGTATTCTATCATGTCAGTCCCATATCTTTGCAAGGAATTTGTCAAACACTCCTGCTATCTGGTTTTTGTCCTTGCCCATGTTGAGCCAGTGGACGTAAAGCTTCTCCGGCTCTGCCTCGAGTGTGAGCGTGCCAGGAGTCATGGTTATCGAATTGGAAAGCGCGGTTATGCCCCAGCTGTGCTTGTGAGGATGCCTGACTTCGACTATGCCGGGATTTATCTTCCCGGTTATAATTCTGTATGTGACGTCTGCGTTGCACAGCACTTCCTGCCAGATGTAATACGGAATGTAGGCAAGAAAAATGAAGAAGCCCTTTATGTAGCCGCTTTTCGCCTGCCTCAAAAAGAAATAGCCGAAGACGCCTGCTATCACCGCCGATATCACGCCGCCTACCAGCAATTCGTCGTAGCCTGTCCCGTTAAGCAGTGTCCAGAAACACCATAGCAGCAAAAAGAGCAAAACCGAACCCTTCATATAACTTAATTGTAAGGCTGATAATTAAACATTCGCCCGAGCCGCGATAACAAGAATCAGTCTTTCTTTTCGTGGTGTTCGTGCTTTGCATGGGCAGCGTGAGAAGCGTGGTGTTCTGCGTGCTCCTTGTGTTGTGCCGGATGCTCGGCAGCATGATGATGTTCAGTGGTCTCGTGGTGCTCTTCGTGCTTTACATGCTTCGCCTTTTCACCCTTGCGTTCGATGATTTTCTTTTTCGTTTCCTCGAAAATCACAGGCATATCCTTCGGCTCGGCTTTTTCCTTGAGATAGCCTGAGAAAATTTTCTTGTATTTCGCCGGGTTCTCGACCTTGAGCTTTTCTGCGTATTCGGCAATGTGCTTGCCGGAAAGCCTTCCGGGCTCCGGGAAAATGTCCTCTGAGTGCGGAATTGCAAGTCCGCCGTCGACCGCTCCCTTCAGGGCCGAAAAAAGGCGGTTACCCGGTGTCGTCTGGTAAAGGCCTAGGTCGAGGACCGCTTCCTTTATCTTGTGCTGCTTCGCCCTCTCGGCGCAGAGCAGGCCGGTAAGGTATGCGGCAGGAAGGTTCGCTCCGTGGAAATTCCAGCCGAAATTGCCCAGCTCTCTGGACTCGGCTGCAACCATGACCTTGTCGCCTTTCTCTTCATACCTGACGACCTGGCATGTGATGTTTCTTATCGATCGCCTCACAACGAGCCTGGGAAGCCTTGATTTCAGGAGCTTCAATCTTACCCTGTAGTCCGTCCTGCCTTCCCTCTTCCTCCTGTGAGGCATCATCATCCTAGGCCTTCTTTTCACGTGCAGCACCCTTCCTTTCCTTTATTATCTCGTTGCTCTTCATGTAGTAAAGCAGGTGGTTCTTGTTCCTGAACGCACCGCCCTTGACCATGTAGTAAAGCTTCCTGTAATGCGCCAATTCGATTATATTGTCGTCCCTCATTTCCTTGAGCATGCGTCTCTGAGCGCGAACCCTGCCCATCCAGTGGTCTTTCGCCTTTTTCTTTGAGAACTTCCTGCCCTTCAAGCTTCCTTTCCCGACGCGCCTTCCCTTCTTCTTCTGGCTCAGGCGATAGCCGGAATACTGCCTGCTCGTTCCGCGCTTGTTAATTTTCGTTATCACCCCTTTCACTATCAGCCTGCGGATGTCGTTTCTCGTTATCGCCTCGTCGGCTTCCTTCTGGTCGATAATCCTTACCCTTGAAACGCCGACCTTCATTACCTTCGCTGCAAGCCTTTTCTGGGCGTTGGTATCCATAAGCATCACTCGGAACCGAAGTCCTTGAAAGAATATTTGAACTCGCTGTTCTCCTTTATCTTGTCCTGGGCCCTGAGGATTTCCCTCGTCAGTATCCAGTATATGAGGGCAATGGATTTCTTGCCGTTGTTGTTCGCCGGTATGACGAAATCGACATCGCTCGCGTCGTTGAACGTGTCGCACAGGGCGATTACCGGGATGCGCTTTTTCTTCGCTTCCGATATCGCCTGCCTGTCTATCAGCGGGTCCACGACAAAGATTACGTCAGGCTCGTAGAAGTCTCGGAAAGACGGGTTCGTCAGGGTTCCGGGAGGGAATCTTCCCACCATTGCCTTGCCTCCGATGATCTCCGTGAACTTCTCGGCCGGCATGACGCCGTTGCCCTTCCTCGAAATCGTCATTATCTTCTCGAACTGTGAAAGGAAATCTGCTGCTATCCTTATCCGTTCGTCGACTTTCTGTATGTTGAAAACGGCCAGGCCGTCTTCCCTAATCTTATAAACGAACTGCTTCATGTACTTGGTGCAGGTCTTCATGCCTATGTGGACACCGGACGTAAGGTATTCGGTCCTGTCCACGAGCATCGGGCTCTGACTAATCTGCTGACCTGTTCCAAGCTCCTCTTTCTGCGTCGTAACCGTCATTCCAAACACCATGTAAACATGCCACCGCGATAGCGGAAAACACCTGCATCGCGCTGGATATTCCTAATATTAAGAGTATATATTAATAAATATACGTTCTTTTAAAACTTTCGCGTTTTTTAAGCTTTTTGCCATCTTCTAATTCATGGATTTCGGATTTGACAGTTTCGGGACCTCGGATTTCGAGACCGAATTAGAGGAATTCGAATTGGTCAAGACCAAGAAGATGGATAGGAATTTCATGATAGGTGAAGGTGGGAGCATACTGTCCACTCCGGTTGCTCATGAAGGAACGATTTATTTCGGAAGCGCTGATAATTACGTTTATGCCGTCGACGCTAAAACAGGGAAGGAAATCTGGAAGTACAGGACCAGCGGGAAAATATTTTCAGTGCCGGCGATTGCGGACGGCATGCTTTTTATCGGTAGCTATGACAAGAACCTTTATGCCATAACGTTGGACGGCAAGGAAGCCTGGCGCTTTCAGACGGGCGGCGAGGTGGCGTCATCGCCTTGCGTTTATGGCGGCTTGATTCTGGCGGGCTCTAAAGATGGCTATCTTTATGCCGTAGACAAGAAAACGGGCAGGCGTGTATGGAGTTTCAGAACAGGCGACTGGGTGGTTTCAAGTCCTGTCGCATGGAATGACAGGATATACATAGGCTCTTACGACGGGAATTTTTACTGCCTTTCGGCAAAGGGAAAGGAACTCTGGAGATTCAGAATGGGTGCAGAAATGTGGGATCTCTGCCACAAGCCTTCCATCTCTGAGAGCGTCATTTATTTCGCTTCCATGGATGGCTACCTGTATGCTGTCGATGCCGAGACAGGCAAGGAAATCTGGCGCTTCCGTACAGCCAAATATGGCAACGCTGTCCAGCCTGTTGTCTATGGTGATATTGTCCTCCAGCCGTCGAGGGACGCGATTCTCTATGCTTTCACAAAGGATGGAAAAGAGCTATGGAGATTCAGACTGGGAAGCCTGCCCGGCGGGCCTCTGGTTTACAATGATACGATATACATCGGGGACGAAACCGGCGCATTCTACGCCATCTCCCTTGAAGGAAAGGAGCTGTGG
>JBGPQP010000019.1:0-13357 GCA_041489155.1 Candidatus Aenigmatarchaeota archaeon
AAATAGGTGTGCAAATTTTGGAAAATCCTATATTTTCACCAGCAAATAGTTTTGCTTTTGTTCCGGATAAAACCACTATTGTAGACGGTGGTGAGAAGAAAGTTGATCTATGTATAGAGAAAAATATAATCGTTGGTAAAGAAATACAATTAGCTCAACAAAATCCAATAAATTGTGCTGGTAAATGGATGCTACCAGACACGAAAAATCTTGAAACAAAAATAATTAAAAATATTCTAAAAGAAGAAATTCCAATTAAAGTTAAAGGAACAGGTCATATAGGAGAAAAAGCAACAATAACTGCAACTTATGAAGGTAAAACAAGCACTTTAAACACAACTGTTGTCCCAGAGCCATCTTTTGGTGGTCCATTTAGAGACATTAGACTATCGGGAAAGGATACAAAAAAGATTTCTGCTTTTATTGAAGAAGAAGGGATCCTTGAGATATACTACAAGCATTCTTTAATCAAAAAATATATGCGAAAAAACTTTAATAATAAACTCGATTTTTTAGTATTCGTCGCAGATATTATAACAAGAGAAGCGGTAAAAAGTGCGGTATTATCTGTAATCAAAGAAAGTTCGTCAAGATTTGCTATATTTAACTTTGACCACCCAGAACCAGAAATTGAAAATTATGTAATCACTGAATATTATGAACAGGGACCAAAAATGCACGAGATGTTCATAAAACTCGCAAGAACATTCAAAATAGAAGAATAATCTTAACGGCGGCGGCTTCTAGTTTATCGTCGAAAGAGGTGAGGCTGGCTATTGCGTTGAACAATCATTAAACGAATTTATTAATCGCCAATCACCTGCACCGGCTTTGCCCAATAAGTAGCGTTTGCCTAAAAAGTCGGAATTCTGCCCAAAAAGTCCAATGTTTAAACAAATGTATAAACATAATAATTTAAGCCAAATTTCGAATTCTAAATCATGAAAGGAACAAATCCCTTCGAAGCCGTAGTAGTGGTAATAGTCGTAATAGTAATTATTGCGATTGTTTTTGGCCTTTATTTCCCGCAATTCTGTGCTTCAACAGAAGCTCAAACGTGGCCCTGTAGCTAAATCATGCAGGGAAACCGTCCGAGGCTAATATGGGTAGGAAAACAACAGGCAAAAAGAAAATTACTGTTTTAGGAATTTCCGAAGAAGTTATTTTAAAGAAACCTAAAAACAAGAACGATTATTACGCGCAGAAACCTCCACTATCTCGAAATATACAAATGACGGAAAATTTTTTCACTTCGGATTATTTTACAGAAAAGGAAAGAGTGGCTATATTCCTGCACGAATATTATCATAAAAATTCGGTCTTTTTAAAAGGAATAACGGTTCTTAACTTCTTGTATATTTCTTCAGCTAGTTCTATTGTAATATACTTTTTTCCTTATAGTTCTTTTCTTTACAATTTCATTTATATTCTGAGTGTTTTGATTATTGGTTTCATACTATTTTTAGCAATTACTACCCCGTTAAATAGAATAGAGGAGAGAGGTGCAGACGAATTTTCGGCAAAAAAAATAGATAAAGAAAATTTAATTTCTGCGCTTAAAAAATGTTATGCTATAAACAAGAGAGATGTTTTTTCTGATTTTATTTATGATTGTTATCATTATCCAAAGGAAAAAAGATTGAAACATTTATCTTCGTTATAGATATTATATATTTCAAATGAGGGACAAGGATGAAAAACAACAACAATAAAATAAAGCAAGCCGTCCGTAAAAGATACTCGCGCTTCGCCAGAGATGGAACTAGCTGTTGTCCGACCTCGGCTTCTTGCTCTTGCAGTAACGCTGCCGTCCAAGCGAAGAAGATAGGCTATTCGAAAAAGGAGCTGGGGAAGATACCTAAAGAGGCGGTCATGGGTCTTGGCTGCGGGAATCCGACTGCGCTGGCCGGGCTTCGGAAGGGCGAGATTGTTCTGGACCTTGGAGCGGGCGCGGGGATCGACGTGTTCCTGGCCGCGGACAAAGTCGGATCGAAAGGCCGTGTCATAGGGGTTGACATGACGAAGGCGATGGTCGAGAAGGCGAACAGAACGGCGAAGAAGCACGGCTACAAAAACGTCGAATTCAGGCTCGGCGAGATTGAAAAACTCCCAGTCGAAGACGGCTCTGTCGATGTGATAATAAGCAACTGCGTGATTAATCTCTCCCCAGACAAGCTGCGCACGTACAGGGAAGCCCACAGGGTGCTGAAGCCGAATGGCAGAATTCTGATTTCTGATTTGGTGACAGAAGGCGAGCTGCCCGAAACAATCAAGAAAAACTTTGACGCCTGGGCGGGCTGCATAGCCGGCGCGCTGGAGAAAGGGAAATATCTGGACACGATAAAAAAGGCAGGCTTCAGGGACGTGAAAATCGTCTCCCAGAACACATATTCCGAAACCGGCCAGCATCGTTCGCTGGACGGAAAGATCACAAGCGTGAAAGTGAGCGCGCGCAAATGATATTGGCGATTCATTCACCGACTAATTGTATAACTATCTCCCTCTCGCGCGGGAGCTTCCTCTCGGCCTTCAGGCTTTCGCTGCCATTTCAGGGGAAAGATGTAGGTGTTTGTGCTAGTCTACATCTGCACAGACAACGTAAATCTCCCACGGGTTCTTGCAGCAGGGCTGGCCTTCTTTACGGCAGTGGCATTCCCAGCCGTTTTGAGTGCCTGATAGCGGTCTTGTCCATAGGATGAACTCGTTGTTCATGTTTTCGCAGTAGCACCCTCCGCCCAAGACCTTCTTATCATTTGATGAGCAGTAAACTGTCGTCGAGTTAAACACCTTTACTACTTCATAGCCTGATAATCCTGTTGGGCCTGCTGGTCCCTGCGGACCCTGAGATCCCGTGACCCCTGTGTCTCCTTTAAGACCTTGCGGCCCTGCCAACCCCTGCGGACCCTGAGATCCCGTGACCCCTGTGTCTCCTTTAAGACCTTGCGGCCCTGCCAACCCCTGCGGACCTTGAGATCCTGCTTGTTGCACACATCCACTTATCAAAACAACTCCAATTACAAGAGCTGCTAAAAGTGCTGGTGCCGGTAAATTTTTCATGTTCATTTTCATCATAATGTTTTAACCCCCCTTTATACATGGTTTATTCGATTTTTAAATAATTTACGAAATGTTTTGATTTTTAAAGGCGACTCGCAATTCGGGTTATAAAACGAACTTTTATCGTCTATTCCCCGATTATTTGTACCACTACTTCCCTCTCGCGCGGTCTTGTGTCAAAGTCGAGGAGCGCGATTTGCTGCCACGTGCCGAGGAGCAGGCGCTTGTTTTCGAATGGGACTGTGATGCTTGGCTTCATTAATGTCGCGCGCACGTGTGCGCTGCCGTTGTCGTCGCCCCAGGTTTCATGATGGTCGTATTTCGCGTTCTCTGGAGCGAGCTTTTCCAGCGTGCGTTTGATGTCTTTTATGAGATTGGGTTCATATTCGAGCGTTGATATGGAAGCGGTCGAGCCTACGACGAATACGCAGGCTATGCCATTCGCGATTTTCGATTTGTGGAGAATTTCTGCAATTTTGTTTGTGATGTCGACTATGTCTGTCCGGCCCTGGGTGCTTACCCGAATCCTGTGCGTCTCTGTCATTGGCGGCATAACATCTGTGAATTAATAGGAAGCAAGGAAATAATAAAATATGGATTCGCGAAATGAGCGCATGAATGTTGAAAATGCGGTGGATGCGCGGAAGCGCGAGATGATTTCGCTTCTTTCGAAGCTCATCGCTGCCAACACGTCAAATCCGCCAGGCAACGAATATCTGGCAGCGAATGTTGTGAAAAAGTTCTTCAGGAAAAACGCCATCAGGTACAAGGCCTTCGAGAAAGCGAAAGGCCGCGCTAACATTATAGGCTACATCGGAGAGGGAAGGCCGCGCCTGATTATTGCCTGCCACCTCGACACCGTGCCGCCGGGCAAGGGATGGGCGACTGACCCGTTCAAAGCGAAGGTGAAGGGAGGGAAGGTCTACGGCCGCGGAGCGGTCGACAACAAGGGCCCTCTCGCCGGGATGCTCATCGCAGGGGCTGTCATGAAGAAGCTCGAGAAACGATTGAAAGGCCAGGTGATACTGGCATGCGTCGCAGACGAGGAGCGCGGCTCGAAGCTCGGCATGCAGCATCTTCTGGAAGAAGGGAAGCTGCGCGGCGAATACGCGATTGTCCCGGACATCGAGCATGAACTGAAGAAAATCGATGTCGCCGAGAAAGGCCTGCTCTTCCTGGAGGTCACGTCCCTCGGCAGACAGGCGCACGGCTCCATGCCGGACCTAGGAGTAAATGCGGTTTGGAACATGATAGATTTCCTCGGGATTTTCAGGCGCTACAAAATGAAAGCGGGGAAGCATCCGCTGCTGTCCGCGCCTACCATCAACCTGGGAACGATAAAGGGCGGCGAAGCTCCGAACATCGTCCCGGACGAATGCACTGCGCGCATCGACATCCGCTACCTGCCGTCGCAGAAGGCGGAGGCGATAATAAGCGACGTCAGGAGGATGCTGGCCGCGGTTGAAAGAAGGAACAGGAAAGCGGAATTCAGGCTTGACGTTATCGATGATCAGAAGCCCGTCGAGGTCGATGGCGATAACGAGCTCGTCCGCTCGATAAGGAAAAACGTAAGAACTGTGACGAAGCACGACGCGGAGCTCATAGGCATCGCAGGGACGACGCTCGTCAAGCCGCTCGCGGCGAAAGGCATCAAGGCAGTCGGCTTCTCGCCGGGCGAGGGCCTCGCGCACACCTCGAACGAGAACATCTCGGTCAGCGAGCTTTCAGCCTTCGCAAAAATCCTCTGTCTCGTATGCCTCGACCTGCTGAGCTAAAGGGATGGAGGGGTTAGCTTTATTAGCAACAATCAACAACATGTCAAAAAATGATTCCTATGAAAATACTTTGCGTTTCCGATTACCACAGGGACAAGGTCATCGCCGACAAGGTTGAGAAACTGGCGGCGAAGGAAAAGGTAGACGTTATTGTAAATGCCGGCGACTTCCTGTCGGAGGAATTCGCCAGGAAGGTTCTCGAGAACACGCAGTTCCGCACGTTCGTGGTGTGCGGCAACTGGGACCGCGAGCTGAAGGTGAGGAACAAGAAGGTTTCGTTTCTTATAAATCAAATTGTCGCATACAAGGGCTTCCACTTCCTCGGCGTCGACTGGGGCCATTACAGCGAGATAAAGAAGCTGGCGAAAGGCGTCGCATCCGACAAGCTTATTGTCATAAGCCACGACCCGCCCTACGACATCCTCGACGTCAGCTACTTCGGCAGCAACGCGGGCATGCCGGAACTGAGGGAAGCGATGGAGAACATAAAGCCTGCGATGCACGTCTTCGGCCACATACACGAATCCGCCGGCTTCATGATGCACAGGGGTACGCTTTATGTAAACGCGGCGCTGCCCGAATTCAGGAAAGCGGCGGTAGTCGAGCTGCCGCAAAAGAAGATAAAGGTTTTTGACGTCTGATTCCGAGCGCATCGAACCCACCGTCAGGTTTTTAAATAACGTTCATCATATTACGATAAAGTGATGTTATGTCCGGAATGATAAATTATTGGAAGAAGCGGATGGTTTTTGCTAGGCATAACGCGATTTTTCATTGCACCGGCTTTTAATCGCGAACGCAGCTAGGGATTGCGTCCGCGTCATGGTGATTGTGATGAGTCCAGAAAGCGAAATCGAGATAAAGGACATGGAAGAGAAGGTAAGGAAGGTCGTACGGGAGGTCCTGAAAGAGGTCGACTTCGACCTAGAGGATCTCCTTGACAGCGGCAGGGATGAGCTGGAAGACCTGATAATGGAAGTAGTGCTTTCGCTTTTCGAGGACGACGACATCCCCTTCATCGAGCTGAGCCGCGCGGTTGAGGAAGACGATGTGGAAGCGCTGAAAGACGATGACGGGAATTTCATGCTGAACTGAGGCGCCATGACTGAAATTAAATAACAGCTAAAACAAAATAATAATAAAGTGCTTGACATAGGCGATAAAAATGCCAGAAAAAATAGAACTGATGAATGCGAGAGGAGTGAGGGACTTTTTGCCAGAGGAAGCGCTGGCGAGACAAAGAGCGATGGACACGATGCGCTCGGTCTTCGAGGCATACGGGTATTCGCCGCTCGAGACGCCGGCGATTGAAAGGAAGGACGTGCTCACCGCGAAGTTCGCAGGCGGCGCGGAGATAATGAACGAGATATTCAAGGTCGAGGACCAGGGCGGACGAGAACTCGCCTTGCGCTATGATTTGACCGTGCCGCTTTCGAAGGTCATGGGCATGAACCCCAATCTTCCGAAGCCTTTCAAGCGCTACCAGATGCAGCCAGTCTGGCGCGATGGTCCGGTGAAACTCGGCCGCTTCAGGGAGTTCATGCAGTGCGACGCGGACATCGTGGGAACGAAATCGATGCTGGCCGACGCGGAGATTCTTGCGATTGCTGCCGAAATCTTCGAGAGGCTGGGCCTGAGCATTGTGATAAAGGTCAACAACCGCAAGCTCATGAACGGCATCCTCGATTACGCGGGCATAAAGGAAAAGAAGATGGAGGCTATCCTGGCGATAGACAAGCTGGAGAAGTTCGGAGCAGAAGCAGTGGAGAAAGAGCTCGCCGACAAGGGCATCGGCAAAAAGGAGACTGAGGCTGTGCTGAAGGTCATGTCAATCAAGGGCAGGAACGATGAAATCCTCGAAAAGCTTGGGACGATGCTGAAGTCGGATGAGGGGAAGGAGGGAGCGAAAGAGCTGAAAGAGCTGCTCGGATATTGCGAAGCGATGGACATTGATGTAAAACTCGATGTCTCGCTGGCGAGAGGGCTGGAGTATTACACGGGGCCGGTCTACGAGGTTTTCCTTAAGAGTTCGAAGATCACGTCGTCCGTCGCAGGCGGCGGACGCTACGACAAGATGATAGGCATGTTTATAGGACGCGGGGAATACCCGGCGACAGGGATTTCCTTCGGCGTCGAGCCGATTTTCGAGGCGCTGAAAGAAAAGGGAAGCGCCGCTCCCAAAACGAACACGCAGGTCCTCGTCATTCCCATAGGCACGCTCAAAGAAGCGCTGCCGATAGCCAGGAAGCTCAGGGACCAGGGCATAAGGACCGAAATAGACATCATGGACCGCGGCATTTCGGCGAATCTCAATTACGCCAATTCGCTCGGCATTCCTTACGTCGTGTTCTTCGGCAACGAGGAGATGAAGCATGGCAAGGTCAAGCTGCGCGACATGAAATCAGGCAAGGAAAAGCTTATAGAAGCCGAAAAGGCAGGCCAGGAAATCACTGACTAATGTTTTTAAACCCGGCTTCACAATAAAAAAAGATAGCTGCTGGTTATAGTACAAAAAGAGGTTGATAAAATGGTAATGAACAGCATACGCAACATAGCGAGCCCGGTCGCGCGGACGTTCGTCCCGGACACTTCCATTCTGATAAACAGGAAGCTTTCCGAGCTCATAGAAAGCGGGAAGCTTGACAACTCGAAGATAGTCATACCGCGCCTCGTGATTGACGAGCTCCAGGCGCAGGCTTCCAGGGGGAAGGACATCGGTTTTCGCGGGCTTGACGAGATAAAGAAGATACGAGCCGCCTGCGAGAAGCACAAGATCAAGCTTTCATTCACTGGCGAGCGTCCGACGCAGGAGGACATAAGCCTCGCGAAGAAGGGACGTTTGGATGCGCTCATCCGCGACTTCGCCGTCAAGGAGAACGCCACGCTTCTGACCAGCGATTATGTGCAGGCGCTCGTTGGAGAGGCGGAGAACGTCGCCGTGAGCTACATTCCTTATGACATAAGCCAGAAGACGATAAAGATCGAAGGCTTTTTCACGCCGGACACGCAATCCGTCCACCTGAAAGCGGGGGTAAGGCCTTACGCCAAGAAGGGCAAGCCTGGCGAGGTCAGGCTCGTCCACCTGCGGGAAAAACTGATGGACGAGGAAGAGCTCAAGGCTATAACGTACGAGATCCTTTCGAAGACCCACCGCGACCCGAGCTCGTTCATAGAGATAGGCAAGCAGGGAGCGAGCGCGATAGTCGTGCAGATGGGGCGTTACAGAATCGCCATCACCAGGCCGCCGTTTTCCTCGGCGGCTGAAGTCACGGCAGTAAGGCCGATCGTAAAGCTCGAACTGAAAGACTACAGGCTGCACAAGGACCTCGAGGAAATGATAGTTTCTGAATCAAAAGGAATCCTCATAGCAGGCCCGCCCGGCTCGGGCAAGTCAACCTTCGCTGGTAGCGTCGCTGACTTCCTTTCGAAGAAAGGCAAGGTCGTCAAGACCTTCGAGCAACCGAGGGATCTCCAGGTCGGCCCGGAGATAACACAATACGCGCCGCTTGAGAACGACTGGGAGAAGACGGCGGAGCTGCTGCTTCTCGTCAGGCCCGATTACACAATTTTCGACGAGGTGCGCAAGACGAAGGATTTCCGCGTCTTCGCGGACATGCGCCTCGCCGGCGTCGGGATGATAGGCGTCGTGCATGCGACGGACATCATCTCCGCGATACAGAGGTTCATGGGACGCATCGAACTGGGCATGATCCCTCACGTGGTCGACACGGTGATTTACATAAAGAACGGCGTGGTGGAAAGGATTTACACGCTCGGCCTGCTCGTTAAAGTTCCGAGTGGCATGATCGAGGCGGACCTTGCCAGACCCGTCGTTGAAGTGCGCGATTTCGAGACTAAACGCTTAGAATACGAGATATACACCTTCGGCGAAGAGAACGTCGTCATTCCAATAAAAGAAGCGCCGAAACCTCTGAGAGACAAGGTCATGAAAATCATACTGAACGAACTGGGAACGGTGGACAAGGACCTAGAAGTCGAGTTCCTTTCCGACAGCCGCGTCCTGCTGCGCGTGAGGAACGAGATCATCCCCAAGGTCATCGGCAGGAAAGGCCAGAACATCGAGGAGCTCGAGAGGAAGACGGGCATAAACATATCGGTCGAGCCGAGGGAAAGGACGCTGAAGGAGGAAATCAAATACCTGTTCGGCGAAAGGGGCTCGTCCTTCAACATAAAGATCGAGAAGAAATTCGCAGGCAAGCAGATCGATTTATACGACGGTGATGAATATCTCTTCTCGCCCGTGGTGGGCAGGGAAGGCGAGATCTGGGTCAAGAAGCGCTCAAGCGAGGGAGAAAAAATACTGCGCGCTGCCAGCTCGAGAACGCTGAAAGTGATGGTCTGAATTTCGTTCTAGCTACATGCCGCCTGCCATGCCGAACTGCTTCGCGAGTTTCGCGAATGGGCCGCGCTTGAAGGCCTTGCCGCCGCCCGCCATCTTGAGCAGCTTCTTTATCTGCTCGTAGTTCTTGATGAGTTCCCTGACCTCGGCCTGCGTCGTGCCCGAGCCTTTCGCGATTCTCTGGATGCGCGACTGCTTGATTATTTCAGGGTCCTCGCGCTCCTCTTTCGTCATCGAGCTGATCATGTGCTTCCACTTCTTCATCTTCCCCTCTTGTACGTCGGCGAAGTTTTCCGGCAGCTTCTTCCTGAGCGCTCCGCCGGAGAAGCCAGGGATCATGTCCATCACCTTCGACATCGAGCCCATCTTCTGCAGCGAGCCGAGCTGCTCGTAGAACTCGTTCATGGTGAAGCGGCCCTCAATGATTTTTTTCGCTGACTCTTCCGCTCCGGACTCTTTCGCCTTCTCGAGCAGGCCCTGCAGGTCGCCGTAGCCTATTAGCCGCGAGAAGAAGCGCTGCGGGTCGTATTCCTCGAAGTCACCTATCTTTTCTCCGACGCCGATCATGCGCACGTTCGAGCCGGAAACAGTCGAAGCAGCAAGTGCGCCGCCTCCTTTCGCCGTCCCGTCGAGCTTGGAAACTATGAGGCCGGTTATGCCGACGAGCTTGTTGAACTCCTCGGCCTGCCTGCGCGCGGCCTGGCCGATGTCCGCGGGTATGACGAGGAAGACTTCGCTGGGCCTTATGATCTCGCCGAGCTTCCTCAGCTCCTTCGCGAGCTCGCCGTCTAGCGCGTCTCTTCCCGCGGTGTCGAATATGAGGACGTTCTCCTTCGCCTCTTTCAGAGCGTGCTTGGCGATGTCTTCGGGCTTATTGCCTTCTGAATAAACAGGGACTTCTATCTGCCTGCCTATCTGCCTCAGCTGCTCCTGCGCAGCTGCTCGATGAGTGTCGCATGCGATCAGCGCGACTGAGAGGCCGCGCTTCTTGAACCAGAAGCCAAGTTTGCCGGCGGTCGTAGTCTTGCCCGAGCCGAAAAGGCCGATGAGCAGTATGCGCTGGTCCGCCAGGGAAAGCTTCCCCTTTTCTTTGCCCAGCATGGCGACTATCTCGTCATAGAGCGTCTTGATGAAGAATTCCTTGAGCGTCATGCCCTTCGGCGTCTCTTTGAGGACGCGATCCTTTATGTTCTGCGTTATCTTGAAGACCAGCTTGACATCTACGTCGGACTGGATGAGTGTGCGCTGCAGGTCGCGGAGTATCGCTTCCACCGCTGCCTTGTCAACCACGCCGAGGCCCATGACCCTGCGAAATACGTCCTTTATGCCCGAGCCGAATTTATCCAAAGCCATTTTATCGCCTTTCCCGCTCCATGCGGTGAGATTATAATAGATTCATGGTTTTTATATATAAAACAGGCACAGGGAGGCATCTAGGCAGGCCTAGCTAACGAAAATAAAAAACAAAAAGCGGAGGGAAGAATCAAGCCCTCACTACAACGGTTTTTGCAGCAATGTCGCCTATCCTCTGCTTCTTCTCCGAGACCAGCACCACTATGAAGCCGAGCAGGTACACCGCGAGGCCGTCGATCATCCTGAGTATCGTCCTCAGGAAGGCTTCGGCGAAAGTCAGTTTCTTGCCGTCTTCCCTGACGACCTTTATGTTCACCATCTTCTTGCCGAGCGTTTGTCCAGTCGTGCTCTCGAAGTATGTGAAGTAAAGGATCCATATCACAAGGCTTATGACTACTAATGTGCTCATCAGGGCCATAACCGAAGCGAGGGTCACAGGATTGGCTACGCTGCCCATTATGGAGAAGAGCGCACTGGTCATGCCGAAGGGAAGCGTTATGACCATCGTTATTATCATCAGTATGATGTGGTCTGTTATCACTGCGATAGCCCTGCTGCCGATACCCGCATAATCCTCTTTTGCCATACACCCAACCTCCGTTTTATATTGATTATTATTTTTGAACGGCCGCCTTAAAAACAGCAATATGCCTGGGTTCATGAAAAATGAGAAATAGAAAGAAAACAAAAAACAAAAATCCGTCGCGTTTACCTGCCTGCGAGTCTCTTGCTCTTGACAACTACCCACAGTTTCTTTGTCATCTCGCTTGGCGTTATCTTGCCCTTGCCGAAAACGTCTTCAAGTGTTTCCTTCCTTCCGGCAAAACAAATCGTATAACCACCAAATGCTTTCTTCGCCGCCATAATTACACCCCTTAAAATTTTATAATAATGTTTGCGCATTCTGATTTATATATGTTTAGAGGGGAATTTTCGCAAACCGCGCTCGGGTAAAAGCCACTCCCGCCAGCTTTGTGTAATAAGTACCGATAAAGGGCGACTTAATACACAGAAAGGGGACTTTTTACACAGAATCAACATTGAATTTGCCCACCGAAAAAACCCCGTTTTTGACCGTCTTGTTTGCCGAGAACGAGGACATATCGTCCGTCAGATACCATCTGAGCTTGTCCTTTCCCAGAGGGAAATAAACTTCCCTTGCAATTCCTTGCCTTGAGGTAATTATGAACGACAGTTCGGGGAGGGCGCCGAACGGCATCCCTTTGGTTTCAAGGTACTGACTTATCGGAACGCTGGTATTCGTTTCAGGTTTCATCAGATTGATGCTGCCTTCATTCCTTTCTGAGGACAAGCTCTTCTGGTCAACGACGAACACCTTCTTGTCTCTTATGTCTTGGAATGTCGGACAGCCCCTTCTCATGGAGCATAGGCTGCATGAAAGCGGGTTGGGCTTCCTGTTCTGGAGATCCTCTGAGTGAAGGATTCCAGTCTTGACGCAGAACAGGATGTCGTTGAAGAACGGTTGATTTGTCTTCCTCAGTTGCGCACTGTTCCAAATGAGCCTCTCGAATTTCCCCAGATTGTTTCCTGAGGTTGGAATCTCCTCCGCCGGGGTCTGGAAGAGCTCCTCGAAGAATGATGTCACCCATGTGTCGACGGGTATACAGTCGTACCTCTTGAACGCCTGCTGGAGGAAGCATCCAAGAACCTTCGGATAGATGCCGCGGGGAGGGTCTTCGTATATTCCGGCGTAATCTTGGAGGGTCAGTCTGCGGAAGTCGAAACCCTTGAAAAGATTGTAGAAGTACGTGAGGAAGACGAATGGTCTCTGGTAGTTCCTGTTGAAGTCCTCCTTTATCTGCGTTATCAGCTGGCGTGTCCTTGCGCTGAGGGGTTCCATCAGCGCGTCCCAAGAACCTTCCTTGTTGGGTATGCCCTTCTCGGCATCCAATAGGTACATGGTCTGCTCCTGAAGTGCGAATTCTTTCGTGAGATGCTTGTTGCCGTATTCCATTAGGGCCCTGCGGAAGTTCAGAAAACTCTCGAAATCATCATACCTCCCTGCCAGCAGCTCGTCGTAGGTGGGGAGCAGCCAAAGATTGATGCATTCGCCTGCAGGGGGGCTGCCCACCCTCTTTCCTATCGTCTGCAGCACGTTGCTGATCATTATGTATTCCTGCTTCCTGCCTCCAGGCGTGTTCCAAGCCGCAACGAAGCGTACGATTCCGTATAGCTCCGGGTAAAACTGCCCGCACGGGATTTTGGATCCGTAGTATTTTTCAAGCCTCGGAAAAATGAGTTCCACTATCCTCTCCCACTTCTTGTGCCTTTCCGACCGGGTCCCGTCGGGAGAGCGGCAGCACTCCTTGAGGCGTTCAAGCGTCATCGCCTCGGAAAGCCCCAGCCTTTCCCTCATCTCATTTCCGAACAGTTCGTTCAGCCTTGTATTATCTGAAAGGTTGACATTGGAGAGGATGCGAACCCTCAGGGTGCACTCCTCTCCGTGTCGCCTCTCGACTGAATGGCTGATTGGTACGCCGAAAACCCTCTGCCCGCCATGGATGAAGTGGATGCTTTTCAGCGGGAAGCCCGGCAGTTCCGGATCGAAGAAGTCAAGCAGGGAGACCCATCTCAGGGGGAAGCCCGGCATTGATATCTCACACTCATGCCTAAGCGAAAATTCGTCTGCCATCATGTACAAAATTAATGTGGACGTCATTAAAAGGATACATTTACCATGGAAATTGAGCTTATATGTGAAAAAACCATGGTATTTTTAAATACGGCTGTCAATTTAGACTTGGAGGTCAAAAATATGAAAAAATACAAAGTAATATCCATAATCAACATG
>JBGPQP010000020.1:0-11847 GCA_041489155.1 Candidatus Aenigmatarchaeota archaeon
AAAAACCATTCACATATAAATCTGAGGCTTCTTTTAGTCTGTCCAAAACCCATATATTAAGTGAAATTTTATTGATTTTAGGAATGTCTCTTATGTTTTTTTATTGATTTTAGGAATGTCTCTTATGTTTTTTATTTTTTCTCCGTCTTCTTTAACGACATTTATTGTCCAAATAGATTTTTTCCAATCTTCAATAATTTCTTTTTTACTATTTTCATTTAACTCATTTATATTTTCCGGTATTTTTTCCGGTATTTTGTTCCAATAAAAATATTCATCTCCCGCGAATTCTTTACCAAACCATTTATGTCGTTTTTTTATCTTTTTTGAATTTTCATTATGTCTCATATTTCAGAATTCGAACTTTGCCTTAAAAGTCATGTTTAAACACAAAAATCCCCGTTTAGGGCCCTTATATGTCAGCTACTCCAATATATATCATACAATTAGGATAACGGTTAGGAGAATAATGTGAACATCGGAATTGAAAGGTCGCCAGGAAAGTTTATTCTCAATCGTATCATGCAAAATCTGTGCACCGTGTGCGGCAAGGATTCGACCAACGCGGTCCAGATATATCCGTCGCAAGCTTGGGAATATTACTGCAGGGAATGTTACGATAAGAGGAAATAGTCGAACCAATATCTGAGCGGGAAAGACCCGTTTTTCTTCGGTATCGGATAACTCAGATTCAAGTCCGCCGGTTTTTGCGTGGCCCTTAGCGCGGAAGCTTGAGGTCGCGCTTATCGATTATTAGATACCGCTTCCCTTTGAAGTCAAGGTTTTCTAACCTAAGGCCTCCGATTGCCACGCGCCTCAGCGAAACCACGCTGTTACCTAGCACCTCGAACATCTTCTTCACCTGGCGCTTCCTGCCTTCATTGATTCCTATTTCAACCCGCCTTTCATCAAGCCTTTTGATCGCGATGGCCTTTACGAAAAACGCCTTATCCGTGTCGTCGTCCTCGATTTCGACTCCGCGCTGCAGCGCCGTTATGTCATCATCGCTGACAGGGGCGGCGGTCCCGACGGAATACGTCTTCAGGACCCGGTTCCCGCTTTTCGTGAGCAGCTTCTCCAGCTGGCCGTCGTTCGTCACTATTAACAGGCCTTCAGTGTCTCTGTCCAGCCTGCCGACGCAGAAAAGACCCGCCCGCGTCTTCGGGTCGATTTCTTCCATGGACGCTATAACGTCATATACCGATTTTTCCTTGTCCGTCTTCTGGCAGACCATGCCGGCTTCCTTGTTCAAAATCATATAAACGAATGGCTTCACCTCGAGCGGATGCCCGTCGAGTTTCACGGCAGCATGCGCCTTTACCGAATGGCCCGGGTTCGTGGCCTTCGCTCCGTCGACGGTCACGCGGCCGTCGAGGACGGCCTGTTCCGCCGCGGACGAGCGTTCGAAATCGCCGGAGCGCATGAGCAGCGATAGCAAACGAAGTTTTTTAGACATAATGAGTAAATGAAATTCTCGGATTTTTATTTATGGTTCCCATAATAATACCGGAAGGATTGAGGTTGTTGGTTTATGAAAAGATCCGCAAACATCAAGGCGCAGTCCGCGATGGAATATCTGATGTCGTATGGCTGGGCCATCCTGGTTCTGGTGATAATGGGGGCGGCGTTTTATGCCCTGGGTCTGTTCAATCCAACGACATTTGCAGGCCGCACGGTGACGGGCTTTCAGGTGCTGGGAACCCCGCTTGACTGGGAACTGACGAGCGCTGACGGCAAGATGACGCTAAACCTTGTAAACGGCAGGTTTTCAACGCCAGTGACCATATACCAAATAACAGCCACGATAAACGGGCAGGGCGCCTCATACGACACGGGCAATCTGGTAATCGAGCCGGGCGCCTCCAGCACGGTAACGTTCCCGATGGCGCAGGCGCTGCCGAAAGGGTCAACCTATTCTGTCAAGGTCGCGATAGTGTACAATTCAGGCGGGCTCAACCACACGGACATGGGAACCGTGACCGGCTTGGTGAACTAGAGAAAATTATTTCACAATCTCTTTTTGATTTAACTCTTTATTCGGTTAATATTTATATATTTAAATAAACAAATATGTTTCACATGGACAAGGTCATACTTTTCAGGGCGCTGTCGGATGCCACCAGGCTGAAGATACTCGAACTTCTCAGGAGCGGCGAGAGATGCGCCTGCGAGATTCCGTCGAAAGTGGGGAAATCGCAGCCCAACGTTTCGCTGCATCTCAAGATACTGAAAGACGCCGGCATACTCGCCAGCAGGAAAGACGGCAAGAAGATTCTTTATCGTGTCGCTAGGCCCGAAATTTACAAACTAATCGAAGGGGCGAAAAAGATAAAATGAAGTGATTTGATGGAAAACAGGAGTGCGTTTATCATTCTGGTCGTGGTTTTTCTGGCCCTTTATTTCATGCCGGCCGGTTCCCTGCTCTTTGACGGGGCGATACTCAACGCCTTTTCGCTCCTGCACGAGTACGCGACCCAGCACGTCATAACGTGCCTTATACCCGCGCTTTTCATAGCCGGTGCCATATCCGTCTTCATCAAAAAAGATTCGGTCATAAAATACATGGGCCCTTCCGCGAAAAAATACATGTCCTATACCATAGCATCAGTATCGGGGGCGATACTCGCGGTGTGCTCATGCACGGTCCTTCCGCTGTTCGCCAGTATCAGGAAGCGTGGTGCGGGACTCGGACCGGCCGTGACGTTCCTCTTCTCCGGCCCGGCGATAAACATAACTGCCATGTTCCTGACCATCAGCGTGCTCGGCTGGCAGATAGGCGCCGCCAGGATTGTTGCGTCCATATCGCTGTCAATACTCGTCGGGCTGACCATGGCTTTCATCTTTCGGGAGAAGGCCGGGAGAGGCAAGTGGAAAATCAAGAAAAGGAAGGCCAAGCCGGACGCCAAGGCTTTCGTTGCCGTGCTTTTCCTTTCACTCGTCGGCATACTAGTAGTCAATGGAATACAGACGGGCTTTTTCATAAAATATGCTGTCATGGCCGCGCTTGCGGTGATTGCAGTCTTCGTAGGCATTTTCGGCTTGAACAGGGAATCCTCGAAAGAATGGCTTGGAGAGACGTGGTTCTACGCCAAAAAACTTATTCCCATGCTTTTCATCGGTGTTTTCATAGCCGGAGTCATCATGTATGTTATCCCGGAAGAATTTATCAGAAGTGTAGCCGGGCAAAACACTTTCTTGGGAAACCTTGCGGTCTCCGTATTCGGGGCTTTCATGTATTTCTCGACGCTTACAGAGATTCCGATAATGCAGGCGCTTATGACCAAGGGCATGCACGCAGGTCCTGCGTTGTCTTTGCTGTTATCTGGTCCGACCCTGAGCCTTCCCAGCATGCTGGCGATAAGGCAATTCATGGGCAACAAAAAGACGATAGCCTACGTCTTGCTGGTGATAATTTACTCCGCACTGGCCGGCTTTATTTTCGGGATGATTGCGACTTAGAACGTGAAGTGTCTTTCATTGTATTCTTTTTAAAGTGTGGCCGATGTATATCGATTTGACCCAAGCCCCAGGAGGGCAAAGAACTGAATTCTCAGATAAGAGGTTTCTACCTATTTATTATCAAGAAAGTTTAAAAGAGTGGTGTTTTTTAATAATTTACATGCAAAAAGGAAAGGAGGCGATGCACCCCAAAAGCAAACGAATTTCTGACTTACTGTTTTTTGAAATTCCTGGCTGCATCAGCGACTTTTTTCCCTTCGTTGTCCAATACTTCTAGAACCCTTTTTTTAATATCCGCACTTGTCACTTCATTTCTGCTCTTGAAATGTTCCTCAACGTCTCTTACAGCACTGTCTGCTATTTCCGTGGACCTATTTTTGTCGATGTTTGCGTCTGCTGCTGCCCTTTCAATAGCTCTTCTAAGTTTATTACTGTCGAAGTCCTCTCGCTGGTCATCTCTTTTTATAATTTTCATAACAAATACCTCCAGTATTAAAGTAAGTGAAGATTAACCTGAGGGCATATAAAGTAATCTAGGAGGGGCTATGACGCATCAGTCCTTTTCCTGTTGGCATACCTCTCCAGCACATCCTTTTTTATGAACCAGTTCCTGCCCAGTTTGACTGCTTCAATTCTGTCTTTCCTGACAAGCTCGTAATCCAGAAACCGGGTTATGATTTCGTGATTGTTTTCGCTGGTAGAATTAAGCAGTCTTTCCTCACATCTTCCATACTCCACGAGGACAGAAGACCCAGGACTGTGGACAATGGGGGATTTAAACCCCAGGTTGAAAGCCCAGGAGGACGTTAGAACCGAATTCCCATTTAGAAGGTTTCTTTGGAGTGGTTAGGACTTTGGTTTAAAAGATTTTGTTTGGACATGGATATGCTAGCTAATTGCAGGTATTACTTTCAGGCCCATGCCCTCCAGTCTTTTCTTTAATTTTCCGAGGGCTTTGTGTATATCTTCAATGTTCCTGCCGCCCGCACATATTATTTTTCCTGATCCGAAAAGAAGGAAAACTATCCTAGGATTCCTCATCCTGTAGACTAGTCCGGGAAATCTTTCAGGGTCGTACTCAACTTCGTTCATTTGTATTGCCATATCCTCCAGCATCAGCTTCGGTTTTGCTTCAATCTTTGTTGAGGCGACTATGTTTTCAATTATTATCGTGAATTTTTTGGGCATCGGTATTCCTGCCTTTCTTATGTCGTCCACCACCTTATTTATTGCCTCCTTTGCCATTTCTGTTGTTTTCGCTCCTGTGCACACAATCTTTCCCGTGGAGAATATGAGTGCGGAAGCTCTCGGATTGCTTATCCTATAGACCAGACCAGGGAAACGTTCTGGATTGTATTCCGTGTTATTCATCTTTTCAACAAGTTTGTTAAGAGAAATTTTTCTGTTAAGAACTGCAAATGCCACGACGTTTTCTATCTTGACCTGAAATTTAACCATGAGAAAGTTTATCCGTAACATCTAATTAAAACAAGGTAAGCCCCAGGAGGGATTTGAACCCTCAACCTATCGATATCTTATGCGAATGACATGCACTGCATGCATGTCGGCATGCTGAAGTCATCAGCCGCGAAGGCTTCTTCATATCGATACAAGTCGATCGCTCTACCAGGTTGAGCTACTGAGGCAACGTTTCGATGGACGCAGGTGGAACCTGCGTCTGTGGCTTGTCCAGCGGATGACAATTGCTTGCGCAATTGTCGGCTTGCTGTCTGTCTGACTAATTAACTTTTTTGCGCTTGAATGTTTAAATTAATGACTGCGACCAAATAAGAATATAATTATCAGGCGATAGGCATGTTTGGCAGGCTGACGAAAGGGATCGACGACCCGGACTACAGGAGAGCGCTAGTCATATTGTTCTTCTTTGCCCTGTTCTTCTCGTTCACTTCATTCACCCTTCCCGTTTACATGTCCTCGATAGGCATGAACGGCTACGAGATAGGCATCCTCATCGCGTTATATACCGTGGCCTCGATATTCGTCACCTTCCCGACCGGCGTGATAAACGACAAGTGGACGATAAAGCTCACCGTGATAAGCGGCTTCCTCATGCTCTCGGTTTACTTCTTCGGCCTGGGCTTTTTCGAGAGCTTCGTGATATTCATGCCGCTCTTCCTCATCGGAGGGCTTGGCAACAACATATGCGACATCTCGCTGCGCTCGCTGGCTTTCAAGACTGACATGAAGGGCATGGAGGGCAGGAAGTTCGGAACGTTCAGCCTTGTAAAATTCCTCTCGGCTTCTCTGGGTCTTTTCATCGGCGGCTCGCTAGTCTTCCTCGTCGGCTTCAAGCTCGGCTTCGAGATAATGGGCCTGCTTTACCTGCTGGTCATACCCTTCATCTCATTCAAGTCGATTTCCAAGAGTACAATAAAGCTCGGCCAGTACAGGAAGGACGTCCTCACAAAAAAGGTGGTTTTCCTCGCCGTGGTGATGTTCATCTTTTCTCTGCACTGGGGCTCGGAAAGGACGACGTTCGGCCTCTTCCTGAAGAACGGCCTGGGACTTGACATATTCTGGCTGGGAGTTTACACTTCGCTTTCGCTCCCCTTCTTGGGCATAGGCTCGTATTACTTCGGCAGGAGAATAGACGCAGGCAAGAGCAACCTGAAGCTCGTCTATGTCGCCGGCATGATGATGTCAGGCGTTTCCTACATTCTCAATACAGTGCCTGTCCCGTGGTTCTCTTTCGTCATGCGCATGTTCCACGAGTTCGGCGACGGCATGGCCGACATAGCGGTTTACTTCTGGATATCGAAGCTGTTCAAAGTCGAGCGCGTGGGCGGCAGCTCCACTGTATTGTTTACTGTGATGCTGCTGGGGCAGATAACGGGCTCGCTGATATTCGGCCCGCTCGGGCAGATTGCCGGCTACCATGTGCCCATCATAATAACCGGCATAACCTCCATCGCAAGCGCATTACTGCTGCTGGTCTTTGTGAAAATATTCAAAGTCAGCGAGAAATAGCAGCTAGCCCTCGGACTTTGCGATGCCTAGCTTTTTGGCGAGGGCGATTATTGCCTTGCGGAATTCGCTGAATGTGCCGTCATTGCTGACCGCGAGGTCAGCGAGTTTTATGGTCTCGTTTATTATCTTTTCCGTCTCCCTCTGCTCGATTTCCAAAAACTGCTTCATGGTCAGACGGCCCTCGCCCTTCGTGCCGCGCCTGACGACGCGCTCGTAGCGTTTCTTTGTGCTGCAGCTCACATAAACGAGCCTGAAACCGTCGCCGAACCTTTTCTTGAAGTAGCTGACTTCCTCTGGATAGCGCACGCCACTTATCGCCCAATAGCCTTCGGATTCTATCTTGTCGCAGATGAGTTTTGTCAGGATATGCTTGCCGCCCTTCCTGCGCATTTCCAGCGCCAGGTCTATAAGGTTTTCGCGCGTCACTTCCTTCCCCGTCTGTCTGAGGAGCGGCGAGAGGACGTCGTTCGTATACGTCAAGACGCGGAAGCCGTACTTCGCCTTGAGATATTCGGCCATCGTGTCCTTCCCCGATCCCCGCTTGCCCGTCAGGCCCAGAACAAGGAATTCCATTTATAGAAATTGCAGAGTGGACTTAAATAAAATTTACTATAATAGGTGTGATATTTTTAAAAATAACGGAAGCGCCCGCTACCCCGGGCGTTCTGTCGGTTTCGCCTAACCCCTGATTTCCTGGTCGAACTGGGCGATCTGGTGCTTCAGGGTTATCAGCATGTCATTCGTTTTCTGCAGAGATTTCTCGGCCATTTCCTTCTCTTTCCTGATGTTCCTTATCTGCTGGTTGAGGGTGAGCTTGTCTGATTCCATCGCGGCCTTGTCATCTTTCAGCGCGATGACCTTTGACTGGAGCTCTTCTTCTTCCTCTTCTTTCCTTTTCATCTCTTCCTGCATCTTGTCCCTGGTTTTCTTGAGGTGGTCCACTACTTCCTTCAGCTGGATCTCCTCGTCCTTGAGCTGCCTTACCTTTTTCTCCAGAATCTTGCGCTCTTCCTTTATGTCCAAGGCCTTTACAACATCCTCGTTCAGCGTGGTCAGGACTTCGTCCAAACCTTCATGCACCTTAGCCATCGACTTCGTTGTCATCAAGACACCTCGCTTATTTTATATTATAACACTTAATTTCTATATAAAACCTTTGACGCCATCCGCTACTTCCCCTTCATTCTGTGGTGCTCTAACATCCTCAGTATCTCGGCTAGCTGCAGGTTTATGCTGTCCACGCTTACGCTGGAGGGAGCGAGTTCTACCCTGCCCTGCTGCAGCGCTTCCTTCTCCACCCAGCCGCCGTGCTCGTAAGAGTAAACATACTTGCTGCTTATGTTCAGGTCGTCGGTCAGCTTCTTTATCTTGCCTTCCATTATCTCGACGAGCTGCACGAGGGTTTCGTTGTTCTTCTCAAGCCTTCTGATCTGCTCCCTCAGCCCGGAGTTCTCCGCCTTCATCTTCCTGACAAGCTCCTGGTCCTTCTTGAGAATCTTTTTCGGGTCCCCCATGGAGGACGCGATGATTTTCTTTTCCCAGTAATCGGCCATAATAATTCTTATTGGCCCGTGCCCTTAAAAAATAATTCGCGCTTGCATGGCTTTGAAAGAGAATCAGCAGAGCGATACGCCAGTCACTATGTCCCTGTCGCGCATGAGCTTGCACATCTTGCAGAATTCGAGCGCGGTATGATCCGGCCTGACTTCGCCTCTGGCTATCCTTTCGGTCGCCTTTTCGATGAAAGCGAGCAGCTCATGGTGCTTAAGGAAGACTGAAGTCTTCCTGCCGCGCAGCTCGCGCCTGTACTGCGAGATTGCGGGCTGCGTCGTGTCGAGCAGTTCCGCGACTTCGGTCTGCGAGAAGCCGTGGTCTTCCATGAGCTTCTTCGCGACGAGCGCTCGGAAGCCGGGCAGCATTTCGCTTATCATGTATTCGCATAAAGGTTTCATGTAAATCATCACAAATTTTCTTGGATTGATGTATTGGCGGAAGGGTTTATAAACATATCACGCTGTTATATTTCCCTCGAAACCAGTTTCGCAAAGTTGGTTTAAAAGGGCTCCCCCTTTCCGCATTATTTAAAAAAATTACCTTAGTGAATGAGCTTTGTCACCAAAGCTCTCTTCAAATTCCTTGCGGAGTTTGTTTAATTCCGAAGACGACTTGATTGCCCTTATCATTTTTTCCAGATCTTCTGTTTTAGGAAGCCATTCATATTTTTTACCGTAATCATCCGTAAATTCCGCCATTATCGAGAAGTCTCCGGATTTGGTTTGTTTTTTATTTACCACCCATTTTACAAATTTCAGATTCATCGTTAATAGTTTAAATTTTGATTTAAAAAGCGACGCTGTTATAATTTTTCCCGGCCCTGCCGTGCAAAGCAATTTAAAAGTTGCTTTCAATTATCAAGCGACCTTTTTTTGCGTTTATACCAGGATGGTTGTCTTCATGTATGGAAACTCTGCATATGATAACGGCAGAATCAAGAACTGGTACGGCTTCACGGCAAGAAGGCATAACTCCTTGCTGAATTTTTATATTGATCCCGCCATTCCGGGCGATTTCATAGAACTCAAGATAAAATACCTGCTTGAAGGCGCTAGGAGAGCGGAAGAGAGCTTGAGAGGGCTTGCCGGTTTTTATGCTGACATTGAAAAAAGGTGCGGCAAGATTATGGAGTACAGGGCAAGGCTGGGGGGAAAACATGCCGAAAAACTTCTCCTCCTTATTCTCATTTCGATTGCTTTGCCAAAGCTCGCGGTTTCGCAGCCACTTCTGAATGGCATTTGCAGCAAGATATCCCTGTTGTACCAGTCACTCAATTAGCAGATCAGACCTTCACAATTTCATATGTTCTTTTCCCCATCCCGAGCTTTTCCGCGTATTGCGGTTGGACGGAGACGTCGATCTTGTTGGCGTCCCTGAAGACGTCTCTGCCTGCCTTGTTTATTATCATATCTATTGAGGCCTGCTCTATCGCCACGACATCGCTGGACGCGAGGATGCCGATGTCCCTCACCATCGGTTTGCCGGAATCCGCGAGGCAGTCGCAGTGCGGCGTGATGTTGAGCAGGAAGTTAAAGTAAAGCGTCTTGATTTTATTCGTGATGCCGCAGGCGTATTCGACTATGCGTTCCTGTATCTCTTCGGCGGTCGTGTTGAACCATGGGATTTCGACCGCGCCGTAAGGGCAGACTGCGATGCAGGTCGCGCAGCCGATGCATTTCGCCTTGTCCATGACCGCGTATTCTTCGAGGACGATCGCGTCCGCCGGGCAGTTTTTGACGCAAAGGCCGCACGCTTTGCATTTGTTTTGTTTGAAGACGGGCTTGACCTTCGCGTGCATTTCGAGCTTGCCCGCGCGGCTGCCGAGGCCCATGCCCACGTTCTTGAGCGCCCCGCCGTAGCCTGCGATGGCATGGCCTTTGCAGTGCGTGACAGCGATCATCATCTTGTAGTTCTTCAGGCCTGCGCCGACCTTTATTTTCTTGAAATGCTTCCCGCGGATCGGGATTTGCCACTCCTTACCGCCGTCGTCGCAGATGACGACATGCGCGAAATCGAAGCCGTGCCTTTTCGCGAGCGAGAGATGCGTTTCAGTTTTCAGGCGTTCCCCGCGGTAGAGCGTGTTGCACTCGACCAGCTCCGGCTCGCCGCCGCGGATGCGGACGATGTCGCATATCTTCTTCGCGAACGCCGGGTCGAGATGGGTCTTGTTACCCTTCTCGCCGAAATGCATCTTGATGGCGACGCGCTTGCCGCGGACGCCGAAGTCCTGCGATATCTTCTCATAGAGCTTCTCTATCGCCTGCAGCATTTCGTCCTTCGAAACCTCCGGTGAAAAGTAGACCTTTGACATGCTAATAATTTCGCTGAATGGAATATAAAATTAAAATAAAAACCGGAAAGAAAAAGCGGTTACTTCTTCACGACTTTTTGCTCCTTGAGAATCATCTTCGCTATCAAGAAGATGACGAAGGCGATTATCACGAAGTTTATGATTGCGCTCAGGAACGAGCCCCATTTCAGTATTACCGGCCCTATCTGGAACGTTGATACCTTCCAGTCGCCCGTCGCTGAAAGTGCAGGCGAAATCACCGGCATTATTATGTCGTTGACAAGCGACTGCACGAGCGTCGTGAGCGCGGCGCCTATGATGAAGGCGATGGCGAGGCCCATTACCTTGTATTCGTCAAGGAACTGTTTGAACTCTTTTATAATACCCATCTGGACACCTCCTGTTGAAGTGAATACAAAGGTTAAATAAAAACTTTTGCGCGGCCTTCAGCGGAAAAAATTTTGCAAATTCCGAAAATATATGTCGCAGCATAGAAAAGTTTATAAAGGATACCCGACTACTATATATTGGTGTTTTAAGGCGAACGAACACAATATATTGTGTTTTCTGTCGGTAGTGAAAATCGCCTTATTTCATAAAAAGCGAGGGAAAAAATGCGCTGCCCGTACTGCTCGAGCGACGAACTGAAGGTGCTTGACAAGAGAACTTCTGACGAGAAATCAATATGGCGGAGAAGGGAGTGCCTGAAATGCGGCAAACGCTTCACCACGTACGAGCGCGTCGAATCCGTCGATCTCATCGTCGTGAAGAAGGACGGCAGGCGCGAGCGCTTCGACAGGAACAAGCTGAAATCAGGCATCCTCAAGTCGTGCGAAAAGAGGCCGATAACCAACGAGATGATAGAGAAGACGGTGGACGAGATAGAAGGCGAACTGCGCGGGGAGGACAGCATCGAGATACCGAGCAGGAGGATAGGCGAGCTCGTCATGAAAAAGCTGAAGAAGCTGGACAAAGTTGCTTACATCCGCTTCGCGTCGGTTTACAGGGAGTTCGAGGACATCGAGAGCTTCCAGAACGAACTGAAGAAGCTCACGGGGGGGAAGGTGTGAACGCATGGTTCTGAAGAAAGTTAAAAAGAGGGATGGACGCATAGTGGACTTCGACATGGACAAGATTATCAACGCGGTTTTCAAGGCCGCCAAATCTGTCGGCGGCGAGGACATGGAGCTCGCCAAGAAGCTCGCCGAGCAGGTGATGCAAGAGGTAGACGAGAAGTTCCCGAAGGAAATTCCGTCGGTCGAGGACATACAGGACATAGTCGAGAAGGTCCTGATAGAGAACGGCCACGCCATGACCGCGAAGGCGTACATACTTTACAGGAAAGAAAGGGAGGAGGCGAGGAAGGCGAAGGAGATGCTCGGCGTGAGGGACGAGCTCAAGCTTTCGGTAAACACGATAAAGGTCCTGAAAGCGAGATACCTTATAAAAGACGAGGAAGGCAACGTCATCGAATCGACCTCGGAGATGTTCAGGCGCGTAGCGAGGCATATCGCGCTGGCAGACATCCTTTACCACTACCTTGTCTTCGACAAGGA
>JBGPQP010000021.1:0-11057 GCA_041489155.1 Candidatus Aenigmatarchaeota archaeon
CCGCCGCCTTCACCATGTCGTTGTTGTGGGAGATGATTATGAACTGGACGTTCTTCGACTGCTTCTTCACCATTTCGATGACGCGCATGGTGTTCGGCTTGTCGAGCGGCGCGTCGACCTCGTCAAGCACGTAGAATGGCGAGGGCTTGTATTTCTGTATCGTGAAAAGGAACGCGAGCGCTGTCAGCGCCTTCTCCCCGCCTGACATGGAATCTATGTAAAGCAGTTTCTTGCCAGGCGGCTGCGCAGATATGAGCAGGCCGGAGTTTATGTCATTCGCGGCCTCGAGGCCGAGATCCGCTTCGCCGCTGGTCAGCTCCCTGTAAATCTCCTTGAAGAGTCTGGACATCTCGCTCATCGTCACCGTGAAGACTTCGCGCTTCCTGCCCTCTATTTCCGTGATGCTTTTTACAATGCTTTCCTTCTCCTTCGCGATCTGCGTGACCCTTTCCCTGAACTCCTCGAACTCCTCGTGCAGGACTCCGAATTCCTCTATCGCCTTCATGTTCACCGGGCCGAGCGCGGCGATCTTCGCGAGCGCTTCCCTTTCGGCGTCTTTCAGGCCCTGCATGCCCTTCTTCTGGTACACCTCGCGGTCGACGGACGGAAGGGATTCCCATTTCTTCTTGTTCTCCTCCCACTGCTGCTGGAGGTTGTCGAAATTCGCTTCATACCTCGCGCGGTTTATCTTGAGCCTGTTCAGCTCTTCCTGCAGGTTTGCCTTGCGGTCGAAGCTCTGCCTCCTCGCCTCGCTGAGCTTCGCGAGCTCATCCCTTATCTTTCCCATCCTCGCCTCGAAGTCGAAGCTCTTCGTGTCCTTTATGCTTTTGTTGAAGCCCGCGAGCTGCTTCTCAACCTCCTCGATCTCCATCGCGAGTATGCGGTTCTCTTCTTCGAGCTTCTTTATGTCCTTCGCGAACCTCGCGGTCTCGGCGTCGGCGTTCGGCGCCTTCTTCATGTAATAACCTCCGAAAACAGCGCCCGACGTCTCAAAGAGATCGCCTTCCAGCGTAACCATTCTCACACGATTTTTGTCCGCAATTCTCTTCGCCTTGTCGATGTCGTTGACGCATGCCGTCGCGCCTAGTACGTATTCGACGACAGGAGTGAATTCCCTTTCATGATGCACGATATCGGAAAGCCAGCCTAACGTGCCGTCAGGCAGCTGGCCCTTCGAAGACGAGCGGATCTTGTCGAGCGGCAGGAACCTCGCCCTTCCGATCTTGTTGTCCTTGAGGTAGCGGATGCAGTAAATAGCAGTGTTCAGGTCTTCGACGACGATGTCGTTCATGTGCGAGCCGGCGGCGATGTCCGTCGCGATCCTGTATTGCTCCGGGATGACTACCAGATCCCTGAAGAAGCCGCGCACGCCCTTCATCTGCAGGACAGGCTTGAGATTTTCAGCTCCTCCCCTGCCGAGCATGCCCAGGTTCCTGATCATCTGGTTGAGGCGTTCGATCTCCCTCTCGTTCGAGGAGATGAGGTTCTCCTTGCTTTCTGCCGCGGCCTCGAGCTTCGATATCTTCTTCGTTATCTCGATCTGGTCCTTCCTCATGACTTCCTTCATGAGATTCTCGAGCTCCCTGTCCTTCGCCTCCATGCCCGCGTCCGTTTTCCTTATCTCCCCGTCGAGCTTCGTCAGCTCTGTTTCCTTGTCCTTTATTTCCCCTCCGATTCCGCCGATGTTCTTCTCGGCTGATGAGAATTCCTTGAACGTGATTGTCGCCTTCACCATGTCGAGCTCGGTCTGGAGATTGCGATATTCGACAGCGGAATCTCTGTCCTTCTGCAGCTTCGTGACTATCTGCTCCTTCTGCTCGAGGATTATCTCCGCCTCCTTCACCTTCTCCTCGACCTTCTCCAGTTCTTTCAGCGCCTTCTCCCGCTTCTCGTCGTATTCGGTTATGCCGGCGATCTCGTCTATTATCTCCCTGCGCTCGAGCGGGTTCATGTCTATCACTTTCGACACGTCGCCCTGCTTTATGATGTTGTGGCCGCCGGGATTAAGGCGCGCCTGCATGAAGGTGTCGAGAATCTGCTGGCGCGTCGTGATTCTGCCGTTCATCCTGTAAGAAGAAACGCCTTCCTTGTTGAGAGTTCGCGTGACTATTACGTTCCCGTCATCGACCGGCAGCATCTTTTTCTCGTTGGAGAAGAAGAGGTTTATCTTGGCGGAGTCCGCCGCGGTCTTGTTCCTGCTGCCGTGGAATATCAGGTCCTGCGCCTTCTTCGCGCGCAGATGCCTCGATGACGCGCGGCCGAGAACGAAAGCTATCGAGTCTCCTACGTTCGACTTGCCGCAGCCGTTCGGCCCCGTCACGACAATGAAGTTCGACGGGAACACGATGGTGGTCGGCCGCTTGAAGGACTTGAAGCCCTGCAGCACGACCTTTTCCAGCCTTACCATAATATGACAACCGCAACCTCTTTTATATGAATATATTAATATAAGTGTGAGAACTTATTTATTTCTGAATTTCCAAAACTTCTCATGAAGGCTTTGCTCGACACGAATTTCCTGATGATACCCGGCGAGTTCAGGGTTGACATCTTCTCCGGGCTGCTGAACCTGGGCTACACCGAGATATTCACGCTTGACATCGTCGTCCGCGAGCTGGAGAAGTTCTCGACGAAAGGCGGCAAGACAGCGAAGGCCGCGCGCATAGCGCTGGAGCTGGTGAGGAATTGCGAAGTCTCGATAATCCAAACGAAAGGCGACATAACGGAAGCGGACGCGGAGATCCTGCGCCTGGCGAGGAACAAGGGCTGCACCATCTGCACGCAGGACAGGGAGCTGCTGCGGAGAGCGAAAGCCGCCGGCATGCGCGTGATAACGATGCGCCAGCAGAAATATCTCGCCGAGTCGGGTGGCGATTTCTAGCGGTCAGGTGTCCTTATGAAAAAAGCCGGCGGCAGAAAATTCAAGCTGGTGGTCTTCGACCTTGACGGCACGGTAATCGACGGCACAGCCTCGATATGGAAAACGTTCCATTCTTTCCTCGGCCTTCTCGAGCATCCCAGAAGACTCGAGCTGCGGCGAAAATTTTTTGCAGGCAAGATAAGCTACAGGCAGTGGGCTTTCGATGACCTCGATCTCATCAAGGAGCACGGCGCGGACCAGGGCAAGATGATGAAAGCGATGGAAGGCCTGAGACTCATGAAAGGCGCTCGCGAGACGCTGGCGGCGCTGAAGGCGAAGGGCTGCGTGCTCGGCATAATATCCGGCAGCATGGACATCGTGCTGGAGAGGCTGCTGCCCGACTACAAGAAAATTTTCAGGTACGTTTACATCCCGCACCTGGCCTTCGACGCGCAGGGCAGGATCAAGGGCATAGAGGTGGGGCACGACTTCTCGGACAAGAGCAAGGCGCTCATGGAAATCTGCATCAGGGAGGGCATAGACTTGGAGCAGTGCGTCTTCGTGGGCGACAACTACAACGACATACAGGCAGCGAGGATCGCCGGCCTGTCGATCGCCTTCAACTCCGGCTCAGAAAAACTTAACGCAGTCGCGGATGTCGTGATAGAGAAGAAGGATTTGCGGGAAATCCTTAAGCACCTATGATTTAACTGCACCTAACTTACCTTAAGACCTGTTCCCCATCTTACGTTCTCGCCGTCTGTTTTGCAGTAATCTTCTATAACTCTGGCTGCAGCAAAGAAACGTTCCACATCAAGAGCGCCGTTTATCTCGCTGAGTTCGTCAAAGACCCTGTAGACGTCTATTTTACCTCTCCTCAAAACCCTGTGAAGGATGGCAAATTTGTAGCCGTCGAGTGTGTCCGCAATATCTTCTGGAAGAAAATAAGGATAAGGATACGCTCCAGCAATCTTTGCAAGCCTCTGGTCATACTCCTTCATTTTGTAGCTCAGCTTTTTCCTTGAAACAGTTTTTTCAGGAAGCTCTATTTTCCATTCTGCCATAACATCTAAATACTACTATTTAGTGAAAATTTATAAAACTATCTCTGTTTTTCACGACGCTATGGTTTTCGCTTTGCCCCGTTGGCCCTACATCCACAGGAACTGGAGCAGGACATGCGCGACCAGCACGGCGATGACGGAGAAGGGAAGGCTTATTTTGAGGTAGTCTTTCAGCTTTACCTTGTAGCCGCGCTTTTCAAGCATGCCGCACGCAAACACATTCGCCGTCGCCCCGACCGGCGTTATGTTGCCTCCTATGCCCGTCCCGATGAGCATGCCGAAAATGAAGGGGAACGGGCTGACGCCCATGAGACTCGCCAGCTGGTTGCAGACGGGTATCATAAGAACAGTGAAGGGGACGTTGTCTATGAACGATGAAGCCGCGACGGAAATCCAAATTATTATTGCGAGCATGACGGACGCGTTGGTTATGCCGAGGCCGCCCATGCCGTTCACGAAGTCGGAAAGCAGGCCGGTGATTTCCAGCGAGCCGATCACTACAAAAATCCCTGTTATGAATAAGAACGAGTTCCAGTCGAATTCCTTCATCATCTTTTTGGCTTTCCTACCGCCGAACAGCAGGGCGACGATCCCCACCACAACTCCGACGATGCCCGGTGTTACGCCGAAATAAGAGCTCACCACCAGGGCCAGGACGCCCGCCACGAAAATGACCGATGGTATGTAATCGACCTTTATCTTCTCGCGGGTGATTTTAACGGGCTTGTTCATGTGCCTGAACGTGTAAAGCAGGCTCAGCAGCGCGGCAACGACGCCGAAAAACGTCACGACGCCGAGGCTCAGCCTGCCTTGGAACCAGTAGAAATCGAAGAACTTCATGCCCGTCGATATCGCCATTACCAGCGCTGGCGGGTCGGCTATCATGGTCATAGTCGTCACGACGTTCGAGCTTATCGCGATCGCGATCATGTAGGGGAAAAGGCTGGACTTCAGCTTCCTCGCCATCTCTATCGCTATGGGCGCCATCATGAGGACCGTCCCGACGTTTTCCATGAAAGCAGAGAGAGAAGCTGTTATTATGCAGATGGCCAGGAGGGCATATTTCTCCTTTTTCACCTTGCTGACCACCTTGTCGGCTATAAGCGTCGGCATCTTGCTCTCCATGAAAATCATCGAGACCATCATGAAGCCCCAGTAGATGCCAAGGACGTCCCATTTTATCGACGTGAACAGCGCGGCCTGCGGCGAGACTATGCCCAAAAGAATCAGCAGCCCTGCCGAGGCAAGGGAAATGTATGCCAGCTTCACTTTTCTGGAAATGGCGAGGGCGTAGCAGGCTATGAAAATGACGAGCGCGATGATTTGCTCTATCATATTTAAATAATTGGCCAGTCCGCTAAATAACTTTTGGCCGAGGACGTGGGCAGACCTTTCCTATCCGCGTTTCCCTTATTATAGGGGCTCGGCCATTAAATTAAATTAAGGGATAACACCAAAAGGCAGGGGCGGGGTGGTAATTCTGCAACTGGAATATTTTTCGTTCTTCTCGGGCGTTATTGCAATACTTTTTGCGGCAGCGCTTTCCTTTTACGTTCTCAGAAAGCCGGCTGGCAACCATAAGATGAAGGAGCTCAGCAGGGTCATACACAAAGGCGCCCTGACCTACCTTAACAAGCAGTACAAGTTCCTGGTAGGCTTCGTTGCAGCGATGGCACTCGTGCTCTACTTAATCATCGGGAAGGAGATAGCGCTGGCCTTCATCATCGGCGCCTTCTTCTCCGCCCTGACCGGGAACATAGGCATGCGCATCTCCACGCTGGCGAATGCGAGGACCGTCGAAGGCTGCAGGAAGAATATCAACTCCGGCCTCAAGATCGCGTTTTCGTCCGGTTCCGTGATGGGCCTATCCGTCGTAGGGATTGGCCTGCTCGGTGTCTCGGTGCTTTACTCAATTTTTGGCGATCCCAGCATAATCTACGGCTTCGGCTTCGGAGCGAGCTCCATCGCGCTTTTCGCCAGGGTCGGCGGCGGCATCTACACGAAAGGCGCCGATGTGGGAGCGGACTTGGTCGGCAAAGTCGAGAAGGGAATTCCAGAAGACGACCCCAGGAACCCGGCTGTAATCGCTGACCTTGTCGGCGACAACGTCGGCGACGTAGCCGGCATGGGAGCCGACCTCTTCGAGAGCTACGTCAACTCGATAATCGCTGCGATGGCGATAGGCGTTGTCTTCTCGTCATTCCAGGGTGCTGTGCTGCCCATGATGCTGGCTTCCTTGGGGATTCTTGCATCCATAGCGGGAATGTTTTTCGTGAAGGCAAAGGGCGAGAACGCGCAGTCAGCGCTCAACCGCGGCATGATAGCAGCCTCGGCGATAATGTTCATCGCGTCTTACCCGCTGATATATTTCTTCGCCGGGCCGGCGCACATGGGCCTGTGGTATGCGACAGTCTCCGGCCTCGTCGCGGGCGTGGTGATAGGCCTCGCGACCGAATACTACACCTCAGCCGGCAGGGGTCCTGTCGATTCCATCGCGAAGGCGTCGCAGACAGGCGCGGGCACGACGATAATCACTGGCCTCGCGGTCGGCATGAGGAGCACCTTAATTCCCGTGCTGACAGTGGGGGCTGCGATAATAATTTCCTACCAGTTCGGCGGCCTGTATGGCATCGCCATCGCCGCCGTGGGCATGCTTTCCACTCTCGGCATAATGCTTGCCACAGAATGCTACGGCCCTGTAGTCGACAACGCGGCCGGCATTTCGGAGATGGCCGGTCTTGGCGATGAGGTGAGGAAGAGGACTGACACTCTTGATTCGATAGGCAACACGACGGCGGCGATAGGAAAAGGCTTCGCCATCGCGTCCGCCGCACTGACCGCTCTCGCGTTGTTCGTCGTCTACGGCCAGACCTTCGGCCTGTTCTCGATGTCCATCACCGATCCTTACGTTGTCACCGGCCTTTTCATAGGCGCTCTGCTGCCTTTCATCTTCTGTTCCTTCGCGATGAACGCGGTGGGCAAGGCGGCATTCCGCATAATCATGGAAGTGCGCAGGCAGTTCAAGGAGATAAAGGGTCTCATGGCAGGCAAGGCGAAACCCGACTACAACAAGTGCATCGCGATTTCGACAGAAGCCGCGATGAAGGAAATGATAATCCCTGGCTTCATCGCCATCATCGCCCCGCTGTTCGTCGGCTTCGTGCTTGGCCCGGCCGCCTTGGGCGGCCTGCTGGCAGGGGCGACGGCGACGGGCTTCCTGCTCGCTTTGATGATGGCCAACGCCGGCGGCGCATGGGACAATGCGAAGAAGTACATCGCTGCCGGGCATCTCGGCGGGAAAGGAAGCGAGACCCACAAGGCGGCTGTCATCGGCGACACGGTCGGCGACCCGTTCAAGGACACCGCAGGGCCTTCGCTGAACATCCTGATCAAACTGATGTCGATTGTCGCGCTGGTCTTTGCTCCGCTTTTCCTGTGACTGCCGCAATCCTGCAATCAGAGAAGCTGTATTTAAGTAGGCGAAGTCAAAAATTTTTAAATACACTATTCAAATAATTTGAGTAAATTTCGGTTTGTGCATGTTGAGGTGATGTCCGCATGTTCCCTGAGCCCATGATGGTCGTGTTCGCCATAGGCATTTTCTCTCTTGTTGTCGCTGGCTATTTCACGAGGGACGTTCTCAGAAGGGACAAGGGCAGCCATGAGATGCAGAAGATAGCCAAGGCGATACAAAAAGGATCGAACGCCTTCATCAAGAGGCAGTACAAGACCATCGCCATCTTTTCCATCATTTTGATGGCTCTCATATCAGGAGTCTATTTTCTCGTCGGCAAGCCTGATACCGCATTTTACACCGGCGTCTCGTTCATTTTCGGCGCTTTCTGCTCTGCGCTGGCAGGCATCATAGGCATGACCATCGCCGTGCGCGCGAACCTCAGGATGGCCGCGACCGTCAAAAAGAGTTCGGGCGAGGCGGTCAAGGTCGCGATGAGGGGCGGAGCGGTCTCCGGCCTTGTAATAGTCACGATGTCGCTGCTCGGCGTCGCACTGATATATTATGTTCTGGGAGCGAACCCGCAGGAAACGCCCTTCACGATCGTCGGCTACGGCTTCGGCGCGAGCTTCGTCGCGCTTTTCGCGCAGCTGGGCGGAGGCATCTATACCAAGGGTGCGGACATAGGCGCTGACCTGGTTGGAAAGTTGGAAGCAGGCATCCCCGAGGACGACCCGAGAAACCCCGCAGTCATCGCGGATCTCGTCGGCGACAACGTAGGCGACTGCGCGGGAAGGGGAGCGGATCTTTTTGAATCGACTGCCGCGGAGAACATAGGAGCCATGATACTCGGCGTAGCGCTGTTCCCGTATTTCGGCCTGAACGGCATTCTCTTCCCCCTGGTTGCAAGGGCATTCGGCCTTATAGCGAGCATAGTCGGCATTTTCTCGGTGAGACCTAAAGACGCTGACGACCCGATGAAGGCGCTGAACAAGGGCTATTACGTCACACTCATACTGTCAGCGATATTCTTTTACTTCGTCACCATGTGGATGCTTAACAACGTGTGGTTCTTTTACGCAGGCCTTACCGGCATGGTGATGTCCATAGCGTTCATATACATAACGCAATATTATACGGAGCACAAGTACAGGCCAGTGCAGCACATCGCGCGCTCATCCATCACCGGCCATGCCACCAACATCATAAGCGGCTTTGCCATGGCGCTGGAATGCACCGCGCTTCCCGTCATCGCGATAGGCGCCTCCCTGATATTTTCATTCATGTGCGGCGTCTGGAGCGGCATTCCCAACGGCGGTTTGTACGGGACGGCGATTGCGACGATGGGCATGCTCGCGACGTGCGCGTACATCCTTTCGATGGACACGTTCGGCCCGATTGCCGACAATGCGGGCGGCATCATCGAGATGTCCGGCGCTCCCACGGAGATCAGGAGCAAGATGGACAGGCTCGACGCAGTAGGCAACACGACCAAGGCGCTGACGAAGGGATATGCCATCGGCTCAGCCGCTCTTGCTGCGTTCCTGCTGTTCTCGGCCTACATGGACGACGTGGCGAAACTAACTGGCAGGGCGTTCACAGTCGTCAACATAGCGAATGTCACAGTCTTCGTCGGCGCGATGCTCGGTGCGATGCTGATATTCCTGTTCTCATCCTTAGCGATGAACGCGGTAAGCAAGACCTCCCAGAAAATTATCGAAGAAGTCCGCCGCCAGTTCCAGGACAAGAGCATCCTTGCCGGCACGAAAGAGCCGGACTACGCGAAGTGCGTTGACATCACGACCAAGGGAGCGTTGAGGAACATGGTGCTTCCGGGTCTCGTAGCCGTCGTCTTCCCGGTCGCGGTCGGCGCGCTGCTCAAATACGAGGCAATGGCAGCCTTCCTCATGGTCGGGACCATCGCAGGCATACTGATGGCGATTGTCATGAACAACGGCGGAGGCGCCTGGGACAACGCCAAGAAATTAATAGAATCAGGCCATCACGGGGGCAAGGGAAGCGACGCGCACAAGGCCGCGATCGTCGGCGATACTGTAGGCGATCCCTTCAAGGACACGGTCGGGCCATCGCTCCACGTCTTAATCAAGCTGCTCTCGACCATTACGCTGGTCCTCGCCCCTCTGTTCATATGAGGCAGGCATTTTCATTTTGGAAACAACAACCCTCCAGAGTTCGTCACGTATAACAATTTCAGGGGACGCCTCTATTTCCTCAAAACCCAGATTGCCATCTTTCAAAACCTTGAAAGAGGGACAATATTTTTCTCTCCCCTTTCCGATCCTGACATATGCTCCGGCAGGCACCAGTTTTCTGGCGAAGGCGTCTTTGTATTCCTGAGAGCCTCTTCCAAATATGACCGACATGCTTTAGGCTTGGAAAAAAAGTTTTATAAGCGCATTTAACGATGAACTGGTAGTAAACATTAGACCGAAAAAACCCTGCATCCTGAAATCTTTTTAACCAGCCTTTTCAATTTTATTTATGCTTGTCAACGGTAAGCCTTACCGCACCGTCTGGTTCGAGAAAAACAAGATCAGGATGATAAACCAGCTGCTTCTGCCTCACAAATTCGAGATCGCCAGCCTCGGCAGCGTCGAGGAGGTCGCGAAGGCGATAAAGACCATGGTCGTGCGCGGAGCGCCGGCGCTCGGCGCGACGGGCGCGTATGGCATGGCCCTCGCCGTCCTCAGGGGCAACAAACCCGAACAAGCTGCCGAAAACCTCCGCAACACCAGACCGACCGCGCAGGACCTTTTCAGGGGTATAGATTACGTTATCGAGAGAACCAGCGGCAGCGGCAAAGATATGAAGGCTGCCGCCCTTAAAGCGGCTGAGGAGTATGCCAACAAATCAGCCGAGGCGTGCAAGATGATAGGCCAGATAGGCGCCGAGCTGATACGCGACCATGCCGTCATCCTCACCCACTGCAACGCAGGCTGGCTGGCCTGCGTGGACTGGGGGACGGCGCTCTCGCCCGTATACTTCGCCAAGCACCAGGGCAAGAACGTTTTCGTCTTCGCCGACGAGACGCGGCCGCGTCTACAAGGAGCGAAACTCACTTCATGGGAGCTTATGAACGAAGGGATAGAGCACGCGGTCATCGCCGACAACGCCGCGGGGCATTACATGAGCGAGAGGGAAATCGACTTGGTGATAGTCGGTGCCGACCGCATCGCCAGGAACGGCGACTTCGCCAACAAGATAGGCACGTATGAAAAAGCGGTCGTCGCGTACGAGAACAAGATTCCCTTCTATGTCGCTGCGCCGACGACGACAATCGATCCGTCGCGCGATAGCGGCAGCGACATCCCCATAGAAGAGCGCGAGGAGGACGAGGTCCATTTCATCGGGAACCAGCGCATCACGCCGAAGGGCGCGAAGGCGCGAAATCCGGCGTTCGACGTCACGCCGGCGAAATTCATCTCAGGCATCATAACGGAAAAGGGTATCTTCAGGCCTGACGACATATCCCGCATATTCAGAAAATAACTTTTATATTCCCAAAACTGCCCCATCCGTAGCCGCAATCTTTAAATAGTTCTAATATATAACATATGTTATATGAAGAAACCGTATGTTCATAAAAAATACCAAATGTTATATTTAGAAACCGGAAGACAGAAAGTATGGGATACCTTATTTAGATATCCAGAAAAGG
>JBGPQP010000022.1:0-9936 GCA_041489155.1 Candidatus Aenigmatarchaeota archaeon
AGTGGCTGGCGTGGGAGCCGTGACTAGAGTGGGAACCGTGGCTGGCGTGGGAGCCGTGACTAGAGTGGGAACCGTGGCTGGCGTGGGAGCCGTGACTAGAGTGGGAACCGTGGGAGGAGTGGCTGGCGTGGGAAGCATGATGACCGTGCTTTGCCGTTATCGTTCCGCTTGACCATGAGATGTCAAAGCTGTTCGTATGCGCCGCAGCCACTGTTGGCAGCATGTTTAATAAATTGAGGACCGATATGGAGCCAAGGAAGGCTCCCATCGAGAAAAGCCTATGTTTCAGTATTTGCCCCCTTTCTTCTACTATAAAAGCCGATATATTTTTCTTAAATGCGGGTATGATACTTTTTATTTTTTGTTTCTTCGGCACAAAATATCACCTGATGTTATCGGTTCAGTAAACAGCTGATTAATAATTAAAACAGTGAATTATTAATATTATTGTGGTCAAATGGACGGCACATTTTTAAAGCCAAAGTCATTCCATCTGCAGTGGCACATAACAGACAAGTGCAATTTCAGATGCAGGCATTGCTATATAAAAAACCCAAAACGTGAGCTCGGTACACAGCAACTGCTCATGATTCTAAAAAACTACACAGATCTCATAAGGGTATGGGCTTTGAATAAAAACAATAAAACAAGAGACCTCTCGCTGACAGGAGGCGAGCCTCTTTTGAGGCGTGATTTTTTCAAAATTCTTGAGCATGTTCACAAGAACAGGGAAATGTTCACCTCTGTTAACGTTATGAGCAATGGCTCTACCATTGATGACAAAGTCGCAAAAAAACTTAAGGCCTTTGAAGTTTCTGCGGTTCAAATAAGCATGGAAGGTTTGGAGGAAACCAATGACAAAATAAGGGGAAGGGGCAGTTTCATAAAATCGATTGAAGGTATAAGAAATTTGTTAGACAACGATGTGCATGTCGGTATATCGATGACGGTTCATAAAGAGAATGTCAGCGATGTTGAAAAAATGTTTGATTTTTGCAAAAATTTGGGTGTGGCTTCTTTTGGCGTAAGCAGGCTTGTATACATCGAGAAGGATGATGCTTTGAAAATGCTTGAGCCTCTTGAAACAAAAAATTTTTATGAAACCATAATGAATATCAAAAGAAAATGGGATGGCAGGGGTATTCACATCGGTACACACTGCTCTGATTCCTTGTGGTTTATAGAAGATGCGCATCATGCAACGCATGGTTGCTCTGCCGGCTATGACAGTTTTTCCGTGATGCCCAACGGAGACGTTGTGCCTTGCAGGAGATTGCCTATAAAGGTCGGCAACGCCATGAAAAAATCCTTCTTCGATATCTGGTATACATCAAAAGTTTTATGGAAAATCAGGAACATGAATATGGCAAATGCCACATGCAAAAAGTGTGAAATATTTGAAAAATGCCGCGGAGGTGCCAAATGCGTCGCTAATAGTTATTTCGGAAGTCCGTTCGCTCCTGACCCCCAATGCTGGAAAATCTTCAGCAATTTGGCACAAAATTCAAAATTCGCCCCCGGCAGCGGCAAACTAAAATTGGTTAACAGTTACGTAGAGGCCTTCGCTCTTTCTGGCAATCCCCAAAATAAAAAATATTTTAAAAACATGAAATAGGAGGTCGAAAACAAAACCGATAAATAAATATACATGAAGCTTGCATCTTTTTTGGTTCCGCTTTATTATCATGAACTTTTTAAAAGTTTGGATATAAATCATCTCTTATGAAAAGGCTTGATTTGAAGGTCGGCTTTTCCTGCAATAACAACTGCATATTCTGCGTACAGGCTCATAAAAGGTATCTTGGAGACAGGACAACAGAAGAGCTAAAGAGAGAAATGGATGGCGGGAGAGCAAACGGCTGTAAAGGCATAGTTTTCACAGGAGGCGAGCCGACTATAAGGAAGGATATAATAGAACTCGTTAAGTATGCGAAAAGTGTTGGATATGAAATTATACAAATCCAAAGCAACGGGAGAATGTTTTCTTATATGGCTTTTGTAAAAAAAATGGTAGAAGCGGGCGTGACGGAATTTTCACCAGCTTTGCATGGACATTCGCCAGAGGTACATGACTATTTAACCAGATCACCCGGCGCCTTTGAGCAGGTCATTCAGGGCATAAAAAATATCAGGGAGCTCAATCAGTACATAATGACGAATTCTGTTGTAAATAAAGTGAATTACAGATACCTGCCTGACATCGTGAAATTGCTGATATCGCTTAAGGTGGATCAATTCCAGCTGGCTTTCATCCATCCCATAGGAAATGCATGGGAAAATTTCGATATTATAGTGCCCAGAAAATCGGATGTCGAACCCTTTATACATGAAGCTTTGGAAATAGGTAAAAAAGCCGGCATTGACATGATGGTTGAGGCCTACCCCTTCTGTTTCATGAAAGGCTATGAAAAATATTGCGCTGAAAGATTTATGCCGGCAACAGAAATAAGATACGCTGACCTTTTTGTGGGGGATTTCGAAAAGGATAGAAGGGGGTCAGGCAAACAAAAATTTTCCCAGTGCAACAAATGCAGATTCGACCTAATATGCGAAGGTCCCTGGAAGGAATACTCGCAGAAGTTCGGCTCATCCGAGTTCAAGCCAGTTGGGGGCAATAAAATCAGAAGTTTTGAAGAAGTGAAGAAGCTTTGATCACTATGATTTTAAACATAGTATGCATAACATTGCTTGGAATAATAACAACATATACTGATTTAAAGAAAAGACTCATAGAAAACAGGGTAATTTTAGCCGGGTTGCTGGCAGCTCCGCTTCTTCATCTATATACTATTCTGCAAAATCCTGCTTTGACTGCTCTTCTTCCCTACATGTTCTATAACATGGCATTTTCGATATTTGCCGGTGTTTTGCTGTGGTATATTAATATGTGGCCTGCCGGAGATGCAAAATTGTTTATTGCCTATTCTTTTCTCCTGCCCATTGAGATTTATCAGATCACCCAATACTTTATATCATTCGATTTTCTGATAAACACCTTTGTCCCAATTTTCATGGTAATGCTTTTTTTCCTGCTCCTAAGATCCAAAAAATCAGATATGAAAAATAGCATCAAATTTGCACTCAACTCTTATACAGTCCTTTTGTCCATAATCGTTATTGTAGGGTTTCTTTGGTTTTTTTTCGAATTTCTGAGCTTGCTTGGCTTTGGTCTTGCACAGAATTACCTTATAAGCATGGTGGTGCTCTTCCTGATCATTGAAATATTTACCAAAATTGCTCCTTTCAATCTTGAATATCTTTATTTATTTCTTGCACTCGTGAGGCTTTTTTTAGATTACCGCAACGTTTTAACCCTAAACTATATGTATTACATGTTTACCCTGCTTTTCTCTTTCCTGATAGTGAGGTTTTTCGTAATAGACCTTGGTTTCAAGGGGTATACCATAAAAAAAAGAGTGGAAGACCTAGAACCCGGTATGTGTTTGGCAGAAGGTATAAGAGAAAAAAAAATTGGCGATAATGTAGAATACGAAAAGGAAAGACTTGCACCATTTGAAATTACCCAAGCTCTAAAGGACAGGACCAAAAATTTTATTCACAACACATCCTTCGATGGTCTTACCAAAGAGGATGTAAAAAAGATAAAAAAGTTGAGGGAAGAAGGCAAAATAAATTTCAGTGATATTTTGATTCACACAATAACGCCCTTTGCATTATTTCTTTTCTTAGGCATTTTGATGACGGTTTTGCTTAAAACAAATTTTGTCACATACATTCGGGATTTGCTGCTTTATTGATTGAGGTATGCTTTCTCCCATACGAACAGACTTTTTAAAATCTTTATTATCTATTAAATAGTGAACAGCATGTCTATCTTGCTTGTAAGGCCAGGTTATTCAGAACCATACAAATCAAATTTCATAAGGTATTTTTCGATGAAATACCCACCTCTTAATCTGGCAACCCTTGCAGCCGAAGCTGAAAACGCAAAAATACTGGATTTGCCGTTTTTTAGAAAACCAGAAGAAGTGCTGAGGAAAACCATAGAAAATGAAAATTTTGATTTTATCGGTTTCACTGTCCTCACACCTCTCATGGAAGAAGTTAAAAAAATGATAGGAATTGCAAGAACATGTTCGAGCTCCAAAATAATCATAGGCGGCCCGCATGTAACCGCACTACCAAAGGAGTCGCTGATTGAAACGGACGCTGACATCGCATGCGTAGGCGAGGGTGAAATAACGCTCAGGGAAATAATATCAGGCAAGGCTCTGCACCGTGTTAAAGGCACGGCATTCTTTAGAAACGACGTGTTTTTCTTAAAGCCGCATAGGGAATTGATAGGTAATCTCGATGCCTTAGAATATCCAAGATGGGATTTGACGAAAACTGATAATTATTACAGTATTTTTTCCAAAAGAAATCCTACCGGCATAATTGAAACAAGCAGGGGTTGCCCGTATAACTGCATATACTGTCATAAGAAAACATTCGGCAGGCTTTACAGGGCCAAAAGCCCCAAAAGAGTTGTGGACGAAATGGAAAATGCAATCCAAGCTGGTTTCAGGGAGATACACATAATAGACGATGCCTTTTCGGTTGACAGAAAAAGGGTGCAAGAAATATGCAGGGAAATTGTGAAAAGAGGTCTGAACATCCCTTGGGCTCTGCCAAACGGCCTTAGAGTAGACAGCGTAGATGAAACCTTATTCGGTGAACTTCATGCCGCAGGCTGCCATATGATAGCCATGGGTGTGGAATCAGGAAGCGAGAAGATTCTGAAAAAAATAGACAAAGGCATCAATAAAAAACAGATAAGAGAAGCCTTCAGATATGCGAGGAGTGCCGGCATAGAGACCTTGCTGGCAATGTTCATGGTCGGCCTGCCTTATGAAACCAAGGAGGATATAAAAAAAACCGCTGAGTTTGCAAAAGAACTGGACGCCGATATAACAAAGGTGTCTGTGACTATACCTTATCCAGGCACAAGGCTCTACGAAAAATACATGAAAAATGACAAACTTGTCAAAGAATTTTCATGGTCGTCATACAGACTGCACAATCCGGAAAGGATTTACAACCACGAAACTTTGGAGTGGGAAGAAATCAAAAGAGGGTATCTATCTATCATGAAAAGAGTATACCTAAATCCCCCACATTACATATGTAGGGCTAGAAAGATACTGGGTGTCTATGCGCCAAGGTTCTTTAAAAATTATATTCAGTATAGAACAAAGGTTCATTTGAACAGAGTGTAAGAATGAAATACTTTTATGTCCTCACAAAAAAATTCTGAAAAAATAAGAAACAATCATTCCTGTAATGCAAAAAATAGGTAGAAAAAGCTTTTTGAGGAGCGATTTCTGTATATGTAAATTCCTGAGAACCCATCTATCAAAAAATTCATTTATTTCTAACATATGCCTTGCATTTAATTTGGATTTCGATATTTCGGGCACATTTACAGGAATTTCCTTGATCGTTAAATCGTTTCTAAATGCCTCAAGCACCATTTCAGTTTCTATTTCAAATCTCATTGATGTCAAATTCAGCTTTCTGATGGCTTCGGCTTTCAACGCGAAAAACCCGGAGGTCATGTCTTTTACGTCATAATTGGTTGCCAGTCTGAACCAGAAATTTGAAAAGGTGTTCAGCAGCTGCCTCCTAAATGATCTCATCCTGTTTCTTTTGCCGACAACAAAATCATAACTGGCTAGCTCGTTCAGCAAACTTGGTATGCAGTCCGGATCCTTTTCCCCGTCGCCATCAAGAAAAACAAGATATTTTGGATTCTCTTTAAGGGCTCTTTTTATCCCCAACCTCACAGCATAACCCTTTCCAAACCTTTCGCAACATATTAAAATCACTTTTTTGCCTGAGGCTTTGCATATCTCTGGTGTTTTATCAATAGAGCTGTCAACAACAACCACAGCATCAACGTGTTTCAATGTCTTCTTCAGCACCTCGCCTATAGCCATCTCCTCATTCAAAGTGGGGATTATGGCAACCGCATTCATATGCATTATTATCTGATTAAAACTAGGTTTTAAAATGTAATTGCCATATTTTAAAAATTTAAAAACCTGCGGGCGGCAAACCTTATGATTCCATCAGTACTGACAAGCTCAAGCAGTTTGAGTATTCTGGAAGGCCTGAAATAGAATTTGGAGTATGCCATGGACTGCCATTCCTTAAGCTCATCGTTTGTGATATCCTGGAGATATATGACAGAACAGTTCTGCTTTGAATAATCTTCCCACCCACTTTCGCATAAGCTCATGCCCTTATAGCCTCTTTTAGCCATATCTCTTATCTCTGTTCCAGGGAAGGGGGTCATTATACCTATTGTGACGTAATCGGGGTTTATTTTCATCATCAGATTTATCGAATCCTTTAGCGTTGCCGCAGTTTCACCAGGATGGCCAAAAATAAAATTCATGTATGTTTTGAGGCCTGCCTTTTTGGAAAGCCTAAAGGCATCTATAACCTGCCTTATAGTTATGCCTTTCATGGAGTTTTTAAGTATAGTATCATTTCCCGATTCAACACCATATTCAACCATCTCGCAGCCGGCTTCTTTCATTTTTTTAAGCAGCTCGAAATCAACGGCGTCAACCCTTGTTTCGCAGCGCCAGCTAATCTCCCTGTTTATACCTCTCTCTATCATCTCTCTACACATATCAAGTGTCCGATTTTTAGCCAAGGTGAAGGTTTCATCACAGAAGCCTATTGATTCTGCACCAAGGGAAACGTCGTGTTCTATCTCATCAATCACGTTTTTAGGGCTTCTTAATCTTGCAATATTTCCTAAAAATCTCTGGCAGAAGATACAGCGATTCGGGCAACCCCTGCCTGAAATAACAGGTACTTCAATCTTTTTACGCAGACCAACATAACCTGTGTAGTTTTTAATTTTGAAGTCTTCCCATCTCGGGAATGGGAGACTGTCCAGATCATTTATTGCAGGTCTCTTTTTGGTAAGGATAATCTTACCATTTTTCCTAAATGCTATGCTGCTGACCTTTTCGATATCATGTTTGCCTTCGACCATTTTGACTATATCCAGGATTGTGTATTCGCCCTCGCCCACTACTGCGATGTCAAATGAAGGGAATTCCTCGAGCGTTTCCTTGGGAATGGCGCTTACATGCGGCCCACCAACAACAGTTAATACTTCTTTGTCATTTTCTTTAGCTATCGATGCAACCTTGGCTGCGTTTCCTATTTCATTGGTAGTTGCAGTAATGCCAATAAGGTCAAAGCTCTTGCCTTTAAGAAACGCTTGTAATTTATCAAAATCCATTCCTTCTATGACACAGTCGAGTACAGTTACGTCGTACCCTGCAGACGAAAGCATAGCAGACAGGTAACCAAGACCAAGATGCATGTTCCAGTATCTTGTATACCTTTTAAAGGGGGGGTAGACTAGAAGGATTTTCATATAACCAATAAGTTATATAAGTTTAAAATATCATGCAGGCGTCTAAAGCTTCATTTCCTATTGCTTTAAAAAACCGCATATAATTATTTATAAGGTGAAAATATGGATACAGCAACCTCAATTATAGTAAGCCAGGTACCTCTTGGAATTGCTTGTTTTTTAGGAGCCTATGAACTGCACAAAATCAGAAAGGAGATGGAAGGTATAAAAAAACACATCTCAGAAAGGCGATAAAATATGGAAACTGCCTACATATTAATAATATCACAGCTGCCATACTTTGCCGTAATTTTCATATTGTTGTGGGAAGGCATGAAAATCAAAAAGGCTTTTAAGAAAATAGTTGATGTGATTAACAATGAAGGTTCTCCTGGTGAACCCTCCAAAATATAATGGCATCGGTTTTGTAAGAGAGGGTAGATGCGCAGAAAGGGAATCTGCCTTTTCTTACTCGCTACCGCCGCATTCTCTTATGTCCATAGCCACCCTTTTGAAGAAAGAATGTTTTGAACCTAAAATAATGGATTGCATGATAGATGATATGAATTTTGGTACCCTTGAGCGCCACGTGGAGAGGGTTAAACCCGACCTTATAATAATAAATACAGCCATTTCAACCATTTATGGTGATCTAAAGGTAGCTGAAACGGCCAAAAAAAATGGCATATTTTCGGCTCTGATAGGAACATTCCCGACTATCATGGATGAATGGTGCCTGAAAAATTCTGATGCTGATGCCGTAATAAGAAACGAACCTGAAATAACATCGCTTGAGCTCGCAAAAAGCTTGTCCAGAAACAAGGGGCTTAAAGATGTGGAAGGATTAACACTAAAAGAAGGGGGAGCGATAATCAAGAATGACCCGCGGCCGTTTGAAAAAAACATGGATATTTTCCGCGTAGACACTAGGGACATTGTCAACAACAGGGCTTACAAAATGCCTTTTTCCAGCAAACCGGTTGCCATGGTCGCCCCATCTAGAGGTTGTCCTTTCAACTGCACTTTCTGCGTTTCCCGTATTTATTACGGCAGAAAGCTCAGAACAAGAAGCCCTGAAAGCATAGCCGAAGAGCTTCGTGAAGTCCGTGATGACTATGGCATAAGGGATATTGCCCTTTGGGCGGAAGGCTTTCTTTTGGATAAAAAATGCTCAAATGCCTTGATGGAGATGCTTAAAAAGGAAAAAATTGATGTAAACCTGTACATAACTTCAAGGGTGGACGCAGTTGATTATGACTTTATGAAAAAAATGAAAGCGGTGGGCTTTCGCTCGATAGCTTTCGGCGTCGAATCAGGATGTCAGAAAATACTTGACAGGGCAAGAAAGGGCATAACTCCGAAGCAGTCGATGGATGCCATAAGGGCGGCAAAAAAGGCGAATCTTCAGACAATGTGCCATATGATATTTGGCCTCCCCGGAGAAACAAATGAAACGATGCGCAAAAGCCTGGCCTTTGCTTCCAGGACCGATGCTGATTTCTACAATTTTTACACTGCCATACCCTACCCGGGAACTGCTTTCTATGAAGAGGCTTCTAGGAAAAAATGGATAAAGACTTACAGATGGGACCAGTATGAAATAAACAAAGCCGTGGTTGGTTACGCAAATCTTACCAGAGAGGATATAGAAAAGTTCAGGCAGCAAGCCTTTGTAAAATATTACACCAGACCCAAAAAAATCTTCAATACGTTGGGAAAAATACCCAAGCGCGATTATATAAAATTCTTTTCCTCAGTACCGAGCTTTATAGCGGACTGGATATTCCATCAATAGAGCTTTTTCTGTAAATACTGTAGAGTTTGAATATATCATTTTGGTAGATAAGCTGTGAATCAAATCTCTTATTCAAAAGTGCGTCGCAAAGGAATGGCAGGGTTTTGAAATCATCCTGCTCACAATAAAGATCGTAAATGAAATATGTTGGTCTGTCTATATCCATTATGAAAGGATAGGTGGAGTTTACTTCTGTGAGATTTTCATAATAAAACATCTCGTTTATTTTGCGGACCACAAAACCGTCAGATTGATCAAAGGAAAATATTGTATACAATGGGTTATCATTTATTGTTTTTATAAGAAATTTGGTGTTCCAGTTTGTCGTTATTATAAATGAGCTTTGATTTGCAGGTATTTTATCCAGCACATCAAGATTAAGCCTTACATCCTGATGCCTATAATATTCATTTTCCATGATGGGTTCGATCTCTTTCAGTGATGCGCTGAGTGTGATTATAAATATTAACATTATGAAAACTGCAAAAATAAATCTGAAGTTTCTGTTTTTTATAAAATCAAGAAGCATGCCGCTTCCTATGCTCGCCAAAGCAATAAACATCAATGAAAATGAAATAAGGTATCTTTCCTCAATCACGTATGGAAAATAAGCAAGATATGGTAAAAGGCAGAAAAAACCGAACAGCAAAATGAACGATATCTCCTTTTTGTATTTTCTGAAATACAAAAACAAGCCTATCAAAGATAAAGGTAAAAAGAATATGACGTTGTTCAGCAAGAAATTTACAAGAATGAGGGA
>JBGPQP010000023.1:0-8521 GCA_041489155.1 Candidatus Aenigmatarchaeota archaeon
TGAGCGATTTGGCCAAAGAGGCAGGTGTGGCCAAAGCAAACATTGGAAATATACTTAATGAATTTTATAATAATGGCTTTATCCAGATTGAAAAACTTTCAAAGATATGGAGGATAAAGGCTAATCAAGGTAATTGGAATTTCATAAAAGTAAAAATGGCATATAATTTGAGTTTCATTTATCAAACCAGTCTGGTGGAGTATCTTATGGACTATTTTAAAAATCCGAAAGCGATTGTTTTGTTTGGCAGTTTCAGATGGGGGCAGGACATTTCAACCTCGGACATTGATATTGCAATAGAAACTGATGATACGAATGAATATAAAATCGTTAGAGTTAAGGAGCTGAAGGAATTCGAAAAGGAGATGGGCCGAAAAATTCAAATCCATCTTTTTAACAGGAAGAGCGTCGATCTGAACGTTTTCAATAACATAGCCAACGGCATCGTTTTATCAGGCTTTCTGGAGGTAAGGCTATGAGAAAAGACCTGATAGATAACATGGTTAAAATCGGCGAGCTCAGGATAAGGCAAAAAGATGCCGAAAAAATAAAATCAATCATAAAATCAGCTGAAAACACGGCAAGCGTGGTAAAAAGCATCAAACTGGACGAAAACAGCGCCACTGTGATATTCAGGGAAATGTACGAAGCGATAAGACAGCTTGGTGATGCAAAATGGTGGCTGCTGGGCTTTGAACCGCTAAGTCATGACGTCAGTCTCGAAATCCTCAAGGAGCTGGACATAAAGGAAAAGTTCAGGCTCAATTTCCTGAAACGGTTCAAGAAGATAAGGCATGACGCCAATTACAGGGGCTTCAGGGTTACAGCGTCTCAAGCCAAAGAACTGCTGGATTTCTGGGACACCTGCGGCAAGGAGATTATAGCCATCCTGAAAAAAGAGCTGCTATAACCTTTTTATTTCCAAGAAGTGCCTTTATTTTTATAATCATATTTTGAGTTTATGGAGGATGATGACTATGGGATGGGGCAAGAAGAATCGCTTGTCGAGGATAATAAAAAGCGACGGCCGCACGCTTATGCTAGCGGTGGACCACGGCTATTTTTTAGGGCCGACCACAGGGCTTGAAAATCCGAAGAAGGCGATAACGCCGCTCATTCCCTACGCGGACTGTTTGATGCCGACGAGAGGCGTGCTGCGCAGCTGCATCGACCCGAAGGTCGACATTCCGATTGTTTTGCGCGTGTCCGGCGGGACGAGCATTCTTGCAAAGAACCTTTTGCACGAGGGCATAACAGCCTCGATAAGGGAGGCGATACGCCTGAACGTCGCAGGCGTCGCGTTCTCGATAACAGTCGGAGCGGAGTGGGAGAGAGACACGATACTTGGCCTTTCGAAGCTCGTCGATGAAGCGGAGGAATATGGAATCCCAGTCGTCGCGGTCACGGCTGTCGGGAAAGATATGGGCAAGGACGAGAAATACCTTTCCCTCGCTTCACGAATAGCGGCGGAACACGGCGCGAGCATGGTGAAAACCTACTACTGCGAGAACTTCGAGCGCGTCGTCGATACGTGCCCTGTTCCTATTGTCATCGCCGGCGGCAAGAAGCTGCCCGAGATGGAAGCGCTGGAGATGGCGCACAACGCCCTCGCAGCGGGCGCGGTCGGAGTGGACATGGGCCGCAACATCTTCCAGGCCGACGATCCGGTGGCGATGATAAAGGCCGTGCGCGCTATAATCCACGACAAGGCGACCGCGAAAGAAGCGCATGACATGCTCACTCATAAAAGCAAAAAATAAACTCGGGTTCAAGGGGTGGTTTGATGGTTTGTTACATAGTGCCGCTTGCAGTCGGCGTGATAACAGCTGCGAGAAGGAAAGCGTTGCACAGGAAAGACAAGGAAGGCTTCTGGCTCAGTCTCATGTTTGCTGGCAGCTCGTTATTCGGCGTGATAGACCACCTGTGGAACGGCGAGCTTTTCCTGATAGGCCCGAACATCGCTTCCGACCTGGCGCTGGGCGGCGCGATAACCCTGAGCATCTTCGCCTCGTGGGGCCTGCTCGTCAACAAGGACAAGATAACGCAGAGACTCGGCTTCCTGAACAGGAAGACCGGCATATACCAGCAATAATTCCCGGGGGATAGCATGAAAGTCGCGATGTATTACAACAACAAGGACATCCGTTTAGAGGACATGCCAGTCCCTGAAATAAGCGACAACGAAATACTTCTGAAAGTCGTGGCTTCCGGCATCTGCGGTTCTGACGTGATGGAATGGTACCGCGTGAAGAAAGCGCCGCGCGTCCTCGGGCATGAGGTTGCCGGCGTAATCGCAAAGACAGGGAAGAAGGTCAAACGCTTCCGCAAGGGCGACAAGGTCTTCGTCACGCATCATGTTCCCTGCGACACATGCTCGCACTGCAAGGAAGGCAACGAGAACGTCTGCGCCACGCTGAAGACAACGAATTTCCACCCGGGCGGCTTCTCCGAATACCTCCGCGTCCCGGACATCAACGTCAGGAAAGGCACGATAAAACTTCCGAAAAACATGTCTTATGAGGAAGCGACGTTCATCGAGCCGCTCGGCTGCGTTGTCCGCGGCCAGAAAATCATCGGCATCCGAAAACGTCAGCTGGTCCTTGTCCTCGGCTCCGGCATGGCAGGCCTTCTGCATGTCCAGCTGGCGAAGGCGAGGGGAGCGAAGGTCGTCGCGACCGACGTCAATGATTTCCGCCTGCGCATGGCCAAGAAGCTCGGCGCCGACTACACCATAAACGCGAAGGAAAACGTGCCGGAAAAGGTCAGGGCTTTCGCATCCAGGCTCGCTGACCGCGTCATCGTCTCGACGGGCGCCATCCCTGCAATCACGCAGGCCTTCGACTGCGTTGCGGAAGGGGGAAAAATCCTTTTCTTCGCCCCTACTGAACCGAACACGAAGATTCCCATGCCCTTCAACGACTTCTGGTTCAAAGGAATCGCGCTTCATACGACCTACGCAGCCGCTGGACGCGACCTCGCGGAAGCCATAAGACTAATCAAAACAAAGAAGGTCAAAGTAAAACCGATTATTACCCATCGTCTTCCGCTCGAACAGACGCAGAAAGGCTTCGACCTGGTTCTCAGCGGAAAGGAGTCAGTAAAAGTCATCATTGAGCCGCACAAATGATTCTCTTTAAAAAATTTACTTTCTTTATCTAGTTTTATGCCAGAATTCATATGCCAGCCCGGCTATTGCGTTAAATGCTGCACTGACGTTTCAATACTCCCGGTAACCCTGGGAGACCTGTACAGGACATGGATTTACAGGCAGAATACAGGTGAGAATACGTCGTTCCATAACATTTTCAGGGAACTCTGCAACGACTGGGCTCTCGTGCCGTCTTCAGACGACAGCAACGTCTGGGCCACGCCTACTTCAAAGATGCCGTGCCGCAATCTCGACAGAACAGAAAAGAAATGCTCTGTGCACGGCGTGGCCAAGTACGTGGGATGCTCCCTGTTCCCGGAGGACTTCTTACTGCCGGCTCCCAAGGGATATCATGACGATGATAAAACGCTAGCTTTTCTGAAATCCCTCGACTGCTTCAGGGGTATTACGCTTAGTGAAGAGAGGAAAGGGAGGCTCCTTGAGCTCAGGAACCTAATGGACAGGGAAATACATATTACAGTGCGGCTGCTCGAAAGCACGGTGCCCAGCTATTCATTCAAGGGCGCAAAGCCCTCGAAAAGAGCGCAGAGGGAGCTCTTCGAAAGGATAAGGTTCATAGGCCAGAACAAGGACGCGCTCAGGACGGTCAGAAAAAACCTCGTGGAAAACCGCATTCTCCAAGACTACGAAAAGCTTGTCATGACCGAAAACCCCGGCTTCTCCTACTGCGATGAAATCTGACATCCAAAAACAGTTTCAAATTTATAAAATTTGCCTTAATTACAGAATGATATGGAATTCGGAAAAAGGCTTCCGTGGTATCTGAACCATAGTCTGGATGTGACCGGACAGGGGCTCGCAAAAAACGGCGAATACTTCGGCCATATCTTAAGAATATTCAGCGATTTCGTGGTTTCAACCGTGCCTTTAATCAGTCATTACGGCTCCCCAGGCATAGCGATACACAAAAGTGCATGGAAAAAATTCATGGTTGTAGAGCGGCAGTAAGCCTTGCAGCAGTCAATCACGAAACCAAAAAACGATTTCCAGCGACCTTTTTTCAAGACATGCGTTTGACACATGTTTAAACAAATGTTTAAACATAACAATATAACAGCGCCCCGTCCAAATTCTAAATATGGCCGAAGAAAAGGAGAAGCAATCCAATTCTAAATCAGCCCTCGACAAGGTCGGCGACCTGCTCGAGAACGCGGCCAAGGTCGTGAAAGGCCGGAAGACGACCGCAGGCGCGCTGATGGCAGCGGTTCTCGGCGGCATCATCAAGCTTCAGGTCCTCACAGAGACGTTCCCCCAGCCCTTCGACGTCGTCGGCAACGTCATCATCTTCGCGGCGGTGCTGATGGTCGTGATTGACCTGTGCAGGGGCGGGCTTGAGGATTAGCATTCTTTGCACCAGTCACAGAAACCTTTATAAATACCAATTACGAAAAGATATATATGAATTCGGAATATATAATCTCAAAGGACCAAATAAAATGGATAAACAAAAAGTATGGAGGCAGTCTCAGAAGTGACGCTGAAATAGAGACAGCCCTTGACCTCGGCAAAGGCAAGGCAGTCTTCAGAAAAATAGCCTATATGTGGCGGGCGATACTTGTCGGTCATCCCTTCACGGATGGCAACAAGAGAACTGCCCTGATGGTGGCTTGGACTTTAATAAAAGACTGCAAAATCGAAACAAACGAGAAGACAGACGAGAACCTGGTCTCAGAGATAAGAAAAGTCGCCAAAGAAAACATAACCGACGTAAGCAGAATAGAAAGGCTGGTAAGGTATGCAGTGGAAGGAAATTGAAAGGATAATGAAGGAGAAGGAGAAATACGCGCAGATGCTGGAAGAGTTCGACAGGACAGGCGTCCTTGCGATAGACAAGATCCGCCGCTCCTTCACCATACGGAATTCGACCTTCGCCGCCCTCAAAAGCCATTCGAAGGCGACAGGCAGACCCATGAGCGACATCATTGATGATGTCGTTGAGAAATGCCTGCGGCCGTCCTAGTTTCGCAGCGGTCCTCATAGACCTCTGCCGCGGCGGGTTGGAGGACTAAGAAAACCACAGAAAGACAGCGTCAGGGCTAACGAAATCAAAACAAAGAACCAAAAACCTTCCTTTAATCGATTCTTCAATCGGTTAAATTAAAAGCGTCTCGGTGGTCTGCGTTTTTGAAAACAATCTCTGCAGTAGACAGGTCTGTCCCCGGATGGCTTGAAAGGAACTTCACATTCCTTGCCGCATTCGGAACATTTTACCTTGTGCATTTCTCTTCCGAACCTGTCGCCGCTTTCTCTTCTTTCTTCTTCCATATTACTCACTTATCCTATTTGTTTATTACAATTGCGCGATGGGTTGACCAAAACAAGTGTTTGCAACGCCATTGTTAGTCTATCTATGTATTTCCTGTTTATAAAGACTACTGCCGCCTTCATGACCACCACCGGCCTGCGCAGGCGCTGGCTCAGTACACGTTTTTAACATTTTCCTGCAAAGTTTTCTAATGGCGTTGAATTTCGACCCCAGACAGTCCCACAGGTGGGCAGAACACGTTCACGCTTGGCAGGATTATCTGGCTGACGGGCCTCCGACATACGAAAAAGTCATGGCAACCTATTATCTCAGGGACATGTTGCCCAAAGACGAAAACGGCAGGAACTATACCCCGCTCATGACCTCCCTCATGTACGGGCTTGGGATGGACGAGAAGATGGAGACGGAGGTCCGCGCGCAGAGGGAGCTTTTCGATATCGATTTGGGCATGGACATTAAAATCCTGGAAGATACCGACGCCCTCATGAGACTCTTCCTTTCTGACGCAAGGGAGCTACTCAAGAAAACGCCATACGGATTAACGGCGATGGACTCGGATTCCCCGCGTTACGATGACATTGTTCTGGGAATACCCCGCGGCAGGGAGCTCATAGACGTCTTCAACATGAAAAACCCGGATGCTGACAGCCTCATAAGGCTTTACGTTGTCAGCAGGCTTGCCCAGGAATACTGGACGCTTAACGGCGCTGCCGCATCGTACCATCTGATAGGCAGATACGGTCGCGAAGCTTTCAGCGAAGCCCTCAGGGAAAACGCGGAAAAAATCGCCTGGGAAATAACCGGAAAGCTCGCCGGCGTAATAAGGACAGCCAGGCAGGCAGGCGTCCGGGACATGGGAGGGATGGAAACCGACCACGTGCTGTCAGAGGCCATGCTCTGGAGAGGCCCGCTGACTCTCGAAAAGCACAGGGTATTCCACAACTGCCCGATAGCGGGAGCCTACAGGAAAACGGACGAGGTCCTCGGCAAAAAATACGGCAAGACCGCCTTCACGGAAGGGACGGATTTCTGCGGCGTATGCGAGGAGCACGGACAGCAGGCCGTCGAACTTTTCGCCCCGGTCTTCGTCAAGCTTGAAGGAAGGGAGGGGAAATCCATTTCCGCAGGAGGCGGCCACTGCGATTTCGTCTCCACCACCAGCTTCTCAAACATCCCGGGGGGCTTCGCGAGAAAGATCAGGGCAAGAGCAATGTCAGGAAAAGCCAGCAGAAGATAGCCAGCAAGACTCGCTGCTTCTACTCTCCCTCAAACACGAACAGCTCCTCTATCGTCGTCTTAAGCGCGACAGCCACGTCATGCGCCAGCCGAAGCGAAGGATTGTATTTTCCCTTCTCCAGGAACATTTGGAGGGATGGCTGGGCGGAGAAGGTTGCGGGGAGATGGGGAATAACCGTAGCTAACGTTGATTTCCATGGTCCTAGCGTTTAAACATAGCAATAAATGAACATCGGGGCAAATTCTTATTATGCCTGGAAAATCAGAAAGAAGTTCAGTGCCCGACAGGCCAGACAACGACGGGAAAAATGGAAGGGTGGCCATATTCATTGACGGAAGCAATTTTTATCACAGCATCAAAGACACATTCGATTTGCACGACAACCAGATTGACTTCGCAAAGCTAATAGAAACCCTAAGAAAGAACAGGATGCTCATTGGCGTTTACTATTACAACGCCCCTCTGGACCGCAGCTACAACGAGGAAATATACTGGAAACAACAGAGGTTTTTCTCCGAGCTGAGGAAAATACCGGGATTTCATGTGATCCTTTGCAACATGAGAAAGTTAAGGAGACCTGACGGCTCGTTCGAATTCGCGGTAAAGGGCGATGACATTTATCTCGCGACAGACATGGTGTCTTTCGCGTATGAAAACACCTATGATACGGCCATTCTCGTAAGCGGCGACGGCGATTTCGTTCCTTCGATCAGGAGAGTTCAGAAACTGGGAAAGAAGGTCGAAAACGCCTATTTCTGCGTCAGCAGGTCAAACTTCCTGAAGGATGTATGTGACACGTCGATTGTTCTCGATGACATAATACCGGCCTGCATCAAGAGTAAGGGCATGAAACAATAAAATCAGGCCCAGTGTCGCCCAGGGACAAGCCCTGGAGCAAGACTGGGGAACATATTGATTTATATTAAAGCCGGCAAGTTTATAAACCTTGGTCTCACACTTTCCCCGACCATTTCGACGTCGTCGGCAATTTCATAATCTACGAGGCCGCTTATCCCCGACCTCTCCGTTCTCCTCAAACACGAACAGCTCATCCACCGTCGTCTTCAGCGCCTTAGCGACATCATGCGCCAGCCGAAGCGACGGGTTGTACTTCCCCTTCTCCAGGAACAGAATCGTCTCGCGGCGGACGCCGACCTTGCGGGCGAGCTCCTCCTGGGTGAGATTGTGCCTGGCCCTGAGCTCTTTTATGCGGTTTTTCATTTCGCACCGTCCAGCCTACTCTCCTTTCCTTCCGAAGTAGAGCTTGAAGCCAGCGAAAAGCGCGATTATCACGAAGAACATAAGCCAGATGAAATACCTGAGCGGTATGTCAGGAAGCGCCAGTTCCTCCATGAACAGCTGATAGAACGCAGTCGCGAGCAGGAACCATACGGTCCCTATCATCGCGTACCTGCCTGCCCTGTTCTCGATCTTCTCGGACCTCTCGTCACGAAGGGGAACGCCAGCTTTCACCGCCTTGTCCTGCCTCCTAACAAAGAACACGAGCAGGGCAAGGATGGGTATAAGGGGTATAAGCGTCACAAAGAACACGGGATTGAGCGGCCCGTAACCCATCTCAACATACAATACGAGCAGCCAGAACGCCACCACAAGGGCTCCAAAAATCCCTGCTGAAAGCTTCATTATCGTCATTCTTTTTCGCTCTTTCATTCCACCACCTTGCTTTTTATTTTACCATTTTATGTTATTTTGAAGTAACTTTTTATTATATATTTCTAACATTATGTTATATATTTATAACTTTGTATATTTAAAGGTTTGTGGTGGTATGGGAGGGTTGGGAGGATTGGTAAAATTGGTTTTTAAAGTCTTTTGGGAAGATTTGAAA
>JBGPQP010000024.1:0-7511 GCA_041489155.1 Candidatus Aenigmatarchaeota archaeon
ATTATTTAAAACCAACAATAAAATTTTAATCATGGCGTACAGGAAGAGGTCTAAATCATACCGAAAAAAACGCCATTTCAAACATTTCAAAAGAAATCATAGACAAGGTGATTATTGTACTTTTTGTAATAGACGATTCTTTTCGCTTCCATTTAAATGTAGCAGATGTGAAAAATTGTTTTGCGCGGAACATAGACTTCCTGAATCTCATAATTGCAAAGGAAAAACTACAATTGTGGATTGGGCAAAAAGCCATGAAAAGTTTGATAAAAGACCCCATGCCAATTTGACAGAAAATAAAGATTTTAATAAATCACAAAACATTCGTAAAAATTTTCAAGAATTTCATAAACCTGTAAACAAAATTAAATTTAGATTGCCTACCTCAAGATTAACGTCAACATTTTCAAGAATATTTTTGGTTGGTGCAATTTTGCTGGCATTTGAATATGTTTTCTTAATAGAATATTTTGCAACTACTTTCTATATTTTAGAAATTATCTTCATATTTTTTATAATTTTTAAACTATTCAAAAGAGCAGAAAGGATGGCGGTAAGGTCGGATTTGCATCTATTCGGATTAAAAATATTATCAGGTGTGATGGGTCTTATAGGTATATTTTTATTTTTTTGGGGAATAGGTACCATTTCGTTTACTATTTTGAGAGTAAATGAAATTCAAATAGCATACGCAATTGCCATATTCTTGATATTTGTGGGTGTTGGTTTACTTATTCTCTCGGCATTTTTGATTTTCAAATTTAAAAGAAAATCCGGTTTAATTGTCTGGCACGGAGCTTGAAAATCATTTTAACCTTATATCTAATATTCTACAATTATTTCCTGACTTCCCGGCTTTCACGCCCTGCCGCCTTTATGCTGCATCGGATACTTATTCCGCCTTGACAGACGCTTCGCGTCAAGTTTTTTATTTGTTTTGCTCATGCTTATCACCTTACTCCCCAGATTTAACCGGGACCAGGACAAGATTTCCCATTGAGTCCTCTTCCCAGTCAAGCTTCATCCCGACCTTCCAGCGTTTCTTTTCGACCTTCAAACCATATTTTACCTTTTCTACATCTCGGGCATATGTCTCCTTGTTCGTATGTACCGTTTTCTTTCATATTATCATTCCTTAACCTGTCCTACTCCATTACATTTCCTGCATGTTGTCTTTTGCCCTCTAAATTCGTAAATGCCTCTTCCTTTACAAGAGTCACATTTTATGTAGCCTTTTTTTAATTCGATTTCAATTTCCTTTTTTTTGAATCTTATTTTATCACCTTTTTTCTTCTTTTCTTCCATTGAGTCTTAAAATTCTTACATTTAAACCTCTCTCAAAACCAGATTCCCGTCCTTGTCAAATGACCAATCGACTTCTTGGCCCTTTTGCCAGCCTTTGATCTTGATTTTGGTCTTCGGAAGAGAAACCCAAAATCTACCTTTTGATTCTTGGATTTTCATAATGTATAGAGTAAGTATAGACTTTATAAAACCACTTGACCAATAATTAAGTGAGCGGACAGGATTAATATTAAACATTTTCTTAAAGTTCCCCGCTAATGTTAAATAGATTATGAAAGAGATTTTCGTGAACAGGACGGATGATTATTACGGCCAAACCAGGGACGTGAACGAGGGGATGGACAACGAGCTTACGGTCTCGCACATCCTGCGATCCGCCAACCAGTTCACGAAAAACGGCTTGGCGTACGGCGCGATAATCTCCAGGAACCTCCAGATCCCGGAGGGCGCGCGCATACTCGAGGTTGGCCCGGGCCTCGGAGACCTGGCAGAAAACATCTGCAGGGAGCTGAAAGATTTTCATTACACTTTCTACGACATTTCCTACGATTACATCAGGCATCTTAAGGCGAGGTTCAGGGGCAGGAGATTTTCTTTCGAGACCGGCGATTTCCTGCAGGCGAAGCTGAAGGACAAGTTTGACGTTATCATCTGCAACGAGGTCCTTGCCGACTTTCCGACGCTTGTAAACATGACCCTGTACAATCCCAAAATCCGCCAGGGAGACGAGAACGCTTACTACGACGCGGTCTCGCTTATAAAATTCTACGGCCTCCCGCTGGTCAAGATCTCGAACTTCAACTACGGCGCGGTGAAATTCCTGGACACAGCGAAGCAGCTTCTCGAGCGCGGAGGGAAGATTTTCCTGTGCGAGCATGCCTCGGAAAAGCCGGCGAGAATCGGCGTGTTTGGCCACAGCGAATACACCATCGACTTCGCCGCGCTGGCGAAAGTCGCGTCGAAGCTGGGCTTCGCCGTAAGACGCGGCATAATGACGGAGATGCTCGGCATAAATCAGAGGAGAGCGATTATTTTCTACACGCAGCCTGAACTCAAGATGCTCTACAATTTCTTCAAGAAGCGCGGCATACTGCTGGAGCAGCGCGCTTACGAAGTAAGCGAGGTGCTCGACATGCTGGAAAGCCATGGGGTAAGGCTTCGCGACAGGGAAGAATACGCTAAAATCCTCGAGGCGCAGGCGAAGCCGCTGCGTACAATAACCGACCAGTTCAGTTATTTAATGCTCGCATCAAAGAAAGAACCGTGGAGCTCTGATAGCTGATGTTTTTCAGAAAGAAGCCGAAGTATTTCCTGAGGCTGGGCAGCGCGGCGCTTCTCGCAGTCGTCGCGCTGGTTTTCGCAGCCGTCATATTCTTCCTTATACTCCCACATATAATGGCAGTGACGATGGTATTCGTCGTGATCGTGCTGCTGTTCATCATAATCTGGATAGTCATCTACATAGCGATGGTCCTTGGAGCGGCTGTCTACCGCTACACACTGCCTTTTATGATGAAAGAGAGCGAGAAATCACACAGGAAGAGATAAGAGCGCCTTCTGTTTAGTGATGCCTTCCACCTCGATATATATGTCCATCGTTTTCTCTGGTTCAGGCGAGACGATTTCGTAATCGACTTCCCTGAAGCCGAAGCACTGGATACAGAAGCCCTGATGGCTGATTTTTATTTTGATCTCGAGTCTGTCGCCCTGCTGATATGCTTCGATGGAACTGACCCAGTGGCAGGGATCGGGCGTCTCGAAAGCGGAGGTCATGACTATGTTGCCGTTATGCCACGCGCCTCCTGTTGCGGAGGGCTGGTCAGCGTAGCAGGATGATGCTTGGTCCAGTATGCGGACCTCCAGCTCGGTTTTGATGAAGTATTTGGAATAAGAGAGGAACAATATAGTCAGGATTACGGCTGATAAAACAAGCAACGCTGGAATGTCTTTCAAGTTCGCCATGTTATGCCCTTTGCACGGCTTTGCCGAAATCAATTAAGCATCCAGACCGCGTAGTTCACCGCCGCAGCGAAACTCACCCAGGCAATGTACGGCAGCAGCAGGAAGGCTGCGTTTCTGTCGATTTTCCAGAACTTCCAGATGGTCAGCACTATCGCAATCCACAGGGCAGCGATGCCTACGAAGCCGTAGAAAGGCGACTCCAGGCCGAAGAACAGCAGCGACCACAGCGCATTCAGCACCAGCTGCGCTGCAAAGAACATCACCGCCTGCTTGTTCTTCTTGTCAGCTAAGCCTTTGTTCCATATCACGTACAGCGCAATGCCCATCAGAGCAAAAAGCGTGATCCACACCGGCCCGAAAACCCAGTTCGGCGGCGCGAATTCCGGCTTCGCGAGCGTCGCGTACCAAGTCGGTATCTTCGGGTAAGTGAACAGCGATCCCAGAATGCCTGCGAGCTCGCATATCACTATTGCCGCGACAAGCTTAGCGATGTTCAGCTTCATCTTTAATGATGGCCAAGCTGTCTTAAAGGTTTTTCGGCCAGCGCCGAAAGAAATGGAAGGAATATTAAAAAGCGGCAAAGAAAGAATATTCATGCAGGAAGAGAAAATCACGCTTGACAAGGATGTTTTCAGGACGCTCGCCAGCGGAACGCGCGTGGATATCATCAAGTCGCTCGATAAGCGAAGGAAGACTCTCAGCGAGCTTTCAAGCCAGTTCGGCATGTCTGTCTCGACCGTAAAGGAGCATCTTGACAACCTTGTCGCAGTCGGTCTTATAGTTCAGATGGACGAGGGTCACAAGTGGAAATATTACGAGCTCACGAAAAAAGGTAAAAGCATTCTCCACCCAGAGGACAAGAAGATATGGATACTGCTCGGCATGGCGGCGCTTGGTATGCTTGGCCTGGTCTTCGATCTCGCCAGCAAAGCCTTCTTCATGGCCAGCTTCAGCGCGATGGGTGCGATTGGAGAGCGGTCAGAAGGCGCGCTCATGGAAACGCAAAAGACAGTCCCTTCAGTGGCCGCAGATTATTCCAGCGCATTGCAACAGCTCCCATATCTTCACATAGCAGGCTTCGTGCTTTTCGGCCTAGTGATAGCGGTTTCAATCGCTTACATCGTGCATACCAGAAAAAACATCAAGATATAGGCCTAACACGTTACTTTTTGTGAATATATCTTAGCCATAATTTTTTGAAAAGAGGCAGGGTCAGAGTAGAAAGCATAAAGGCAACAGCCGGGACTATGGCGTTAAGCCATGGCATGGGGATGCCGATTGCCTGAAGATAAAAGCCGATTGCTAGGTACGTGAACAGAGTCAGAATGCCTCTTCTAGTCAAGCTTATTTCCCAAGCCTTGTCATTCTCAACGTTCTTGTTCCTGGTTTTTATTTTTTCTATTTCCTTTTCAAACTCTTTCAGGGTTGCCATAATCAGTAATTAATCTCGTATGTTATTATTTCTTTTTGGTTTTGGGCTTATTTTTCGCTGCTTTTACCATGCTCAAAAAATAGCTGTGTATTCTCGCGTCTTCGGTCAGTTCCGGGTGGAAGGAGCATACTAGGATTTTGCCTTGTCTTGCCAGCACGTGTTTTTTCCTGTATTTTGCAAGCGACTGGACGTTTTTACCCAATTTTGCTATCATGGGCGCACGGATGAAGACTGCCTTGAAGGGCTTTCTTCCTAGGACTGGGATGCGGACATCTTCCTCGAAGCTGTCTATCTGGCGGCCATACGCGTTGCGAGAGACGGAGATGTCGATGAAGCCGAACCTGAACTGCTTCGGGTGGTTTTCTATTTTGCTGGCGAGGACTATCATCCCGGCACATGTCCCGAATATCGGCTTGCCCTGCAGATAGAACTTGGAGATAGGCTCGATGAGCTGGTGCCTGAAGAGCAGCTTCGTTATCGTCGTGCTCTCGCCGCCGGGGATTATCAAGCCATCGAGTTTCTCGAAATCTTCCGGGTGGCGCACGACCCTGCATTTCGCTCCGAGTTTTTCTATCGCTTTTTTATGCGCATCGAAATCGCCCTGGAGGCCGAGAACACCTATTATCATAAGAACACTTCGTTATTGCTTATTTTTTATGAGCTTCTTGACTGCATGAAATCGTTCTTTTCCAGCGTGCCCATGTCTATGCCTTTCATCGCTTCGCCTAGGCCCATTGAGACCTTCGCGAGTATCTTGGGTTTGTCGAAATACGTGACGGCGTCGACTATCGCCTTCGCCCGCCTGAAAGGATCGGAAGACTTGAATATGCCTGAGCCTACGAAGACGGATTCGGCGCCCAGCTGCATCATAAGCGATGCGTCGGCGGGAGTCGCGATGCCGCCTGCAGCGAAGTTGGGAACGGGTATCCTGCCCTTGTTCGCGACCATCCTGGCCAGCTCGAAGGGAACGCGCATGGCTTCTGCCTCCTTTCTGATTTGGGCGGCGTTCATGCCCCTGAGCATGCTGATTCCAGCATTGACGAGTTTCATGTGGCGGACCGCTTCAATGATGTTGCCTGTGCCGGGCTCGCCTTTCGTGCGAATCAGGGCAGCGCCTTCGTTTATCCTGCGCAGCGCCTCGCCGAGGTTGCGGCAGCCGCAGACGAAGGGCGTCTTGAACTTGAACTTGTCAATATGCGCTTCCGCGTCCGCAGGCGTCAGCACTTCGCTCTCGTCTATGTAGTCGACTCCGAGCGTTTCAAGAATCTGCGCCTCAGCAAAATGGCCGATGCGGCATTTCGCCATGACAGGGATTGAAACAGCCGCCATGACCTCCTTTATCTTCTTGGGATCGGCCATGCGCGCGACGCCGCCGGCTTTGCGTATGTCGGCGGGAACGCGCTCGAGAACCATCACAGAAACGGCACCTGCCTTTTCGGCGATTTTGGCCTGCTCGGCGCTAACGACGTCCATTATGACGCCGCCCTTCAGCATTTCGGCAAGGCCAACCTTCAGACGCAGCGTTCCTTTTTCCATAAACGTCACGGTCGATACACATTTTTTGTTAAGATAATTTAATAAACTTTTCAACCGGCCTCAAAGCCGCTCAGTTCATCTGAACATTTTGGCCCGGCCGGCATAAAAGCCTGCTGCCTGTTTCAGCAGCGAGCGGCCCTTTTTCGTGATGGTATACACCTGTTTCATGCCCTCTTTTCTCTTTTCCACGTACCCGCGCTTTTTGAGTGAATAGAGGACTCGATACGCTGTGACATTGCCCGGCCTGAAGCCGAACCTGCGTTCTATCTCTGCGCGAAGGACGTAGGCATGCATCGGCCTTTCCCTGAGTATTCTCAGTATGTACGGCCAGAGGCAATCGTACGTGTTGTTTCTTTCCAGTTTGCTGAAAGGCATGCTGACACCCGGATATAGTTATTTTATGAACATAAAAGTTTTTAAACTTCAGCAGCCAATATTTTATAAGTGTAAAATATTATAATTTACATAAAACCAAGGCTGTGGTGATTATATGACTAAGGAAATCCGTCTCGCTATCGCCGGCGTAGGGAACTGCGCCTCATCGCTTATACAGGGGCTTTTCTACTACAAGAATGTGAATTCCAACAATGAGCTGGTGCCGGGTTTGATGCATAACGTGTTGGGGGGCTACATGATAACCGACATAAGACCCGTAGCCGCCTTTGATGTCGACAAACGCAAGGTCGGCAGGGATCTCAGCGAGGCTATATTTGCGAAACCCAACTGCACGAAAGTCTTCTGCAGGGATGTCCCGAAGCTCAATGTTAAAGTCATGCGCGGGCCCACGCTGGACGGCATCGCGAATCATATGAAAGACTATCATGAAGACAGGACTTTCGTCGTTTCTGACGAAAAGCCGATAGACGTCGAAAAAGCCCTGAAGGAGACGAAGGCAGACGTCCTGGTCAACTACATGCCCGTAGGCTCCGAGGAAGCGACCAGGTATTACGCAGAAGCCGCGCTTAAAGCGGACTGCGCCTTCATAAACTGCATGCCCGAATTCATCGCGTCCAATAACGAATGGGCCAAAAAGTTTGAAAGCGCCAGAATACCGGTAATCGGCGACGACATCAAGTCGCAGGTCGGCGCGACGATAACGCATCGCGTTCTTGTCAAGCTTTTCTCTGACCGCGGCGTCAAGATCGACCGCACGTATCAGCTCAACACGGGCGGCAACACCGATTTTCTCAACATGCTAGAACGCTCGCGCCTGAAATCGAAGAAGATTTCAAAGACCGAGGCCGTCCAGTCGCAGCTGCCTGTGAGAATGAAGGAC
>JBGPQP010000025.1:0-6845 GCA_041489155.1 Candidatus Aenigmatarchaeota archaeon
CGCTTCCGTTGCGTTCTTGTTCTCGAGCCAGAACCAGTTGGTGAGTGAGGTAATATTCTGCAGGAAGTACTGCCTTGTGGACGTCATGTTGACCGTCCAGTTGCCTTCGGGCTTGTCGCTGGAATCCCACGTGCAGTTGTATCGTCCAGCATCAGATCCTGTTTCGCTGTTGACGGGCGCGCATGAATAGACGCTTCCGTTCGGGGCGCCGAGATACAAAGCAACCGAACTGCCTGATATCAGCCCCTCATTGGAACAGTCTGAAGTGGTGTTAAGCCTGAAGAAAATCTGGTCGGTGACGTTGAATTGCGGTTGTCCGCTCGTCCAGTTGGGCTGCTGGATGCTGTTCTTTAGCGTGCCGTTGACCGTGAATGACCTTGATCCACCCGTTGTCAAATTCGCATCCTTGTAGCATACGTCGCCGAATGTCCCCCCATTCCATTTCTGTGGGCCGTAGCCGTGCGAGCAGTTGGGATCGAAGTTGAGTATGAGTCTCGAATCAGAAGCCGTGCTGTTGAGGTATGTCGTCAGGTAATTTACGTTATCCGTGGTCACGTAAAATATTCCCGATATGTTGAATCCAACGCCGACGTATGACCTGTCGCTGTCGTTTATTCTCGCTCTGAACAGACCGGTCGAAACGCCTTCCCTGTTTATTGTTGTGCCTGAGCCCGCGCCGTCATAATAAACCACGACATCGTCCTTTACTACGGTGAAGTTTCTTGCAGGAAGCTCGTTTGTATAGCCGAACTGATCGGTGGCGTTAAACTTGTATGAAGCATTGTTACCTGCTGGCGTTATGTCCGTGCAGTTGAACTGCATGCTGTAGAAATCCTGCGTGTAGTTCCAGCTGCTCAGGTAGCTGGAGGTTTCCGCGGTCTTTAGGAGCCTCCATTCAGACGACTGGTTATGCTTGTACCACAGGCTGACGTTGAACGGGAAGCCGTCGGATTTTCTTACCCTTATCCTGAAGTCGTACGTCTCACCCCAGCCGCCGTCGCCCGATGTAATCAGCGGAGGTTCTACATAATATTCGAGTTCCGGTGACTCGACCAGCTTCAGCGCTGGCTCGCGGAAAAGCGAAAGGGAAGCGTAATAATTCTTGCTCATGTAGAAGGTCATGTTGTAATCGCCGAGCGTGTCGATGCTTTCTGCGCTCCAGTTGTAGAAATAGTTTCCGCCGCCTAGATCCTCTATAACAGAAATTCCGGCGTATTTCTGTGTTCCTGACAGGTTTTCGACAAGTGTTATGCTAACGTCATCAGGACTCGCCACTCCATCATTGCATTCGTCCCACGCGCTTACGTTGAAAGTAATATTGGCATTCGCGTCCCTTAGGTAAACCTCGCCGTCAGGTGAGTTTATCGAGCCGTTCAGGTAGGTCCATATGCTCACGTTTCTGTTGCCCGTCGAATTCGTGTCTTTGTAGTTGTTGTTGTTCTCGACCCCCACTATCCAGTACTGTAAGCCTACATCGTAAGCGCAGTCGCCCGTATTGGGATAGAACGTATAGTTGAGGAAGCCGTTATCAAGCGTCATTATATCCCCGGGCTTGGTGACGTTTTCGAAGGTCGAGTGGTCTTTGGTTATCCACACCATGCCATTCGCGTCATCCGGGTCGAGATAGTCTTGCTGGTCGATGGACCATGCCTGGACGGAGAGGACGACGGAATCTGTGCCGTTCCTCCAGACATCGCCCTCGCTTCCGCTGTGGTATTGTATTTCCATGTCGTCCTTATCGACCGTGTAGTTGCTGCCGTTAATTTCATAACTGTAGGTTGTACCCCCGGCTTTGGGCATGTTCGGGTTGTCTGTTGTGTTGAACTTGTATTCCCATATTCCTAGATGTATCGCGGGATTGTAAGGCGACGTCAGGTTGCCGTTCTCACGAAATTCGACAAGGGTCTGGTTGACCTCATTGTTCATGTACTTTGTTGAGCCCACCTGTTCCCAACTGCCCCAGCCTACGCCAGTAGTGTAATGCCTCTTCCACAACCTTACCGCCACCTGCAGGTCGCCGTCTTCGTCAGTCACTATTGTCGTGAAGTTTCGCGGCTCTGACCAGGAGCCGTTCTCTCCGGTGTCGCCATCGTAACCAGTCGTGTTGAGCTGCGGATAATTAAGGACAGGTGACGTGTCGACGAAGAAGCCTCTTGGCTGACCGGCGACATAGGTGGCCGTGTAGTTGTGGGGGTTGAAGTACGCCCTTGATGCGTAAGCGTTTATGTTGTAGCCTCTCGGGTTCATCGAAGACGTGTTGAAGGTGCAGTTGTACACTCCTACGCCATCGCTGACTATGGGCGTGCACGGATATGTGATGGAAGTGAGCTGGCTTATGGGAGATATGTTTAACGTTGTGGGTACGACTGATGCTGTCAGCTGGCCGCAGTAATAATCCGAAACGTTAAGCCTTATGGTCACGTTGCTGCCGCGCAGATATTCTCCGCCCGTCGGCTGCAATATGCTGTTGTTGAACCTGCCGTATACGGTCATGTTGAATTGCGAGCTGCTCGTATTGGCATAGCACGTGTTGTTTATGAAGACATGCCATTTCTGCAGCGTCGCGTTGAAGTCGCAACCGGGCGTGAAAGTATGCGTGGCATTGCCTGAAACAGTGGTAACCTCGTAAAGATAGGTATAATTCTGGCCGTCGCGCGTTATGTTGAAATAAGCAGGCACGGAGGATATGCCTTCGCCCTTAGTGCTATCGTTGACCTGAACCTTGAGTGTTATCTGCTGGGCAGATCTGTTCACGTTCTGGTTGTTGCCCTGCAGGTGCGTTATGCTCACCGAATCGACTGTTATGTTGGGTCCTGATACATTGCTCGTCTCTACCTGAATCTTTGTGTCGTAGAGGGTGAACTTGAAATAATTGTCGGTTCCCATGTCCGAGCAGCTGAAATCACCAACTTCGATCCAGCAAAGATTATGCCCTCCGTAAACTATCATAGATCCCATCGGGTTCCATGACAAGCCCGTGTCTGTTGATACAAGGAGCGTGCAGTTAACATCGTCGTTGTCGGCGTCTGAAACGTTTACCGAATAGTTGAAAATGCTCCCCCATCCTCCCTGGTCGGGCGTTACGTCCATGTTGCTGCCCTCGGGCGCGGAGTTGGTAAGGTTTATCCAGTTCGTGTAGAGGGTGGAATTCGAGTTGTAGCTTGTCTTGCTTGCGTTTATCCTTATGCCCCACATGCCTACCGGGTCGCCGGTCGAATCCCACGTGCAGTTGTAGTAGCCTGCGCTGGAACCGCTTTCATTGTAAAGAGGAGTGCATTGCTGGTATTCAGCGGTGGGTGAATAAAGCTCAAGCGATGTGCTCGAATTCGATATCCTTCCCTCTTCAGCGACGCAGTCAGAGGTGACATTGAACCTTATGGGAATCAGGCTTGTTGCAAGGTACTGGGAACCCTGCGCCGGTGTGTCGATTTTGCTCTTGAGCTGGCCAGTCAGAGTGAATGTGAAATTCTCCGGTGACGGCGAAGCGTCGTAATAACAGTTGTCATTATCAAGGATGGCATGCCATTTCTGAAGGCCGACTGAATACGAGCAGTTTGGTTCTAGCTGGTATGTCAGATGACCACTTGAATTCGTCGTGGTGTTTTTTATGAAGCCGAAACTGCTGCCGTCCATCGTTATGTAGAACGTCCCGTTCGTTCCCGTAAGCACTGGCTGGCTTCTGGTTATGTCATTCATGAATACTGTCAGGTTGTATGCTGAAGTTCCCTCTCTTATCATGTCTATGCCGTCGTCTGTCACGTAGGATACTGTCGCTAGGTTTGGGTTAACGCTGAAAGGATTGTCGTTTTCGCCCGTCGTGGCCGTGTAGTTCCAGTTGTCGGTTGCGTTGAACTTGAAGTAGTTGGTGCCGATATCGCCGCAGTCGAGAAGGGCCTCTAGCTGCAGTGGTGTGCTGGAGCACGGCCCGCATGATTTGTTGCCGATGTACTCCCATTGTCCGCCGGTATCTATCTTCTTCCAGAGGAAGACCGTTACATTGCCGCCGTCATTGTCTGTGACCTCGATGGAAAAGTTGGCCGAGCAGCCCCAGTACGGGCCGCAGGTGCCTCTGCTGACGCCTGCCGAGGCGAGAGAAGGCCTTGAAGCAAGGTAGAAAGAATTGACATAAGTCGTGTTGACATCTGTCGGATAATACTGCCTTGTCGCGTTCGCGTAAACGTTGTACCAGCCATAGCTCCAGCCTGCCAGGCTGGTCTGAGGTATGGTGCAGTTGTACCAGCCGTTCCCGTAGTCTGTCGCTTGGCATATGTAACTGGTATTGGTGACGTTGAACACCACCGTCGCACCGCTAACAAGGCCACACGTACCGCCGCCGTTGTCCGTGAGGTTCATGCTGAGGTTAAGTGACATTGATAGATTATCCCTGTCGAAGCTCCTGCCTTTCGGATAATGTATGTAAGGTGTGTATTCTGACGTTATCGTGACGTTGTAAATGGACGAGTTGACGTTCTTGTAATATCCGGAACCTCCGCTCAACAGGCCGCCTTTCCATTCCTGCTTTCCGACCTGGAAATTACAGTCGGGGTTGAAATCATAGCCGAGGGTTGTGACGAAGAACTTCTGGGTTATGCTCCTCCATGAATTCGGGTCGCTCTCGTTGGTCGTTACCCAGAACGTGCCATTCTCGTTCGTCGTGACCGGAATGTTGTTAATGTCCGTGTCGATGAGTGAGAGGGTGAAAGTGACGTTGTTGCTGCCCACCCTGTTCACAGTCGTCTCGTTGCCTGCGACGTAAAGGAATACCGCATCGTCGGCCTCGAGAGTGAAGTTGAAGCCAGCATTGATTTCGTCGGTGTACTGGGTGCCGCCTGAGACGGGATTGTTCGCGTCGTCGGTAACGTTGAACTTGAATGTCAGATTACCCATTTCCGTGAACTGGAAGGATTTGGTGAATGTGACGGTCCTGTTCATGCCGCTGGTCTGGTTGTAGGAACCTATCTGGTTCCAGGCGCCGCTCGGAAGCAGCCTGTACCATGCATACACCCTTACGTTGTCGCCGTCCTCGTCAGTGACATTGACGGAGAAGATGTACGTCTCTCCCCAACCTCCCAGCGTTTTGCTTATGTTTGGTGCTGCGAGTCTTGGCGCGGTCTCAATGAAGAATGAATTGGTCTTCGTAGTCGAGTTGGGATTGTAGTGTTGCTTTGAATAGTTCATCGTCAGGTTGTACCAGCCAATCGCCAGCGAAGACGTGTTGAAGGTGCAGTTGTAGTAGCCGCCTCCATCGTCTACCACATTTGAACAATAATAAGTGCCCGAGCTGTTGGAATATCTAATCGTGGGCGGTGTGTCTGTCATCGTTTCCGACAGGCAGTCCGAGACGAGAAGGCCGCGGAGCGTTATGTTCTGGCCGTGGAGATAAACGCCCGAAACTCCGCCAACAGGATTGACTATAGTGGGGATCAGGTCACCGGTTATGTTCACGGTGAACGTTGATGAGTTCGTTTTGTTATACCTCGAATCAGTCACACCTGCTTTCCAGTTGTGCACGCCGACCGTGTAGCTGCATGTTGCGTTGTAATTGTAATAAACGTAGCCATTTGAATCTGTCTGGTTGATGAAACCTGTGTCATAATCCAACGAGTTGTTCGTGTAAGATATCCAGAATGCTGTGTCTATGCCGGCAGTTGTCTGGCCCTTATCTGTGTCGTTCACCCTCACCGAAAGCAGCGTAGTCTGCTCATGACTCCTGTTTACATTGGTGTTGTTACCAGAACTGTGAATTATAGTAACGCTATCATTGTTTATCACAGGTCCGCTGAAGTTAGCGGTCTCAAGGATGTTGTAGGTATCGTTTATCACGAACCTGTACTGCGAAGAGCCGACATCGGTATAATTGAAGCTGCTTACATGAATTGAACAGTTGCCTGAACCAGCGACTGTGTCGCTGCCCCTGTTTATCCATCCAGAGCCGGTGGTGTTGGTCCACAGGATGCACGTCACCGTGTCGCCTTCCGGATCGGCTATGGAAATGTTATACGTGTATGTCGTGCCCCAACCGCCCTGGGAAGGAGCGAAGGTCTGGTTTTCAGCAACCTGCCCGCGGTTTTTAAGGAAGAACCTGTTGTACCATATTGTAGTGTTCTGATTGTAATCGTTCCTTGATGTTGTCACGTTTATGCTCCAGTTGCCTTCGAGCTGACCTGTCGAATCCCACGTGCAGTTGTACCAGCCGTTGCCCTCGTCATTGACGGTCACGCAGGACGATTCAGCGCCGGTCTGGTTGTGTATGAGCGTTACGCTCCTTGTACTCGCGCCGCTGATTATGCCATCAGCAGGGCAGTCTGTCGAAATGTTGAACCGTATGACTATGCCGTTGGTAACGTTGAATGTCGTCCCGTTGGCCGGAGTCTGGAGATTGTTCTTGAACTGGCCCTTTATGTTAAGGCTTTGCGAACCCTGGGACTGGTTCGTGCTCTTGTAGCAGGTCGACGTGTCCGTCCCTCCGAACCATTGCTGCGAGCCTGCCCCATAGCTGCATGTAGGTTCGAAGTTGTAAACGACATAACCACTCGAGTTGGTGGTGTTGGTAAGGTTTCCGTCGTAGTTTATAGAGTCCGTGGTAATCCAGAATGAAACGCCTATTCCTGAACCGAGCCTGGCCTTGTTGTAGTCATCGTCGTCATAAACCTGTATTCCTATCAGGCCTGTTTCTGTTCCTTCCCTGTTTATCGTTATGCCGTTGCCTGTCGCATTCGCGAACCATACGTCGTCCTTTTCAAACGTCATGAAGCTGTTGGGATCGGTCTGGTCGGTGAAGTTTATTGTGTCGGTCACGTTGTACTTGTAGTAAAGCCTGTGGCTCGCGTCTGCGGTATAGTCGC
>JBGPQP010000026.1:0-6741 GCA_041489155.1 Candidatus Aenigmatarchaeota archaeon
CCTGAAGTCAACTCGGGCGTGGTTACGCTGAGGGTATTGCCTTCAGGATGATGATGTTTAATAATGGAGGTTGTGGGAATGGTGGAAATGAGCAATAATATTCTGGCGGGACTGTTATTGGTAGCAGTAGTGCTGTCGGCAATTGGCCTGCTAAGCCTTTTATCGGTACCAATCATGCAGCTCACAGGAGCGGCCACGACAGGCACGGGTCTTGCGAACGTCACAGTCCAATCGTCGTATTCAGTAAAGATGGTAAGAAACATTTCCAACTTCGGTTCAGGAACAATCATTGAAGGAAGCATAAGGCACCTGTACAGCAACTCGACGAATGCTGGCGGCTTCTACAACGGAAGCGAGGGCAATGGCACCGACTACGGCACAGGAACATACGCGTATCCTTTCGTCGTCGAGAACGACGGCAACGATGACACCACATGCATTAAGGTTTCGGGAACGGCTGCGGGGACTTTCATAGGCGGCACGAACTCTGTCTTTGAAGCGGCAGCAAAGGAGAACGAAACAGGTTCCTGCTCGACTGGTCTTGTAACCGCGTGGACGACTGTCAGTGCCGGGGTACAAACTTTGTGTTCAGAACTGCAGATGGACCTTAATAATGACGAACTAAGGATTCACTGGCACATAGGAATACCTGACGACGCTTCACCAGCAGAGAAAACAAATACCATAACGATAACCGCGTCTAATGCCTGTTAGGCAAATGGTGGAATATGAAGAGAATTTTTTATTTATTTTTATTTATACTTATTTTTTTGCCTGCTCCAATTTATGCGCTAGGCATAGCCGGCGACCTGCCTGACGTACTTGAGATAAATTTCGAGCCCAACCTGATATATAGAAAGGAATTTTTCGTGGTAAATTCGGACGAATACTCGATGGACATAAACATGAGCGTGGAGAGCGAACTGAAAGACTACGTATCCATAAGCGAATATACTTTCCTGCTGGGACCAAAAAGCACTGCAAGCGGCATAAAGCCGTTGAATTTCACGGTTTCCCTTCCTGAAAAAATCGAGAAGCCGGGACCCTACAAAATCATAATATATGCGACACAATACAAGCCTGAAGCCCCGGGCCAGCAGGGACTAGGGGCAAGATACCAGATAGGCTATGTTTTCAGGGTTTTCGTTCCCTATCCTGGCAAATACGTGGAATTCACAGTAAAGATAGAGAATCCTAATATAAACCAGTCCATGAGGTTTCTGGTGAGCGCGGTTAACAGGGGAAACCAGACCATAGACAACGCTTATATAAAATTCTATTTGTACGACCCTGAAAACAGGCAGGTAGCAGACTTTATGACCGAAAGCAAAAAAATAGCCCCCACCGAGTACGTAAATTTCATTAAAGAATGGTTTGTGGAAAACGTGAGGCCGGGCAGGTACAGGCTTAAAACCGAGGTCTGGTACGACGGGGAAAAATTAGAGCAGACAAAGGAATTCATGATAGGCTCGCCAACCGCAAAGATACTGAATGTAATGGCGGAACCGATTGTGGAGGGAATGATAGGCAAGATAACAGCGCTGGTCGCAGGCGAATGGAATGAAAGGATACCCGACATGTACATCGTGACCGACATAAAGAAGGGCGATTATTCAACTTCTATTACAAGCGAAACCTTCGACCTTGGCCCGTGGGAGGAAAGGAACGTCACGCTTTTCTGGGACACGTCCAAATCAAAGGGACCGGGAGAATACCAGGGTCTAGCGAACCTTTACTATTTCAACCAGACGTACAACACGACCTTCATCCTGACCTTAAAGCAGCAGGGCCTCGAACTCTCGGCCACGATAATCGTCATAATAATCATAGTCGCATTGATAGCGCTTTCCGCGGTTTACGTGTTCTATTACAAGAAAAAGGGGAATAAAGAAAAATACACCCAGAAGAAGCTCATGTAAAACATTTAACGATTTGTATGCAAATTTTAACTATACGGTGGGTTTAGATGAAATTATACATGGTTGCGGCTATTCTAGCAGGGGTTCTGATAGTCGGCGTTGCAGCAACGTATTTCTTTATCCAGACCTTTCTGGTGGCCGACGTTTACGAGATAAAGATGGATGTTCAGGTTATAGACGAGAACAGGGTCGGGGTTACGGTGGACACTGACGCGCTGCATTTCGGCAAGGTCCCGAGAGAAGGCGCAGGCATGAGGAACATAACGCTGGACAACAACGACGCCAAGCCGCATTTTGTGAAGATGAAAGCCTTCGGCAACATTTCGAAGTTTATCTACGTTTCCGAAAACGACTTTGTCATGGAGCCGAAAGAATCGAGGAACGTCACAGTTATTGCAAATCCCTCTTCAGACGTGCAGACCGGATATTACGAAGGGACTTTGCAAATTATATTCATGAACATGTGGTAATTGAATGAAACAGACATCTAATAATGTGATTGCGATACTGGTCGTGATTCTTGTAATAACTATCATGCTGGAGGTTTCAGTTTACAATATAAAAGTGAGAAAAGCGATAACACAGGAAGCAATAGGCCTGGTGGGACTCTGCGTCGACAACAACCCGATAATAATCCCGATAGAAGAGCAGATAGCATACATAGAACAATTGTATACCTACGACGTAAACACAACGGTCCCGAATGACGACAACGTCACGTTTTACGACGATACCTATCTTTTCATCATAAACAGCCAGACAGGCCTGATATCGTTCACCCCGCAGGAAGCGGACGAAGGCCTGCACAACATAAACATCTCGGTGATCTCCAGCTGCAACATCATGACCGACAGTAAAATAATGAGGCTGACGATAACCTATGAGAACAGACCGCCTGTCCTCGACCCGATTCCTGACCAAGTCATAAACCAGAGCGAGCTGCTCATATACGACGTCAACGCGACCGACCCGGACAACGACACGCTGTTCTTCGGCGACAATACGACAATGTTCCAGATAAATTCAAACACTGGCATAATATATTTCATTCCGGACCAGAACGACGTCGGCAACCAGTCCGTCCTCATATGGGTCCTCGACGGGAGAGGAGGGATAGATTGGCAGGTCGTTAATTTCGAGATAATAGACGTCAACGACGCACCTGTGCTCGACACCATAGGCTCGCAGACAGCGATAATAAACGAAACCTTCACCTACGATGTAAACGCGACCGATGTCGATGTCAAGCCTGAATGGAACAACCTGACCTTCTACGACAATGCAACCTTTTTCAGCATAGACGACAAAACGGGCATGATAAGCTTCTTCGTCGATGATGCCATGAACGGGACGTACTGGATAAACATTTCCGTCACGGATGGCGAGCTCTGGGACGAGGAGATCATAAGCTTCTCGGTCGTTCCCATGAATCATCCGCCGAACATAACTTCATGGTATCCTGAAAATGACACCATCGAAATCAACGAGTCAGAAAGCCAGTATTTCAACATAACCAAGTTCGATCTGGACGGGACGATCCCCTCGTCCCAGTGGTATCTGAACAGCATAGAACTGAACGGAGAAACCTTGGATGAATACACTTACTATGCCAGCTACACCTCGTCAGGAACGCACAACATAACCGTGATAATCACCGACGGGCTGCTGACGGATTCGCACGAATGGACTCTTATCGTTCACGATGTGACCCAGCCGCCGAGCGGGGCTATACCGCCTTCAGGCGGCCAGGCAAAACCGCCTGCCTGCGAGGAAAACTGGAGATGTACGGAATGGTCAGTATGCCCCATCTATGAAATACAGACGAGAACATGCCGCGATCTGAACGATTGCGGTACCACCAAAAACAAGCCAGAGGAAAAAAGAAAATGTATATACACACCGCAGCCCAGCTGCAGCGACGGCGTTATCAACTGCCATGACGGAGGCTGTGAAATATGGATAGACTGCGGAGGCCCGTGCCCACCATGCGCGACATGCAGCGACAGAATAAAGAACTGCCACAAAATTTCAAAAACCTCAACCGTGTGCGAGGAATACGTAGACTGCGGAGGCCCGTGTCCTCCGTGCTCCGAAGCGCAGCAGCCTGTCTGCGGCAACGCTATGTGCGAAACGGGCGAATTGCTTTCGTGCCCGCAGGACTGCGGCTTTTTCTTCCTGCAGTACATTGCGGTGGTCATAATTCTTACAGGAGCCTCGATAGGCATATACAGGGGCTGGATGTTCATGCTGATGATATACAGGAAGAAGATACGCCCGCTCCCGTACACCAACATCGAGCTGCTCGGCGCTTCGGCCCTCAGGAGGCTTCATCTGATACAGCTCGAGATAGGCAAGAAGCCCGTGAGGATAATAGTCACGGAATTCTCAGGCGTCATAAGGGATTTCTTCGCAAAAGCCTTCGACATCAAGAAGAAGTTCACGTACATAGAGTTAGCGGAGGTCGCCAGGAAGAGGAAGATGGAAAAGGCGCTGGCCAACAGGATAGCGGAGTTCTCCATGAAAATGACCGAGCTGGAATACAAAGTCGGAGAGCCTTCGCTGGTAGAACTTTCATCCGCGATAAAGAGCGCCATAACCATCGTGGAGAGGATGGCGGGCATAAGAATCCACGAATCGCTTGAAAAACACGCAGAGGAGGAGCTCAGGAAAATCGAGCCCAAGGAAGAGGCAGTTTCGCTGTCGCAGGCAAAACCTGAAAGAAAACCGAAGAAATACGCGACGACAGAAAAGGATGCGGCAAATGTCAAGGCCCTTGAGAATATGATAGACGAAGGGGAAATGGCGATAGCTAACCATAAAACCGAGGATGCCGAAAAGCTATATTCCAGAATAAGGGAGCTTTACGATGAGATGCCTCCGGATGTGAAGATGAGCCTTTACGGCGAAACCATACGCATAATCAAGCTGTATAACGAGATAATGAAAAATGTCAAGTAGTTCTCAGGGCAGGGTTCTGTATTTCGTGTTCACCAGGCCCCATTCCACGAAAAGCATCACAAGCGCAATCACGAGGAATATCAGCGAGATATTTACGGAAAGCTTTTTCACGCTCGAAACAGCGATTTCCCTGTATATTTCCGACAGCCGGGTCTCGTTTCTGGCCTCGTAATATTTGCCCTGCGTCTGGTCTGCTATCTTCATGAGCGTATCGGAGTCGAGCTTCGAGACGAAGGAGAGGTTCATCTCCGGGAAGCCTCCGCCCGCCTCCGTCCCTATTCCTATCGCGTAAACGGTAACATGATTTTCGTTCGCATAGCTTATCGCTTCTTCCACGCTCGGGCCGACGTTGTTCTGGCCGTCGGTGAGAAGAACGATGACTTTCGCCTTGTCCGGGTTGTTCAGGATGTTCACCGATGATATTATGGCCGAACCTATCGCCGTCCCTCCGGCGAGCTCGACAGAAACGTTGCCTATCGCGTTTTTTACCCTGACAATTTCGCTGGTGGGCGCCTGCTTTATGAACGCGACCCCGGCGAAGGATATCACCCCCACGTTCGTGTTTTCAGGGATGGCATCCGTGAATATGACTGCCGACCTCTTCGCGGCGTCGAGCCTGCTCGGCTCGAAATCCGTGGCAAGCATGCTGCCCGAAGCATCGATTGAAAGCACGAAATCCGTGTTGCCTGCCTCGCCTTCATACCAGAAGACCGCGCCTGAAACAGCAAGTATCAGGAGGAAAAGCGTCGCCATCCTTAAGGCAAGGAGCGTATAATTCTTGGAGAAGATTCTTTCGCCCGTTACGTATTCTATCGCCGGAAAATTGGCAAACTTGAGCGCCTTCCTCCTTACGAACCTGAGGCTTATGAAATGGGCGAATATCATGAGCGGTATGACTATTAGGAACCAGAGACACAAAGGATTCGAGAACGTTACCTCCATGCGAATTTCCTCCTCCTCATAAAGAATTCTATGAGCGGCTTGATAAACGGTTCGGCAGTCGACAGCTTCAGCAGGTCAAGGTTGCTCTCGAGGAAGGCCTTGTTGAGCATGAGTTCTTCGCGCTGGACATAATTCCTGTATTCTTCCACTATTTTTTTTGGCTGCACGAGCAGCATGGAATCCGAGTAGGGATTCTGCAGAACGAACTGGCCCAAGTCTTCTTCAGGCATGAACTCGTCCCTCGGGTCCCTGACCATCGCTCCGATGATGTCGAACCTGACAGAAGCCATTTTCAGGGATTTCTGCCAGTCGCCTTTCAGACCTATGAAATCCGAGATTATGACAATCAGGCCCCTTTCCTTCGACGTCTTCATTACGAAATTTACTGCCTTCTGGAGGTCGTAGCCTCCTCCGTATAATTCCGCATTGACAAGCGAGTTCAGGATTATGTAGAATTGCTTTTTGCCGGGGCTGGGCGGGATCATTCTGGTTATCTTGTCGCTGAACATTATCAGGCCTGCCTTGTCCCCTGCCTCCAGAATGAAGAAAGCGAAAGCTGCGGCGAGTTCGGCTGCGTATTCCATCTTCAGCTTCTCCGTCGAGCCGAATATCATCGACGACGACGTGTCGAGAAGTATGTAAACGTCCAGGTTCCTTTCCTCTTTGAACAGTTTTATCAGCAGTTCATTCGAGCGCACGCTTGCCTTCCAGTCTATCCTGGTCGCATCGTCGCCGGGCGTGTAAACCCTGTAATCCTCGAATTCGAGACCCTTGCCCTTGTAGACGCTCCTGTATCTGCTCGTGAGCTGCGTGTTGACCATGAGCTTGAGGACTATCTCCAGCTTCTTGGTAAGAGAAAGAACATCAACCCTGAGACGTTTCATATAAATTATATTTGGTCGAAATTAGTTAAAAATATAAA
>JBGPQP010000027.1:0-5580 GCA_041489155.1 Candidatus Aenigmatarchaeota archaeon
AGGGGTTGAACTTACCGGTCCCGTCGTAATAAATCACTCTCGCCACGTGCATGCCGCTCGGCCTTTTCATCTCGTTTATCGCTATGTGCTCGTGCCTTACGCCGAGTTCCTCCGCCATTTCCTTGAGCATCAGCCTCGCGTACTGGTCGGCCCCTGAAGAATCCTTCCCGTTCTTCACGGCGAACAGCTTCGCCGCCCCGCACTCGTCATGGCTCGTTATGCAGTCGAGCTTTCCGTCCTTCTTCAATCGCTCCAGAGTGTCTAGTATATCTTCTTTCAGTATACCTGAGCCCGCGAAGCGGATGTCGCCGTGCGGCGTGCCCTCGTCGATGCAGCTCACCACGCCGTTGTTCATCTGGAAGGCGTGTTCTAGGTTCGCGACGGATTCGATGAATCTCTCGACTCCAATCTCGTAAATCCTCTTCATCACGACATCCTGGTCGCGGAAAAAAATCTCAGCATTACTGTGCGAATTTCCCTGTTCGCTCATCTTCCCAGCCTCCTGAACATTGTTAGAGAATAAAAATAAGCGGGCAGTTCATAAATTGTTTTCGGTCATGCTTTGGCAGGCCTTTTCGGTACGGTTCATTTCAGTTTTATCTTGTTTGTAAGGCCGTGCCTTTCCTTTACAATAAGATTTTTGCTTTCGAGGCTCGACAGAACTCTTGTCATCTTTACTTTCGACATGCCTAATTTCAGCACGAGCGCATTCTGGAGCATTTCCCCGTTTGAACTCGCAATCTCCTGGAAAACGCTTCTTTCCTCCTTCCTCAGGAGCGGGATAACCATGCCGTATTTTTCTTTCATCCCGTTTTCCTTCCTGAAGGATTTTATCACTTCTTTCGTATCCGAGTTGTAAAACAGGTAAATGGTAACCGAGCCTATAAGGAACGAGCTTGCGATAAGGAGCATGGCGTCGGTCAGCGAGAAGTAGTCGGAGGCTAGTGTGGTCACTTCTTGCCCTGTCTCAAGGATTATGGTAATCGGCTGCGACGAGAAAAGCTTGCCAAAAAGCAGCAATACCGAGGCTACCAGTATCACGATGAACAAGATGACCTTGAACTGTTTCATACTACGATTTGGCCCGGATGCCTTATAAAGATTCCTTTTCATCAGGCCGATGGTTTCACTAAAATGAAACCAGTTACAGGCAATCCATAAATATGGTTTCAGCCCTATTTATTGTATTCTGTGATGAAAACCATGGCGAAAAAACCTGCAGGAGGTTTTAAGATATGAAAAAAATATTCAAGGCAAAAGGCGGAAAAACAATGAACATCTGGAAAATTGTTGCAGTCGTGTTTATAGTCCTGTTTTGCCTGGCGCTGGCCGGCGGGCTATTTAGAATATACCATTCCGGACCCCTTCCCAACGCCCCAACGCATGAGCAAATGGATTCTGCGAAAGCTATCGTGGCTCAGGAGCTGGCGAATAACGGGGACGACATAAGCAACTATGAGGTTACCGTGTCGACTCAGATAAGAAGACTGGAAAGAGGATCTGCGCCGTTTTTTGGAATGGAAGGTCCCGAAGGCTCTCAGGGATTCGCCGTAGAGATGCCCGCAGGCAACACCATTCACGTCTCGTTGCGGTCTAATTCAACGACCCACTTTTATCTGGTCAACGTAGATTCAGGAAAAATAATCATGCATTCGTTCACGGAGTGGATGGGAAATGGATAAAACTATCATAGAATTGAAGGACGTCTGGAAGATATACCAGATGGGACAGGTCGAGGTTCCCGCCCTGCAGGGTGTGGATCTTAAGATAAACAAAGGCGAGTTCGTCGCGATTGTCGGCCCCAGCGGCAGCGGCAAGAGCACGATGATGAATCTCGTCGGCTGTCTAGATCTGCCGACTAAGGGCGGAATTTACCTTGACAACCACAACATCGCCAATCTGGACGAATCCAAGCTGGCTCAAATACGCGGCCAGAAAATAGGCTTCGTGTTCCAGCAGTTCAATTTGATTCCCACGCTGACCGCACTCGAGAACGTGATGTTGCCATTGGCGTTTCAGGGAGTCGATGACTCCGAGGCGGAGAAGAAGGCGCTGAAGCTTCTGGAGCTGGTCGGCCTGGGAGACAGGATTCGCCATCTCCCGACGCAGCTTTCCGGTGGCCAGATGCAGCGAGTCTCGATTGCAAGGGCGCTGGCCAACGATCCGGAGGTCATCCTGGCGGACGAACCCACTGGCAACCTCGACAGTACGACTGGCAGGTTCATTATGGACTTCCTGGGCAAGATACACAAGGATGACAGCAAAACCATAATAATGGTCACGCACGACCTCGACCTCTCAAAAGCCGCGGAAAAAGTCGTGCATATCAAAGACGGTAAAGTTGAAAAAATAGAAGTTATCCGCAGGAAAAGAGGAGAGGGAAAATGAAAAATTTTCTTGATATGGGAAATATTGCAGGAGGTGTTTGAATATGAAGACTAAAACATTGATGTTTTGTCTTTTGGTAGGAATTTTATTTGCAGCACTGGTCGGTGCGGCTGACGCGGCTCTCAGTAGCTCGGGTTCGTCATACCTGAACGTGTCTCTGATCAGCCAGAATCCTGACCCGGCAAGAGCCGGAGAGATGGTCGAACTGAGGTTCGTCATAGAGAATACCGGAGGCCAGACGACCAACGACCTGAAGTTTGAGCTTCTGACGCAGTATCCGTTCATGGAGATTCCTGGCGAGGAATATACCAAAAGCGTCAGTGCCATGAGGGCTTATCAGACCGGAGCCGATGGCGTTCCGATCAAATACAAGGTCAGGGTGGACAAGGATGCCATCAAAGGGACGAACGAAATAAAGCTTAAAGTCAGCGAGGAAGGCTCGGATATCTCCATTATAAATGATTTTGACGTGGAAGTGACAGGCTCGGAAAACGCGCAGACAATATACGTCGATAAATCGTTGCTGAACCCTGGCGAGGAGACTCCGCTCAAGTTCACCATAACCAACGCCGGTTCATCACCGCTGCAGAACCTCGTATTCTCATGGAACGAGGAGAACGGCTACATCCTGCCGGTTTATTCCGACAACACAAAATACATCAAATACATTGACGTCGGCAAATCAGCCGATCTGGACTACACCGTCGTGGCGGACGTGAATGCGGATCCCGGCCTCTACAAGCTGGATCTAACGCTTACGTACGAGAACGACCAAGGAGTATCTCAACAGATGACCATGAAAACCGGCATTTTCATCGGGGGAGAGACCGATTTCGACGTGACGTTCTCCGAAAGCTCCGCCGGGCAGACGTCGCTTTCCGTTGCCAATATCGGCAACAACCCAGCCTTATCTGTCACGGTCAGGGTACCGAGCCAGCAGAATTACGCGGTGACCGGAAGCACGTCCTCGATCATAGGCAACCTGGACAAGGGCGATTACACCATAGTCTCTTTCCAGATAAGCCAGGCCAGCTCGCTTGCAGGCGCGAGAATGAACAGGACCGCGGGCCAGGCCCCTGCACCGTCTCAGGACAGCAGCCTCAAGGTGACGATCGATTACACGGACACGACGGGAAAAAGGCACACGCTCGAGAAAAGCGTGCCCATACAGTTCAGGTCGTCTGATGCGACGTCAGGACAGACCGCATACGGGACTTTCAACTCAAGCAGGCAGCAGTCCAATGCCATTACAAACTACCTGCCATACATCATCGTTGTCGCAGCGATTGCAGGCGTCGTCTGCTACTGGAAGAGGAAGTACCTGCGCAGCCGCATCGGAAGGCCGGGCAAAAAGAAGGTTCAATAAAGAATGCCCGGGCAAAAGGAAGGTTCGATAGGTAATGAAGCCCTCGAAATCATTTAAACTAGCGCTGAACATACTGCGCCACAGCAAGGTGAGAAGCTGGCTGACTATCATAGGCATAGTCATCGGCGTCGCATCCGTGGTCGCGATAATGTCCATAGGCGAGGGCATGCAGATTTCGCTGGAAAGCAGCCTCGGCGGCTTGGGAGCCGACATAATTACAATCAGCCCCGGCGCTTCGAGGGCATTTGGCGGCTTCATGACAAGGGACATGGAAGACGGTTCGCCAGGAGCTGTCGCCACAGGCGGCAGCGCTTCATCAACGGAAGCGAAGAACCTGACCATCAAGGACATCCAGGCGCTCAAGTCCGTGAGCAACGTCGATATAGTCACGGGCACCGTTTCGGGTAGAGGGGAAGTATATTATCTGGCCGAGACGACGACAGTCTCGGTCACGGGCGTCGACCCGGTGGCATGGAACGAGATAACCACATCCACGCTGTCCTCAGGCCGTTTCCTGGGCGCCAGCGACTATAACGCGGTCCTTGTGGGAAGCAGGGTCGCCAGCAGGACGTTCAAGCAGGCGCTTTCGGTAAACAGGATAATAACCATCGAGGGCGTTAGTTTCAAGATAGCAGGCATACTGAACGAAAGCGGCGGCATGATGGGCGGCGGAAGCGACAGCGGCATAATCATGCCCATCGAGGCCGCGAGAGCCGTGCTTGACGACGTGGGGACTAGCGAGTTCGACTCCATAATCGTGAAGGTGGACGACGAGAACGCCGTCGCAGACACGATGTCGGCCATCGACGCAAGGCTCATGCTCTCTCGTCATGTAACCAACAAGACCAAGGACTACAGCGTGACGTCGTCAGTCGCGATGCAGGAGACCATAAGCTCGACGCTTGAATCCGTTACCCTGTTCCTGGGCGCGATAGCAGCGGTCTCGCTGCTCGTCGGAGCCGTAGGGATAGCGAATACCATGTTCACCACTGTCCTTGAGCGCACGAAGCAGATAGGCATAATGAAGGCAATAGGAGCGAAGAACCGCGACATAATGATGATATTCATGATGAACTCCGCGCTGGTCGGCTTGGTGGGCGGGGTCATAGGCCTAGTTATCGGCTCTGCTGCGTCGCTGTTTGTCGCGCTGCCCATGATGGGAGGTGGCGGGAGAGGGATGGGCGTCGAAAACGTCGTCACTCCGCAATTGCTGGCGTTCGCCCTCGGCATTGCCGTCGGCATCGGCGTGGTAGCAGGGCTCATACCCGCTTACAGGGCGTCGAAGCTGAAGCCCGTGGACGCGTTGAGATATGAATAAAACCTCAGATTGAAAAATCTCACCAATAACCTAATGCAGCCCCTGCGATTATAAAGCAGCGGGCTTCGACCCCAACCACCCGCTGGCGGGCAAGACGCTGGATTACGAATAAGAGAAAAATTGAATTACCTGCCAAATATTGAAATTTTCTTTATACTTTTCGACAGATTTTCCAATAATCCGGGATGTTTATCTTTCCATTTAGACAAGGAAAAAATTATGGCATGGTCAACATCCATAGATATTGAATTAGTTATATCAAAAAAATCGTCATAATTTTTAAAATCTGGATGTAATAATTCAATCGATAACAATTCTATTTTAAAAAGATTACGAAATACTAAGCATTCTTGCCGTGGCATGGGATTATTTTTTATTTCTTTACATTTTTCCTTCCACCTTTCTTCGAATTCTTTTAGTTCATTGTTATTCATATTAACACCTGATTATACATCATCTACCGCATAATGTGTATTTAAAAACTCTATGAGATTTTTTTGATATAACT
>JBGPQP010000028.1:0-4066 GCA_041489155.1 Candidatus Aenigmatarchaeota archaeon
GATGAATATCCCGCAGTATACAGACTAATTATTAGTGGAAGAGGTTCTGATGAAAGATGTACTTGGTGTAGGTCTTTCAGAACGGCTCTTAGAGAAAAAATAAAGGGTCTTGGTTTTGAAATAAAAGAGATAGATGCATGCACATTTGAACGCTAGCTTATAGTAGTTTTTAATATATAAGCTAAAATAATTTCACTTATACAATAAGCTCAGATATTTAAAGCCTATCATCTTAAAAATAACCGGTGATACGATGAATTCAAACCTGCCGGAGTGGTTGGAAAAGAGATATTCGATATTGAGAGGCGCTTTCAGAGATAAGAACTTCACCCGTGATGAGGCTGTTAATATTCTACAAGAAAAGAACAAAGATGACGAAAAAACGGTCGCTGTTATAATATCCGAGCTTAACAAGGCAGGTTTTCTTAAAATAAAGCTCGACGAGAACGACGCAAGGAAAAGGCAATACAAGCTGGAAGACATTTTCTCTTTTAATAATTTTATCGAAAATTCCAATAAACTGAGCAGGGATGACGTCAAAAATCTCCTAAAAAGGGCCGCGGATTTGATAAGGACAAGGGTCGATTACAAGTTCATTCTCATTCTGCTTTTCCTTAAACGAATAAGCGATAAGTGGGAAATGGAATTCGGAGAAGCGTACAAAGAAGCCTTGAAGGACGGCCTCAACGAGGAAGATGCAAGAGAAGAAGCCAAAAGCGGAGTTTATCACGATTTCGACCTTCCGGAAGAGTTCCTTTGGGACAGCATAAGGAAGGATGTCAACAGGCTTCCTGAAAAATTGTCGCAGGCCCTGAAAACCATCGCGGAAAGGAATTCAGAACTCAAAGACGTCGTGGACAGGGCGGATTTCATACAGTTCACGATAAACACGGAGAACTCCGAAATCCTCAGGCAACTGGTCGAGCTTTTCAGTTCCAAAAAACTCCACCATATATCTCCCGACGTTCTTGGCGATGCGTATGAATGGATTCTCGGGTACTTCGCGCCGCAAAAGGCAAAGGAAGGAGAAGTTTACACACCAAGAGAGGTCATAAAGCTGCTCATAGAGGCTCTTGACCCGAAGCCCAAGGAATCGGTTTATGATCCGGCGTGCGGTTCCGGCGGAATGCTGATAATAGCGCACAAACACGTGGAAGAAAAATTCGGGAAAAACGAAGCCAGAAAACTGTTCCTTTTCGGGGAAGAAGCGAATCAAACCACTTACGCATTATCCAAGATGAACATGTTCATACACGACATTCGAGACGTCGAAGTAAGGCACGGAGACACGCTTACCTATCCGAAGTTCAAAGATGGAGACAAGCTCAAGCAATTCGATGTCGTCATCGCCAATCCGCCGTGGAACCAGGACGGCTACCCCGAAGAGGTTCTCAAGAAAGGGGAGAACTGGAGAAACAGATTCACATACGGCTTTTCGCCAAACCAGTCCGCTGACTGGACATGGATACAGCACATGCTTGCGTCCGCGAAAGAAACTAAAGGAAGAGTGGGCGTTGTCATAGACAACGGCTGCCTGTTCAGGGGAGGGAAGGAAAGGGCGATAAGGTCAAGCGTTATCGAAAAAGACCTAATAGACTGCGTCATCCTGCTCCCCGAAAAACTATTCTACAACACAGGCGCGCCCGGCGCTATCATCATACTGAACAAAAACAAGCCGAGCGAAAGGAAAGACAAAATCCTCTTCATAAATGCAAGCCAGGAATACGAACAGCACCCAGAGGTCAGGAAGCTCAACCATCTCAGCGACAAGAACATAAAATACGTCACCGACGCATACAACCATTTCAAAAACACAGAAGGCTTTGCCAGAATAGTTACAAAGGACGAAATCAAGCAAAACGATTACAACCTCAACGTCACATTATACGTCTTCCCCGAGGAAGAGGAAGAGCACATAGACATCGGAAAGGAATGGGAAGAGTTGAAGCAGATTGAAAAACAGTCAGAGAATATCAATAAAACCATCGAAACCTTCCTGAAGGAGATAACATGAAAGAAATAGAAATAATTCAAAGGTTAGAGGAATTCAACAAATTTGCAGAAGAGCTTTTCGAACTTGATTTCCTAAAACATACTCCAAAATCAGGTTGTACTATGAGATGGGAAAAAGGTAAAGGTTTTACTAAACTCGAAATAATAGGCCCAGATGATCAGGATATAAAAGCATTTGTAAATGACATCAGAAGATTTTTTCAGAAAGGAGAGGATACACTGAAAATACACAAACTTATTCCAATTTATCAGCTAGATTTAGTTAATAATTCAGAGAAAAAGATATTCAACCGGATATTGAGCGATCTCGATAAGTTCAACAAGAAAGCGACGAACTATAGGATAGGCGAGGAATGTCTTACAAATGAAAAAATCTTCGAAGTTTTCATGTATGGCCGAGTTTCTCATAGATCCAAGGGTACGAAGGATGTCCATGACCGATGGGAAAAAATCCCACCATTTTATCTTTTGCTAAAAAATGAGTTTATTTGCATTCTGCATACATATGCAATTCTACTCGGCAATGTTGTTTATGCTAACAAAAAAGTTTTAGAGAGGTTAAAAAATGCCCAAAACAATTAATAAAATCCCAGAAGATTGGGAAGTTGAAGAATTAGGCAATATCATAAAATACGTTAAAGGAAAAAAACCCACTTCAGCTAAAGAAATATATGAAAATGGTTATGTTCCTTACCTTTCTACGGAATACTTACGTTCTAACATAGAGACAAGTTTCGCAAAAGTTGATGAAAATGTCATTTCGGTAAAAAATGGTGAATTAATTTTATTATGGGACGGATCAAATGCAGGAGAATTTTTTATCGGTAAGGATGGTATTCTGTCATCAACAATGGTTAAATTTTTTTTGAAAAAAGAAATGGACGCGAAATTTCTATTCTATTCTTTGAAGCAAAAAGAGCAGTATGTAAGCGGCCAAACAAAGGGAACAGGTATACCACATGTTGATAAAAATGTTTTGGAAAAAATTAGGATACTAATTCCCTCTCTCCCCGAGCAGCGCGCCATCGCCCGTATTCTCTCGACTGTCGACGAGGCCATCCAGAAGGCGGACGAGGCGATAGAAAGGACGGAGAGGCTGAAGAGGGGGGTGATGAGAAGACTGCTGACGGAGGGGATTGGGCATAAGGAATTCAAGGAGACGGAGATAGGTAGGATTCCAGATGGGTGGGAGGTTGTGAGACTCAAAGAGATTACCTTGCCAACGGAAAATATTGATCCAAGAAGCGAAACTGAAAAAGATTTCAAATATGTTGATATAGCTAGCATTGAAAACTTGGCGATAATTGGTTGGAATTTAATTAATAGCAAAAATGCGCCATCGAGAGCGAGGCAATTAATAAAAACTAAAGACGTGATTTTTGCAACTACGAGACCATACTTAAAGAATATGGCAATGGTTCCAAAGAATCTGGACGGACAAATATGTTCTACCGGTTTTTGTGTAGTAAGAGCTAATGAAGAATTTACAATTTCAGAATGGATTTTTTACAATATTTCGACTGATCGTTTTATCTATAGAATAACATCAAAAATGAAGGGTGCAACATACCCTGCTGTTTCAGATAAGGATGTCTTAGATGAAAAACTTCTCCTCCCACCACTTAACGAACAACAAAAAATTACTGAAATCCTTTCTTCTGTTGACAAAAAAATCGAACTTGAACGAAAGCGGAAAGGGAGGCTGGAAAGGATCAAGAAAGGCCTGATGAACGATTTGCTGACGGGAAGGAAGAGGGTGAAAATGTGAAAGGAGAAGAAGATATACTTAAATTAATATCTGGGATTTTTGGTTCGATTCTAATTTTAATGATAGCAATATCAGCTTTTAACTCACTTAGTGAAGCACAATGTCAGCCTTACAAGGATACAATAGCAAAAAAGGATATTGTTATTTCCGGGTTGAATCAAACGATTGTAGAAACAAATAATTTACTTGACCAATGCAGGAACGAGTATAACAGACTGATAACTGAAAATATAACTAAAAAGGACATAGAAGAAATAAAAGGATATTATAACCTGACGCAAATAC
>JBGPQP010000029.1:0-3801 GCA_041489155.1 Candidatus Aenigmatarchaeota archaeon
CCTCTACAACACAACCGGCATAGTCAACAGGAACTGCTCCGTCACCGTCCATGACTTCACCGGCGACGACATCGGCAACAACTCGTTCCGCTTCCTCATCAAGGACGGAGAAACAGCGAACGAGCATTACACCAGCGTCGCTTACGGCCCTTACATGGAGGAGGCAAACACAAGCGTGGACCACCATCTTGGCGATGGCATGCCTGTCAACATTTCTGACCTGTCAGAAGGCTATACAAGGCTTCTTTCCGTAGAGGTCAACGACACGGATAACATCTCCGATGCTCCGAATGTCAACGTGACTTTCTGGGTTTACTACAACCTGTCAACCATGGCACTAGGATATCTCACACCAACCAATTCAACAGGATATGCCAACTACGACTTCAACCCTGATTGTAATTACTCTGCAGGCAACTGGCAGTGGTTTGCAGGCGTGACCGATGCTTATTACGAAGACAAGAACACGACGAAATTCAACATAACCATGATTGAAGACATAAACATCAATCTCATTTCACCCAAGGGGACTGAACACAAGAGAGGAGACAACATAACCATACGCGTTCTTCTGAACGATTCATGCAGCAGGGTCATACCAAGCGCAGATTCGATAAACATTACCATGAGAAACACCATAACCGGTCTTGTATTCAACTGCAGTAACGTCATCAATGACGGCAACGGCTATTACAACTGCACCTTCAATGCGTCTACGAACCCCGGAATGATGCCTGCGGGAGGCTATGATTTGAACTTCGTCGTTGCGAAACAATACTACAATTACAAAAACGAGACCAAGCCGTATATTGGCAGCAGCTCTGGCTTTTATCTCGAAACCGCGCCTGTACTTTCTGGTCCATACGTCAACGCAAGCGGCGGCGGAGGTTTGGTGGGTTCATGGTCTGAAACATGGAACTTTACGGTTAACGTCACGGACGAGGACGGAGATGCGGTTGCCGTGACGCTCTGGGAGAGGAAATATACGCCCGGTTCCGGATGGGGCTCATGGACGCCGGTCGGAACGACCTCCTGCTACTCCAACTGCAACAACACGCCTGTCTATCTAGAAGTCGACGGCTACACCCACTACGACGGTCAGCAACCAACGACCGCGAATGACACGTGGTCCTACAAGTTCAATTGCACCGATGACGCAGACATCCCGACGCCCGGCGGAAACCAGTACGGCGACGAGATAATGGGCTCGAACTACACCATAGAAAGGGACGACATAATCATAACCTATTATGCAGGCAGCAACATCAATCTTGACAGGAATGGCACAGCCAGCGTCGTGCTCTCAGTCAGAGTTTATGACGCTGATTTGGGCAGAAACCTGACTGCCGGAGAGGCAAAGGCAAACGTATGGATAACCAAGAACAATACAAATCTTGAATATGTGACCCAGGTAAATGTTGATTCAGGATCATTCAATTACACTTTCGAACCTGGCTGCGATTATCTTGTCGGCCGGCAGTACTGGGTCATAGGCCTGATTAACTACAACAACTGGTTCAAGGTGACCAATTCGAGCACATATAACGTAACTCTATACACACAGCTCGACGGCAACATAACCTCGCCTCTGGGTCAAACCTACCCCGAAGGCGTTTACGTGCCAATATGGTTCGATGCCTATGAAAAGGACTGTACCTCGCGCTACGTCCAAAACTTGGGCAACAAGAGCCTTAATCTCACTACAGTAGACGGGTCCAACACATACCTCGTCACTAGTGCAAACATACAGGATTGGAACAATGGGACGTACAACCATTCATGGTCGACAACAACAAGGATTAAGAAATATTATAACATAACCGCTTCAGTTGGAAAACAATATTATTATTCATATAACATAACGAGGGCGTATGCTTTCGGCCTTTCGACTGCACCTGCACTTCAAATACCACTTCACTACAATGAGACAGGAGGCAACGGAGGATGGGGAGAAACTCACACATTTTCGGTGCAGTACAAGGACGAGGATCAGAATAACGTAACTCTTTATCTTTGGTATAGGCACAAGTCTTCCGACCAATGGATGCTTCTTCGCCAAGATCAGATGAAGGCTCCACAAAACTACGCCACATACTACTTTTACATAAACGATTTCCAGTGTTCCAACATCACGCCGCCCGATGACAACAGCCAGTTCAAGTTCAACATAAGCGACGAGCTGAATTTCACCGATGAGACCGATCCTGAAAATTTCAGCGTGTTCAAGGATGACGTAGAGGTAAACCATATAACTGGTTACGGGGGGACTGCCAACAGGGAGGGCTCTAATACAGCTCTTTTCACGGTTGAAATAAACGACACGGACAGGGACAATGTTCCTGTTGGCAGCGGTGTATCCGGTCTGTTCTACGTGACCACCGACGGCACGAATTTCAACACACTGTACCAGAATTCGACTGATACGGATTCGAGGCTTTATCTCAACTTCGACCCGAATTGTTCGCACAGCGTTGGCATTCAGAAGTTTACCGGAGGCACGTGGAACGATTCCTGCTACAAGGACAAGAACATGAGCGGCGTGCCGAGAGAATTCAATGTTTACGGTCAGCTCAAGAACAGCATCCAGCAGCCCAACTGGACGAGCGGACAACCGATATTCAATGTTACAAATCAGATTTTGTTCAGATATAACATAAGTTCCGATTGCATCGCTGAAGAAGGGCTGATAACAAGCACTAACAAGAATCTTAATCTCAACGCCCCGAATGGCAGCATTTACCCATGTGTCCCCGTCAACAATGAGACCGGCGCCAGCGCGGGCTGGTACAACTGCACTTGGGACTCCAGCGACAAGCCTGAAGGCAACTGGACGGTCAACATGACGTCAAACAAACCATATTATTACCAGAACGAAACCATCCTCACCAACTGGTTCTGGCTCGAGAACAAGAACGCAACGGAAGCGAACCTCTCCGTCTTTCCGGCCAGGGACGGCTGGACCAGGCTGTACAACTACACCGTTCTCATCAATGACCCGGACTCAGACACAGTCAACTGCTCCCTTTATATCAACAAGTCAGACGGCCAGGGCTGGCTCTACAAGGGCTCGGACATCCTCTACAACTCAAGCGGCATAGTCAACAGAAACTGTTCGGTGACAGTACACGACTTCATCGGCGACGACATCGGCAACAATTCATTCCGCTTCCTCATCAACGACAGCGAGCCAGTGAACGTGCACTACACCGAAACCGCGTATGGCCCGTATCTGGAGGAGGCGAATACATCAATATTCCATGGCTATGGTAACATGAGCACCATAAACGTATCTGATTTCCTTACCAACTACACGGGTCTGCTTTCTGTCAGGGTAAACGACACCGACAATGTAAGCTCGGCACCAGATGCGAACGTCACGTTCTGGGTCTATTACAACTTTACCACTCTCGCTTCGGGCGTGATTAACAAGACGAACTCAACGGGCTACGCAAACTATTATTTCAACCCAGACTGCAGCTATTCCGCCGGCAACTGGCAGTGGTTTGCAGGCGTGACCGATGCTTATTACGAAGACAAGAACACGACAACGTTCAATGTCACCCTCAAGGAATATATGAATATAAACACACTTTCACCCCTCGGGAGCGAGCACATCAAAGGCAGCAATATCACAATACGCTTCCTTCTGAACGATTCATGCGGCAGGAACATAACCGGGGCATCGGACATAAACATAACGATGAGGAGCGTGCTTACGGGCACTGTTTTCAACTGCACCAATCTTGTCGAGGACGGTAACGGCATATACAACTGCACCTTCAACACCTCGCAAAACCCAGG
>JBGPQP010000030.1:0-3337 GCA_041489155.1 Candidatus Aenigmatarchaeota archaeon
ATTATAATACTTTTTATAATGTTGTTCTAAATCAATATCAGATTTCATTAACTATAAATCTGTTTTTTGTTTTGGATTTATTCAGCTTTGCTGTTTTCAAGAATGAGATAATATTTTTTGCTTTAGGAAAAGCTAGGAAGAAAATTCGTAAACTTAGGGAGAAAAAACATGCCAACGTTCACTGAGAAATCTGCTGTGGAGGACTATATCGTCCAGAAACTGGTTGAGAAGGGATGGCGATTCGTTAATGCTGATGAGCTTGAGAGGGAGAGCTATGAGGAGCCGCTACTCGTCAAAAACCTTGTGCGTGCGATAAGAAGGATTAATAAGAACTTCGAGCTATCCGAAAGCGACGTGAACAGGGTCGTCATCGAGCTTAAGCACAGGACCGCGAGCCTGGACGGAATCAGAAGCATATTAAGGTTCCTTAAAAGCGGGGTTGCGATAAAGCTGGAAAAGAGCAGGGAATTAAGATACGTGCGGCTGGTTGATTATGAACCTGCAAATATTGGGAACAACGACTTCATTGTATCTAGGCAGGTCAAGTATGAAAACGGCAGGGAGAGCAGGCGGCCTGACATCGTCCTTTACGTAAACGGGATTCCTCTGGTAATCATCGAATGCAAGAACCCAGCCGACCCTTCGGTCAGCTGGTGGGACGCGTATTCCCAGATAAAAAGTTATGAGAAAATAATTCCCGAGCCTTTCAAATACGTCCAGTTCAGCATAGCAACAGAGGATACGGCCAGATACTTTCCTAATTCTCCATGGAGGGAGGGGGCGAAAACCTATATCTGGAGGGAGGGCGAATTCGACATTCTGGACGCCACCATGGAGATGCTGGAGAAGGAAACGCTTCTCGATTTGGTCAGGAATTTCATTTTTATAAGAGAAGAGAGGGGCGAAACGAAGAAGGTCATTGCAAGATATATGCAATACAAGGCCACGAACAAGATATGCGACAGGGTCATTCGTAACCTGAAAGGTGGCGAGGAGAAGAAAAATGGCCTCATATGGCACTGGCAGGGTTCCGGAAAGACACTTACGATGATTTTCGCGGCGCACAAGCTTTACAGGAACGAGCTTCTAGAAAACCCGACCATATTCTTCATTCTTGACAGGGCTGACCTTGAGGAACAGCTTACGCAGGAGTTCAATTCCCTTGACGTTGGCTTCAAACCAGAACCGATATCGTCCATAAAGGAGTTGAAAGACGTCCTTTCGCATGACGAAGGCCGCGGGAAAAGGGGATTTTTCCTTACTCTTATACACAAATTCAGGCCGGAGGAGATTTCGGAATTTGAAAAAGAACTTAACAAAGTCAAGGAAAAGGAGACGATATCGAGAAGAAAAAACGTGATATGCTTCATCGACGAGGGGCACAGAACGCAATACGGGACGCTTGCCGCCCAGATGAGAAAAGTCCTTGACAACGCTTTCTTTTTCGGGTTTACGGGAACCCCGATAGCCAAGAAGGGACGCGATACATTCAGAGAGTTCAGCTACCCCGATGCGGGAGAAAGTTATCTTGATAAATATTTCATGACGGATTCGATAAAGGACGATTTCACCGTTAAAATCGTATACCAGCCGAGAATGGAGAAAAAGGTCCATCTCAGAAAGGAACTGCTCGAGTTTTTCTTGGATCAGGAGATGGAGGAAATACCCGAAGAGCTGAGGAAAGACGTCGAGAAGAAGATAAAGAACAAGCTGAGCAAAATAAGGCTCGTCATGAAGCACCCGCAAAGAATAGAAGCCATCTCCAGAGACGTGGCGGAACACTTTAAAGCGAATGTCGATGGAAAGTTCAAGGCCATGCTCGTCGCGGTCGACAGGGACGCCTGCATCAAATACAAGAGGATGCTTGACAAGTTCCTGCCACCCGAGTATTCGGAAATAGTCATGACTTTCAACCCAGTGTCGGATGCGAAGGAAATTACAAGCTATTTCGAAGAACTAAAGGCAAAATACAAAGGCAGAGACATCGAGGAAACAAGAAAGGAGATAATTGAGAAATTCAAACAGGAAGACTATCCCAAAATCCTCATAGTCACCGACATGCTCATAACGGGTTTCGACGCACCAATATTGCAGACCATGTACCTGGACAAGCCGCTGAAGGAGCACAGACTTATACAGGCGATTGCCAGGACAAACAGGCCATTCGAAAACCAGAAGGAAGCGGGCCTAATTTTGGATTACGTTGGAATATTCAAGGATTTGGAAAAGGCCTTTGCGGCATATAACAAGGATGACGTTGAACACATTGCCCAGAATATAGAAGAAGAAGGAAAAGAGTTCGAGAAAATCATAGTAAAGCTTCTGGGATTTTTCGAGGGCATAGACAAAAAGAGCTATGAAAGAGGCAATCTAATGAAAGCTGTGGAGGTACTGGCCAAAGACGAAAACAAGGCGAAAACATTCAGAAGAGGTTACAGGAACCTCAGGAAAATATTCGAGCTCCTTGGCCCTCATCCGCTGAAGCTCGAACACTTGAACAACTATAAATGGCTGACTGCGATTTACCACGTATACAACAGACACGTGAAGAAGGTCGACCCTGACGAGGCGGAAAGGTACGCCAGAAAATATTTCTCAAAAACAATTGATAATATTTACAAATCGATAGATATAGGTAAGGTTAAAAGGGACTTTCCCATACTCAATTTCGATGAAAAATACATAGAAAATTTGCAGAAGGTCTATCCTGACCTTGAAGGCAGAGTTTCCGACATGGTTTTCACTCTTAACAAATATGTGCTTGTCGACAAATCGAGAACCCCGGTCTATGAATCAATAATCGACAAAGTCGAAAGAATAGTGAAAACATGGAAAGAAAGGAAAGTCAACATAAAGGAATTATACAAAGAAGCTGAAAACGTTTTCAAGGAAATTAACTTGCTGAAAAGGAGACAGAACGAACTTGGGCTGTCTAACATCCAGTATTACATTTTAACCACGCTGGAAAAAACGCTGGGTAAATCGGAAGAGAACATTAAGAATGTGAAAGAATTGACAAATGAGGTACAGAAAACAGCATTTAAAGGATGGAGCATACAGCCCAGCGCCGTCAAGGAAATAGGCATAATAGTCAGAAGATACCTGAGAAAACAAAAAATTTCAAAAGAAGAAAGGGATGAATTGTATGATAAAATTATCAGAATTCTCAAAGAATCCGATTAAAAGAAAAAATACGGGCAACCTGAACATATTGTATGAAGTTGAAAACAGAAATGTAACTTACCCGCGACTTGAATTCAAAAAAGATAAAATTCTCATAGTTTTGCCTAAAGATGTCAAAAATGAGAAGGATATATTAACTAAAAAACATAGTTGG
>JBGPQP010000031.1:0-2996 GCA_041489155.1 Candidatus Aenigmatarchaeota archaeon
AATCAGATGGCAATTTTCGCACCATTCAGTATTTCCAGCATTGTATTTCACAAATCGGACACAAGTTTCCAGTTCGACATTTGTAATGTCCCTCAAATGGAATCGTCCCGCAACCTACTCCTTTGAAATTCGCAACTCGTTTTATTTCGGCTTCGAGTTCGCGGATGCGTTCACTTTGCTGTTCTATCAAGCTTCCGTCGATGATTGTCATCACTCGTTTATCAAGTTCCTTTATCTCCTCGTCCTTCGCCTTCGAGTCGGCGAGTATCTTTTCATGAATTTCATAAAAAGGTTTACAATATTTACATTCTTTATCTCCGCATAATCGGTTTTCCAGATTCTCAATCTCCTTCCCAATCGTCATGCTTTCACGGCCTCCTTCCTGACCCCTTTCCTGGCGAAGAGGTCGAGTAGCTCAAAGATATGCCTATATTCAACAACCAAGAAATCTACGTTCCATCCTACATAGTCTCCTTTGCTTTCTGTGTCAAAAAATCCAGCTTTATCTATTCCTTTTACTTCTATCGGACAAAACGTTCCACTTCCACTTATTCTTATTATTGGAAGGTTCTCGATCATCCCCTTCGCTTCCCCGGCGGTGATTTTCGGTTCGGCTTCTCGGTTTTCTTGGTCACAGAAGGTTCTTTTCCCTCGCAATTTGTCAATTTTAGCGAGTAGCTTATTTTCGTCGGCTTCAAATGGGATACGGACTTCTTCACATTTGTCCTTGTAATGATAGCCCCATAAGGCAAGTTCTTGAATCTCTCTTTTGTTGATTATCAGTTTCATGCTTTCACTCCTTTATTTACGTAAACGCCTTTCTTGGCGAAGAGGTCGATTTTACCATATCCGAGCCACTCCTCAAACCTTTTATAGCCTATCTTTTTGATTATATCCCTTACGGCTTGGTCGTAGCCATCACCGTAAACGGTTCTTTTGTTGTTTAATGCACACTCCGCATGCTTGTCATGGTCAGCCCACCCGTTCAAGAAACGTGCAAAATCCTTCGCTTCCTCGGCGGTGAGTTTCGGCTCGGCTTCTGCTTTTTCTAAATACATCTCGTAGTGGTCAAGAAGCCCTTCGAGAACTTTGATTTTATCGCCCATGGCTGATATGGTGTCACGGCTTTCTTTTTCAAGGTCTTCAAGCTTCTCGTCCTGCGCCTTCGAGTCGGCGAGCCACGCTTGATATATATTTAATCTTATTTTACTGTGCGCTACCGACTCGGCGGTGTATCTATATGATTCTTCGCCAACAGCTCTTTCCAGCATTTTAATTTCTTTTTCAATCTCCTTCCCAATCGTCATGCTTTCACGGCCTCCTCCCTCTTCTTAATCGTTATCTTGCCGTCAAGCGCCTTGTGGAAGCTGTTTTCCCTTCTGCCCTTTATTGACGTGCATTTGATTGAGCTATAGACAACACAAAAGGCGTAGTAGCTGATGTCCCCTGCGCTGATGTCCCCTGCGCTGATGTTCCCTGCGCTGATGTTCCTTGCGTCGATGTTCCCATTCACTTCAAGATTGAATCTGCCGCCCTTGCACGTTATGTTGCCCCTGACGTCTATGCTTTCTCCGAATGCAGTGTTCTGCGTCAGAACCAAATCCCCTTTTATCGTTTTCATGCTTTCACCTTCCTCCTTTCCATCATTTCCACCCCGGGTCGCGCCCCAAGCGGATGTTGAAATTCACCATCACGGACTTGCCGCCGCCGGAGTTCGCCTGAATTAGAGCACGGGTGTCTATCAATTTCTCCAAGTCTATCTTGACGCCGATGTCGATTTTGGTCATTTGCCCACCTTGCCGTGTTCTACTTTCACGCCAGTAAAGGCTGATTCTCTTTTGCCTTCATCAGAGCGAGTCATAATGTTTATTTTCTTTCCGAATTTGTCATGCCAGAGGATGCCGAAGATTGCATCTTTTCCTTCAGATGACTTGCCAATGACTATGATTCCTCGCACTATGTCGTTGAATCTTCTGGCAAAATGAAGGTCTTTTGGAGAAGGTTGATTTGCCTGTTCAATTTCATAGAATGTCAAGCTATCTGGAATTGGATGCGTATGCACATTCCCGATTTTTACCAGACCCAGCTTGACTGCCTTCTGTTTTATCTTGTGCATCTCGTCCTTGTCAGGAATCCATTCATGTTCTGGGTCTTTCGAGACGTTCTTGACGGGGAAAACGAACCATTCTTCCTCTGGGCTGTATGGCTGTTTTGAGAAAAGGAATCCTGCAACTTCGTTTGGATATTCCTCTATCGCCCTGCCCAGGAAGCCGTTCCATGTGATTTTCATGCTTTCACGACCTCCTTTTGCCTGGCATCGCGCCTTATCCTGTTCGCCTCGAAGAACGCCTTTGCGAAGTCGGGGGGCGTGATGCTTCTCTTTTTCGCGCTTCTTACTTGGTGACAGATATATTGACTTTTACCTTTCCTCATCGTGAACCACTTTACAGGCCGGACGAAATCACCCCATATCGCAGTCTTCTTTGTGTATGAGTCGCCATAGTCGCACGGGTCGAACAATAATCTCGGCTTTCCCAATTCCAGTACGCATTTTTGGATTCTGCATAACGGCGGTGTAGGGTTCTCCAAAGCCCAGAACATCGGTTGGCATTTCTCTATGATTCCAAGGCATGCTCTCACGACCTCAATTGATTTTGCTGTGCTTCCGTCTCCGTCTTTCTTTTTCCATAGTCGATTGGCTGCAATAGAGAAGTCCGTGCACGGCGGCGCGGCCAGTATTCCGTAAATTCCGTCTATTTCTATCCACAAATCCGGCGAACCGTCCATCCCCTGAAAAACGATGTGTTTCTCGCTGATTTTGTAATACCGGATGTCATAATGCGGTAATGTAATAATCATCACGTCGTATTCTCCGCTCTCCGCCCAGGGACGCGACCACGCGCCCGTTCCGCCGCAGAGGTCGAGAATCACCGGCTTCTCAATCGTCATGCTCTCACTCCTTTTTGCCTTAGCTTTCTGATTACTTCCTTCTTTCG
>JBGPQP010000032.1:0-2804 GCA_041489155.1 Candidatus Aenigmatarchaeota archaeon
ACCCGGACTCCGACACAGTCAACTGCTCCCTGTACATAAACAAGTCAGACGCCTACGGCTGGATATACAAGGGTTCGGACGTCCTCTACAACACAACCGGCATAGTCAACAGGAACTGCTCCGTCACCGTCCATGACTTCATCGGCGACGACATCGGCAACAACTCGTTCCGCTTCCTCATCAAGGACGGAGAAACAGCGAACGAGCATTACACCAGCGTCGCATACGGCCCTTACCTGGAAGAATCCAACACGACCGTTTCGCACTCCTACGGCAACCTGACAACCATCAACATCTCGAACCTGTTTCAGAATTACATAGGATTGCTCTCGGTGAAGGTAAACGACACGGACAACATAAGCGCAGCGCCGAATGCTAATGTCACATTCTGGGTCTACTACAACTCCACGACACTTGCTCTTGGCGTTGTCAATGTTACCAATTCCACCGGTCATGCTCAATATTATTTCAATCCGGACTGCAACTACTCTGCCGGCAACTGGAACTGGTTTGCAGGCGTCACTGATGCGTATTACGAGGACAAGAACACCACCATGTTCAACGTAACTCTTAAGGAAGACATAAGGACAAATATACTTTCGCCTCTTGGCAGCGAGCACATCAGAGGCAGCAACATCACGATACGCTTCCTTCTCAACGACTCCTGCAGCAGGAACATGACAGGAGTGTCGGACATAAACATAACGATGAGGAGCGTGCTTACGGGCACTGTTTTCAACTGCACCAATCTTGTCGAGGACGGTAACGGCATATACAACTGCACCTTCAACACCTCGCAAAACCCAGGCCAAATGTCGGTAAGAGGGTATGACATAGAGATAGTTTCCGCCAAGCAGTATTATCATTCCCAGAACAAGAGCATAAGCTATGCGACGGGCTCTTCGGGCTTCTTCATAGAAACGGCCCCTGAACTGAGCCAGCCGGAACTCAACACTAGCGGCTATGACGGAGATACAAGGGAAAACGGCTCCTGGTCAGAGGAAAGGAACTTCACTGTAAACGTCACTGACGAGGATGGGGACCAGGTCACTGTTAACCTTTTCAAGAGCCAATATAACAATGTCTCCGGCTGGGGCGAGTGGGAACTTGTAGACACGAAATTCGTTCCTGAACCGAACAGAACAAGGGTCAACTTCGCTGAAGGAACTTCGGTTTACAATGCACCTGTACACCTTGGGGTGTGGAGATACAAGTTCAACGCGACGGACGAGGCAACAAACCCCAACCCGGCAGGAGGAAACGTTTACTCGCACCAGATAAACGGGACAAACTATACCGTGGAAAAGGACGATATGAACATAACTTACGTTTCCGGCAGCGGTGGGAGCACATGGAGGAACGGGACGGACAGCAGGATCCTCTCAGTCATGGTATTTTCAATTGACCAAGACAGGCCCCTTTCTCAGGAAGAGGCCTATGCCGTTGTCTGGGTGACTAAGGACAATGTAAACTTCGTAAACGTCACTTCTTTCGAGAAGCAGGATGCGTACAAAACGCTGGAGGGCGGTTACGTAAACTATACCCTTGAACCAGACTGCACTTATGATGTTGGCGTCCAATACTGGAAAATAGGCATAGTCGACAATGACGATTTCAAGGACACCAACGTCACGGGAATTTACAACGCGACCATAAGGGCCTACCTGAACGGCACGATTATAACGCCCAACGGAGAGGTTTACAGAAGGGCATCTGACGTAAACGTGCCTTTCAATTTATCGGTTTTCGATGACTGCAACTACGGCGTTGAAGGCCTTGACAGCACCAACATAACATTATTTATAACAGGCACACCCCAGAAGACAAACCTTACAATCACCGCGTACGGGAATGGCTCATATTTCAACAACTGGAGCACGACAACCATATCCACCCTTGGCTTTTACAACATGACTTTCAACGCCACTGAACAATACTACACTAACCTGCTCCTTTTCAGGGAGAATGCCTTCAGGCTGGCTACGGCTCCGGAACTGGAGAATTATGCCCCATTCGTGGACGTGGATGATGATTATGGTTGGGGGGAGAATTTCAACTTCATATTGAGATGCAGGAAAATGGACGGCTTTGCTTTCAATGTGAGCCTGTGGTTCAAGGAAAACCAGACATCGAACTGGCAGTTCCTTGAAACGAATGAATGTTCCGGAACCTCATGGAACACGAGCGTGTCGCAGGAATTCTCCGACACGTATTTTTCATGCCCGGACATAACCCCTGCGAATGAAAACGCCTCATACAAATTCAACGCTACCGACAGCTTCGGCTTCACAGCAGAGGCACCCTCGCGTAACTTTACCATAATCAGGGATGATGTCAATGTCTATTACGATAACGAGGGATCCGGCGCGACCATAAACAGGGAAGGCTCTGATACTGATTTGTTACGCGTCAGAATCAACGACTCCGACAGGAGCAACGCCGGAGTCGGCCAGAACATTTCAGGTGCATTCTTCATCACCCTCGACGGCTCTTCATATGGAACCGTGCACCCGAATATCACAACCTCCGATTCCAGGCTGAGCATGAACTTCGATTCCAACTGCAGCCATTTGTACGGAGCACAGAAATGGAGGGGCGGCACGTACAATGATACGTGCTACAAAGACAAAAACACAAGTCTGGAATACTCCTTAACAGTCTACGGCCAGCTCAAGAACAGCATCCAGCAGCCGAACTGGACCAATGGGCAGCCTAGCTTCAACGTTACTAACCAGATATTGTTTAGGCTCAATGCCACATCCGACTGCCCCTCAGAAGGAGCGATAGCATTGACTAATGTCGAC
>JBGPQP010000033.1:0-2791 GCA_041489155.1 Candidatus Aenigmatarchaeota archaeon
CTTGAAGGCGTATTTGGATGGAAGGCGTCAGCGGACGCCTTCGTTCTCCGTTTCGCCTTCGGTCTCCCTGCCACATTCAATTTATTTTCCAGTGGACCAGATGCACACATACACGCTCACCACATCTCCCGTGGTAAGGACAGCGTACCTCGTGGTCTCCGCCTTCGTGACGTTCCCCGAGACAGCCTGCCCCCATTTACAGTCCGCCATTTTTGAACCGCTATTCTCATTAATCACTGTTAACTTCAGCCTCTTCCCCGGAGGGACATCCAGCTTTGCAGCAAACGCCTCATAACCCGTATTGCAGCTCGAGTTCAGCCACGATATCTTCGTGGAATTGAGCACAGGCCAGTTCTCCGCAATCCCCGTAACCAAGGGGTTCCCGGAGACCCACACACCCCTGTTCATGACCAGCATCTCCCCTATTTGGGAGGCCCTGCTCTCCATGCTCTCCGCCGAGTAGTCAGCGCTGTACCCAGCTACAGTCCCGTTCAGGTAGTTCAGCACGTAGAATATCAGCCCGAAGAATATCACCACCGCAATCATGAACTCGAACACCAATTGTCCTTTCATTCTCTTTTTCCTTCCGGGCTTCATAGTAATAAATAGATTGGACTGCATAATATTATTTAATGAAAAAGAAACCGTTCGTTCTGTTACCACTCGCCTTGTTACTAGTAGTTTCTGTATCAGGTTGCACTTCAATCCCCGGCCTGGAATGGCTTTGCATACCAGGAATCACCTGCAGCGGCGGAACAGTCGAGTATGAGAATGATGTGCTTGTGATAAGCACGCTTGAGGCAATCCCCTCAACGGTTTCGACCGGCCAGCAATTCCGTCTTTCGGCCTGGATAGAGAACAAGGGAGGAGAGACGGTTCCGCAAAAAGACTTCCAAAACAATCCTGTAAAAATCAAACTTTATGATACATGCGAAGGACTATTCAAGGAGATAAAGGTCACATGTCCTAATTCCCAGGATGCAGATGGAACAGAATGCCAAATAACCAGCATCCTTCCAAAACAGAAAATCCCAATTTCCTGGACAATTACGGCGAGAGACAGCAAAGAAATCCCACTTGAAACTTCCTGCAACCTCAAGGTTTACGTCCAGTACCCATACCGCACAAAAAGCATAACAAGCATAACCTTTGTGGATTATGTAGAATATCAAAGAATGATAGATGAAGGTAAATTCAGCGCAATCACTTCCTACGTAACTGAGGGTTACGGCCCGATAAAACCATGGCTTACTGCGGAAGACCAGCAGCCAATACCTGTCAAGAATGGCGTTGCTTCAACAACGACATTGGCCTTCCAGATAAAGAACCAAGGGAGCGGCTTCCTCACAGGAAGCATCCAAGGGCAATTAACCCCTTATACAGGAATTGGAGGGCAGACAACGACATATACACCCGAAATACCAACGTCCGCAGTGAAGATAGAATCAAATGTGGGGCAGGGCCAGGGCGACTATAAAATAAGAGATGCTATTTCGACAGCGATTAAGAAAATGGAGAAATTCCAACTCATAGGCAAGGAATCTCCCAAGCAATTTTTCACAGTCGAAACCCCATATACAAACAGGATCGAAAAGGTCGCCACCTACTATATCACCGCGAGCATAGACTACGTGTACGAATTCCGCAAGGAGATAAAAGTAACAATCAAGCCGCCAAAGATAACGTAGGCTTATAAATTAAACCAAACATATATTAAACAGATAGTGATGAAGGATATGCAATCTCCAAATCTGAAGCTCCTTTTGCTGTTAGTCCCGATTTTTGCAGCTCTCGCGATATCAGGGTGCACGGGAGGCGGCAGCACAATAAGCACAGGTCCCGGAATCCAGATACTCAGTTGGGCGCCTTCGCTCTCCACAGTCGATTCTGGAGATAGCCTGCAGCTTAGGCTGAAGATTCAAAACCAGGGAGACTCCATGGCCGAAAATGTGAATGCTTTTATTACAGGAATAGACCCTGACGAATGGATTCTATCTGTGCCTTCTGGAAGGGTGTGGGGTGTAGGGACAACAGACGCCCAAATAATTCTTCATCTGGATGAGCTTCTGGGTCCTGACAAAAGCCAAAGCATAGGGGGCGCTACTGCCGAACAGGAAATCGACCTGACTGCGCCTGTTGAATTCCAAGGGACTTCATTAACATATACCCCACAAGTAAGGGTTTATTATTCTTACACGACCAAGGCAAGCAATCAGGTAACCGTTGTAAATGACCAGGAACTCAAGAGGCTTCAAGACCAGGGCAAAACCCTTGCTTCAGGGACAACAACCCAGAGCGCAGGGCCTTTGACAGTCACAGTAAACACAGGAAAATTCCTCAAAGCAAGACAAGTTGGGGCAAGCAGAATATTCCAGATAACAGTTGATATACAGAACACAGGAAGCGGCGTTGTCAGCCCAAACAAGGGAGGAAATGGTTACAGCGACCAGGACTACGAAGTTTATTTCGAAATCCCACTGCAAAGCAACAGGCTGGATATCACTTGTCCGACTCTGTCTGGCGATACTCTGTATGGTGAGGGGACGACAGCAGGACACATAAAACTTTTCCAAGGCAAGAGTACATCAGTGACGTGCCAGGTCACAATCGAGAGCACACCATTAGCAAGCGAACAGGTTGCAATACCAGTCGTGCTTAGCTATGATTATTACATAGACAGCAGCACATCGATAACCGTCTACGGGCAATAATAGACCGGCGATATCTTGTAGCCAGTTCTCAATCAACTGATTTAAGATTGCATAACAACAGTTAATATAATGCAAACGAA
>JBGPQP010000034.1:0-2718 GCA_041489155.1 Candidatus Aenigmatarchaeota archaeon
AATCTCGACAAGGAAGCCGAGGAAAGGTTACGTTAAAGGCGTCCCGCCCCAGAAGATACACAGGTTCGAGCTGGGCAGACCCAAGCCCGAGTTCACGGTCAGGCTTTTCCTCGTCGCAAGGGACGAGGGCCAGATGAGGACCAACGCCCTCGAGGCCATGAGGGTCGCCGCGGCCAAGCCGCTTGAAAGGGTCGTCGGCGAGGAAGGCTTCTTCCTTAAGGTTCTTGTTTATCCGCATCATGTTCTCAGGGAAAACCCGCTCGCGACGGGCGCAGGCGCGGACCGTTTCCAGACAGGCATGCGACAATCCTTCGGAAGGCCGATAGGCAGCGCAGCAAGGGTGATGGCTAACCAGCGAATTCTTGAATTGAGGGTCGCTCCCGCGAACGAGGCGCTCTGCAGGAAGGCTCTGAAGGTCGCGTCATCGAAAGTCCCTGGCGCGTGCTACGTCGTGAAGGAAGAGAAAAAGTAAAAAGAAAATAAAAAATTGAAAAGAGTTCCGCTATTTTTCCCGGTTGTTGTTTCACTTATTTTATCAAACCACCGAACACTGCCCAAAGCGCACCGATGAGCAGGAAGAGCCAGCCCACGAATTCGAATAGGTATACTCCTGCATAGCCAATGTAGGTCAAGAACAGGGTACTTGCGAATGCTATTGAGAGCAGGAAGAAGATTCCTGCGGCCGCTATGAAGTTGAACTGTCTCTCAGCCTTGGTCCTGATCTTGGCGTACTCTGCAAAAACTGGTGCGAGCAGTGTCGCAACGGCAAACCAAACATCTACCATATTGACACCCCTTAATTAAATATTTGCCTGCCCTTCCCATATAAATCTTATTCCGTCGATTGACGGGCCTTTCTTTAAAAGCGCGGGTCAGAAGTAGACCTCTATGCCCGCCGCCCCGATTATGAACAGCACGCCTATTATCAGGATCTTCAGCGAGTCGAAGAATATTATCTCGAGGACTTCAGAGCTCCTGCAGCGCAGTATCGCCGCCGAAATCAGCCCGCCGGCGAGGCCCGCGAAAAGGTAGCCCACTATCTCGGGGATGCCGTGAGGCAGGAAGGTAAGCGTGACGATGGGTATTTCGTATATGGATTTCGACAGCTCTCCTATGCACGTCCCCAGTATCGAGGCGTTCCACACGATTATGAAAATCCCGCCCGCCCCGTAGAGCAGCGAGAAGATGAAGGCGAACATCATGACCTCAAGGTTGTTGAACGTTATCGCCATGAACGAGTCGAAATTGCCCTTCACTATCACTCCCGTTATCTCGCCTGAGACAGCCGCTCTTATCTCGTTTATCTTCACCAGCTGCACCTGGAAGAAATCAGAGGGCAGGACGAACGACCATATCGAAAAAGCGACGGTGACCCCGAGGAAATAGAACAGGAACATCAGTATGTCCTTTTCGTGCCTCTGGAAGAACTTCTTCTGGTAATGCTTCAGGCAGGCTTCCTCTTCCATCTCTTCCTCCTGGTTTATCACCGTGGTCAGGAAAAAGACGGACGGGATGATGGTGAAGATCACGGAAAACATGCCGGTCAGGTTGAAGGATACGTTCGAAATCGTGACCTTGTAGAAGAGCTGCGTCGAAAGCAGGATGCCCACGGTCGTTATCAGCAGCGCCCAGACGAAAGTCAGGTAAGGCGACTTGTCGACCTCGTGGAAGTTCAGTATGGATTCCAGCATATAATCTATTTGGTTGACGGGTTATTAATTCCTATTCTCAGGCTCCCGCTTCCTCCGGATTCAATCGTTTAAAGAAGCGGATGCAAAATATAAACATGAAGCTGCCCAAACCAAAACTGCCCAAATTTGCGTCGGGCAGGAAGAAGCAGTACGTCGAAAGCGTGAAATCTGTTTCCGACATCTTCGGCGAGATCAACAAGGAGATAAAGAAGGACAGGTTCGCCATGCTGGGCATAGGCAACGACCTGAAAGGCGACGATGCAGCGGGCTGGCTGGTGGCGGACTTGCTGAAGGAGCAGATAGGGAACGACGTGAATTTCCTTTTCGTCAAGACCGCTGTCCCGGAAAACCACGTAAAGGAAATCGCCGACTTCTTACCCGACCTGCTGATAATAGCCGATGCCGCCGACTTCCACAGGGCGCCGGGCACCGTAAAATTCATCCACGAGCACCAGATAAGCGACACGCTCGTTTCCACGCACACCACGCCGCTCACGCTTTTCCTCCGCCTCTACCAGGCCGACCAGGTGGTAAAGAGGAGGGTGACGATAATAGGGATACAGAAGAAGAGCAGCGAGTTCGGCCAGCAGGTCAGCGAACCGGTCATGCAGGCAAGCAGGAGGGTGGCGAAACTGATAGCCGGCCTTTACAAAAAAGGAATGCTGGGCGTTTCGCTTGAGCGGGAGCTCGGTCACGCTTCGAATCCCTTCAAAAAAGTCGCCGACAAAATCAGCAAAAGATAAGTCTGGCTTATTTCCTGTAGACGTGGGCGAATCTCGCCTTATCGTATTCTGCAAGCTCGAATTTTTCCGAGTTGTTCACCGACTTCGGCGTGGTCGGGCAGACGTCATGGCATTTGCCGCAGAAGATGCATTTGCCTGTGTCTATCGCCCATGTCCCCTGCTCCTTGTTTATGGCAATGGCGTTGGTCGGGCAGTTCACCGCGCAGAGCATGCAGAAGGTGCACGTATCCCTGCTCCACTCGACCTTGCCGCGGAAGCCGTCCGGAAGCGTGGGACGCTCTTTC
>JBGPQP010000035.1:0-2311 GCA_041489155.1 Candidatus Aenigmatarchaeota archaeon
AGGCCGCTGAAGCTGGAATACGACATCGAGGGGGCCAAGGTCATTTATTTCCTTGCGCCGAGAATCGAGACGGATTAGGCAATGGGGATGGTTACGAATCTCGAAAGATGTGACACAGGTTTAAATACTGAAGGTGGCATAAAATATATATTCGTAGGCAACCAGGTCCAGAGGTTCCACAATGAAGAAAACCGAGTTTGCGTTCGTGCAGGAGGAAGGCGACAGGCAGCTCAGCCTGGACGCTGGAAAGCACGATGATTACATGTTGCCCGAATTCACAAAAGAGGTCCCGGTGTCATCCCGGAAGCAGGAATCCGGAGAGACGGTAAGCCAGGAGTACGACTGGAAGGAGAGCAAGTCCGAATGCATCCGCGTGAAACGGATAGATTTCCGCAGGGGCGAAGACGACCTCCTGGACCTCTATCGCGTTGCTGCAAGGGACGGCGCGGACAGCATCTGCTTCAAGCACAACAACAGCACGTATATCTTCAGGAAGACCGTGAGGGAAATCGCCCAGGCGCTTTACAACGCCTATGGCAAGATAAAGGGCGCAGTAGAGAACATCGTCGGTTTCCTCAGGACGGCCCTGGGCAACGATTATGTGATATCCAAGGTCGAGCATGAATCATGGGCTTTCGACAAGAGGATAGCGAAGGCGAACGTCCATTTCACCGATGTCGATACGCTCGACCGGAAGGGCAAGGGCAGGCTCGTCGAGATGATAACAGAGAAGATAGCCGAACTCCCCGCCACGAACCTGAGTATCGGGCGGTTCACCCTGAACAACATCCTGCTGGGCCGCGACGACATGAAGTTCACCGACCTGCGCAAGCTGCGCGTCTCGAGACGCAGGGTGTTCGTCATAGACGAATTCAAGAGCATACTCCAGTACCTCTTCGCGATAGGGCTTGCGACCAAGGAGGACGTGTACTGCTCGATTGCCTACTATGCGGCACAGAACGAGGACGGCTGCAAGGAATGGTATCTCGACAAGACCGGCAAGAATGCCTCCGACCAGCTCGACATCGTGGGCAGGATAGAGGAAGACGTCTACAGCTGATTAATAGCCCAGAAGGCACGGAAATTGCACATCCAGCGTAAGCCAGCATAATTTGTGCTGCTTTTCACATCGATTCTGCCTTCGTCTCGCCGTTATGCTCCTTGTCCCTGCTAAGGCGGTAGCTGGATGCGAATTCCGAGCCCATGAACGCTTCGTCGTGCGTTATCACGAACGTCTGGTTCACGACTTCAGGCACCTTGAATTCCAGGGCGGAGGATAGCATCTCCACCGCCTCGGCATCCAGGTTGTGCGTCGGCTCGTCCAGAATCAGCCAGCCCAGTTTCGGGGTGAGGACCATCGCCAGGGCGACACGCAAGGCGAGCGCGGCGCATGCCCGCTCCCCGCCGCTCGCTACAGTCTCAAGTCCCTTCCAGTCCCCGCTCCCGTCATCTACCTCGAAAATGTAATCCTTCTCGCTTACGCCGAGACGCAGGGTGCGGTAGTTCCGATACGGATAGAAGACCGGCCACACTTCGTTCATGGCGGCGTTTATGGCATCCGCAAGGTTCAGGCGCAGTGAGGTCTGGGTCTCGAGAAGGGCGTTCTTGAATATCGCCAGCTGCTCCTCAAGAACCAGCAGGTCTCGCATATCATCGGCCGTCGTTTTCATTACGGAGAGCTCCCCGAGCACAAGGGCAAGCATGTCTGCAGCCATCCGCACCTGCGTTTCAAGGGATTTTTTCGATGAGTGATGGCGTTCGGCCTCGATGCGCGCCGTCTCGGCCAGCAACCTAAGTTCCTCGAAAGAGTTCTCATCGAACTTCAGGGCTGCCAGCGCTGATTGCGCTTCGCCAAGCTTTTTGGCCGTTGATTCCGCATCCGCGCGTTTTGCCAGCAGGTTTTTCTTCTCGGTGATTTGCGCCCTCAGCCTTTCGGCTTCCTTGGCAACGGAATCGGTTTTTTCAGATATTACCTTGCGTTCGTTCATGGCGCTTGCGAGCTTTGCTTCAATCTCCGCTTTATTCGCCTTCAGCGCTTCTGCGCATCCTGCCTCCTTCTTCAGGCTGATGCACTTGTCTGCAAGAAGCGCAGCGCGCCTCTGCCGGCTCTGCATCTCCTCGTTCTCTTTCTTGCTTCTGGATATCAGCGCACCCAGTTCCGCCACGCGGGCTTTTTTCTCACCCACGAGCCGGTCCTTTTCGGCTTTGACATGCGATATCCCATCGTCGGTGAGCTTCGAGGAGCAGAGCGGGCATTCGGAAAGCCCCGGACGCAGGCGCAGGGCTGACTCTGAAAGCTCAACAACCTCGC
>JBGPQP010000036.1:0-2297 GCA_041489155.1 Candidatus Aenigmatarchaeota archaeon
TCATCCTCGCCCTTGCCTTTGGGCATATAGGGCTTGAGGCGATAGTATGCGTCGCGCGCGATTGGAAACAGCGCGCGGGTGGAGATTATCTCGGCAAACTTCTTTTCCCTCAGCTCGCCATTCAATGCGCGTATCTCCTTCCTGCAATCCTTCGGGACGAACTTCATCAGGTCTATGTCGTCGAGAAGCATGTGCAACGCGTACTGAGGATTATCCACCATGTCGCCTATCTTCTTGTCGTGGCTGTATTTCAGCCTGAACCACCGCCCCACCTTATGCAAATAGAAAGCACTTGGAGGATACAGATGTCCAATTCGATTTTCAATCCTATAGTCCTCCAAAGAATTCATCTGATTATGCAGTGCTCTCACATCTGCTTCTGGGATGTTGAATTCCTTATGGTAATCAATGCCTTCAGTTGCTAAGACGTGCCCAAGCTCGTGGTATGCTAATCCAATCAAAACTTCAATGTCGTCAGAGCAATCTTCAACAAAAATCTTGCCCTTCGAGACGTTGGCATACGTACCCTGCCCTTGGTCTTGCAAGGTAATGTCTATATCTCGCCCAAGAGCCATGCGGCTCAGGACGTTCAAATGAAGACTTATCTGTTTTTCTTTATCTTTTCTCTCCGTGAAATCACCTCCTTTTGTTTCCAGTATAATTTTGCACTTTGCGCTAATCGCTTGCCACGTCCATCCGTTTTAATGTGGCATTTTCTACACAGCCACCTGTAATCAGCTGGGTTCATGGTATATCGTTCTGGTGTCTTCACACCGGCAGAATGGTCTTTAAAGACTAAATCCACCCACTTGCGTGCGCCACACATTTCACAAGGAGTTTTCGGTTTAATCCGGCGCACAGCAAAGTGAATGTATTTGTATCCTCCACCTTTCCAAAAGGGATTATCTTTTCCTCTCTTAAATTCGGTTCTAGGCGAGGAATGAAATCCCTTTCCTTTTCCCGATTTTTCCATCCCTCTGCTAATCCTTTTCCCAATGTCAGACGGTCTGTTGTATATTCCCTTTGGCATTTTAACCACCTGATAGTAGTATCGGTAGTTAAAGCTTTTAAATCAGTCGTCTGCATCTATTTTCCGTTTCTGGAATACCGACTTTACAAATTGCCGCACAATATCCCTTTCCTTCGGTTCATCAGCAAGTGTTGGGATAATGGTATTCTCAGCCGCAACCAGCGGTTCAAATCCGCCATTCACCACTTGCTGTGCCCACCAAAGCATAGTTCTTGTCGATAGTGGTCTGAAGCCCGACTTGTCGCGATTGGCGCGCACCGCGCTTGCGACCCGCGCCATGTTGTCAGCCATGTCCTTCTTTATCCCCGTGCGCTTCTGCAGCAGCTGGCTTTCAAGCTCAACGCTGAGATAAGGGATATCGACGTACAATGCAATCCTGTTTTGCAATGCAGGATTGAACCGCTCGGTGCCGCGGTATCCAAGGTTGCCTGTGAAAATCAGGCGGAAGTCCTCGTGCGCTTTAATGACCTCGCCGTCCTTCCGCGTCAGCACAACCTCGCGCCTTATCTCGTCCATCGGCGAGAAAAAACAAAGGCTCACCTCCGAACGCATCCCGTTGGCTTCCTCGACTATGCACCACTTGCCCTCGCGCATGCAGCGGGTGAGAACACCATCCTGCCATACGACCTTCCCGCTTTTATCAAAGTCGTACTTGCCTATGATTTCGCCCTGAGACACGGCGGCGTGCATATTTATGGTTTCATACTGAGCTTTAACCACGCCCGCTATCTCGCGAATGACATAGGTTTTCCCTGTGCCTGTGTCGCCACAGAGCATCAGGTTCTTGTTCTCGTTCAATGCATACGTGATTGCAGGCAAAGCGCCCCATTCGTCGATGAAGCCGATTTTGGGCGTTATCTCCTCCAATCTTATCTTCTTCGTTCAATCACCTCAGTCCAAGTCGTTCATGTCCATGCTTGGCTCACGGTTCTCATCCATGTCCTGAATGTCCTCTATGGCGGGAGGCTCCTTAATCTCCTTAAAGAGCCTGTGTGCCAGCTCGTGGAAGCGCGCGAGGATGAAATCCCGCGCCTCCTTCCTGTCCCCGATATACGGTTCAACGTCGGGCGCGTCAATCTCCACTCCGTATCTGCCTTTAGGGAGACCATCAATCTGCATCTTCTCCTCGAAAAAATCGATGATTTGGTCTATCTCATCGATGAGGGGCGGCGTGCCTGCCGCCTTCTTCTCGTCCGGATTTACGTTCCCGAATACGTCTTTAAACTCGGGAGTTTCCTTCGTCATGCTCATTCAACACACCTCCAAA
>JBGPQP010000037.1:0-2157 GCA_041489155.1 Candidatus Aenigmatarchaeota archaeon
CTCCCATACGCCTGTCTCGCAGAAATAGTCAATCATTCCGAGGTCAGAGACCATCACCGACATGGGCCTTTTGTCCTTGATGCCTTTCATTTTGTGGACTTTTTCCACAGCTTCCTCTGATGCCGCATCCGCCCCGATGCCATAAACCGTATCGGTCGGATAGACCATCGTCCCGCCGCTTTTCAGCAGGGCGGCTGCGATATCGACCGCTGCCTCGAAGTCATCCTCGGATATTTTTATGACGGTCATGCCACACCCATGTCCTTTTTGACGCGTGAAACGCCGAGGGCCGCAATCAGTTTGCCCAGCCTCGGGCCGCGCTCCTTTCCGAGAAGCGTCTGGTAAAGGTCGGCGAACAGCTTTTTCGGCTCATAATCGCTCGCTTTCGCGAACTCGAAAACAGCATTGTGTATGGCGAGGGCATCCATGCCGGGATTAAGGCTCGTGACCAGTTTCAGAGCCGCCTCGCTCGGCTTCACCACGCCGGGCTGGTATTTGAAGCGGTAATCGTCGGGCATGAAATCGCGCGCTATCCACTCCTCGACATAGGGCCGCAGGTATGCAACCCCCTCCCGATCGTCGGTGAGCTTCGTGACCTCCTCCCAGTCGTGGTATATCTGGTAATACAGGAGCACGTCCAAAAACTGGACCGACCAATTCAGTTTTTCTGCAGAAAGCTCGTATGCAATTGCCATCTTGCGCTCATGCCGGTTCAGCGCTTCGCGGTCTTTTCCTGAAAGCTCCGCGGCCTTCTGGAAGTCCTCCATCGTCTTTAGCATGCTTTCCGCGGTAGGGTTGATGTCGACATTCTCCTCAAGGTCCGGCTTGATTAGGATGTACTTGATTATCTCCGGAGGCACGAGCTTGACGAGCTCCGTTACGCCCATGCCGATGCCTTTCGACTTGGAGTATTTCTTGCCCTGGAACAGGATGAACCCGTACTTGAACGGTATGTGGTAATCGGCCTTCATGAGGTTAAGGGTTATCTCCTTGCACGTGTCTTCCGAGCCGCCTTTCGTGTGGTGGTCCATCCCCGCCCCCTCTATGCTCGTCTTGAAAATCTGCTTCCACGCCGGCCAGTGCAGCCTCCATGTGATTTTATACCGATGGTCTGCTATCTTCGCCTTGCCGCGGAAGCCGCAGCCCTTAACGTATTTCACGTCCTTGTCGCACACGTATTCGTAGTTCTCGCCGTCATGCGAAATGACGCGCGTCGTGGCGATTTTCCCGCACTGGGCGCAGATGGGCATTATAGGCGACCAGTCCTTTTTCTCTTGTTTGCCACTGCTTTCCTCTACAATCCTCTTCGCTTCGGGCTCGTTTTTCAAATAGAATCTCGCCCACTCATCGAACTTCCCCTCCGAATAGAGGTCGTTCATGCGCATGATTGTCGCCTTGACGCCGAACCCCTCCATCAGAAGTTTCACTTCATCGAGGAAATGGTCGCCGAAGCTGCGGCCTTTTCCTGTCGGGTCGGGCACGTCGCAAAGCGGCTTCCCGAGGTGGGGCTCCAGTTCGGTTTTATAGGGTTCCATCGCCACTGGGACGGAATCGAACGCATCCAATATGTCCGCCAGGAAATAGAACGTCACTTTTTTCCCGCTCTTTTCCAGCTGCCTGCGAATCGAATCCGGGAAAAGGAATTCGCAGAGGGTGCCCAGGTGGGCCGGACCTGAGGTGGTGATGCCGCTCGTAATCACATACGGCTCCTTCTTCTCGGCGATGACGCGCTCGGCGAGCCATTCTGACCAGTGCTTGTGCTCTGACATAGAATCCATTCTAATCTTTCAGAAAGGTGTTATTATTGTTTCGAATGTCCCCGGGATTTGCGAATCGGCTTAATCCTGGGGGTTGCCACCCGTCCGGATTCTGCACCCTCGGGTGTTGTCAGCCTCTTCCGGAAGAAATAAATCAGGTTGACCGCTATCAGCGATACCACCACCGTCTCGATAAGAGAGGCGACTACGGATACCGCGAAAAGGAGCAGAACTACAACGATGTTGCCGGCCGAGCCATACATCTGGCTCTCGACAGCCCCCTGGGGAAGCGAGAATACGAGTACGGTCCCGAACAGGGCGATTATGACAATTATGTCGAATAGCAGCACGGTCCAGAAGTTTTTCGTGGCGAGGGTGAACGAGCTTTTCAGCGCTCCGA
>JBGPQP010000038.1:0-2071 GCA_041489155.1 Candidatus Aenigmatarchaeota archaeon
AGGGAAGTTGACTATGTATCAGGTGCCTCTTTCCTTATCAGAACATCTATCCTGAAACAGATCAATTATTTCGATGAGCGGTATTCGCCAGGCTATTACGAGGACACCGACCTCTGCTTCGGTGTCAGGGCCATAGGCTATAAGGTTATGTATTGTCCGTTTTCGGTTGTAGTTCACCATGAAGGTGTATCGAGCGGGACAGACCTGTCACAGGGGATGAAGAAATACCAGATTATCAATAGAGGGAAATTTGTTCAGAAATGGAAAGAACAGTTATCTCAACAATGTGTGCCAAGTCCTAAGAACGTTTTCAAGGCAAGTGAACGAAATGTACAAGGCAATATTTTGATCATTGACCCGTTTCTGCCCATGTTCGACAGGGCCTCAGGGTCTCTCCGCTTATTCACGATAATCTCCCTCCTTCGAAAACAGGGCTACCATATTACCTTTATTGCCCGCAACGGCCAGGGGCAGAACACCTATGCAACTGTCCTCAGAAAGATGGGTGTAGAGGTGTACGCAACAGATCCCGATGTCCTAAGGCAGCTAGGATACGCTGTCGACGCCCGGAAGATCGACCTCAAGCAGATCCTTACCGCACGTCGCTATACATATGCAATCCTTTCGTTCTACGATGTAGCGCTTCAATACCTGGCTCGCATCCGCGTTCTTTCACCGGAAACGAGAATCCTTATCGATACCGTGGATATTCATTTCGTCAGGGAAACTCGTCAGGCAGAACTAAGCGAGGACCGGAAGGGGCTGAAACGCGCTGCCGACACCAAAGAGCGGGAGCTGTCCATCTACTCCAAGGCCGACGCCGTTATCACTGTTACGGAACAGGACTGGAAACACATAAAGTCTGATCTTCCTGGCAAACCGCACTTCGTAATTCCGAACATTCATGCTGTTGATAACGGGCCGGTTGTGCCTGAGGGTCGAAACGGCCTGCTGTTCATCGGCAATTTCAACCATACCCCCAACGTGGACGCGGTGATTTATTTTGTTAATCATATTTTCCCCATAGTGAGGAAGAGTCTGCCCAAGGTGATCTTTACTGTAGTGGGTAACAACCCGCCGAAAGAGATCCTAGATCTGAGGAACAAAAATATCATAGTTACGGGATACGTTCCATCTACGGAACCCTATCTTAGAAATGCACGTGTCTCCGCGTCACCGCTCCGTTATGGCGCCGGCATGAAGGGAAAGATCGGGGAGGCTATGGCGTATGGGCTCCCAGTCGTAACTACATCTATCGGATCTGAAGGCATGGGCCTTGTACACGAAGATACAGCTTTTATCGCCGATGATCCTAAAGAATTTGCTCGGCATGTTGCCCGGCTGTGTTCTGACGATGAACTGTGGATAGCAGTTTCTGAGAAGAGCAGGCAATTTATCAACGAACACTTTTCGCCTGAAAAGGTGGCTACACTACTTGCGGACATGATTAATGCTTTAACGAAGATTCCACCACTTGAGCTGACCGAAGAAGAAAGAAGATCACTTAACGTTTCCGGCAGAGATGTGAAGAAAGACGCTGTATCCATCGTCATCCTCACCTTCAACCAGCTCCGTTACACAGGGGAGTGCGTCGAGAGCATCCGGAAACACACACCCGAACCGCACGAGCTCATCTTTGTTGACAATGGATCAACCGACGGAACCGTGAAATGGCTGAAAAAGCTTGTCAAAGAAAACTCAAATTACAGGTTGATCGAGAACAAAAAAAACCTCGGTTTTTCCAAGGGCTGCAACCAGGGAATCGAGGCGTCATCTGGTGAATACGTCCTCCTTTTGAACAACGATGTCGTTGTTACTGAGAACTGGCTCTCCGGCATGCTTGAATGCCTGAAGAGCGCGACGGACATGGGCATCGTTGGCCCTATGACTAATAATATAAGCGGACCTCAGAAGGTTGATACAGATTATAAGACAATTCAACAAATGCACAAATATGCCGGAGTATTCAGAGAAAAGAACAGACACCGCCGAATACCCCTCCGGAGGATCGTCGGCTTTTGCATGCTGTTTAGACGCTCGCTGGTAGAAAAAATCGGGTTACTGGATGACA
>JBGPQP010000039.1:0-2004 GCA_041489155.1 Candidatus Aenigmatarchaeota archaeon
CAAATGTCGGTAAGAGGGTATGACATAGAGATAGTTTCCGCCAAGCAGTATTATCATTCCCAGAACAAGAGCATAAGCTATGCGACGGGCTCTTCGGGCTTCTTCATAGAAACGGCCCCCCTGCTTGAGCAGCCCGAGCTCCACACCAGCGGCTATGATGGCGACACGGGCGAGAACGGCTCCTGGTCAGAGGAAAGGAACTTCACTGTAAACGTCACTGACGAGGATGGGGACCAGGTCACTGTTAACCTTTTCAAGAGCCAATATAACAATGTCTCCGGCTGGGGCGAGTGGGAGCTGGTGGACACGAAGTTCTTCTCCGATTTAAATAAGACGAGGATAACCTTCACGGAAGGGACATCGGTATACAGCGCGCCCGCCCATCTTGGGGTGTGGAGATACAAGTTCAATGCGACGGACGAGGCCACGAACCCGAACCCGCTGGGAGGAAACGTTTACTCTCATGAAATAAGCGGCTCCAATTACACAGTGGAAAAGGATGACATGAGCATAACGTACGTTTCCGGCAGCGGTGGGAGCACATGGAGGAACGGGACGGACAGCAGGATACTTTCGGTGCAGGTAACATCAATTGACCAGAACAGGAACCTTTCGCAGGAAGAGGCCATTGCAGTGGTCTGGGTGACAAAGAACGGGACAAACTTCGAGAATGTCACATCATTCGAGAGCCAGGATGCCTACAGAACGATGGAAGGAGGTTTCGTGAACTACACCCTTGAGCCTGACTGCACCTACAACGTGGGCGTCCAGTACTGGAAGATGGGCATAGTCAATAACTCCAAGTTCAAGGATACCAACGTCACAGGGGTTTACAACGTTACCATAAACGCTTACCTCAACGGCACAATCATAACGCCTGACGGAGGGGTTTACAGAAGGGCATCTGACGTAAACGTGCCTTTCAATTTATCGGTTTTCGATGACTGCAACCATGGCATTGACGGTCTTGACAGCACCAACATAACAGTGAAAACCGCAGGAGACCCTCAGAAATCCAACCTGACGATAACCGCATACGGAAATGGTTCTTATTTCAACAACTGGAGCACGACGACTATATTTACTCTTGGCCTTTACAACATGACTTTCAGGGCAACCGAGCAATATTACACCAGCCTGCTCCTTTTCAGGGAGAACGCCTTCAGATTAGCAACGGCTCCGGAAGTGGAGAACTACGTCCCATTCCTGGACGTGGACAATGATTACAGCTGGGGCGAGAATTTCAATTTCATAATGAGGTGCAGGAAAGCAGATAGCTTCCCCTTCAACGTGAGCCTCTGGTTCAGGAAAAATCAGACAACGGAGTGGCAACTGCTGGAGACGAATGAATGTAGTTCGTCAGGAACGACATGGAATTACACCGTGTCGCAGGAGCACTTCTCGGACACGTATTTCTCATGCCCGGACATAACGCCGTCCTTGAATAATGCGTCATACAAATTCAATGCTACCGATGCGTTCGGCTTCACGGCGGAGGCGGCTGCGCTCAACTTCACCATAATCAGGGATGACGTCAACGTCTATTACGACAATCAGGGTTCCGGCATAACCATAAACAGGGAGGGCTCCGATACCGGCCTGCTGCGCGTCAGAATCAACGATTCTGACAGAAGCAATGCAGGAGTCGGGCAGAACGTTTCAGGAGCTTTCTTCGTCACCGTTGACGGCTCTTCCTATGGCACTGTCCATGAAAACAAGACCATTTCCGACTCTTCCCTGAGTATGAATTTCGAGCCCAACTGCAGCCACGGCTACGGAACACAAAAATGGAAAGGGGGGACATACAACGATGCCTGCTACAAGGACAAGAACACCAGCCAGGAATATTCCCTGACGGTGAGAGGCCAGCTCAAGAACAGCATCCAGCAGCCGAACTGGACCAATGGGCAGCCTAGCTTCAACGTTACTAACCAGATATTGTTTAGGCTCAATGCCACATCCGACTGCCCCTCAGAAGGAGCGATAGCATTGACTAATGTCGAC